>JAIXWI010000042.1 GCA_027491355.1 Bacteroidota bacterium
CGCCCCCATTAATGGTTTCAGTAGCGGTAGGGTAAGCAGTGTTTTGTGGGTCAAAATTCGTCCATCCCAATGTCCAATCTTTGGTGGAATCTGGTGACAATGCGCCACGGTATGTGGTAGGAGTAAAAAAGTTACTTTGTGCATAGCCAAACAATGCCATGCATAAAAAAACAAAAAGTGCGGTGAGTTTTTTCATTTTATATTTTCACAATTAGGTAATACAAGCACAAACTTCTGCCTTGTATGTTAATTTTATGTGAGGTAAGTATTAACTTATAGTAATTGTATGAACTATTTGTTAAAAAAAAGTGATGCGTTAAAATTTATAGGTAGCAGAAAGCGAGTAGCTTGAACCAACTCTATATGACCAAATAACAGCATCTTTTGCTGAATCGTATTGTTGGTTATTGTCTTTATTTTGATAGAATATGATGTTCTGCGCGAGTAAATCTCTGATTCCTAATCTTAAGTCAAGATTTTTAAACAATGTTTTATTCAATTGTAAATCTATTATTGTCCTTGGATTTTCCCAGTAACTGGCATATTCTGAATTGCCTGCATTGGTAATTCTTTCACCAATTCTGTTTACCATCAAAGATGCTCCCCAGGCTTGTTTAGGATGTGTATACTGAATACCTGTATTTATTATGTAAGGAGATTGTCCTTGTAGGGGTCTTTCGGTAGTTTCTTTTGCAATCACTGATGACAAATCTACCTTGGATTGTATATAGGCAAAATTGCCCAACAAATTAAACTCTGATAGAAAATGCCCTTCTGTTGTGTTGAGTAACCTACCTAAATTCAATTTGTAATCAAATTCAATTCCATAGTTTGTAGCCTTAGGAACATTTTGATAAGTCATGATTCTTGGATTACCACCTGAAAATAGAATTTTCTCAATTGGGTTATCGAATGCTTTGTAAAATACAGAAAACGAAACCACTTGCCCAGCAGTTGGGTACCATTCAAAACGCATGTCGTAATTTGAAATCAAGGTTCTTTTTAAATTTGAATTTCCTTCTACTAACAACAAATCATTGAAATCATAAAATTGGAAAGATGCTAACTCTCTGAATTCAGGTCTTGATACTGTTTGAGAATAGGATGCCCTCAAATTGATTTTATCAGTTAATTCATATACAAGGTTTAAAGAGGGTAAGAAATCAGTTACCAAAGTATCTATTTCAAACTTTTCATTGATTCCTGTTCTAAATGTGCTTAATTTTTGGTTGTAAGCCTCTACACGACAACCGTAAATTAATTTGAGCCTTGCGCCAAATTTGCTATCAATTCTAAGGTATCCTGCAAAAAGTTTACTAGATGCTGTGTAGGCATCTGTTGGGGTAGTTACTTCTTTTAATACAAATCCATTGGTGTCTATGTGATTTGCTAAAAAAATTTCATTTACAGGCATGTTAATATAAACATTGGTATATGAAGATTGGTGTGCTGGAGATAAGCTATAGCCCAATTGTCTGGCATCAAAATTTCTATCCCTCAACTGAAAATAAGCACCTGTTTTGATTTCATGTTTAATTGTTCCTGTTTTAACTGGGGTGCTCAAATCAACATTGCCACTATAACTGTTGTCATTTTGTGTTGAGAAAAACCTACCTGCTATTTCAGGTTGTGCTGTTGCTTGAATTGGAACGGAATAGCTAATTTCTGGTGCATTTGGGTCTGTAACAAAGGGTTTTTGGTAGCGTATTCTTCTAAAATCAGGAACAATTCTATTCAATTTATTGTAAGCAAGCGACCAGTTTATTTTTGTCTTTTGGTTGCGTAGTACGTGTTCTGCATTGATTTGATGGCTGTTTAAAATATTTTGTGTATACCACATGGCATAAGACACTTGGTCAAAATCATTCATAAAATCTTTACCAGAACGCATAGTAGTTTGGTCATTGGTATTGACATTCAGAATGTTTTTAAAAGAAATTTTATTCATTTTTCCTTTGATACTGAAATTCCACAACAACCCATTAAGAGTATTTGTGGTTGATTGTTGATCAACATACTCGAACAAAGTGCCATTGTTGTCATAATCTTTTCTCAGAATTTCTTGATAGTTAGGAGTAACTTGACTCGTTAAGGCAAACACACTTCCTAATTCAATTTTTTGTAATTTTTTGGTCTGACCCATACTGAATTGCAAAGAAGTACCTGGCAGTCCATTGCTTTGTTGAATGGCAAAATTATTGGGGAGTAAGTTTGCTACTGAAACCAGCCGTTTTACATCAGACATGTTTTGGATATTTTTCTGATAATCAGTCATAGTTTTGTTATCAGGAAAGGCATTTGGTAAGCCTCTTGTACCATCATCTAAGCCCAATAAATCTGTTTTTCCTGAAACATTTTTTAAGAAGGGTTTGAATGTGGTAAGGGTATTGTAAGAACTACCAATACTCAATTGGTAAAAATCTTTTTCAGGAATGTCTTTGGTTTTAACTTGAATGATTCCACCTGCAAACTCACCAGACAAATCGGGTGTTGCTGATTTGATGATTACTAAATTATCAATCAGGTTAGCTGGAAATATATCAAAAGCAAATGCTCTTCTGTCTGGCTCTGAGCTTGGTAATGGAGAGCCATTTATAAATGCTGCGTTGTAACGGTCTGGTAAACCTCTAATAACAGCATACTTATTGTCTTGAATAGTTGCGCCACTAACACGCTTTAGTACATCGCCTGTATTTCGGTCTGGTGTTTTACGAATCACTTCAGTAGACAATCCATCAGAAATAGAACTGGCATTTTTTTGTTGTACCAATAAAGTTGCTGCCGATTCTCTTTTTAGTTCTGCTTGAACAACAACTTCATTTAATTCTTTGTTAGTTGCCTTCAAACCAACATTAATTGTTTCAGTTTTTCCTGGAGCGATTGTAACTCCTTGAAGCGTTTTTTTGGCATAAGAAACATAAGAAAATACTATGTTGTAAATACCAGGTTTGATATTTTGCAATTTGAAATTTCCTTCATAATCAGAGGTTGTACCAATTGAAGTTCCTTCTAATGTTATTGTTACCCCAATAAGTTCTTCTCCCGTTTTAGCATCATTGATTTTTCCGGTAATACTTCCGTTCTGTGCTATTAAGGTTTGGTTAAGAAATAGTAAAATTCCTACTAAAAGAAGTGTTTTAAATTTACGGCAGTTCATGTTTGTTTTGATCTGCCGCAAAGCTAAACCCCCAATTAATGATGGAAGTTAGCGCAATGTTACCATTAGTTTAATTCAACATTTATTTAATGTTAAGTAAATGTTAACACAGGTTATGAAATCACTTTTAAGTTTTTACCTACTTTGATAAATGCGGCAATGGCTTTGTCTATGTCTTCACGCTCGTGACCTGCACTGATCTGAACCCTAATTCTTGCTTGACCTTTTGGAACAACAGGGTAATAAAAACCAACCACATAAATACCTTCCTCTAATAATGCTGCGGCAAAATCTTGAGAAAGCTTGGCATCGTATAACATAACTGGTACAATAGGATGGACGCCTGGTTTGATATCAAAACCCGCTGCTGTAATAGATTTTCTAAAATACGCTGTATTTTCCCAAAGCTTGTCTCTTAGTTCAGTACTGGCACTTAACATGTCAAAAACGGCTATTCCAGCACCAACAATTGAAGGTGCTAGTGTATTGGAAAATAAATAAGGCCTTGATCTTTGCCTGAGCAGGTCGATGATTTCTTTTTTTCCTGATGTAAAACCACCCATGGCACCACCCAATGCTTTACCTAACGTACCGGTAATGATATCTATTTTACCCATTACCTCATTGTATTCATGGGTTCCTCTTCCAGTTTTTCCCATAAATCCACTGGCATGGCATTCATCAACCATAATCAAAGCATTGTATTTTTCAGCCAGCTCAACAATTTTGTCTAATTGAGCAATGGTCCCATCCATACTGAATACACCATCAGTTACAATGATTCTGTTTCTGCAATGTTGAGTTGACTTGAGCTTTTCTTCCAAATCAGTCATATTGTTATGCTCATACCTGTGTCTCTCGGCTTTACATAAGCGAACACCATCTATGATACTCGCATGATTCAACGCATCGCTGATAATGGCATCTTCTTCATTGAATAATGGCTCAAATACACCACCATTGGCATCAAATGCTGCAGCATATAAAATGGTGTCTTCTGTGCCTAAAAATTGGGCAATTTTTTGTTCTAAGGTTTTATGGATGTCTTGAGTACCACAGATAAAACGCACTGAGCTCATTCCAAAACCATGAGTATCTATTGCCTGTTTAGCTGCTTGAGTTACTGTAGGATGTGATGACAACCCCAAGTAATTATTGGCACAAAAAATCAAAACTTCTTTACCATCATTGAGGCTAACTTTGGCTCCTTGTGGACTTGTAATGATGCGCTCTTGCTTGTATAGTCCGGCTTCTTTAATGGATTTAATTTCTTGGTTAAGTTGATTTTCTAATGCTCCGTACATGTTTTTAATTTTGAACAAAAATAAATAACAAGACCTAAATTATGCAGTAAATTAGAATTTAATCACGCTTAATTCTTTAAGATCTTGTAAAAGAAAATTTGATTTAAGCTATTTTCTATGGAAATAAGGTACAAGCCTGGTTTGTATGCAGCAATATTTAGAATAGAATTGTTGTTTTCCAGTTCATGAGAGGCCAACAACTTACCCTGCAAATCATACAAAATTGCCTTTTTAAGTGGAATATTACTGTTTGTTTGTATGTTGAGTTCATCGTTTACTGGGTTAGGATACAGGTTAATTTGAGGTTTAACTACATTAAATTTTTCAATTCCGCTGATGATGCCATTGAGTTGTATGTCAAACAATTCAATTCCGCCCCTTGAATTTCCTACAACCAATGTAGGGGGACTATTTGGCAAGAAACCCCCTGCAACAGCAGCACTTCTTTTTCCAAATTTAACAGCAGCACTTTTTGCGGAACTGTCTTCTTTAAAAAGCGTATGAATTGGTTCGTATATTCTGCCAGGTAACAAATCAAAGTTTGGATACAATGCAATTGAACCATCATTGCCTCCTAAAATGAGTTCTTTTTTACCATCCATGTCTAAATCACAAACAAAAGGAACAGAATAGCCATCAAAATAATAACGCGAATTGCCATAATCAAAGAAGTCTGCACTGCTGATATTGCCAATAGAGTCTAGATTGGGTTTGCTATCGAATAGCGGTTCAGTAGCTGTGCCTTTGTTTTGAAAATAAACCAAACTTCCATTTTTTCTTCCAGCAATGATGTCTAAAGTGCCATCATTGTTCATGTCTACAAGTTGAGGGGTAATGTATGTGCCTCCATACATATTATAATATGACCCAGATTTTTTTTCGAAATTGTTAAATTTACCTGGAGCACTGTTATTTTGGAAAAAGTGGAAATTACCGTTGAGGTCTCCAATCAATAAGTCAGCTTTACCATCACCGTTTAAATCTCCAAAACATGGATGCATTTGGTAAATGGTATTGGTTCCGGCGTTGGTATTTATACTTAAAAAATTGGTATCAGCTAATTCAAAATAAACTTGATTCTTAGCGGACTTGTTTAATAACAATACCATTCTATCGTTGGCATTTTTTGTTTGTGTGTATTCCCCTTGAGTACAAATTACAATGTCTTGGTCGTTGTCCGCATCAACATCAACAAAAATTGGTTTTGCGCCACTTCCTAAATCCAGCATGGTACTGGATAAAAAATCATCGTTTATAAATTGGTATTTGTCTTCATTGTTAATGCCTACGTTTTTGAAATAATGAATCATTCTAGTTGTTCTGCCACCTATATCGGAATTAGGTGCAATTAATAAATCTTTTTTACCATCAGCATCTACATCTATTTTGAAGCTGGCTGGAAAAATTTCAATATTAGCTGCAACTGTCTCTCTTGGAAATGCTGTATCTTGATCAACTATAGAGTCTCTTCCTAAACTGTTTTTCAATTTTCCGTTTTGTAACAAAATCACAGAGCTGAATCCTACATCACCATACAATACTTCTTTTGCACCATCACCATTCACGTCAATTAAACAAACAGAACTTCCATTGTGTGCACCGTGGGCTTTGTAATTGGTATAACAAGGCGAATTGTCATGAAGTTTGAAGCCGTTTTTGTTTACCAAATAACTCGTGTAACCCCAGCATTCATCTCTGAATACAAACAACAATGAATCATTGTCATAACCACTTTCTACACTAACATTTTGAGCATAAGAAAAGGTATTTTTACCATATCCAAAATAGAGTAAATCTAAATCCCCATCATTGTCCATATCCTCAATAGATGGAATATCCATATTTTGAATACCTATGTTTGAGGGTGGTAAAGCAACTGTGCCAGTGTCAAACAGTTGATTTTTTGATTGATAAAATGAAAGTTGATTGCCAATGCTTGTGTTTTTTAGGTATCGAATACCTTGAGTCCAGATGAGCTTGTCTTTTTCTGGTTGTGCATTTAAATCCACTTCACTGAAAATATCAGGCTTTCCATCTGCATCATAATCTCGTAGTAAAGCCCATGAGTTTAACTTTGGAAATTGCGATGCATAAATAGGTGCAAATAAAAAACTTCCATCATTTTGTCTGGTAAATGTATGTATACTGTTACCTGTTCTATCAAAAACAAATAAGTCTTGTTTGCCATCATTGTTTAAATCTATCTCAGAAAATTGTGGCGAATTCAAACCTCCTGTAAAAGCATTTAAAAGAGTATCTGAGCCAAATGGATTGAGCATTTTAACATGGTTATCTCTGATAAAAAAGAGTGATTGTCCAAATGCTATTTGAATATTTAAACATATAAAAAAGACAATATTGAAGATTTTCATGTATGATGAAATTTGTTGTAAAATTAACTTAATTGCCTAACAGAATTTGAAAACACTAAATTATGACTATTGAAGCGATATACCAACGATTTTTAATGCACCCGGTGGTTTGCACAGATACCCGAAAAATAACAAACGGCTGTTTTTTTATTGCATTGAAGGGGGCTAACTTCAATGGAAACTCTTTTGCTGAAAAGGCGCTCGAATTAGGCGCTGCATGCGTATTGATTGATGAAATAAGCTATTTTAAAGAGAACGGTAAGTATATTTTGGTAGCAGATTGTTTAAAAACTTTACAAGATTTAGCTACTTTCCACCGCGAGCAGTTGAATATTCCAGTTATAGCCATTGTAGGTTCAAATGGTAAAACAACCACAAAAGAACTGTTGAACTCGGTGTTGAGTCAAACATACAAGGTGCACACAACACCCGGTAATTTAAACAATCATATTGGACTACCTTTGACACTATTGATGTTAGATGCCTCGCATCAAATAGCAGTGATTGAAATGGGAGCAAATCATGAAGGCGAAAATTGGTTATTGTGTACCATTGCAAAACCCAATTTAGGTTTGGTTACAAACAATGGAAAAGACCATTTAGAGGGCTTTGGAGACATTGAGGGTGTGAAACGTTCTAACAAAGAACTCTATGATTATTTAAGTTTGAATAAAGGCACTGCTTTTGTAAACAAAAACGATTCCGATTTGCTTTCAATGTCAGTAGGAGTTTCAACCATAATTACTTATGCTGCCAATTGTGATGGCAAAAATTCATTAGCAGAGGTGTCGCTCAAAGCCATTCAGTTGCAACCGTTCATAAAATTTGAAATAGCTGAAGACATAACCGTTGAAAGCGTACTGAGTGGCAGTTATAATTTTGACAATATAGCTGCTGCTGTAGCCATTGGAGCCCATTTTAAAATGGACAATACCAATATTGCAAGGGGTATTCAGGCGTATAAACCGAGTAATTTGCGTTCTCAATTGATTGAAAAAACAAATAACAAAATATTCTTAGATGCCTACAATGCAAACCCAAGCAGTATGGAATTGAGCATTAAAAATTTCATGGCCATGCCCGGTAAAAACAAAATTCTGGTATTGGGAGACATGTTTGAACTGGGTAGGTTTGAGGCAGAAGAGCACCAAGCCATTGTGAATTTATGCTTGGAACTTGGACTCAAGCATGAACAAGTTTGGTTGCTAGGCACTGCTTTTAGCAAGACCCAATCAGCATATAAAAAATTCAGCAATACCCAAGAATGTGGAACATACTTACAAGCGAATCCACTCAATCAGGCATTTGTGTTTTTAAAAGGGTCAAGGGGCATGAAATTAGAATCTTTGTTAGATTTGATTGGTTAATTCAACAGTTTAAAGCATTAAAAAAGCCCTGCAACATAGTTGCAGGGCTTTTTTAATGAAGTATTGGAATACTTAGTTACCTTTCTTAGTCATGTCACCCACACGGTCCATTACACATCTGAAACCGATGTTGGCAGTAGATTGTTCTTGGTCTAGGTACCTTCTAGTACCAGGACTCATAAAATAAGCTCTATCCGACCATGAACCACCTTTGTAAACTCTGGCGGCATTGTCAATCAATGAAGTTACACCAAAATCATATTTCTGCTCCAAATCTGTATATTGAAGCTCATCTTTGAAGCCAATGTTATCAGATCTTTTGTAGTTTCTTCTATTTTTATTGTCTTCTTCAGTTACATCCACGTAAATCAAACGACCCAAACTGTCTTTTTCAGAAATATAGCCATCCGCATCTTGTTTGTATTTTTTGTAGCTATTACCACGGTATGGGTTAAAGCCAGTCATGTCTTCTAAGTTCAATGGACGGTATACATCGTTGGTCCATTCGCTAACGTTACCAGCCATATGGTATAAACCAGCATCATTCGGTACAAAACTCTCGTCTTTTACTTTGTAAGTATAGATGGCTTTGTCGTTCAAGTTACCTGCAATACCCGCTCCGTCGCCACGTCCACGTGTGTAGTTCGCATACATTCTACCTCTTGATTTTTCAGAGTCGCTTCTACGAAGGGTTAATCCATTCCAAGGATAGATACGTTTAACATCAATGTTTTCATTGAAAGAAGCAGTTTTGTATCCGTTAGCAGCATATTCCCATTCTGCTTCAGTTGGTAAACGGTAGCTAGGTAATAAAATACCATCTTCCATTCTTACTTGTCTGGTTTTGCCTCCTGGCGCATAATCTCTCAATTCTTTTTTAACAGAAGGAGTGTATAAGCCCAATAAATAAGCTTCCGTGTTGAAGTTTTGCTCGCCTGTTTGTTTTTGTATATCCAAATTGATCAAGCCTTCGCGTACCATAATCATTTCGTTTACACGGTCGGTTCTCCATTTGCAATATTCATTGGCTTGAACCCAACTTACACCTACTACAGGATATTCTCTATAAGCTGGATGTCTCAAATAATACAATACATAAGGTTCGTTGTATGACAATTTGTTTCTCCAAACCAATGTATCAGGCAAAGCGTTTTTGTAAATAACTGGGTTGTCAGCATACTGACGCATGATCCAATGTAAGTATTCCAAATAGTGGAAATTGGTTACCTCAGTTTCATCCATATAAAAACTACTTACCGAAATTCTGCGCTTGAGGTTGTTGTGGTCGTAAGTTAAATCTTGCTCACTTGCTCCCATGGTGAAAGTTCCACCTTCAACAAACACCAATCCCGGACCCGTTTCTTGTTCTTTGAATTTGTGTTTTTCAAATCCACCCCATTTAGAGTCGTTGTATTTCCATCCTGTAGTGCTAGATTTTCCTGCTCTGTTACAAGAGATGGCGCCTACCAACAATGATCCTACGAGTGCGAATACCAATGATTTTGAACCCATTTTCATTTCAGTTTCAATTTATTTTTTTGTGTTTCCAAGACTTGCCATGGGCTTTTGATAATGCCCGAGTCAATTCTTGTAATTTTCAAATATAACGGAATTTTTATAAAAAAAAGTCTTCTAAACAAATATTAAAGTTGAGGACATTTGATTGCTTTTCCAAAACGTCTGTTATTGTAGGATGGTTTTAGTTCAATAACCAGCGATAACTCATGCGAGCCAACCGCTACTGTAGCGGCTTTAGAGATAACTGCATCGTAACTGTAACCTATTTTAAAAGCGCTGAAACGCATACCAGCCATTACAATGAAAGCATCAGCATTTTTAGATGTTTGTCTAAACCATGCACCAAGGGTTAAAGCCTTTTGTTTGACATAAAAGCCTGCGTTCATCTGAAAAAAATTTCTTTGCTGCATGAACAAAATATTTGGAGACAAACTAATTTGGTCTTCCTCGTATTTAGCATTGTTTAGCGGAATATTAATACCTGCGTGTAAAGTGTAACGTCTTGGCAGTCTGAGTGAGCTTGAGTCGGCATTTTTGTAGTAAAACGATTGATTGGGTTCCGTTAAATTGTGAACGGCCAAACCTGTATATATGTTTTTGTTAAAAAAAAGCACACCCGCACCAAAATTCATGAAACTCGTATTTTCTTGGGGAACAATTTCTTTTGTTGGTAAAACTGGGCCACGAACAGGATCGATCATGTCTTCAAAAATAAATTTACTGAAGTCAAATCTTTTTTGAACCAATCCGCCTTGAATGGCAGCATTGAATGCCCAGTCGCGGTTCAATTGTGTATTGAATGAATAAATTGCTGAAAAAGAACTGGTAGTTAAAAAGCCGTCTCCAGCAACATCATAAGAGCTGATCATGCCAATGCCACTTTTCACTTTTGGAATGTATGCATCAAACCCAGCAACGGCTGTACGGTAATTATTGGCCAATCCGGTGTATTGGTTTCTTGCTGAAATACCTAAACGTATATTTTTTGCTGCACCAGTCATTGCTGGATTGGTGTACAAAGGAGCTGCATAAAACTGACTCAATTCAGGGTCTTGACAAAAAGCGCTGATAGAGAAAAATATACCCCCAATTATCAAAGCTATTTTTTTGAGCTCTGAAATAGGATGCAGAAATTGGTATTGCTTTAACATTTGTGTATTTCAAATGCCATTAAAATTCAGGACACCTCATAGGTCTGAGTGATTTCTTAGGTGTTTTCTTTTTCAATTCAAAAGCCAAAGAAACCTCATGTGAATTGGTAGCACCTGGCCTTGCATCACTTATGGTAGCATCATAAGAATATCCAATTCTTACTTTAGGCGTTCGGATACCTATCAAAAATATCACAGCATCAGCGTTCACTGTATTTGCTCTGTAATATACACCTCCAACATATGAGCCCCTACTTGCATACATACCTAAATTTAGCTGGTTGAACTGCCTTTGTGATTTGAACAAAATATTAGGATATAAATTTGATTGGTATTTTGGATTCCTACTCTCAACCAAAGGAATAACAAGGCCTAAGTTTGCTGTATATCTTTGTGGAATGATATTTGGTTTTACTGTGTTGATGCTTTTAAAGAAATCTTGTGTTGGTTCCAATAAATTATGAACAGCAACACCAAAATAAAAGTTTTTGCTGTAACCAGTTATTCCTGCTGCAAAGTTAGCAGGTATTGTAATTGTTGGATTTAAATCGCCATTTAAACTAGCTAGCTCGGCGCTTCTTTCTTTGGTAAAACCAGTTTGAAAACTGATTTGGTCGTACCAAGTTAGTTTAGAAAAATCTACAGATTTTTGCATAAAACCAACCTGAACTGCAGCTCTCATGGTGAACTTTCTTGTTACTGGAATTTGGTAAGCGTACATGGCACTGATGTTAACAGTTCTTAATGTACCCACACCTTGTTCGTCAAAAGATGCTTGAATGCCTATCCCTCCGTTAATGGCATCAAAATGCTCATCGTAACTAACGGTTCCTGTTCTGAATGAACCTGGAATACCCGGCCATTGTTGTCTGAAATTGGTAACTATTCGCCCAACTGTTTGGGTACCTGCAAATGCAGGATTTGTATACAATGGGTTTGCGTAAAACTGAGAAAATTGAGGGTCTTGCGCAAAAGAGCAAGGAGCCTGAAATAGGGCCCACAAGAATATGAACAGATGTACCTTTTTGGTAAAGGTTTTGATGAAGGTCATTTATCTTTTTGCTCCGTTTGAAATTTTTTTTAAGATTGCAATAATAAGTTTTATGCTAAATAATGTTAAACCATAAAACAATTTGTTTTTATTTGTTTTCGTTTAAATTCACAATTAGCAATTTTCAATAATAAGTATTTTGAAGTCCACATTCCAATATTTTCATTGTTTAACTACAAAAAAACTGAAAAATTGTTTCTTAATTTTACTGCTATGCCTGAGTTTCAGTCTTTCCATGGCTCAAACAGTTCAGATTAAAAGGCAATTAAAATGGCATTCCAGCCCAATTATAGCGGGCAATCCGACTTTTGAAGGGGCCATTTTAAACAATTTAGATAAATTACCCTACTATATTGAAGTCATTGATTTAAAGGGTAATGATATTGAATCAGTTCAATTTATACCGCTTGAATCAGCTCAGTCAAACAACACTTATCCTTTAGAAGGTGTTGAAAACATTTATCAGTTTAAATTCCAATTGAAATTTGCCAGGAAGCAACCACAATTAGTAGTCACAATTTTACCTATCCTAAAAAATGGTACACAAATTTCGTTATTGCAAGCATTCGAGTTGGTCATCAAAACAAAACAATACAAGCAGCAGTCAATTGCAAACAAGACGGCAACACATTCTGTGCTTTCAAGTGGTGAATGGTTCAAATTAGGAACCACTCAAAACGGTATTTTCAGAATAGATTATAATGGACTTAAAAATTTAGGAGTAAATCCAGATCAAATTAATCCAAGCAACATCAAGTTATATGGAAATGGAGCAGGCATGCTACCAACTGCAAATAGTGCAGCTCGTTACGATGACCTTCATGAAATTCCAATCATTGTGAAAGGTGAAAATGACGGTAAATTCAATACCAATGATTTCATATTGTTTTATGGTCAATCACAAATAGACAACTGGAAATTCAATACAACTCTCAAGCAGTATGAGCACCAATCTAATTTGTATGCAGACACTGTTTATTATTTTTTGACAATTGCCAATTCTCCAGGATTAAGAGTAAAAGTTGTAAATCAGTCTTTAGTTCCAAACAAAGAGACATCGGAAGGGGATTTCATTTATTTGTATGAACAAGACAAAGTTAATCTTACCAAATCTGGCAAAGTATGGTTAGGCGAAGAGTTTTCAAGAGTGCCCCAACAATCAATCAGTTTAACCATTCCTAATATAGTTACAGCTGAGAATATATTACTTAAGTCATCTGTTACAGGAAGAGCAATTGCATCAAGCACATTTGATGTTGCGGTGAATGGTGCACCCGTTTTGAAGCATCAACTTTCGCCGGTGGCTGGTGGTTATGACAGACCTTATGCATGCCCACTCAATCAAATTCAATCTAGTTTTAAAAGCAATACTGGGTCTTTGAATGTAACCTATTCATACCAGCCAGGAGCCCCAGGAGGAATGGCTTGGCTTGACTTTTTTGAAATACAAGCTAGGCAACAATTAAGAAACAATACTGGAAATTTTCTTATCAGGGATCAGCAAACAGCAGGAAATGGGAATATCACTAAATACAATATTATTTCTGGAAGAAATCTAACCATATGGGATGTTACTAACCCCGTTGAACCCTCAGAAATTCAAGGTAGTTTTATAAACAATATCGTCTCATTTGTTGTACCTACTGACACGCTGAAGGTGTTTTGTGCATTTGATGGTAGTAATTTTTTACAAATCAAACCTGTAGGCAGCATTCCAAATCAAGACTTACATGGTATTGGTCCTTCAAATGGAATTATAGTTTACCATCCTGAATTTTATAAACCGGCGCAACGTTTGGCAAAACATCATTTTGAGAAAAGTGGAACCACCATTCAGTTGGTAAACATTCAAGAAATTTACAATGAGTTTTCTGGTGGATCATGTGATGTTAGTGCTGTCAGAGATTTTTTAAAATTGTTGTACAACAATGCGCCAACGCCCTCTGATTTTGCCCAAAATGTATTGTTGTTTGGAAGAGCCAGCTATGACTATAAAAATCGTATTGCCAACAATTCTAATTTTATCCCTGTTTTTGAAAGCAACGAATCTTTTGATCCTACAGAATCCTACTGTAGTGATGATTATACAGCTTTTTTAGATGCAAATGAAGGTTTATGGGACAGCGGTTCAGATAATGGTGAGCTCATGGATATTGGACTAGGTCGTTTGCCGGTATCAAATGAGTTAGAAGCCAATGCACTCGTAGATAAAATAATAAGCTATGGTCAAAACAAATCGTTCGGAGATTGGAGAAACAATGTAGTATTTATGGCAGATGACGAAGATTACAACATTCATCAAAACCAGTCAAATGCATTGGCAAATAATTTGTTTGCCAGGTATCCTATTTATAACATAAAAAAAATATTTTTAGATGCATATCCAAGAGAGGTAACCTCAGGAGGAGCCAGGTATCCTGAAGCAAACAGAGCAATGAACGATGCCATTGAAAAGGGTTGTTTGTTGTTCAATTATACTGGTCATGGAGGGGAAGTTGGTTTAACTGCAGAGCGAGTGCTTGGTATAGACGACATCAACCGTTGGAGCAATGGTCATAAATTGCCGTTATTTTTAACAGCAACTTGCGAATTTAGTAGGTTTGACGATCCGTCAAGAGTTTCAGCAGGAGAGCTGGTACTATTGAATCCAAATGGTGGAGGAATTGGATTGTTTACAACGGTTCGCTTGGTTTTTTCAGGACAAAATGAGGTGCTTAACAGGAAGTTTTATGAAAAAGCTGGATTAGATTCAATTAGCCAATTGAACCCGCCAAATCTAGGCAAAGTCTTAATGTTGACTAAGAATGCCTACCTAGATAAAAATACACGAAACTTTACTTATTTGGGCGACCCATTTTTAACATTGGCTTTTCCTCAACAAAGGATTGTAATTGATAAAGTTAACAATCAATCAATTTCAAATTTCATCGATACTTTAAAAGCATACAGTAAAGTAAGAATTGAAGGTTATGTAGCACATAAGAATGGTCAAATGAATACCGCTTTTCAAGGTGAAATATTTCCGGTTATTTTTGACAAACCCGATACCTTTAATACACTAGTAAATAATCCACAAGCAAGTTTACCAATGAGTTTTCAGATGCAAAGTAATGTCATATACAGAGGCCGGTCAAGTGTTAACAATGGTAAGTTCAGTTTTGATTTTATTGTACCCAAAGACATTTCTTATCAAGTAGGTTTGGGTAAATTTTCTGCATATGCAAAAAGTGATTCTATAGATGCATCAGGGTATTCGAATCAGTTGTTAATTGGTGCAACAGCAGATTCATTGATACAAGACAAAGAGGGACCGATTCTTCATTTGTTTTTGAACAACGAAAATTTTGTAAATGGAAGCATTACCGATCAAAATCCATTGTTCATTGCAAAATTATTTGATGAAAATGGTATCAATACCACTGGGAGAGGAATTGGAAGAGATTTAACAATGGTCATAGACAATGACCAAAGCAAACGGATAGTCTTGAACGACTATTATCAGGCCCAAATCAATGCCTATAAACAAGGCGAGGTTCGTTATCAGTTCAAGGATTTAAAGCCTGGTAAACATACGCTTACTTTTAGAGCTTTTGATGTAATTAACAATGTGAGTGAAGCAACACTAGATTTTGAAATCAAACAGTCTGCGGTTCCGGTCATAGATCGTTTGCTCAATTTCCCTAATCCTTTCAACACGTTTACAACATTTCATTTTGACCATAACCAGTCTGGACAAGCCATACAAGCTAGTATTCAGGTTTTTACAGTAGATGGAAGATTGGTGAAAACGCTAACCTATGAGGGGATTGCAACAGGTAATCATTTTGACCAGATTACTTGGGATGCCAAAGATGATTATGGCGATCAATTGGCCAATGGGGTGTATATTTACAAAGCCAAATTAAAGATAGCAGGTTTGAAAACCGTTGAACAATACCAAAAACTACTTTTGTTAAATTAAATGCTCGCTATTGAATTGACCTCTACTTCACTTATTTTTGTTTGAATGATTATGATGCGATTAAAATCTGTATGGGTTACTAAACCCTTTGCCTTGTTAGTTTTTATAGGAGGTATACATACTGTTACTTTTTCACAAGTAACTGTAGGGGGCTCAAAAACTGCTTTAGATGGTAGACAAAATACCATCACTACTGCGGTACCATTTTTATCCATCACCCCTGATTCTAGAGCAGGTGGAATGGGTGATTTAGGCGCTGCTACACCAAATGACCCAAACGCCTTACATTGGAACATGGCTAAGTTTCCTTTCAATGAAAGAAAAGGAGCTGTTTCTCTTTCTTATACTCCATGGCTCAAACAATTGGTGCCCGATATCAACATGGGTTATTTATCTGTTTATTCTAAATTGAGCGAAAGAGATGCTGTAGCAGGATCATTGAGGTATTTTTCTTTAGGTCAGATTAACTTTACTGATAATGTAGGAAACAGTACAGGTAATTATACGCCCAATGAATTGGCTCTAGATTTAGGTTATGCTACTAAATTGTCCGACCATTTTTCGGTAGGTATTGCTTTCCGTTATATCCGCTCTGATTTAGCTGGAGGTTTTAACCAATCACAAACACCAGTTGCAGCAGGTACTTCTTATGCCGCCGATATTACCTCTTATTACCAAAACAAAACCAAAGTAAAAATTGAAGGCAAGAAGTACCAATTGAATTATGGGTTTGGTGTTGCAGCTACCAATATTGGTTCTAAAATGTCCTACACCAGTCAACAGTACCAAAATTTCATTCCTATTAATTTAAGGGTGGGTGCCTATAGCCAGTTGGTAATAGACGAATTCAATACCATCGCTTTTGCTGCGGATGCAAGTAAATTAATGGTGCCAACCAACCCAGTTTATTTACAAAATAAACAAGGATACGATAGTTTAGACAGAGACAATAAGCGCATCATTGAGGTAGGAATGGACCCAGATGTGCCAGTTTTTCAAGGCATGATTCAGTCTTTTTATGATTCACCAGGTGGTTTTGCAGAAGAGTTAAAAGAAATCAATTACAGTGCTGGAATGGAATATTGGTACGACAAACAATTTGCATTAAGAGCCGGCTATTTTCATGAAAGCCCAACTAAAGGAAACAGGCGTTACATGACTTTTGGAACTGGTTTAAAGTTCAGTGTATTTGCCCTAGACTTATCTTACTTGGTAGCATTTGGTCAAAACCATCCATTGAACAATACTTTAAGGTTTTCTTTCTTGTTTGATTTTGATGCTTTTGCAAGTCAAAGCAAAGACGAGAACAAAAACGAAGATTTAATTCCAGAGTAAGATGAGAATTGGTTTTGGTTTTGATGTACACCAATTGGTAGCTGGCAGGCCTTTTATTTTGGGTGGTGTTGATATTGCTGCTTCAAAAGGCATTCTCGGCCACAGTGATGCTGACGTGCTTTTACACGCCATTTCAGATGCTGTATTAGGTGCTTTAGCATTGGGCGACATTGGAGAACACTTTCCAAATACTGATCAATCTATTGAAGGGATTAACAGTGGTTTGATTCTTAAAAAATGCATTGAATTGATTCATTCAAAAGGATACAAAGTAATCAATTTAGACTGTAGTGTGGTATGTGAAAAACCTAAAATTATGCCATATGCCATTCAAATGCGCAGCAATATTGCCGCACTTGCTGGAGTGGGCATTGACGACGTTTCAGTAAAAGCAACCACTAACGAAAAAATGGGCTTTATTGGTCGTGAAGAAGGAATTGTAGCTTACGCTGTTGTATTGCTGGATAAACAATAAGCTTTTTTACTAGTTCAGAATCAGAATTTTTATTTTTTGAATTTTTTCATTCGAGTATTCATCGTATTTTAAACGCATGAAACAAAAGAATGATGAACTCCTTGTAAAGTTCAATGAGATTTTACAAAATTTAAATCCCCAACAACTTGAAGCTGTAAAATCAATTGAAGGACCCGTATTGGTTTTAGCCGGACCAGGAACAGGAAAAACACAGATATTGGCAGCCAGAACAGCCAATATTTTACTCGAAACAGATTCAAATCCAGAAAACATTCTCTGCCTAACCTATACGGATTCTGGAACCATTGCAATGCGTAAGCGTTTGGTTTCATTCATAGGGCCTGATGCATACCGCATTCCTATTCATACTTTTCATTCTTTTTGCAACATGGTCATTCAAGAAAACCTTGAATTGTTTGGCTATAACAGTTTAGACCCAATAGATGAATTGGAGCAAGAAGAAGTTTTAAGAAAAATGGTAGATGAGTTGCCCAATCAACACCCACTCAAGCGTTATACAGGAGATGAATACTACGAAACTTCCAGGCTAAAAAAGCTATTTGAGGTTATCAAAAAAGAAGCATGGGAAACCTCATTTTTGCTGACTAAAATAGAGGAATACATAGCCTCTTTACCAGAGCGTGAGGAATACATTTACAAAAAGGCAGTTAATAAAAAAGATGGGACATCTTTTAAGAAAGGAGACCTCAATACCGTTAAAATAGGCGAAGAAATAAAAAAAATGGAACAGCTAAAAGCAGCTGTTTTGTTATTTGCGAGGTACCAACAATTGTTACTTGCTGCTAATAGGTATGACTTTGCAGATATGATTTTATGGGTCATTAAAGCTTTCAAAGACCATCCAGGATTATTGGCCAATTACCAAGAAAAATACTTGTACTTTTTGGTGGATGAATTTCAGGATACCAGTGGTTCACAAAATGAATTGTTGAGTCAATTGGTTCATTTTTGGGAAAAACCCAATGTTTTTGTTGTTGGAGATGATGACCAAAGTATTTACCGTTTTCAAGGCGCAAACGTAGAAAATGTTTTACACTTTAAATCGGAATACGAACATGAGTTACATACCATATCACTCAAAGAAAATTACAGGAGCACTCAACAAATATTAGATGTATCGGCTGCCTTAATTGCAAACAACCAAACCCGTTTACGTAAAGATGCTGGTTTACATGCCAAGGCAACACATGCAAATTTGCAAACCTACCAACCTGTTATTTGGAATTGTTACAATACCATTCACGAGGCTGCTGCAGTTACCCAATCAATTCTGGCATTAAAAGCATCAGGAGTTTCCATGAACGAGGTTGCCGTTTTGTATAGGAATCACAACCAATCAGAACTGATTGTAAAATACCTACAAGCCAATCACATTGGTATCAATCTAAAAAAACGTGAAAATGTGTTGCTTACACCTCTGGTGAAAAAAATAGTACAATTGATGTTGTATTTAAATGCTGAGAATAAGAAGCCACACAGCGGTGAAGAATTTTTATTTGAGATTTTACATTACGAAGAATTTCAAATTCCTTTATTAGAACTTGCTTCTTTGTCAACAGAAATTGCTAAAAAGAACTTTAACGAACGCTGCACCTCTTGGCGTCAGGAATTAAAAACATTAGCCGATAAGCAACAACAAAGTTTGTTCCAACAAGCTCAAGAAACCAAAGCAATTCGTAATTTTTGTAATTTGATTGAATCGCTTATACAAAGTGTTGGCAATTTAACCATTCAAGAGCTTATAGAGAAGATCATCAATGAATCTGGTATATTGGCAAGAATCATTGGTAGTTCCGATCAAAGTTGGCAAATGGAAGTGCTCAATACTTTTTTTGATTTCATCAAATTGCATTGCAATAAAAAACCTAACCACACATTAGCATCTTTGACACAGTTGATTCAATTAATGAATGACAGGAAAATAGAATTACCTGCAGAACGTGTGTATTGCAATGAAAATGGAGTGAATTTCTTAACAGCACATGGGGCCAAAGGTTTGGAATTTGATCATGTATTTATAATTGGCGCAAACACCAAAAAATGGGATGAGCCAGGCAATTCTGGCACCTATGCTATGCCAGATAATTTATTTGAACAAACTGAAAATGAACAGGAAGAAGCTCGTAGGTTGTTTTATGTTGCACTGACAAGAGCCAGAAAACAACTGGTAGTTGCTTATGCAGGTCATGATTTAAAAGAAAAAGAATTAGAACCTAGTATGTTTGTAGCTGAAATGAGGGCATCAGGATTGGTTGAAGAATTGGTTCAAAATTTAGACCAAAAATGGGTAGATGAATTTTTACAAATAGCTATGAAAACGCTTGATGTAAAATTGCCTGAAAACCTATTAGATTCTCCGTTTATAGATAGTTTATTAGAAAAATATACCCTCAGTGTCACCCACCTAAATGCATACTTACACTGCCCGGTTTCTTTTTATTTCAATAATTTCATCAAAGTACCTTCTGCCAAAAGTCCAAATATGACATTTGGTTCAGCTGTTCACCATGCATTAGAGGTTTTGTTTAAGAAGATGAATGAACACCCTCAAAAACAATTTCATGAGGTGAGTCAGTTTATAAAAGATTTTAAATGGTACATGCGCAAACACGAGGACAGTTTTTTACCTGCTGCATTTGAGCGTAAAATAGAATATGGGGAACAAATTCTAACTCAATTTTACAATCAGTATATCAATTATTGGAACAAAATTACATCCATTGAAAAAGCTTATAAAAATGTTGTGGTAAGTGGTGTTCCTATCAACGGAAAGTTAGACAAGTTAGAGTTTGATGGCAACTTTGTAAAAGTGGTTGATTACAAAACAGGCAAATACAAAAATGCAGTAAAAAAATTCAACAGGCCTGATGATCAAAAGGTGCAAGATGCAATTGCAAAAGGCAAAGAACCAAATTTTGAAGACATACATGGTGGTGATTATTGGAGACAAGCGGTATTTTATAAACTCATTATGGACAATGACCAAACTAAAAAATGGGAAATGCGCAGCGCAGAGTTTGACTTTGTAGAGCCAGATAAAGATTCCGGCAAATTCTATAAAGAGCCTATTGCAATTACACCACAAGATGTAAGTTTTGTACAAAATCAAATAGTAGCTGTTTACAACAAAATAAAAAACAAGGAATTTACTCAAGGTTGTGGCAAAGAGGATTGCAATTGGTGTCAATTCACTAATAGTTGGTTGATGGGTAATAAGCAAATAATAACACCACAATCTTTGCCTGATGCATTTGAATAAGCTGTTCAATACCAAACAACCATTTTACATTTTAGGCAGTAGCATGTTGCTATTGTATGCTATGATGGTATTGATTCCTTTAATAGGTTTGTTACTCAATTGCCCTATTGGCTATTGGCATTCAATCAAATGCTTGGTTTTATTTGGCATTGGCAACGCAACCTACTTATCAAAAATACATGCAGTTCCATTTAAGCAAAGTATTGTGTTCTCAGTTACATCAGTAGTGTGTTTAGGTTTGTGTTTTGTTTTTGCTTCTTTTTACCATGAAACTTGTTTTGATGCCATTTGGTACCATCACGATGCGGTGTATTTGCTAGCGCAGGGTTGGAACCCATATTATTCAAGTTTATTACCTGAACAAACAGCTTATTGTCATTACTATTTGAATCATTTTCCAATTGGACATTGGGCATTTGGGGCTGTGGTTTATCAATTTAGCCATCACATAGAATGGGCCAAGGGCATTGCCTTGTTTAGTACACTTTTTACTGCATTTATTTTGAGTGGAGGCCTGCTGCAGCAATTGTTCAAGCTTCATAAAATTTTGGTTGTTGTTATTGGAATTTTAATTGCTTTGAATCCACTTGCGTTGCTCAATTTGACAACATTTTATGTAGACGGCATATTGGCAAATGTGCTCTCATTAGCCATATTGTATTGGTTAGTGGTTTGTAAAGAACCTTACATTAAATATTGGTTTCCGGCATTCATACTAACTGCTTTATTGGCTTATTTAAAACTTACTGGCACCGCTTTTTCAATACTGCTTTTGGGATGCACATTTGTATACCTATCGCTTACTCAAATAAACCAAAGACTGATTTGGTTCATTAGATTTGGTGTGTTTGTTGTTTTAGTATATTTTGTTATTGGTTTTCATCCATTTGTAAGTAATTACATCCATAAAGGGCATCCGTTTTTTCCTGCTGTTTCAAATACTGAAATCAATTTTTTTGCAGAAAGTAATTATCCTCAAAATTTTATCGGTAAAAATAGGATTCAAAAGTTTGGAATGGCTCTTTTCTCAAAACCAGGATGGTGGCGAACACCAGCATCTACCAGCTATAAAAAACCATTCGAAATCATTTCAGACAGCTGCTATGCCAATGGGTTTCCAGATATTGGTGCAATGGGAACATTGTTTCCTGAGCTTTTTTGCTTGAGCATTGTCTTGTTTTTGCTTGCCATTTACAAAACCAAAGAACGGTCTATGAGGTGGAAATGGTTGCTTGGAGTTGGGCTTTTTTGGGGAAGCTTTTTCATTAACCAAGAAGCATGGATTATGCGATACATTCCACATATTTGGCTGCTTTGTATATTGATGCTGGTTTATACTTGGCAAATTGTACAATTGCGTGTCCTTGTTGGCATTCTTGTTATTGCGCTTTTTGTAAACGGTATTTTGTTACTCAGAGAAAACCTCATGGGGCAATCTAAACAAACGGCAGCTTTGAACCGAAACCTGCAACAATTCAGATACCATGAAGACCTATATGCCATAGATTTTGGCTGGGCCAAATCTTTTAAAAACAGATTGGGTGAACAAGGAATAGATACGAGCAAATTGATTTGGATCAGTCCAACAGATACGCCATACTATACAATTCCGGGTTCACTTGGTGGAAAATTCAAACTCAAAGAGGCTTTACAACAACAATGATTTATTTACCTTTGACTTCGTAATTACATCACATGAATAAGGAAAAAATACTCATCATAGGTTCTAATGGTCAAATCGGATTGGAATTAGCTGCTTCACTTCGTCAGCGCTATGGTTATGACCAAGTTGTATGCAGCGATATCAGAGCCATGGAAAATCAAGAAGGATTGTTTGAACAATTAGATGTATTAGACAAAGACCGCTTTTATGAGCTTGTTAAAAAACACGAAATATCACAGGTATATTTATTGGCAGCATTGTTATCAGCTACAGCAGAAAAAAATCCAAAGTTTGCCTGGGATTTAAATATGAACGGTTTGTTTAATATTTTGGATGCTGCCAAAGAAGGATTAATCAAACAAGTGTATTGGCCTAGTTCTATTGCAGTTTTTGGACCTACCACACCCAGAGTAGCCACACCTCAGTACACGGTAATGGAACCGAATACCATTTATGGAATCAGCAAATTGGCTGGAGAAAGATTTTGTGAATACTACCATCAAAAATATGGTGTAGATGTAAGAAGTATCCGCTATCCAGGTTTAATTGGATGGAAAAGTGCACCAGGCGGAGGCACTACAGATTATGCCGTTCATATTTATCATGAGGCCATAAAAAACAGCACTTACCAATCTTTTTTAAGCGCAAACACTACCTTGCCAATGATGTATATGGATGACGCCATTCGTGCAACCATTTCATTGATGGAAACTCCTGCTGAAAATGTAAAAATCAGAAGTAGCTACAATGTTGCTGGCATGAGTTTCAATCCTGAAGAAATTGCAGCAAGCATTCGCAAACACATACCAAATTTCACACTGGGTTATGCCCCAGATTTTAGACAAGCCATTGCAGACAGTTGGCCGCAAAGCATCAACGATACGGAAGCACGTGAACATTGGGGTTGGAAGCCTGAATTTGATTTAGATGCCATGACTGAGGTGATGTTAAAAAACATCAAAGCCTAATATTTCCTGGTTTCTTTCGAAGGATGACAGCCACATGTGCTGCCGCAATCAGCAGCCTTTTTGGTAAACAAAAAGCGTTTAGCTAAATAGGCAATGGCCCACCCAACAATTGTAACGACTGTGATTAACTGCCAATCAAACTGCATTTTCAAAATTAAGGGTTTAAAAAAGGATTGTACAATTTTTCTTCGCCAATAGTAGTTTGAGAGCCATGTCCACTGTAAACAATACAATTTTCAGGTAGTGTCATCAGTTTTGTTTGGATGCTATTGAGCAATACATTCAAGTTTCCACCTGGCAAATCGGTTCTGCCAATGCTTCTCTGAAACAGCACATCGCCAGCCAAAACCAAGTTACTTTCTGCTTGGTAAAAACTCAATGAAGCAATTGAATGTCCTGGTGTAAAAAAAATATTGAATCGGTACTGCCCTAATTTCAATTCCGAATCTTGGTCTATGAATACCAAATTTGAAGGAACCGCATTGGCTTGAATGCCAAAAACATCAGCCCAACGGTTGGTTTCTCTATAAGTTTGCAATTCGTTTCTATGCAAATGCAAGGGTAATTTCCAAGTATCCATTACAAACGAATTGCCCAATACATGGTCTATATGACAATGCGTATTCACCAATAAAACGGGTTTCAATTGATTGTTTTCTATAAAAGATTTCAGTTGTTGTTTTTCAGGTGAACTGTAACAACCAGGATCTACAAGCATGCATTCTTTTTGCTCATTCCAAAGCACGTAAGTATTTTCTTGAAAATCGTTAAAAACAAATTGTTGAATTTGTAACATAATATAGATTTTAAGGTATTGGATCGTGTCCGTGTCCTCCCCAAGGTCCACACCTGCTGATACGTTTGATTCCAAGCCAAATTCCTTTGAATGGACCATATTTTTGAATGGCTTCAATGGTGTATTGACTACAAGTTGGAGTATACCTGCAGCTATTTGGTAATAACGGAGATAGCCCCCATTGGTATAGTTTGACCAAAAAAACAAATGGAAAATTAATGAGCTTTTTCAATGGATATTGCAATTTTAGACAAACCAGCACAAAAAACGGTTTTCATTTGGTTGAAATCCATTTCTTCAGGTCCTGAATAAAAAATTCCTAGAGAATAGGTTTGCTTCAAAGGCTCGATGACATTCCAAAGAATGCTTTTCTGAACTCTATAGATTTCTCTGATTTGACGTTTGATTCGGTTCCGAGTATGAGCGCGTTTGTATCTCTTTTTTGGGCAAATAATTAATACTTGAACCGGAACACCCACAAATTCGGATTGCAATTTCCAAACAATCCTAAATGGAGCACAGTTGAGCTTTTGGCAATCAGGCAAAAACAAAGCCTCAATGGCTGTTTTGCTTTTCATGCGCTCTAGTTTAGTGAATTGCTTAGTTTTCATGCAAAAAAAAATCCGAGAAAACCCGGATTTAAGCTACTATGATGACATAAACTGGTTGTTAAACCCGGCTTATTTTTTGTGTCTTTTTTCGTCAGAAACAGTTAGTTTCTTGCGTCCACGTGCTCTACGAGCTGCGATTACTTTTCTTCCAGATTCGCTTGCCATTCTTTCGCGAAAACCGTGTTTGTTTCTTCTTTTTCTAACTGAAGGGTTATATGTTGGTTGTGCCATGACCTTTGTATTTAAGGACTGCGAAGATAGGGTTATTTTTTATCTCTGCAAATAATTTTTAGTGTTTAACCTCATACTTTTAATAAAATACTGAAATTGAGGGGTATTTACATGCAATTGATACCAAAGGGTAAAAAAAAAGAGTACCAATTAGGTACTCTTTTTTAATGTGATCAACTAATGATTAGTGAGCAGCTTCAGTTGTAGTAGCAGCAGCTGAATCAGTAGTAGCAGTTGAATCGCCCATCATCATCTTAGCTTCTTCAGCTGCGATTGAATCTTGTAAACGAGTAGCAGCTTCGATGCTGTCTTGAACTCTTTTTTCTTCAGCTTTCTTTTTTTCTTCAGCAGAAGGACCGCAAGCTACGATAGCCAACATAGCAGAAGCGGCAACGATTGATAATACTTTTTTCATTTTGTTTTAAATTAGTTGTTTCTAAATTCGGTGCAAATATAAACGAGTTATTCAAATAACCAAACTTTGGCTATTTTTTTCTAAAATAAATAGTAATTGGACAGCCTGTGAAGTCAAATTCGTCACGGAGCTTGTTTTCTAAATAGCGCTTGTAACTCTCGTTTACATATTGTGGCAGGTTGCAAAACATTGCAAATTTAGGGCTTCTACCAGGCAATTGGGTTACGTATTTGATTTTCACAAATTTACCTTTTACAGAAGGTGGCGGATAGGCTGCTATTACTTCTTGGAAGAAGTCGTTCAGTTTACTTGTAGAGATGCGTCTGGTTCTATTCTCAAAAACATGCAGGGCTTCTTCAATGACTTTGAAAATTCTTTGTTTCTCCTGGGCCGATACAAATAAAATCTTTACATCGTCGAAGGGTCTGAGTTTTTCTTTGATTTCTAGTTCAAAGGTTCTGGCTGTTTTGGTATCTTTTTCAATCAAATCCCATTTGTTGACTACCAACAACAAGCCTTTACCATTTTTTACGGCCAAGTTAACCAAGTTTAAATCTTGCTGGTCTAAACCAACCGTTGCATCAATGACTAAAATAGCAACATCACAATCTTCTAATGAGCGCAATGAGCGCATTACCGAGTAAAACTCAATGTCTTCTTCTACTTTCTTTTTGCGTCGGATACCAGCAGTATCTACAATAACTAATTCTTTGCCGTATAAATTGTAATGCGAATGAATGGCATCTCGGGTTGTTCCTGCTATTTCAGTAACAATGTTTCTGTCCTGACCTAATAGGGCATTTACCAATGATGATTTGCCCACATTTGGTCTGCCAACTACAGCTATTTTAGGGAGGTCTAAGGTTTCTTGTTCTACTAAGTCTTCAGGCTGCATTTTAGAAATTACGGCATCCAATAGGTCACCGGTGCCACTGCCACTGGTGCTAGAAATACAGTACATTTCTTTGAAGCCAAGGCTATAGAATTCTGCAGCTTCATATTCTTTGTCGAAAGAGTCTACTTTGTTGGTAACCAACAAAACTGGCTTTTTACTTCTTCTTAATAAATTCGCAAATGCTTGATCTAAATCTGTTACCCCAGTTTGCACATCAACCATGAACAACAATACATCAGCTTCTTCAATGGCAATTTTTACTTGTTCACGAATGGCAGATTCAAAAATATCTTCACTGTGAGGCACATATCCGCCCGTATCAATTAATACAAACTCACGAGTTTGCCACTCTGCTTTTCCGTAATGCCTGTCACGGGTAACACCGCTAAAGTCATCCGTAATGGCTTTACGGTCGCCTAAAATGCGGTTGAAAAGGGTTGATTTCCCTACATTTGGTCTTCCTACAATGGCAACAATATTTCCCACAATCAGTTAATTTTAGCCTGCGAAGTTAATAAATAGAATTGGTTTATGGGCAATCTAATTGAGATGAAGGAAGAAACATCCTTATTCTGACTCGTAACCGAATTGCTTTAATGTGCGGTCATTGTCTCTCCAATCTTCTTTTACTTTGACAAAAGTTTCTAAGAAAATTTTCTTCTTGAAAAACAATTCCAAGTCTCTTCTTGCGGCAATGCCCATATTTTTGATGGCAATGCCACCCTTGCCAATTAAAATAATTTTTTGCGAATCACGCATCACGTATATAACTGCAGAAATGCGAATGATATTAGGCTCTTCTTTGAAACTTTCAATTTCTACTTGAACTGAATAAGGAATTTCTTCTTTGTAGCGCAACATGATTTTTTCGCGGATAATTTCAGAGGCAACAAAGCGCTCACTTTTATCGGTGAGTTGGTCTTGGTCGTAAAATGGAGCACCTTGAGGCATATATTCCATGAGGGTTTGAATGAGAACGCCTACATTGAATTGATTGCTAGCTGAACAAGGTACAATGGATTTAAAAATACCCAACTCTTTCCAAAAAGCTATTTTTTGTTCAACTTCCTCCTGACTGTGCTCGTCTATTTTATTGATGGCACAGATCATGGGTGTTTGAATCATTTTTATTTTTTCTATGAGCTCTGGCTCTTCATTGTAACTGTTGAAATCTGTCATAAACAAAACCGCGTCACAATCGCTCAAACTTTCGTTTACAAATTTCATCATGCTGCCTTGCAATTTGTATTTGGGCTGAATGATGCCAGGTGTATCAGAAAATACCAGTTGGCATTCAGGGGTATTGTAAATGCCTTTGATACGGTGTCGGGTAGTTTGTGCCTTTTGTGTGGCAATTGACAATTTTTCGCCCAATAGGGCATTCAACAAAGTAGATTTTCCTACATTGGGTTTTCCGATGATGGCAACAAAGCCTGATTTAAAAGACATGTTGCAAAGTAACAGAATATTTTGCGGAATCTAAGAAAGCCTATGATTGAGCAGTTTGTTTGTTTTTCTCCTCAATCCATTTGGAGAAATACTTGTTGCTTTGAAAGGTATGGTATTGTAACAATGCACTCATAAAATGTTGCTTCCGGTGTTCCAATAATTCTATACTTAACTTTTGTATGGTTTGCTGAAAAATAGGTTCAAAATTTACAAACTGAAAAGAAGTCTGTAAGCATTCAAAACCATTTTCTTGAGCCTGTTTCCAGCTGCTTTCTTGAGTGTACAATTGAATGGCATCGTTAATAAAATGTGTTGTATCATCGGCAATAAAACCTGGCCAATTACTGGCATTGCCAATACCCTCAGCACCGATAGTACTGCTTACAGAAGGCAAACCATTGAACATAGCATCTAGCAATTTACCTTTGAGCCCGGCACCAAAAGGAATGGGCGCCAAAAGTACCCGTGCTGATTGCATGACAGTTGTTACATCATTGACGCGTCCATGTACCAGAAAACGGTCCTTTACTTGATGCAAACCCAATGCTTTTTGAGATGGGTACGCCCCATAAATATGAAGTTGGACACCTGGTAATTTATTTTTTAGTATCGGCCATATTTTTTCTTTGAGTGCTACAACTGTTTGCATATTGGGTTCATGTAAGAAATTACCAATAAACATGAAATCTTTTCTTTCTGCAAAAGCAGCAACATTAACCATATCGACACTGTTGTATAGTAAAGGTAGGTAAAACAACAAGGATGGGTTGATGCCAAATGTATGAGTAAGCAAATGCATTTCTGCGTTTGAAATGACTAAACTAAGGTCGCATCGGTAAATGCTTGCTATTTCTCTAAAGCAGTCCTTGAACTGCCAGTTATCAGGGTTTGAATTGCTTTTGTTTTTAAATTGAGCAGTTCGGAGGGCTCTTAAAAAATGCAAATCTTCAGTATCCAAGATGCGGATTGCGTTGGGGCAAATTTGGGCAACCCTCCATCCAAATTTCTCTTCAGTCATGAAGCGGTCAAACAAAACTGCATTGGGTTGACAGTTTTCTAAAAAAGTATCAAATGATGCATCATTGACCTCAACGGATACTGTTTCAATTCCTAAACTTGTTAAATTCACCGACCATTCGCCTTGCGAAGCTGTACTGACAAATACCAAATCCCAATTTGCATTCAAAAACAATTGAATCAATTGCATCATTCTTGAACCTGCAGCCGATGAATTGGGCTCAGGCCAAACAGTTCCAATGATTAACAATTTTTGTGCGGATGACTTCACCTTACAAAGAAAACATTTCTCGCCGCTTTTTTAACTCCTTAATTCAGGTAGATTTGTAAGTGAAATTAAAACTATGTTAGGCTTAAAACTTCCTACTGATCCTCGCTGGGTGAATATTGTTGAAAGCAATATTGAAGAAATTTTAACAGATCATGCTTGGTGTGAGCAAAAGGCTGCTACCAATGCCATTTATTTGATTACACAAAATTCTGAACATCCAGATTTGGTGACCGATTTATTGGCTATTGCCAAAGAAGAAATTGAACATTTCAATCAGGTTCATGAACTCATCAAACAAAGGGGTTTGCAATTGGGTAGAGAACGCCGAGATGAATATGTAAACGATTTACTCAAGTTTTTAAAAAAGGATGGCAGCCGTCAACAATCTTTCATTGACCGTTTGTTTTTTTCAGCCCTCATTGAAGCTAGGAGTTGTGAGCGTTTTAAGGTGCTTTCAAAAAACATCAGCGACCCAGAGCTTTCTAAGTTTTACCACGACTTAATGGTCAGTGAAGCGGGTCATTATACTACGTTTTTAGGCTATGCCAAAAAATATGGTACAGGAATAGATGTTGACAAAAGATGGAAAGAATGGCTCGAATATGAGCATAGCGTCATCGTCAATTACGGTAAAAAAGAAACCATTCATGGCTAATGAAATGGGTTTAAATCCTGAAATACTTCAAAGCTTGGTGGTGCAAAAAATGCCTTTTGGCAAATACAAAGGCACTGTTCTTAGCAATTTGCCTGTATCTTATTTGGAATGGTTCAAACGTAAAGGCATGCCAACTGGTAAATTGGGCATGCAATTGCACACACTTTACGAAATAAAAAGCAATGGTTTGGAAGAAATCTTGCATCAATTGAAGCAAATGAAATAACTATTCATTTGAGCATCAACCCTATACTATTTAATTTATACTTAATTTTGTTCGTTTCAGCAAATGTCCTACATTTGCATCCCTATATCGCGGAGTGGAGCAGTGGTAGCTCGTTGGGCTCATAACCCAAAGGTCGTAGGTTCGAGTCCTGCCTCCGCAACAAGAGAGAAAAAGTCGCGTAAGCGGCTTTTTTGCATAAAAAAACTCCCCAAATTTATTTGAGGGAGTTTTTTTATGCAAAAAAGGAACTCATTGCAACGCAATGAGTCTTTTTCTCTCTTGTTCAGCCACCCCCAATGGTCCTCCGCCGTTAGGCGGTAATCCTGCCACTTCTTAAC
>JAIXWI010000034.1 GCA_027491355.1 Bacteroidota bacterium
TGGGTAAAATGCGTACATATTTGGTCAATGAATCTTTACAACCTGTACCTGCTGTAATCACCAATTTAATGCTGTCTATTCTATCAGTAGTGTTTGAGGCATTGCTAAACACATTCGTAAATGGATTGGCCATACTACCTTTCAATACACTCCCAATGGTCCAACTTGAAGCTACGCCCACTGTTGAGGTATTGTTTACAATCACCGTCAGTGGATGACAACCCACACTGTCGCTCAAGGTAAAGCCTGGTTTTGGATTGTCAATGGTGGTAAACAGCCTGGTTAAGGAATCTGGTTTACAGCCATGTACATTGGACGTGATGAGTCTGTAATAAACAGTGTCGTTTGGAGCACTCAGTGTTTTTATTGGTATGCTTGTACCTGTTGAGCTACTGATTACAGCCATGTTCCTATCTAAAAGTTCCCATTTGTAATTGTCATTGGCTGAAGCATATTGGGTTAAACTGATAACTGAAGCGTCTATTGTAAAAGGTGCACAATTGGTAGAATTGGTAACTGTAAAATTCGATTTTGGATAAGGATAAACGGTGACATTGTTTTTCACCGAATCGGTACAACTCCATTTACTGGTTCCAATTAATGTGATGGTATAAACACTGTCTATGACCCCATTTCTATTGTAAAAGGTAAGCGATTTATTTTTGTTCGTATCATTTGGCATGTTGTTCATTTTCCAAACAAATGACATGTCATTGATTGATTCTGAATTTTTGGGATCGGAAGTATTGGTAAATGTGACTGGTAAAGGTGAACAACCTGCAGCTTGAGGTTGAACTGAAAACAATACAGAAGGCTTAGGATATACGCTTGCAGTTTGCACAATGGTATCCATACAACTCAATGTGGTATCATTACGGGTTGCATACAAAGCAATCTGGTAGGTGATAACGGAATTGGTAATATTAACTGGGTAAGCAACTACCGCATTGGCATTAGTAATTGTGGTTAATGGTATACTTGGATTGATGCTCCAATTGTATGAAGAACGAACATTTGAAGTTGTAATTTTAAGGGTATCGCTAAAGGGTCCACAATTGAAATTTTGTTTCAATACAAATTGAGCAAGTGGTCTTCTTCTCAATTGGATATTTTTTGTTGCTGTATCAATACAACCAAAATTTGTAGTCGCTATTAATTGTATGGTATAAGCTACATCATTATTGGTTTTGTTTTCAGGAAAACTTAAAATTGGATTTGCAATGGTATAAGCGCTCAATATGTTATTGGAAAAAGAGGCATTGTTACTGATTTTCCATAAATAAGATGCAATTACCGCTTGGTTGTTTGTCAATGATTGGAGGTTCCAAGAACCCAAAGCACACAATTGACTAGGTAAAACAAAACTGGCATTGGGCGTTGGATTGATTGTCACTTCCAAAGAATCGAGGCCTTCACAACCAGTACCAGCAGTAAATTTATAATACAATTTATAAGTACCCGGCACCAATCCCTTTGGAGAAAACTTGCCAGACTTTGTTACACCATTCCCATACCACAAACCACCCGAAGGTGAAAAACCAGTTAAGCTGAGTGAATCTGCATTGTTACATATTGAAAAATTAGCGCCAGCCTCAACAATAGGAAGCGAAATAACGGATACAATGGTGGTGTCTTTGTTGACACAATTATTCAAGTCTGTATAGGTATAAATTAATGGGTAATTCCCAATTGGAGCCGCACTCAAATTGAATTGATTGCCATTGTTGACATAGCTTCCAGTCCATACACCACCAGCTGGAGAACCATTCAATAAAAATGCAGGATAATTTTGACATTTTGTAGAATCAGCACCTGCATTCACAGTTGGTAATGGAAAAATAGTTATGGTATCTTGGTTACTAATGGAAGCCTGATTATTCCTACAATTACCGGAATTTACCACTCTTCTATAAACAGTAGTTTGACCCAAAACACCGGGTGCAAAATCTTTGAGAGTATCAGCAACACTGGTATTTTGCCAAGTATTAGAAAAGTATTTTTGCCATTGGTAACTGTAATACAAACCATCTCCACCAATTGGAACAGAACCTATAATATTTGCTGCTGTAGTATTCAAACACAATTTTTGATTGGGCGCGATGGTGTTGTTAATGATAGCAGGCTGAACTTTAATTTGAACGCTATTCGAAACAGTTGAGCAAGTATTAGAATTCACTTTCAATCTATACCAAGTATTAGCTGTTAAAATGGGAACATTTAACTCAGCATTTGTATCATTGAGCATATCAGTGAAACTTGAACCATTCGAACTTTTTTGCCATTGGTAGGTGTATATGCCGTTACCTCCCGCTTGGGTGCTTTTTAATTTTCCGGGTGATTGACCAAAACAAACAACTGTATCTTTTTCAATGGAAGCAGTTAAAACTGGCAGTACAACTATTTTTGCAGTATCAGACTTAGAGCCACATTTACCATTGCTAACCTTCCATTCTATCCAATAAGTTCCAACCAACAAATTAGAAATGGTCGAATTCGTATTGTTGGCATCCGTAATAATTGGTACAGAAGGCCCTGAAAGGTATTTCCATGTACCTTTTCCAATTGCAATTGAAGAGGCCGTTAAACTTGAACTGGTGCTTGTATTACCAGAAGGCATACAAAATGAGATATCAGTGGCAATGGCATTGCTAGGAATGCTGTCAACTGTTACTTTTACAGAATCACTGTAAATGGCCGCACATGCTCCATTTTTAACTTTGGCTTTGTACCATGTAGATTGATTTAAATTCAAGTAAACTAGGCTATCTAGAGTATTTGCAATCGATGTCCAATTATTCACAACGCTTAAAGGAAATTGGTTCACTTTTTCCCAATTCAATACCTTACCTCTTTTACCAGAAAGTTTCAAAACGCCATTATTCGTACCCATACAAACGGTATCCCAAGGGGTAATTATTCCTCCAGCAGAAATAGAATCTACGGTAATTTGTAATTCAGGTGTGTTGGTAGATGGGCATTGAGCCAAAGCTCCGGAACTTACTACAGCCCTATACCGGGTAGTTTGCAACAAATTGTTGTACACAAATTGGTTGCTGGTATTTGAAACAGACAGCCAATTGGTAAAAGGTGCAACCGCATATTCCCATCTCAATACAGCACCAACATTGTTGTTTAAAACGAGTGTATTGCCATTGTTTCCTGCGCATACAGTTGCTGTATCTGATAGCGTACCGGCCCTTACCCCAGGAAAAATATTGACAACATGAGGTTGGTTATTGCCCACACAACCATTTATTATTGGAAAAATGGTGTACACTACAATTGCAGTTGTATTGCCATTATTGGTAATGGATTGAACAATTGGACCTGATATTGGGTTTGTATTGGATTGATTGGTAAAACCCGTTGTAAAATTGCCCGATACAAGTATAGCATTCCAGTAAAACAAGGTACCTGCCATGTTACTTGACAAGCCAATATTGGTTTGGTCTCCACTACAAATTGAACTTGTTGCACTGACACTTAAAATTGGCAATGGCTTCACATAAACCATTACATAAAAGGTATCTCCTTGACAAAATGTAGGAGTTGGCCCTGTAGGAACAATCCCATACCTTACAATTCCAATGGTATTGCCACTATTTGTTAAAACTTGATTGATTTGCCCTGTACCATTTGAAAATCCTGAAACTGTACCTGAAATTAGGGTGGCTGAATAATTGAAAGTTGTATTTAAAAATTTTGCCCTTGGCGCATACACAAAACTAGCTCCAGAACAAATAGAGTCTGTTGTTCTACTATTGACAACTTGAGGTTTTGGATAAATGTTAGATGTCAACACCAACGGACTTGAAAAACAACCATTGAAAACAGTCTTTACAGTATCAATTAAAGCAATTGCAATCGTATCTGTATTATTCAGTGTAAAAGTAATTGGCCCTGAACTAGGTGAAGTTGAAGCCGAAAAACCAGATAATTTATTGTTGTTCGTATTGGCGGTCCAAGTAAAAAAACTACCAGCCACACTTGAACTTAAAGGAATTGTAAGGGTATTTCCAGAACAAATATTTACACCTGATGCCGATATAACTGGTATAGGGTATATGCTCACTGTTACAATTACAGAATCACCCTTACAATTGGTTTGTTTGTTCCTTGCCCAAATGGTATAGGTAACCGTTTGAGTAGCATTTGAGGTGTTTAAAATTCTTTGCCTCATATTGGCTGTATCTCCAACTACATTTGAGCTATGTCCAACAACACTTCCACTACTTGCCACAGCAGTCCAAGTATACACAACATTGGCACTGTCTTTTATATTGGTTCTGAGCCTAATATTAGTAGTATCACCCGAGCAAAATGCTTGCTTTAAATTTTGAAACAATACCTTTGGCTTTGGATTAATGGTGACCAATTGGGTATCTGGTTTTGACCATCCACATACATTGAGCGCTTTTAAGGTGACAGTGTATGTGATAGGCACATTTGAGGTATTAGGAAACAAAATAGTAGGAAAACGTTGGTTGGCATTGCTCCCATTTACAAAAGTTGATCCTGCTGGTATAACCGCCCATTGGTAATTGGTGATGCTGGTAAAACTGCTGTCGTAATTGGCATTCATTACCAAACGTTGGCTATCACATAACATTAAATCAGGTGGAAGCCCAACTACCGGAATGTCTGTAATGACTATAAAAGAATCTTTTACATATACCCCAGCACAGGTATTGGAAACTTCTAATCGAATGACATAATTGCCTTTTTGTTTGAACACCAAAACTGGATTCACAGAGGTATCTGTGGTTCCAGCAATGAATGAAAACCTTGTTTCTGAATTGAGCCAGGTTCCACTTAAGCTGTCCTTAACGCGCCATTTGTAATTGGTTCTACCACAACTAGTCAGTGTGTTCGATAAATTTTGAATGGCAACTGTATCAGGAATACAGGTATTGGTTTGGTTTGATAGAAAAGTAAAATTTGGAACAGGTATGGGTTGAACGCAGATGGTTTTGGCGATAGAGTCCCTGTTGCAACCAGGTGTTGCATTAGTAGCCTGATTTACAGACAATTTAATAGAATAAATTCCTGCTTTAAGAAATTTAATGTCGATAGAGGCATTTTCTGGTAAACTAAAATTGTATTTCAATTGACCAGAAACAACAACCCAATCAACACCTTGAATACCGGGCGAAATTGACCATTGATGTGTCAATCTATTTTCACAATCATAAGAAGCACTAAAACTACTACCCTTTGAAATATTCTTAAAACTAAAATTAGAATTTACACATTGAATTGAATCTGGTGAGACTTTGAAATCAGCAACAACTTTATTTATAATTCTAATTGGATTTACTGAACTTACTGCTGTTCCACATGGATTTGTACAACTAAAAGTCGCAACAAATGAATTATTTACTGTAGTATTTCCAATTACACTATTTGTTGAGCATGATGTATTTTTAAATGTATGATAAATAATATTTGGCAAGTCTTCTTGGGTAAATACTTTATCTGGAGAACCATCATTTACCGCAAAAACATATTTTGTCTCAGGTAAATTTAATTTCGTATTTGCTGTGTCAACAGGAAATCCAATTGTAAATGGATTGCAATATTGTGGTTGTAAACCTGAAATTGGATACTTAATTGTACCTACTGGTAGAAAACCATTGTATATGTTGTAAATACTCTTATTTGAACAACCATTTTTGTTTACTACTTGTAATTCCAAATTAAAATATCCCAATTTGTTAAAAGTATGCGAAATAGACTGAGTATTTGAAAATGGTGCTGAATAAATATTTTCCTGATTATCCCCCCATTTTACACTGTATATTGAATCTGAGTTAAATGTTAAACTTTTAACATCAAGATAAGCATCAAATGATTGACTATCAATTGTAGCTTTACAATGTGTAAACAACCTCAAGTTTGAAGCCCAATCTACTCCATTAAAGATATCCAAAACGTTTGTATCTATGTATGCAATTGGATTTTGTTTAGTTGTAATATTTAAAGTCTTGGAATTGCTACAATTATTGTTGTCTTTTATAATAAGTTCAATTGTATTTGGTGAACTTCCAGATCCATTATTTAATTGAAAACTGAATGAAGGATTTGTAATATTGTTCATAGAATTAGGTGCTCCAGCACCATAGAAATTCCAATTACTGGTTAAAGGAGCAGATCCAATTGAGTTATTTGTAGTATTAATTAAAGTTCCAGAGCACATAGAACTTAACTGGTTAATAGAAAAGTCTGCAATTGGCTTTCTATTTACAACAATATTTTGATTTGTATTGGTAAAACAACCATTGTTGTCTGTAATGGTTAATTGTGTTGTGTATGTTTGACTTCCTGCTCCATTTGCTGGATTGAAACTAACTGTTGGATTTTGCGAATTATTATTAGCTGGTGCACCAATACCTGTTCCAAATTGCCATGAATAATTTAAGGGAATATTACCTGTACTAGTTGCCGAAAAAGCAACATTTGAGCCAGCGCATATACTATTAGGAGTATTTGTAAAAGAAGCTGTTGGATTTTTATTGACTACAATTGTTTTATTGAGGTTATCACTGCAACCATATTTATCTGTCACCGACAAATTAATGGTATAACTTTGACTACCAGTGCCATTTGCAGGATTGAAACTTACAGATGGGCTGGTATTATTGGTATTTGCAGGTGCGCCTACTCCTGTTCCAAATTGCCAAGTATAATTTAATGGATTTACGCCCGAAGATGCATTTGTAAAGTTTACTGTATTGCCTGCACAGGGTATATTCGGTGTAAATGAAAAATCGGGTATAGGCTTTGAAATGGTAAAACCTGTAATGGTATCGGCCTTGGTTCCATTGCTTGCGCGAATGGAATAGGTACTAGCATTTGTCCTTGCTGGTACAGTCCAACTGTAACTTAAAGTTGTAACGTTGACATCAAGAATACCTGAACCAAAATTGCCATTTTGGTCTGATACCTGAATTTTAAATAAGGGTGCAGGGCTTGTGGCAAAACCTGCTGTATCAAACCGAATGGTATAGCTGTTTCCACTGCACAAATTGGTTGGATTGCCATCTATTCTTAAATTAGAAAGGCTTTGTGCCTCAGAAACAAAGGGAAATGCTAGAAATACTATTAAAATGTAAATGAACTTCTTCAAGGGTAGGTTGATTGTCAAATAGGATGCAATTTATGTAAATATTCTATTTTATTAAACAATTAACTATCAAAATGACAATAAATTACAGATTATTTTTAGGTTAAAAATCTTGTAAAATACTATTTGTATGTTTGAAGCCATATTCCATGCACACCTCCACCCTACAACAACTCAAACAAGCCATCCGAAAACTGCCACCAGCAGAATTGGAAGTATTGTTGTTACAAGTGGCAAAATTTAAGACGGCCAACAAGGCTTTGTTGCACTACCTTTTGTTTGAACAACAAGACGAGGAAGCATACATTGAAAAAGTAAAAGCAATGATGAGCGAAGCGTTTGAGGCAACCAATACCCATCAGGTGTATTTGGCTAAAAAAACCATCCGAAAAGCATTGCGCATTGCCGATACCCATATTCGGTATGCCAACAAACCAGAAACAACCGTCATAATTTTGCTGCATTTTTGCAGTTGTTTAGAACAGTTACCCATTGAATTTCAGAAATACCCTATTTTGGTTAATATGTACCAGCGTCAACTCAAAAAAATAGCGCAAGCCATTCAAAAACTACACGAAGATTTGCAATACGATTACACCCAAATGATTTTGAAAACCCTCAAACACTACCCTGCATGAGTATTTTCTGGTATGCTTTGCTGGTAAACACAGCTTACTTTACCGCTGATCTTTTTATAAAATTCAGCAGCACCCAACAAAATGCCTGGGAGATTTTAAGATTCAGGAGTATATACGCTGTATTGTTATCGTTGGTTTTATTGGGCATCAGCCCAGAGCAATTACAAATACCAGCAGCAAGCCAATTGGCCATACTAATAGGCTGTGGTTTGCTGAATGCATTTGGCTTGTATGCATACATCAAAGCATTACAATCTTTACACTTTGCCAATGTTTCGGTACTGGGTATTGCGGGTGCCCTCATTCATTATGCTGTGGCAGCTATTTTTCAGCATTCAGTTTTGGGTATTTGGTTTTACATTGCTTCTTTGTTTTGTATGGCTGGCATAGGCATTCAATGGAAAAAACAACAGTCCAACAGTGGTTTAATTTGGGCAGTGAGTGGCGCTATTGCCTGGGGGTTTGGTTATGCCTTGTTGTCTTTTCCTATGCAAACCTGTAGTGCTTCTTTTGCCACATTCACCACTGAATGTTGTTTGTTGGTGGTGGCACTTTTAATGGGTAGTCACAGTTCTTTTGTGGTGGCTTTCAAACAAAGTAAATATTTATTTGGAGTGGCATTTTTTACCATTTTAGGCTCTTGGTTGCTCAACATCAGTTATGCACAATTCAATTTGAATGCGATGGGTTTTATGCAATTGGCATTCTTCCCCTACTCTTTGCTGGCAGGTTTTTTTATATTCAAAGAAAAACTCAGCCGCAGCGAATGGCTTGGCATTGGCCTTATAGGCATTGGTCTTGTAGTCTATTTTTTATTGGTGGAAGCTGCTTGATTGAACAATTCCGCATTTGACCATACATGCACTCCCAATTGTTTTTGTAGAGCAATGTTAACCATGGCTTTTGCAACGGTGATTGCTTCAATTCCTCTGTAAGCTTTTAAAGGGCCCACTAACAATAAATTAATGGGTTTGAATACCCATTGAAAGATTTTTTCAAACAACCTAAATTCAGTTCTGGCACCCATTAACAAAGCAGGTCTGATAATTTGAAGTGCTTCAAAACCAAGGGCAATTAAATCAGTTTCAACTTTGGCTTTTAAACGGCTATAAAATACCATCGATTTTTCATTGGCTCCCATGGCAGAAACCAACACAAATTGTGTGGCACCATTGGCTTTTGCATATTTGGCAATTTCTAATGGAATGCCGTGGTCTATTCGGGTATAATTTGCTTCATTGGGGGTTTTAGCTTTGGTAGTGCCTATGCAACAAAATACATCATCTGCAAGCAACTGGTGTTGAATGTCCGAAAGTTGATCAAAATCAACGATTAATTGTTCTAATTTAGAATGAGCCAATACCAAATCTTTACGGGTTAGCGCTATTACTTTTTGGTAATGTGCATCGTTGAGTAACTGATATATGAGCTGTTTGCCCACCAAACCAGAGCCTCCTATTACAATGGCTGTCTTCATTTTTTTTGAATGGGGTGGTTACTGTTTAGCAATTCAGGTTGTTGGGTAACCCAAGCGGCAATGTCCTCCACCAAAATATTGGCAGGCACTTGCAAATAGCCATCTATTTTTTTGCCAGTTAAACGTAACATGTTTAAGTAAAACTGTTTCATTTTTTTTCGGATAGACATCCACCTTTTGGCAATTGCAATTTGATTGACCCTGAATACTTTGAAATCTTCAAAACCTATATTGGTTATTTCCTTTTCTAATTGCCACCTTCTTTTTAAGTAAGGGTTGGATTGGTTTTGTTCACAATGTGGATTGACCAACACAAACCTATTCACACCACATGATTTGGCTAGTTGAGCAATAGCTAATGGTATGTCGTAATCAAGTAAAGCAGCATCTTCAAGTAATTTATCGCTTGAATAATTAGAGCCTAACATACAAAACACTTCATCTATTTCTAAAAAATGTGTTTGGTATTGGTTGATTTGTTTGAAATCAACAATGACTTTTTTGACATGGATATGTTTGAATTTACGCTCATTGATTCGGGTCAATACAGTAATGAATCGGTACATTTTATTGTTGACCAATTTTTGAACCAATAGTTTGCCGATATTACCGGAAACCCCAACTACCATTGCACGCCTCATTGTGTTTTTTTTAGGAAGTTAAACTTTTTTTTCACAATTACACGCTCATAAACTTGAGTGAAGCGATTTTCAATTATTATTGAAAGAAATATTTTTAACATGATCAATAACCACGAAATAGATTACCGCATTTTTGGCAGTGAAATGCAATGTGTAGCAATTGAACTCGACCCTCAAGAAACTGTGATGGCTGAACCTGGTAGTTTTATGATGATGCAAGAAGGCATAGAAATGAATACCATTTTTGGAGATGGTTCTCAACAATCTGGTGGCATTTTCGGTAAGTTAATGTCGGCTGGAAAGCGCATGCTTACAGGAGAGAGCTTGTTCATGACTGCTTATACCAACAATGGATATGGTAAAAAAGAAGTTACCTTTGCAGCCCCCTACCCTGGTAAAATCATTCCCATTGATTTGAACCGTATGGGTGGTAGAATGACTTGTCAAAAAGATTCATTTTTATGTGCAGCAAAAGGTGTGAGTGTGGGCATTGAATTTCAAAAAAAATTAGGAACTGGCTTGTTTGGTGGCGAAGGTTTCATCATGCAAAAATTAGAAGGTGATGGCATGGCTTTTTTACATGCTGGCGGCCATGTAGAGGAAAGAGAACTGCAACCAGGTGAATTGTTAAAAATAGATACGGGTTGTATAGTAGCATTTACCAAAGAGGTTGATTATGACATTCAATTTGTGGGTGGTATTAAGAATACATTTTTTGGTGGTGAAGGGGTGTTTTTTGCAACCCTCAGAGGCCCCGGAAAAGTTTGGATTCAATCTTTACCTATTTCTAGATTAGCTGGAAGAATTATCAGCTATGGTAGTGTAGGTGGCAGACGTGAAGAAGGTGGATTGCTAGGAGGCATAGGTAATTTATTGGATGGCGATGGCTTTTAATTTTTAATCTGTAACATTCCTGATGAATTCAATTCCCAAAATTGATGTGCATGCACATATTTTGCCTGCTCAAATGCCCAATCTTAAAACCAAATATGGCTATGGTGATGATTTTATATACCTAGACCATAAGGGTCCAGACAAGGCTGATATGATGAAAGCCAATGGGCAATTTTTTAGAACAATTGATAGTTTGTGTTGGGATCCGGAAGCCATATTGGCACATATGGACAAGCACGGTGTTCAAATGATGGCTTTGTCTATTGTACCTGTTTTGTTTTACTATTGGGCAAAACCTGAACACACCTTAGAATGGGCGCAATACTACAATAACCATGTTGCCGATATTCAAAAAAAATACCCAAAAAGATTTGTTGGACTTGGCACTTTGCCCATGCAGGATATTGATTTGGCTTGCCAAGAATTAAAGCGTTGCAAAGAATTGAATTTACCGGGTATAGAAATAGCCAGTCACATACTAGACAAAAACTTAGACGATGAAAGTTTTTACCCTTTGTACCAATTGGCCTCCGATTTGGACATGTGTATTTTTGTTCACCCATGGGATATGATGGGTCAAGAAAAAATGCCCAAATACTTTTTACCTTGGTTGATTGGAATGCCAGCAGAAACTTCTTTGGCAATTTGCAGCATGATTTTTGGCGGCATTTTTGACAAGTTTCCAAAATTAAGGGTTTTATTTGCTCATGGTGGAGGCTGTTTCCCACAAACATTGGGCAGAATTTCACATGCTTACCATGCACGTCCAGACTTATGCAATATTCATCAAGTACATGACCCTAAAACCTATTTAGATAAGTTTTACATCGACTCATTGGTGCATGATGAAGCTACTTTTGATTTTATTCTGCAACAATTTGGTGCAGATAGAATTGCCATGGGCAGCGATTTCCCTTTCCCTTTAGGAGATTTAGAACATGGTAAATTCATTGAAGAACATGCAAACATGAGCCTTGAAGACAAACAAAAGGTGTTGTACTTGACTGCAAAAAAATGGCTGGGGATTGAATAATTGTAAATTCAGAACTGGATAATAACTGAATTTGATTTAGAAATGAATTAAGGCTTTATTTTAATAATTTTTTATCCCTGATTACAACAAGCACTGAGTTCTTATTAATATATAGCTCCTAGCGGAGCTGATTGCTTTAAATTTTACTATGAATTCGTATGTAAGGAAACCCTGTAAAGGTTAAATATTAATAACAAATGTACCATTATTAACACTAACCCCATAGGGGTTAAATATTTACAATTTACTTATACAAGTCACTGTAAAACTAAACATTACAAAGATTTCGAACGACATTTAAATTAAAAACCATTCAGAATTTGACATAAGGACATCCCTAAAAATTTAACTGATCAACCTTGAAATTATTCAAATTTTATTTGCTGGGTTAAATTGTAACAATTCACAACATCAATAACCATTTCATGTCAAACACCTATACCCAAATTTATATTCAGATAGTTTTTTGCGTTAAAAAGAGAGAGAAATTAATCGATAAATCATGGAGACAAGAACTTTTCAAATACATCAGTGGAATCATTCAAAATAAAGGTCAAAAATTATATGCAATTGGAGGTGTTGAAGATCATTTACATATTTTAGTCAGCATGAAACCTTCAATTTCAATTTCCGAATTGGTTCGAGATATTAAAATGAATTCTACTTACTGGATTAATCAAAAACATTTTGTAAAAAAAAGATTTGAATGGCAACCTGGTTATGGTGCATTTTCTTATAATCAAAAATTATTAGATACAGTTATTAACTACATTTTTCGTCAAGAAGTACACCACGCAAAAAAAGATTTCAAAACAGAATACAAAGAAATGTTGAATCATTACCAAGTTGATTTCAACGAAAAGTATTTATAATTATTATTTCAAAAAAACAAAATAGCACTGTTAATGTTGTATAAATCTAGCACTTAAAGTTTTCCATATATTAGAAATTTGGCAATTTAAAGTATCTTTACTTCCGTTTTGATAGGCATAACTCCATACCTTAGTCTCCTTAAAAAGTTTGTATTGATATACTTCTTTTTATGGAGTTTTGGGCTTTGGGCAAATACATTGCCATCAAGAAATAAAGGAATTGTTTTCATTGAAAACAAAGGACAATGGGATCAAAACATTTTGTTCAGAGCTGATATTCCAACAGGTAAATTGTTTGTAGAGGCTGGTATCCTGACTTATGTATTTGAAGACAAAGCAAGTTTGCATGAATTGTTACATGGCAAAACCACTGGCAAAAGTAAATTTCATGCCGTTAAACTCAAATTTGGCAATGCGGCATACATACCAACTGTTGTCAAAGAAAAGGTCTCTCCTATTTACTATAACTATTACAAAGGTGCACCTGAAAAATGGGCAAGCCATGTTCAGGCATTTCAGCAAATTACCTTAAAAAATATTTACCCTGGCATACACCTTGAATTGCTCACTAAAGGTGATGCCGTAAAGCTGAACTATATCATAGAACCAGGTGCAAACCCCAACCAAATTCAACTTGTTTATGAAGGAGCGGATCGGTTAAAATTGAAACAAAATGGTTTACAAATCAGCACTTCACTAGGAGAAATTATTGAAGAGGCACCTTATGCTTATCAGCAAATTGGAGTAAAGCAAAACAACATTCCTTGTAGTTTGGTTCTGAAGCAAAACATGGTAACATTTAAAGTTGGAAACTACCAGCATCAAAATCAATTGGTAATAGATCCAACACAAATTTTTGGAAGTTATATTGGTAGTATTGCCGATAATTTTGGCTTTTCTGCTACCTATGACAAAGATGGAAATGTTTATGGTGCAGGTACCGTTTACGATTACACGTTTCCTTCAACAGCGGGTGCTTATGATTTAACCTTCAATGAAGGATTTGAAGGAGGAGCAGAATTTGCATGTGATGTTTTTGTTTCAAAATTCAATGCAGATGGCAGTAGTTTATTGTTTGCAACCTATTTGGGAGGGCAAAAAAATGAACAACCTTATAGTTTAGTGGTAAACCCTAACAACGAATTACTGGTTTTAGGAAGTACGGGGTCAACAAATTTTCCTACAACGCCAGGTACTTTTGACAATACCCATAACGGATTTTACGATTTATTTGTATCCAAATTTAACAGTGATGGAACAAGTCTCGTTGCCTCAACTTACATGGGGGGAGACAAAGACGATGGCATCAATGGGCAAATTGCATTTAAGTACAGTACAGATTTCCCACTTGCATACAATTATGCTGATTGTTTCAGATCTGAAATTATTTGTGATAATTTAGGAAATGTATACTTTGCAAGTACTACACAATCTCAAAATTTCACCAGTTCAAATGCTGCTCAGAATTCATTTGGTGGAGGCAATCAAGATGGCATAGTTGTAAAAATGAATGCCAATTTAAACCGTGTATTGTTTTCAACGTTTCTAGGTGGTGCAAAAGATGATGCCGCCTATGCTTTGTGCTTAGATGCAAAAAACAATTTATTTGTTTGTGGAAGTTCTAACAGTACCACAATACCAAACATCAAAAACAACAACAATGGATTAATAGATGGCATACTTGCCAAATACAATGCAAATTCTGGCGCACTTCAACAATTGGTTTTCCATGGAACAGCTGAAAATGACCAACACTTTTTTGTACAAACTGATTTAGCAGGATATCCTTATGTTTTAGGACAAACTGAAGGCATTTTACCTCATACTGCAAATACTTATCACAATGAGGGGTCAAAACAATTTATCAGTAAGTTTGATTTCCTGTTAGATACAACATTGGTACAAGGTTGTTTTGGAAGTAACGCCATATTACCCAACTTAGTTCCAGCTGCTTTGATGATAGATGATTGTGGTAAAATATACATCAGTGGATGGGGAGGTATTGTGAATGAAAATTTCCACTTAGGCACAGGTAATGTCAATAATTTTCCTTTAAGTGCAGATGCATTTCAAACACAAACAGATGGTTCTGACTTTTACTTCGCAGTTTTCGCTAAAAACATGGTTGGGCTCAATTACGCAAGTTACTATGGAGGCAAACAGAGCAATGAACATGTTGATGGTGGAAGCTCTCGGTTTGATAAAAAAGGAATCATTTACCAAAGTGTATGTGCAGGATGTGGTGGTTTTTCTGATTTTCCAACTACTCAAAATGCCCATTCAAGAAACAACCCAGCTGTAAGACCAAACAGAAATGAGGGTGGCTGTAATTTAGCAATTTTTAAATTTGATGCAAGACCAGTTAATCAAGCACCTGAGTTTAACGATACACTCCTATACCTAACAGCAGGCGACACCCTCAATTTTGCAATTCAAGTAACAGACAAAGATGCAGACCTCATGCAAATTCAGTTAGAAGGCAATTTAATTGGACTGAACCCTGCTAAAATAAAATTGACAGATACCCTTAGCACCTTTGGTTCGCTTAAAGCTTGGTTACATTTTTACAGCAACTGTACAGACCATTTAAACGATACTTTTGTAATAACTGTAAAGGTATTTGATGCTGCATGTCCTAATTCATTGACAACTACAAGAAAAATTAAAATTCTGGTTTTAGCTCCTGGTATAGAAGCTCCTGTATTAACTTGTGTGAGTAGCAATTCAAACAATTCAATTTTACTCAAATGGGGACAGTCAGGGGAATTAGCTGTACCCAATCAAATTCAAATTTTTAAAAAAGTAAACAATGGTAAATTCAATTTACTGAGCACTACATCGCAAAACCAATACCTAGACCCAAACAATGGAATTCAACTCAGCAATTCAATTTGTTACAAACTAGTAGGAATCAACAACTGCGGTATACCAAGTGACAGCTCTAATGAATTGTGTTTTGACAATAGCAGCAATGAAAAAGATCGATTGGCGTTTACAAATTTAGATACCATTACAAAAAAAATTCAAGTATTTGATACCCTTGACATCTCATTTACTATAGCCTCAAACTTTGGAGATTCTGTTTATGCCAACTTGCTAGCAAATCCAATTTTAAAGAATCCAATTGCTATTCAATTCAGTAGATTAAATTCAGGAATCAATTGTAACATCAGATGGATTCCAATATGTGAAAACATCAACAACGACACTTTAAATGTATTAATTGGTGTTTCCGATAACCAATGTCCATTTTCAAATTTAGCTTCAAAGCTGATACAACTTGTTGTAAAACCTTTACCCAAATTAGGAATTGGAGAAATGGCATGTGCCAATCAAATTGCAGACAACAAGTTGGTTTTAAATTGGACTAAATTGCCCAATTCAAATTATGTCAAATCAATACATGTTTTGGAAAAGGTAAATGGAGGCAAACCAAAAGAAGTGGCCGTATTGAACCAAATCAACTCGCTCTCCTATACCCTTCAGCAGGTATTTGATTGGAACCAAAATTATTGTTACGCTGTATTTGCTACTGATGTATGTGATTTCCCTGGAGACACATCAGATGAGTACTGCACCAAAGACATAGACAAGTTGCTATTTCCTCCCCCTTTTAATTTTGTCACAGTTCAAAACGACCAAGAAATTGTATTGAATTGGAATCCATTAGACAGCAACAATTTTGGATCTTACATCATAGAAAAAAAAGTTGGACGAACAGGCAATACATGGACTAAATTGTCTGCTAGGAGCAATTACAAGGATACTTTATTTACAGACAAATCAGTGAATGTAGATGACAGTTCTTATTGTTACCGCATGTCAGTTGCTAACAAATGTGGAGCAATTGGAGGCACAGGTAAAGAGGTTTGCAGTATTTTACTTAAAGGCACAGTTTATCCTTTTGAGTACCATGATTTAAGTTGGTTACCTTATACTTATTTCATTACTGGTACGAATCGATTTGAATTGTACAAATCTGAACCTGGCATTTATGAAAGTTCTTTGTTAGCCATACGAACCAACTCTACCCTCCAATACCAAGACAGGGTATTGAATCCTGATAATGGCTTGTATCATTATACCGTTGCTGCATTTGAAAAAGGCTTTGGACAAGGGTTTGCGAGTTGGTCAAATACAATTGAATTGGTGCAACCTCCAAGCTTGTTTGTACCAAACGCAGTTACAGCAAATGGAGACCAATTAAATGATGTGATTAAGACCGTTCATGTGTTTGTTAAAACCTACCAAATAAAAATGTACAACCGATGGGGTGAACTCATTTGGGAAAGTAAAGACAAGTACGCGTCAATGCCTGCCACCTATTTGAATAAGCCTTTGGCAACCGATGTGTATTTTTACGAAATCAATTATACTGGTTGGGACGACCAATTGTATACAAAAAAAGGAAATATCAGTATCTTGAGGTAAATTACTTGAAGCGACCCCTCAACTTTATTTGGGTCAATCGACGCTTGGTATCTAAAGAAAAATCACCATCTAACATCCATTGGTAGTAACCCTTATCAGTTTCCAGTACCTCTTCTACCAATTTGTTTCTGTGCTTGCCAAAATTGAAAACCTCTTTACCCTCTTTATTGAATACCATTCTGCCAGCCAAGTCTACATTTTTGGTTTGACCCGAAAATTGGTGTAAGAATTCAATGTCGTTTTGCAATTCTTGGTAATGGTTAATTTGAGCCTTCAATACCTCTAAAGTAGCTATGGTATCGTCTTCTGCATGGTGCGCGTTTTCGATGGTTTTATTACAATAAAACTTATAAGCTGCAGATAAGTTTCTAGGTTCCATGGTATGGTAAATTCTTTGCGCATCAATGAACCTTCTATTTTCTACATCAAAGTCTACACCTGCACGTAAAAACTCTTCTACCAAAAGCGGAAAATCGAATTTGTTAGAATTGAATCCAGCAAAATCACATCCTTTCATAAATTCGCCAAGTTCTTTTGCTACTTGAGAAAATGTAGGTGCGTCTGCAACATCGGCATCACTGATACCATGAATGGCTGTAGATTCAGGTGGAATTGGAATTCCTGGGTTAATCTTCATCACCTTCAATTCCTCTTCACCATTTACATGAACTTTGATACAGGCTATTTCAACTATTCTGTCTGTAGAAATACTAATACCAGTTGTTTCTAAATCAAAAACAACCAAAGGTCTTTTTAAGTTTAATTGCATCTAAATTTTGTTGTTAATAACCCTCCGAATCAAAACCACCTTCACTACTCTGACCATCTTCCCCTTCACCATTGTCAAACAAACCAAATTCGTCTGCTTCATCATCAGAAATTTCATCAGGAATTTCGTCAGATCTGTTCAAGTAATTTTTGGTGATTTCATCGAATTCATTCTCATCAACAGCACCAAATTTTTGCACTTTATCGTATTGTTTGGGTGCTAAACCAACTGATTTGACCAAAGCAGGATATGTTAATTTGGGATTTTCAGTTGTGCTAATTCCAATAAGTTCAATCATCATTGCCCAGCATTCAATAAAATCATACACATACATGATTTTTTGATGTGGATCATTGATGTACTGGCTCATTTTTGATTTAGCCATGACTGGAACTGGCTTATCAGGATTTTCAGTCATGTCTTCTAATGTAATTTCCTGTCCTTTCTTCCATGAATCATTGCTCATGTAAAAAGAAGCCAATTGTTTGTTGTCAAATTTAATTGAATCAAGAATTGCCAAATGGAAATCAAGAAACGTTTGGTTCGATTTGATTTCAATCACTCGGTAAATATCCTCGTAATCTTCAAAATATACCTTGAACTTATAAACTGCCATAAAATTAAATTGGGATGCTAATTTCCGTTTTTTTTTTGCTTTCAACAAACCTTTTCCTGCTTGTTAAATGTATTTTTTTTTCACAAGCTTGAATTCATTAACTGATTGATGCCAATGACCGGCTCCATACCTTTCGATTGCGCTATTGCTAACATGAATTCCAATGCAGCAGTGCGTTCATTTTTAACTTGTCCTTCTAATATGGCCTCTCTCAATGCTTCTTTTATTTCACCAACTTGTTTAGAAGGACCAATGCCAAAACAACGCATGATATCTTCTCCAGTTACCGGAGGTTGCCAATTTCTGAGTGTATCACGTTCTTCTACCTCGCTCACCAGCTCTCTTACTTTGTCTAAATTTCTGCGGTACTTTTGAAGTTTTTCCTCGCTTTTAGTGGTCATATCTGCTTTGCACAAAACAAATAAATCGTCGAGGTCTTCACCTGCATCAACAATTAAGCGTCGTATGGCTGAATCTGTAACACCCTCTTCTGCCAATACTTTTGGTCGGTGATGCATAGCTACAAGCTTCTCCACATATTTCATTTTCTCGTTCAAAGGCAGTTTCAAACGCCTGAAAATTCTGGCTACCATTCTACTGCCCTTGTCTTCATGTCCATGAAATGTCCAACCGTCACCAGGTATGTATTTTTTACAAACTGGTTTACCAATATCATGCAAAAGTATTGCCCACCTCAACCACAAATTATTGGTAGTGGCTGCACCTTGGTCCAATACTTGTAAAGTATGAATAAAATTGTCTTTGTGGCCTCTTCCATGAACATAATCTATTCCACTCATCTCCATCAGTTCTGGAAATATGAGTTTCAACAAGCCTGAATCGTGTAAAAGTTGAAAGCCAATAGAAGGTTTTGGGGCAAGTATGATTTTATTGAGCTCATCTGTTATGCGCTCAAATGAAACAATTTGAATGCGGTTTTTGAAGGCTTGAATGGCCTCGTATGTTTCGGCATGAATTTGAAATGAAAGCTGAGCTGCGAACCTCACAGCTCTCATCATTCTCAATGGGTCATCATCAAATGTGATACCTGGCTCTAATGGGGTTTTGAGCAATTGCTGTTGCAGATGCTCCATGCCATTGAAAGGGTCAAGCAATTGTCCAAAATTGTGTTGATTTAAACTGATTGCCAAAGCATTGATGGTAAAATCTCTTCTTGATAAATCTTCTTCTAGTGTACCCGGACTGACAATAGGTTTTCTGCTGTTGCGGCTGTAACTTTCTTTTCTGGCACCTACAAATTCTATTTCAAAATGATTGGTTTTAACCATTGCTGTTCCAAAATTCCTAAAAACAGCAAAATCATGTACCTCATGAAAATGACTGGCAAATGTTTTTGCAAAAGCTATTCCATCGCCCAATACAACCACATCAATGTCTTTTGAATTGCGTTTTAAAAAGCTATCCCTTACAAAGCCACCCACCAAATATGCTTCTGTTCCGGTTAGGGCAGTTGTAGCAGCAAGCTGCTGAAAAAGTAAACCTTCCAATTGCATAATCACATGGCAAAAGTAAGCTTTGTATAGCAAATAATTGTGAAAGGTAAGTGAAAACTATATCAGCGAGGAATATAATTCCTGCCATTGAATGGCCAATTTTTTGTTATCAAAATCCAATGCACGTTCAAAGCCATTTTTTACCAGCATTTTACGAAGCGCTTCGTCTGATAATATAAAAGTCAATGCTTCTTTAATCTCTGTTACATTGAATGGATCAACACACAGTGCGGCATCACCTGCAATTTCTGGCAAACAGCTCTTGTTACTTGTTAAAATAGGAACTCCACTCCACATGGCCTCTAACAAGGGTATTCCAAATCCTTCTTCGTAACTCAAGTAAGCAAAAGCGGCAGCCATTTGGTAAAATACTGGTAATTCATCTATAGAAACATTGTCTAAAAATAAAACTTTTTGTTGAAGCATTTTATCTTGAACAAATTCTGCCATTTCAGGAAATAAATCAGCCTTTTTACCAATAAAAACCATTTGGGTATTTGATAAATTTGCTTGTTCAAATGCTTTTAACAGGTTGAGTTGATTTTTTCTTTTTTCAAGGGTACCAACCGAAAGTATAAAATGGTCTTGTAAATTGTATTTGTTAGCTATTGCTGGGGGTAATGTAGGATTTGACAGCACTTTAAACAGTGGATTACAATCTTGATAAATGACCGTAATTTTAGTTTCAGGAACTTGAAAATAGTACATCAAGTCCTTTGCGGTTTGTTTACTACAAGCTACTACTTTATTAGCTCGGCTCACTGCAGATGCTACTTTTTTACGGTAAATGAGCCTGTCAATTGGCTTGTACAATTCAGGATGTTTTAAAAAAATTAAATCGTGAATGGTAACCACTGTTTTAATTCCAGTATGTTCTATTCCAATTGGCAATTCATTGCTAAGTCCATGATAAATGACTATGTTATCTGCAATTAAATCTTTTACAACACCTTTATTGCGCCAGTTTTTCTTGAACATACGCCCCAAAAAACTTTTGGGTTGGTGAACATAAAGCAGTTGGGTATCCAAAGCATTTACACTCCCAATTTCTGGGGTGTATAAATGAATTTCAATCAGATTGTTATTCTCATTCAAGCCTTGTACAAGTGTACGGGCATAATTCCCCAATCCAGTTTTATTGAGAAAATACCGCTTTGCATCATAACCAATCTTGTGTGGGCGCATCACACAAATAAAGGAATTTATATTTCAATTTTGCATATATGAATATATGTTCATATGTTTGTATAAGAAATGAACAAGTACAACAAACAACTTGAAAAAGCTGCATTTATTTTAAAAAGTATAGCCCATCCTACACGTTTGGCAGCCATAGACTTTTTAAATAAAAAAGGACAAGCCAATGTTGGCGAAATTTGTGCTGCAACAGGCTGTGAACAAAGTTTGATGTCTCACCATTTGATTGCTATGAAACTCAAAGGCATCTTACAATCACAAAAAGAAGGCACTAGTATCATTTATAGTTTAAAAGAAAAACAATTGTGTTTGGTTATTCAATTAATGGACCAATGCAATTGCAATATGGGAGTAAATTAAAAGCAGATGACGCAACTAATTCACCAATTTATAAGATGGCGACTGTTTTTGATGCTCTTATTTGGTTTGATGGGTTGGTGCTACTGGTACTTTTTAGGTTGTGAAGATGGTACTTGCTCAATTACTTCAAACCCTTATAATAGCACAATTTATGGCATGGTAGTGGGTTTTATAATAGGTATACAAAACAAAAAAACAAATAAATAAAATGGCAACAATTCATGAAGTAGCAACCAAATGGGTTGCAGATATGGAATTTGCAAGTCAAATTGACGACCATATCATCCGATTAGATACCGTAGAAGCTGGAGGAGGTCACAACAATGGCCCTAAACCCAAAGCTTTGTTATTAAGTGCCTTAACAGGGTGCACCGGAATGGATGTGGTTTCTACTTTGAAAAAAATGCATGTAAGCTTTTCAGATTTTAACCTGATTGCAAAAGCTGATTTAACAGATGAGCATCCAAGGGTTTATTCAAAAATTGTTTTGGTTTATCAAATAAAAGTAAAACCAGAAGACCAAGAAAAGGTAGTAAAAGCAGTAAACCTTTCTAAAGAAAAATATTGTGGTGTAAGTGCCATGCTTAGCAAAGTATGCCCAATTACATTCAGCATAGAGTACCTTTAATTGAGATGCAGCCTTGGAAAACGATATGATTCACCATCGTGAACCATGAGTGCATGAATTTCAAAACTTAAGAAACGGTGAATGGGGAATTGTTGAACAATATCCAACACTTCACCGGCTTCTTTGGCTTCAAAAATGATCCAACCTTTGCTGCGTTCTTCATTGACAGCGTAAGTTAATATTTTACCTTCTGCAATCAATTCATCAATGTATGCTCTGTGCGCAGGAATCATTCGCATAAAATCCTGATCAACAATTTCAGGGATGTACATTTCTACAACAAAGTGTCTCATAATTTTTAATGAATTAAAATTAATTAAATGAAATGAAAACCAGCTATTTTATAATTATCTTTTTATTAAATCAATTGAATCAACTTAAAAATGAGGTACTTTTGTTTGAATTGATATGATTACAGAAAAATTAGGATTGCTTTTTAAAGACCGTGAAATAAGTTGGTTGCATTTCAACGAACGTGTTTTACAAGAGGCCGAAAACAGCCAAAATCCTTTAATGGAAAGAATCAAGTTTCTGGCTATATTTTCGTCCAACATGGATGAATTTTTTAGGGTTCGTGTAGCACATATTCTTAAAATTCAAAAAATAAACCCCAAAAAGCCAATTAGTGAATACCAATCATCTCCCAATATTATTTTAGCTGAGATTCAAAGTCATGTTTTAACTTTACAAGACAGGTTTACCCATGTCTATCAGACACAAATTTTACCTGAATTGGCAAAAAAGCAAATCTTTATAAAAGAAGAATTTGAACTCAATGACATTGAGAAAAGTGCTGTCAATTCATACTTTCAAAGTCAGGTTTTACCTCATTTATTTCCTATCTTACTGGATGATTTAAAACAAGCACCACTCCTCAAGGACAAAAGTATTTACTTGGCCATTGGAATGAGCCATTCAAATGCAAGGAGCAATGTCAAACATGCCATCATTGAAATTCCAACAGCAGTTTTAGGTAGGTTTTTTCTGATTCCTCAAAATACAAATGGAACAACCATCGTATTGTTAGAAAATAGCATACGCGCAAACCTTGCCAGTATTTTCTCGGTATTTGGTTACGACCAGTTTGAATCTTATGTTATTAAATTAACCAGAGATGCCGAGTTTACATTGTCTCAAGATGAAACAGGTTATACCATTGGTTTATTAGACAAAATTCAAAAAAGCTTAAAACAACGTTCAAAAGGCTCTCCTACCCGTTTCATCTTTGATGAAAAAATGCCCAAGTACATGCTGGATTTTTTGATAAATAAACTGGCATTAAGAAATGTGAATTTGATTCCCGGAGGAAGGTACCATAATTTCAAAGATTTTATGGATTTCCCTAAAGTGGGCTCCCCAGAGGATTATGCTAAGAAAATGTCGCCACTGCCTCTGAGCAAAATCAATCAAGCAAAAACTTTGTTTGATGTGATAGCGCACGATGACATTTTATTGCATCATCCCTACCACTCTTTCGATTACCTCATTCGCATGCTCAGAGAGGCAGCCCTTGATCCTGCTGTTGTTAGCATTCAAATAACATTGTACCGAGTTGCCAAACACAGTAACGTAGTAAATGCCTTAATCAATGCAATTCAAAACGGTAAAAAAGTGATTGTATTGATGGAGCTGCAAGCACGTTTTGACGAAGAATCGAATATTTATTGGACTAACAAACTGCAAGAAGCGGGAGCAACGGTTCATTTCGGTAAACAAGGCCAAAAAGTACATTGTAAGTTTTGTTTGATTCACCGTAAAGAAAAAAATGGCATTGTAAAGTACGCTCATCTATCGACTGGGAATTACAATGGTGAAACCGCAAGAATATATAGTGACTTTGCATTGTTTACCGCCAACAAAGAAATAACACATGAATTGACACTATTGTGTGAAACCTTATTTGCTCAAATTAAACACAATGTATACAAACATTTGTTGATTGCGCCAGATTTCATGAAAAAGAAATTTTTAGATTTGATTGAGTTTGAAATGATAGAGGCAAAAGCAGGAAGAACAGCAAGAATCTTAGCAAAAATGAATTCATTGGTAGATGGAGACATCATTAAAAAATTATACCAAGCCAGTGAAGTTGGTGTAAAAATAGATTTAATTGTGAGGGGAATTTGTTGCTTAGTTCCTGGAGTAAGTGGAGTATCAAGCAATATCAAAATCATTAGTATCATAGACGGTTATTTGGAACATGCAAGGGTTTATTATTTTCACCATGCAGGTAGTAAAAAGTTGTATTTAGCCTCAGCTGATTGGATGACCAGGAATTTACAAAATAGAATTGAATGCGCTTTTCCTATCTACCAACAGAAAAACAAAGATTTAATTCTGAAGATTTTGCAATTACAATTAGACGACAATCAAAAAGCCAGAATCATTGATGGCATCAACGATACGCGATTTGTAAGCAATTCAAACGATTCAAAACCGCTGAGTGCTCAATCAGCTACTTACGAATATTTAAAAGATAACCATCCATTTGTTTAGCTTTGTATTGCAAAATCGGTTATCGCTGAATTTTATTCAGAGGAAAGTCCGGGCAACACAGAGCACCATACTGCCTAACAGACAGGTCTCGTAAAAGAGAACAGAAAGTGCCACAGAAAACAAACCGCCCATAGGTTCACCTATGGGTAAGGGTGAAAAGGAGGGGTAAGAGCCCACCGCAAAGTTAGTGATAGCTTTGGCAGGGTAAACCTTATGGGTTGCAAGGTCAAATAGGCTTCAATAGTCAGACTGCTCGTCTGTATGCTTTCTTTGGAAAGTGAATTGAAGTGGGTAGACTGCATGAGCATTGAGGCAACTCAATGCCTAGATAAATGATAACCAATCAATGTAAATTGATCACAGAACCCGGCTTATGATTTTGTAAAAAGGAGCTTCGGCTCCTTTTTTTTGTTTAAAAACTGTGAGTTTAATTTATTTTTAATATCTTTTTAAAACATTTAATTTGATACCTAATAACTTTTCTAAAAATGAGAAAAATAGTTTTGTTCACGGTGCTTTTGTTCTTTTTTCAACAACTCAAAGCACAAACTATATATTGGAACCAAATTGATGAGCCTTCAAATGTAAATACTTCAGACAGGTGGATCATACCTGAAAAATACAGTGTTTTCGAATTGCAAATTGAAACACTTAAAAAAATCTTGGAACAGTCTCCAGAAGAATACATGGGCACTCGTAGTGGAATTGTTATTCAAATCCCTATGCCAGATGGTAAACTTAAACCCTTTCAAGTTTACCACTCGCCAGTTATGGCACCAGAACTTGCCAAACAATTCCCAGCAATTGATACATGGCGAGGACAAGGCATTGAGGACCCTTCTGAAAGTGTTCATTTAGACATTACTCTAAAAGGATTTCATGCCATGGTACTCTCTCCAAATGGGACTTATTTTGTTGACCCATATGCAAATGGCAACACCCAATTTTATATCAGTTACTTCAAAAATGATTTGATAGCCAAAGCCAAATTTTTTGAAGAAGGTGTCTTAAAAAATACTACTATACAACCAACACCAAACAACAATACACCCAATAATATTGTTACACCACCTGGTTCAACTATTCAAAATAGAAGCAATGGTTTAACTTTAAAAACATACCGTTTGGCTTTAGCTGCAACATTTGAATACACTACATTTCAGGGTGGTACCGTTGCGCTGGCGCTTTCAGCAATGGTTACTTCAGTGAATAGAGTTGTTGGTGTGTACAGAAAAGAAGTTGGTGTTTCACTCACCTTGGTTGCAAACACATCTAGCTTAATTTATACAACCGCTGCAGATCCTTACACCAATTCAAGTGGTTCAACCATGTTGTCTGAAAACATCAACAATGTCAATACCATTATTGGATCAGCAAATTATGATATTGGACATGTATTTAGTACTGGTGGTGGAGGTGTAGCCTATTTAGCATCCGTTTGTACTGCTAATAAAGCAGGTGGTGTTACTGGTTCAGCTTCACCTGTAAACGATGCATTTGACATTGACTATGTAGCGCATGAAATTGGGCATCAGTTTGGAGGAAACCATACCTTCAATGGAACAACAGGTAGCTGTTCAGGTTCAAACAGAAATGCATCTACAGCATACGAACCTGGAAGTGGAAGCACCATCATGGCATATGCTGGTATTTGCTCAGGACAAAATTTACAACCAAACAGTGATCCTTATTTTCATACCATTAATTTTAATGAAATCATTACCAATATAACTACTGGTTCAGCTTCAACATGTGCAGTAAGTTCAGCCTCAAACAATCAAATTCCAACTTGCAATGTAGGAACCACCAGCTTTACCATACCTTTTGGAACGCCATTTACGTTAACAGGAACAGGAAGCGACCCAGACAATGATGTCGTTACCTATTGTTGGGAACAAATGAATTTAGGCACAGCAACAGCCCCAAACACCCCTCCAAACCCTGGACCAAGGTTTAGAACTTACAACCCTACAACCAGCCCAAGTAGGACAATTCCACAATACAGTGCTTTGTTAAACAACACCGTTCCAGTGGGTGAAATTTTGTCAACTGCTGCACAAACATTAACTTTCAGGCTAACTGTCAGAGACAACAGGAGCAATTGTGGTGGTGTATACTATGACCCTAACAATGTTACTGTTACTGTAGCCTCAACTGGTCCATTTTCAATTACCAGTAACCCATCATTTTGGGGTAAAAAAACAAACCAAACAGTTACCTGGAACTTAGCTTCAACCAATATTAGCCCTATTAATTGCGCCAATGTAAAAATCTCTCTCTCCACAGACGGTGGTTTAACATTCCCTATTGTTTTAGCAAACAGTACCGCAAACGATGGAACTGAAACAGTAACTATTCCTGATATTACCACCCAAAATGCGAGATTAAGAGTGGAAGCCATAGGCAATATCTTTTTTGCAATCAATACTTCCAACTTTACCATAGACGATCCAACCGCAGGAATGTTTGTAACTTTTGGAACCGGAACAGGTTCTAACACAGGTACCACCTACCCTGCTCCATATGGAAGTTTTTTTGGAGGTGCCAAACACCAATTAATTTACAGAGCATCGGAACTAACTGCAATGGGATTGAACGCTGGTGTCATTACACAATTTGGCTTCAATGTGAGCACACTTGTAAGTGGCAGTTTGACTTCATTTACAATAGGCATGAAAAACTCAACAGTTAATGATTTAACAAGTGCATGGCAAACAGGCTTCACAACGGTCTTAAACAGTTCTACTTTAACTCCTAAAACGGGTTGGAATTTGCATACATTGAATGTTCCATTTTATTGGGATGGAACCTCAAATATTATTGTTGAGGTATGTTTTAACAATAACAATGCTGGAACCGCAAGCAGCACGCTAACCACTTTAACCACCGGTTTACCTACTGGTACATCAAGGTGGTATACTGCAGACAATACCGCAACTGTTTGTTCAGGAACAGCTGTTACCACAACTGGAAGTACAAGCAGACCCAACGCACGTTTATTCATCATCACAGAACCAACAGTTAACGCAAGCAATATTCAAGTTACCAATATTGGAAATACCTCTGCCACCATCAACTGGAGTATAGGCAATGGCAGAAAACGCATGGTTGTTGTAAGAGAAAGTTCTGTTTTAGCAATAGCACCTATTAATTTCAACAATTATATTGCATCGCCTCAAATCAGTATGAGTCAGGTAACAGGCCTCAACAATTTTGTAGTGTACAATGATACCGGAAATACTGTTACTCTTTCGGGCTTGAGTCTTAACACCAACTATTCAATAGACATTTATGAATACAATGGAATCAATGGTAATGTTGTTTACAAAATGTCTCCAACTACTGGAACATTCCAAACCATTGGCTCATGTGTTTTCCAAGTAAACAATGGGTTAGATTCCATACTAACTTGCTCTACAATTACCAATGTCGTATATCAATCTGGTTTTACATTTGTTGCTGCACAATTTAAAACAAATGGTAATTGGCAAAACACAAACACCATTAACAACAATGGTTCAATTTTGGTTCCTGCAGCTCAAACTGGTTGGTACAAAATTCAAGTTACTGGAACTAACGGATGTATTGGTATTGACAGTGCTTACGTAACCATTGGCTCAATGGGTAAGCCTCTAATTCAGTTGTCAGGTGACAGTACTTTTTGTCAAGGAAATGCCATTACAATGAATGTGAACCCACAAAACAACGCCAGTTATAGATGGATAGAAACAACTTCCAATTCTTTGCTAGGAACAAATAGTAGTTTTTTAACAAACCAAGCTGGTAAGTATCGTTGTATTGTCACATCCATGTTCGGTTGCTCAGATACCACACGAGAGCAATTAGTAACAGTAAACAACATCCCTAACATTGCCTATACTTTGGTATCAGGAAGTAGTTTCATTTGCAATACCTGTTCTGCTTCAGTTCAACTCAATAACCCAAGTGGCACATTGTATACTTGGTACAAAAACAATGTTTTGTTTAAACAAGATACTTTTTCTAACACCATTTTAAATGATGCTGGCACTTATACCATTCAAGCAAAAAGCTTAGCTAATTGTAATAGCAATGTTTCAGCACCATTAAGAATTACCAAATTTTTTACTTCAATTGTCTTACCAGATTCTGCTAAAACTTGTCAATACGACAGTATTTTACTCGAACCCGGCGATGGCTTTGTAGCTGTAAAATGGAATACACCTATGCCTCAAATGAGTGCAGCATATATGGTTCCAAACAACCCCGATGACCCAGATGCTTTGGTAAATGGAACGCTCGTTGCAACTAAAACAGGTTGGTATTTCATTGAAGCCAAAACATTAAATGGAAACACCCTCAAAGACAGCGTATATGTTCAAATTGGTTGTAATGTGATACTGAATGTTAAGGTATTTATTCAATCCCTGTATTTAGGAAACCAAACCATGACCCCAGTATTATTGAATGCGGCTCAAAGTTTCTCAAGTAATGTAACAGATAGCATTGAAGTAGCATTGCATGAAACAACCGGAAGTTACAATCAAATTTTCAAGCAAAAAGGCATTGTAGATATCAACGGAAATATTCAATTAAACATACCCCCAACAACTTTAAACAACAACTATTATTTGGTTGTCAATTATAAAAACGCAATCAGCACTTGGAGTAAAAACCCAGTAACCATGTCTGCAATTACCAATTATGATTTTAGCGTTGCGGCTACACAGGCTTATGGAGACAACTTGATAGATGATGGAAATGGGGTATTTTTAATTTACAGTGGAGATATCAACCAAGATGGCTTTGTGGATGGAAACGATTTCATTGACCTTGATAATGACAATGCAAACTTCGTTTCAGGTTATGCCATTACAGATGTAAATGGAGATGGCTTTGTGGATGGAAATGATTTTATCATTCTAGATAACAACAATGCCAATTTTATTGGTATTGTCAGACCCTAATTGAATTCTGTATTGATTGAAGGGGCAAACCGGCATGCTGGTTTGCCCCTTTTTAATTCACTAAATATCAACAGCGTTTTAAATGTCCACAAAATTTGGCACTTTTACACCTTTAAGCAGATTTTGATATGGCAAAAATTTTAATCATAGACGACGAAAAAGCAATCCGCAATACCCTTCGCGAAATTTTAGAATATGAAAGTTACAGTGTTGACGAAGCTGCTAACGGAGAAGAAGGACTTCAAAAAATTGAAAACGAAGAATACGATGCGGTTTTATGCGATGTTAAAATGCCTAAAATGGATGGCATGACCGTTCTCGAAAAATCAAGAGAAATTGATGAAGACTTGCCTTTCATTATGATCAGTGGACATGGCAATGTTGAAATGGCTGTTGAAGCGAGTAAAAAAGGAGCATTTGATTTTATTGTCAAACCACCAGATTTAAACAAATTACTCATTACGCTCAGAAATGCTTTAGATAAAAAAGATTTGGTCATTGAAACCAAAGTTTTAAGAAGAAAAGTAACCAAAACCAGAGAAATTGTTGGTAGCACCCCTGCCATTGTTAACATCATGGATACCATTGAAAAGGTAGCACCAACCGATGCAAGGGTATTGATTACAGGAGAAAATGGTACAGGTAAAGAATTGGTGGCTCGTTGGATTCATGAAAAAAGCAACCGTGCTAAAAACCCAATTATAGAAGTAAACTGTGCTGCCATTCCAGCTGAATTGATAGAAAGTGAATTGTTTGGTCACGAAAAAGGAGCCTTCACTTCAGCCATCAAACAACGCATCGGAAAATTTGAACAAGCCCATGGGGCCACTTTGTTTTTAGATGAAGTGGGTGACATGAGTTTGTCTGCGCAAGCCAAAGTATTGCGTGCCTTACAAGAAAATAAAATTACACGTGTAGGAGGAGAAAAAGACATTGAAGTAGATGTACGTGTGATTGCAGCAACCAATAAAAACTTATTGAAAGAAATTGAAAAAGGTAATTTCAGAATGGACTTATACCACCGATTGAGTGTGATATTGATTCATGTACCTTCATTGAGCGAACGGAGAGAGGACATTTCATTGATTGCTGAAAGATTTATCAAAGAGATTTGTGAAGACAGTGGCATTCCTAAAAAAGCATTTTTACCTCAAGCCCTTGAAGAATTAAAGAAATTGAACTTCAGTGGCAATATCCGTGAGTTAAGAAACATTGTAGAGCGCTTGGTTATTTTAGGTCAGCAACGCATTACCGTTGAAGACATTCAAAAATTTGCCAACCCCATCAATGCCAGAGACGAAGAAAAATCAATCTATGAAAGGTTCAGCACCTTGCAAGATTTCAAAGAATATGTAGAGCGTATTTTCATTGAAGAAAAACTCAAAAAGAATGGCTGGAACGTTGCCAAAACAGCAATGGAAATAGACATTCAACGCAGTCACTTGTACAACAAAATTGAAAAATACAGCTTGCGCAGAGGCGAAAGCGAATAAGCATTCAACATGATTGGGACTGATGTGCAACATGCTGCCAACTTGCTCAAAGCTGGTCAATTGGTAGCCATTCCAACAGAAACAGTTTATGGTTTAGCTGCCAATGCCTTTGATGATACAGCAGTTCAAGCCATTTACAAAGCCAAAGGAAGGCCTCAGTTCAATCCATTGATTATTCATACCAATGGTTTGCATCGAATAGAGGAATGGGGCATGCAGGTTCCTGAAAAAGCCTTAGCATTGGCAAATGCTTTTAGCCCAGGTCCAATTTCTTTTGTGATTCCAAAAAGCAATCAAATTTCAGATTTGGTGACTGCGGGGCACGAATATGTTGCGGTAAGAATTCCAAATCACCCACTTTGTTTGGATTTGTTATCAAGATTAGATTTCCCTTTGGCAGCGCCTAGTGCCAATAAATCGGGCTGTATCAGCCCAACCACAGCCCAACATGTTGCCGACCAATTTGGTGAAGAAATTCCGTATATTTTAGAGGGTGGTCCTTGTACCATTGGATTAGAATCGAGCATTGTTTCTTTTGCCAATAAGCAAATTCAATTGCTGCGTTTAGGCGGATTGGCCAAAGAAAAAATAGAAGCGGTATTGAATTGTAAATTGTCAATTGAGCATATTCAAAACAATGAAAATCCGCTATCTCCAGGTTTATTGAGCAGGCACTATGCCCCAACAACACCTTTGTATTTAGAATCAAGTGTATCGCCTACTTCACTTGGAGAGCCAACAAAAATTGCCTGTATTCGATTTCAACAATACCACCCAGCAATTCCTAAAGAAAACCAATTTATACTGTCAGAAATGGGTTCTTTGGATGAAGCAGCTCAGCACTTATTCATGGCCATGCGACTTGCAGATGCAGGAAACTTCAATTGTATATTGGCAGAAGTTTTCCCTCCTCATGGCTTAGGTTTGGCCATTAACGACCGCTTAAAACGTGCAGCTGTAGCCAGCTAATTAAAATTAAAATGAGAATTGTATTTTTTGGAACACCCGCATTTGCAGCCTATTCATTACAGGCATTGATCAACAACAAATTGAATGTAGTTGCAGTAGTTACAGCACCTGATAAACCTGCCGGTAGAGGCATGCAATTGCAAAGCTCTGAAGTAAAAAAATGTGCTGAAGCAAACCAAATTCCTGTTCTACAACCCCTGAAATTAAAAGACCCTGAATTTATAGCCCAATTGGCTTCATACCAAGCCGATTTACAAATAGTAATAGCCTTTCGCATGTTGCCTGAAATAGTTTGGAACATGCCACAATTTGGCACCTTGAATTTACATGCTTCTTTATTGCCTGCCTATAGGGGTGCAGCGCCCATCAATTGGGCCATTATGAATGGAGAAACTGAAACAGGAGTATGTACCTTCTTTTTACAACACGAAATTGATACGGGTGATATGCTCCTGAGTAAAGCTCATGCCATTGGCAAAGAAACCAATGCAGGAGAATTACATGACCAATTGATGGTATTAGGTGCAGAAACTGTGATAGAATCAGTCCGCTTAATTGAAGCGGGTAAAACAAAAGGAACGCCTCAATTAAAAGGGGAATACCCTATTGCCCCTAAATTGTTCAAACAAGATTGCTTGCTCGATTTTAATCAAAATGCTGTGCAGGTTTACAATAAAATAAGAGGACTCAGCCCCTATCCTGCTGCTTATTTTATGATGGACGGAAATCCAGTAAAAGCATTCAAAGCAACCTACAAGCATGCTGATACTTCAAATGTAAAGCCTGGATGCATTTTAACCGATGGCAAAACACATTTTGATATTGCTTGCAAAGATGGCTTTATTCAATTGTTAGAACTACAGCCTGCATCTAAGAAAAGAATGGATATTGCATCTTTTTTGAGAGGCTATCAATTGCCTGAGCAGGTTGATGCTATTTAAGCATTCTCTGAAACAGTTTGGGTATTTGACCAACGGTCGTGAAAACCGTTTTTGGTAAATAGGTATGAAATGATATCCAATGGCATTAAACGTACCAATGTCCGAATTGCCAAAGCAATTGCTTTTTGAGCTTGAGGGTTCATTAGTTCCACTTTGGTTTTGGTAATCCATTTTGCGGGTGATTTCTCAAAAAAGTATTCACTCAAAAAATAATACAAGAAATATAAACCAATCGAAAACCATTTTGGATCGGTCATGATACCGTTTGCAGTAAGCAACTTTAGAGACAATCTAGACAGTACCAAAAACAAAAAACTGTCTATGCAAAAATTTAAGAAACGAGAAAAAGTACTTGCCATATTCAAATGTATAAAAAAAGACCGTTTCCGGTCTTTTTCAAATTGTAATTCTAAATTTACTTGTTACATGGTTTGTAAATAGCACCTGTTGCAAAATCGATAATTGCACCTGGCCAGAACAATAATACATCAGCAATTAAAGCACCTGCTCTAAGCTCTCTTGCAGGTTGGTTGGCTGCTGGTTTGGTTCTTTGACAGTCACTTACTGGACCACCAAATACGGTTGCACATGAACTCAATACTGAGATTACACAAATAATTGCGAAAAGGTTTAAAATGTTCTTTTTCATTTTAGTATTTTTTAAGTTAAAATTGGAAATTGAATAATATTTTTATCATATTCACTATCAAAAATAAAAAATTAATAATTTGATAACTACATTTTTAAAAATAGCATGAAATCGGATTTTTTTTGAGAACCAAACTCCACTAATCTATTTCATCAATTTCAATACCCTTTCAATGTCTTCAGGGGTATCAACGCAATGGCTATCAAATGTTGTTTCTACGCATTTGATTTTATAGCCCGCTTCTAACCACCTTAATTGCTCTAGGCTTTCAGCTTTTTCTAAGGCTGATACAGGTAATTTGGTAATGGCTTGCAACACATCTCGGCGGTAAGCATACATGCCCACATGCCTGTAATAGGAATGGTGTAAATGCCATTCAGCTTCTGGCTTACCTTTTACAAATGGTATCACCATGCGGCTAAAATACAAGGCTTCGTTTTCGTGGTTCAATACAATTTTCACTTCACCTTGGTCAAATAAAAAGGCTGAATTGTCAACCTTGATCATTTGGGTGGCCAGTTCTGTTTGACCTTTACAAACCGCACCCAATTCATCAATTTGCTGTGGGTCTAAAAAAGGTTCATCTCCCTGAATATTGATGACATAATTGAAATCACCGGCTACATTTTTAAACGCTTCGTAACACCTGTCCGTTCCACTTGGATGCTCCGCTTTGGTCATCACTACTTCTCCACCAAATGCTTTTACATGCGCTGCAATGCGTTCATCATCAGTTGCCACTACCAACTTGTCAATGGTTTTGGCTTGTGAGGCTTGTTCATACACCCTTCTGATCATGCTTTTACCTTCAATTACTACCAAAGGTTTTCCCGGAAAACGGGTACTGGCATATCTGGCTGGTATTATTCCTAAAATCATATTGAATATTTTATGCGATTATCTAAAATATAACTGCTACTTCAAAGTAAAATCTTATTCTTGCGCATGATTTATTTGAGAGCAGAAAATCTTTGCAGAAGATACGGAGAAAGAACCTTGTTTAAAAACCTAAATTTAAGCATTGCGAAGGGAGAAAGAATTGCATTGATTGCAAAAAACGGTACAGGAAAAAGTTCATTACTTGAAATTTTAACCGGAAAAGAAGAGTCGGATGAGGACGGAAAAGTCATCATCGATAAAAACATCACCTGGACTTACCTACAACAAGAGCCTGTTTTTAACCCAAGACATACCGTTTTGGAGGCCATTTTCAATACTGAACATCCCAAGTTTAAAACCATTGCTGCTTTTGAACTCTTAACAGAAAAAATGGAACATGACTCCGAAAATGTTCAAATTCATGAAGAGATGCAAAAAGTAATGGAGGACATGGAATTGCATCAAGCCTGGGACTTAGAAAACAAAGTTCAAACCATTTTAACTAAACTCAATTTACACCACCATTTAGAACAAACAGTAAACAGTTTAAGTGGTGGTCAAAAGAAACGTTTGGCCTTGGCACAGGTATTGATTCAAGAACCAGATTTTGTAATCATGGATGAACCTACCAACCATCTAGATTTACAAATGATTGAATGGTTAGAAGCTTGGCTACAGGCATTAGACTTAACCCTTTTATTGGTTACCCACGACCGTTATTTCTTGGATAAAATTTGCAATGAAATCATTGAAATTGATGAAGGGCAATTGTTCACCTACAAAGGCAATTATGCCTATTTCTTAGAAAAGAAAGAAATGCGTGAAACTTACCAAGCAAAAGAAGCAGATGCTGCACGTAAACTCGCTAAAAAAGAACTGGAATGGATGCGCAAACAACCCAAAGCCAGAACTACCAAAAGTAAAAGCCGTATAGATGCTTATTATGAATTGAAAGAGAAAGCAGCATACCAAAAAGACGATAGCCAAGTTGAAATTCATTTGCAAATGCAAAGACTGGGCACAAAAATTTTAGAGGTCAGCCATTTAGAAAAAAGATTTGGTGATTTGAGCATTTGCGAAAACTTCACCCACTTATTTGTTCCGGGTGAACGCATTGGTATCATTGGTCAAAATGGGGTTGGAAAAAGTACTTTCCTCAACATGCTTTTGGGCATAGAGAAACCTGATGGAGGGAAAATTTCAAAGGGCGATACCGTTAAATTTGGCTATTACAACCAGCAAGGCATTCAACTCAAAGAAGACAAAAGGGTAATAGAAGTAATCACGGATATTGCCGAATACATTGAAGTTGGTAAAGGGGTAAAAATGACCGCGACCAATTTATTGAAACAATTTTTGTTTGATTCAAAAAAGCAATACAACTATGTGGGTTCCTTAAGCGGAGGAGAAAAAAGAAGGTTGTACTTATTAACCATCTTAATGCAACAACCTAATTTCTTGGTATTGGATGAACCTACCAACGATTTGGATATTGATACCTTGAATGTATTGGAAGATTTTCTTTCGGCATACAATGGTTGTATCTTAATTGTTACCCATGACCGTTATTTCATGGACAATTTGGTTGACTCCTTGTTTGTGTTTGAAGGCAATGGTAAAATCAGGTCATTCAATGGCAACTACCAAGAGTATTTGAATTCATTGGAAAATCCGAAAGAGGAAAAAGAAGCACCAAGCAAACCCTCTATTCAAAATAACACCACAATTAATTCAGAACCAGCAAGCCAATCTAAAAAGAAATTGAGCTATAAAGAGCAAAGAGAATTGGAACAATTAACTGAAGAGATTGAAATTTTGAGTAAGCAAAAACAGGTGCTTGAACAAAAACTACAAGAACAAGTTTCAGACCATGCAGCCCTTTTGCAATTGACACAAGATTATGAACTCATCAAACAAAAATTAGATGACAAAGAATTGCGTTGGTTAGAACTCACTGAATAATCAGGGTGTTGGCGTTTCTTTGATACCTTGCTCAGCTACTGTAAAAAAGTGGGTGGAAAGGCTTTGTCTTTGGGTAATATAACTGGTATAATTGCCATGGTAGTTTGTTCTTTCTCTCATAATGGCATCATAGTTACCGCTTAAGCCTATGAGCATTTCACAGGCTTCTCTTACTGCAAAATTACCACTTTCATGACCAGTTACATAGTCTGCCAAGTTGTTTTGTACCACATAATGCTTAAACAAAGGATTGGCTTTGCGGTTGATTAAAATGCGCAATCCACAGGCGGATGCAATACTCAAATCCAATACATCATCAAAAAAATAGCATACCTCGTGCATGGCCAATTCATGTTCATGACAAAAATGCTGCAGGGCATCTATTTTATGGGCTATTTTATAATATGCCGATTGAAAATGCTCTCTTTGGGCAAAATAAAATGCTTGTTCGTTTTTCTCTCCTGAAATGATTGCAGCCAGAGGCATTTCATTGTTTTTATAAAAATGGGCGTACCTCAATAAGTTGGTTCCCATGCTATCCGCTTCATTGAAATTGCTGCTATTATTGGCATTTTTAGCTGCATCGTTGAATACACCATCCCAATCAAATACAAATGCTTTTATTTGATTCAATTTTTCTACAATGGCTCTGGGTCTTTGAACAAAAACACCTCCAATGGCCTCAAATTCATTTACAATTGTTTGCATAATGCATTATTTATTCATAAAAAAAGGAGGTTGAAGCCTCCTTTTTACTTATTTATATTGTGAATTAAGATTCTAAATCTTGGATGTCTAACATGCCTACTGGTTTGCCATTTTCTGTTACCAAAATGGTATCAACTTTGGTTGATTTGAAAACCACTGCAGCATCGTTCAACAAAGCGTTTGAATCAATTGAAACAGCAGTACCGTATTCAAAATCACCCATTTTCTTAGCCAATACATCTCTGCCATCGTTTTGGATTTTTCTGCGTAAATCGCCATCGGTGAATACCCCTTTTAAAGAGCCATCTGAATTGATCACAGTAATGGCACCAAACCCAAATTCAGTCATTTTGATGATGGCATCAGACAAATTCGTATTGACATCAATTGTTGGATTGACACCATTCAATACTTCTTTTACCCTTACGGTCATTAAACGGGTATCTCTGATGAATTGATCGGTTCCAACTGTCGTGAAATGATTTTCTGTCAACTGTTTCATGATTTTCAATGGAACAGTGATGGTATGCACTCCCAAGTTTAAAGCATTTCTGATATGCTCCATGGTTCTAACCGATGAGAACATCACTTTGGTATCGTAACCATAATGGTCTACAGCTGAAACGATTTGACTTACTAAATCCAAAGCATCATGGCCTTGGTCTTGTAACCTGCCTACCAATGGGCATACATAAGTAGCACCTGCATGCATAGCCATGTATGCTTGTTGCAAAGTGTAAACCAAATGTACATTTACTAAATATCCTTTGCTACGCAATAATTTACAAGCTCTTACACCTTCTAATGATACTGGAATTTTAAATACTGTTTTTTTAGGGTCTAAACCCAATGCCAATTGTCTTTCTGCTTCTTTTAACACATCTTCTGCTGTATCTCCTAAAGCTTCAATTTGAAGTACAGGTACCATTTTAGACAATTTTACAATCATCCCGTCAATATCTGTAATCCCTTCCCTTTGCATAAATGTCGGGGTAGTGGTTAGGCCATTTAAAAAGCCCAATTTAAAACCTTCTTCAATCTCTTTCAGATTGGCTGAGTCTAAATATAATTCCATAATTAATTCTTGCTAATAACGCACAATAATAAGCCAAATTTATGAATTCAAAAACCCTCTTGTTACAAGGGCTTTTGATTACTTTCTGAATTTCACTTCAGTTTGGTGAATTTCAATCAATGGTTTTAAAAACTCTTCCAAATCATCAATACACAATTGCGAAGCCGCATCGCACAATGCTTTTGATGGCTCTGGGTGGGTTTCAATGAAAATACCATCTATACCTGCAGCTACACCTGCCCTACTCAAAACTGGCAAAAATTCTCTGGCTCCTCCATTTGGATCTGCGCTAGGTGTGCCATATTTCCTTACACAATGCGTTACATCAAATACCACTGGGTAGCCAATATTTCTGAGGTGGTAGAAACTTCTTGGATCAACAATTAAATCGTTGTAACCAAATGTAAATCCTCTTTCTGTTAAAATCACTTGGTCGTTACCCGATTCAACACATTTGGCAACAGGATGCTTCATGTTTTCAGGTGCTAAAAACTGACCATGCTTGATATTCACAACCTTACCTGTTTTTGCAGCTGCTACCATTAAAGTACTTTGCATACACAAATAAGCTGGAATTTGAATCACATCTACTACTTCACCAGCAGCAGTTGCTTGTTCTGGGTAATGTACATCTGTTAAAATAGGGAAACCAAATTGTTCTCTGATTTTAGCCAACAATTTAACACCCTTGTCTAATCCTGGTCCATCGTAGTATTTTAAACTACTGCGGTTGTCTTTTTGAAAAGACGATTTATAAATTACTTCTATTTTCAATCTTTCAGAAATCTCTTTCAGCATTTCTGCTGTTTTCATCATGATTGATTCATCTTCAATTACACATGGGCCTGAAATCAGAAACAAGTTATCTGAGCCACATTCAATATTTCCTACTTTTACAATTTTTGTCATTTGTTTAACAATTACATTCTTCTAAATAAAGACTCAATAAATCCGATATCAATTTTTTCTTTCCAATCAGTACCAATGGCATGGTTCCACATGTGGTGCAAATTATACGCAACATGTGCCATTGCTGTAATTTCTTGGTCTGTCCAATTCTTGCTCAAACCTGTAGGTAAAACAATCTTGTGTTTGGCCAACATGCTGTTAAATTCTGCAACACCTTCCGGATAAAAATCACTGAGGTGTTGAAAAGCCAAACAATTGGCATAGCAGTGTTTTTCACCAAAAATTTTACTCAATCCGTAACTCAAAGCATGGCAAACACCAACTTCACTGTAGGTAAGGCTCAAACCACCCATCAAAGAGGCAACCATTAATTTGTCATCATTTTCTGGTGATTGACCAGCCTGTTCTCCTAAATAGATTTCTCTGCATAATTTCAGCGATTGCTCGCCGTAAGCCATGCTATAAGCATTGTTTAAAATACCATCACGGCTTTCAATGCAATGAATAAAAGTATCCATTCCGGTATAAAACCATTTGTCAACAGGAACAGAAGCAGTCAATTCAGAATCTAAAATCACTTGGTCAAAAATGGTCCATTCGCATTTCAAACCTAATTTTTTCTCAGGACCAGTTAATACAGCAGTCATGCTACATTCGGCTCCAGTTCCTGAAATTGTAGGTACGCCCACATGGTAAACACCTGGTTTCTTAATTAGGTTTAAACCTTGGTATTGAACTGAAGAACCTTCATTGGTTAGCATCAAGGCTGTTGCTTTTGCTATGTCCATGATACTGCCACCACCAATACCTATTAAACCAGCAGGAAGTCCGGATTTGGCTAATATTTCATCTCTCAATTGGTCTATTTGCTCGGTTGTAGGTTCATGTGGGTCTACATCAATGAAATAAACCAAGTCATTCGCTTTTGAAGGCAATTGCTGAGCCAATGCTTTGTTTTTGAAAAAGGCATCAACTACAAATACCATGTAACCATTGTTCAGGTGACGCTTTTCTGCTAAAATTTCATCCAGTTGGGCGAAGCTTCCTCTTCCAAAAACTGTTTTTTCTATGCTTTTAAAATTCTTGTGACTCATGCAATAAAACTTATTTCAAAACTGATTGTATTGCTTTGCCAATTGCAGCAACCAAAGCTTTCAATTCTTCCTCAGTCCATGTAGCTTTGATACTGAATGAAATTAACCTTCCTATGGTACTTTGGGTTTTTGGCAAATCTAGGTTAGAGTAATCTTGAGGCGCCCCTAATAATTGTACATTTGTTTTTGCAGCAACCCTACCTTCTTTGATGTGGTCCCATTGGTTGATAAAATGATACATATTGGTGTACCAATAATTGAAGCCTGTTATGCCATTTTGGTTGAATGCGTTGACTGTTTTTTGAGCCAAGATCGTATCTGGCAAAAGAATGTTTAAAAAGGTAGCCGAATCACCATCTTTATCTGGAATTTCAGCAAACGATACACCTTTTATTTTGCCTAATTCTGCCATCATAAACTTTTTATGGCTATTGTTCAAAGTTCGGATTTGAGGCACTCTTCTCGTTTGGGCCAAACCTACAGCAGCATGTAACTCAGAAATGCGGTAATTGAATCCTAGTACAGGATGATTTTCCATGCCTCTGTTATTGCCTTTGTGGTCATGCCCATGGTCTGCATAATTATCAGCCAATTTGTATGCTTTCTCACTATTGGTAACCATTACACCTCCTTCACCAGCGGTTGCAATTTTAAAAAAATCAAAACTGTAACATCCAGTTGTTCCCCATAAACCAGTGGAAACGCCTTTGTAACTTGCAGCCATTGCTTGTCCTGCATCTTCAACTAAAACCAAATTATTTTCTAAAATTACTGGCATGATTTCATCCATGTTGGCCATTTGACCACACATATGAACCAATAAAACGGCTTTGGTTTTTGGGGTGATTGCTTTTTTTATACCTGCTGCACTAAGACAAAGTGTTTCATCAATTTCTGCAAATACTGGTAAAGCGCCTGCAAAAATAACTGCTTCAACTGATGCTATGTAAGTGAAAGGTGGAACGATTACCTCGTCTCCTGCACCAATGCCAGCTGCTGCCAGAGCACAGGAAACAGCAGTTGAACCACTTGATACTGCATGTGCGTATTTTGCACCTACCAGGTTGGCTACTTCTTTTTCAAATTCTTTTGCTTTCCAAATATTGTTTCGTTGAGCATCATGGTTGTATCTGAATAAAATGCCCGTTTCTAATACGTCGTTGATTTCTTTTTTCTCTTCTGCTCCAAAAAATTCGGTTCCTGCCATAAATTAAAAATTTCTGCAAATTTACGAAATATTACAGCATTTAAAAGCATCATTGCAAGTATTTATGGAACCATTAATTGGCTGATAATAGCTTGTTTATCGCCTGAAATATGAACTTTTGAAGAATTTACTTTTGACTGCAAACCGTTGTTATATGCTTTATCGTAGTAATACAAAACTTCATTGACCCATGCATTGTAATTGCTGTTTTGTAAGGCTTCAACTGCTATACGGGTTCTTAAATCACCCAATTTTTTACTAATCTGCTTTGTTGCTTGAATCAATTCATCTTTATTATACTTGGCATAGTTTTCAATGATGGTATTGATTCTTGACGCTAAATCTTTTTCTATGAAATACAATGGCGCCTTTCGTATTTGTTGGAAAAAAAGGTCTGGTATTTGAATTTTACCAATCAACCTGCTTTCATCCTCCACCCAAATGCATTTTTCTCTGTTTTGAAGGTGCAACAGAGAAAACAAATTATTTTCGAACTGTTCTTGAGTAGGTTGGAGTCCTTTACCTATTCCTCCAAATGCAGATCCTCTATGATTTGCCAACCCTTCTAAATCAATAACTTGCTCTCCATTAAGTCTCAAACTGTAAAGGATGTCTGTTTTGCCACTTCCTGTATAACCACCAATGACTTTTATTGGATAAGGAACCTCAAAACCCTTTTGAACAAATTGCCTGTATGCTTTGTATCCTCCTTCAATGATGGTTACATCAAAACCTGCTGATAACAATAGGTTTCCCAAAATTTGACTACGCAACCCACCCCTCCAACAATGAACTATAAGCTTATTTTTTCCAAACGCCATGTGAGCATTCTTGATCATTTTGGCAAATTTTGGGGCAACCAATTCATATCCCAGCACCACAGCTTCAAAACTTCCTTTTGTTTTGTAACAAGTTCCTACAATTATGCGTTCTTGGTTGTTGAGTAATGGAAAAGAAACTGCTCCAGGAATATGACCTTGTAAAAATTCTGCTTCACTCCTAGCATCCAATAAACAGACATGTTCAGTTCGTTGGCTGTATGCTGCAATATCGATTTGCTGGATAGTTCTCATGATAAATTTAGGATACTAAAAAAAATTGTTGAAATTTGCGTGTAAATTATGGAAGAAAAAGTACTCATCATTGATTTCGGTTCTCAATATACACAACTTATAGCTAGAAGGCTAAGAGAATTGAACGTTTACTCTGAAATACATCCTTGTACAAACTTACCAACTCTGGATGAACAAACCAAGGCTGTTATTCTGAGTGGAAGTCCCTACAGTGTAAGCGATGGCTTGTTACCTGCAGTTGATTTGAGTATTTACAGAGGTAAATTACCTTTATTGGGGGTTTGCTATGGAGCACAATATTTGGCTCATGCCAATGGTGGTTTTGTCATGCCTTCAAAAATCAGAGAATATGGGAGAGCCAATTTGAGCATGGTAAATGACGCCATTTTGTTCGAGGGCATTGCTCTTAATTCTCAAGTTTGGATGAGCCATGGCGACACCATCAAAGAAATACCAGAGGGTTTTGAAACCATTGCAAGTACTACGTCGGTTGAAAATGCTGCCTTTAAAGTTAAAGGAGAAGCAACTTATGGCATTCAGTTTCATCCAGAGGTAACACACAGTACAGATGGAAAAAAATTATTGTTCAATTTTATCAGTAAAATAGCCGGACTTCAACAAAACTGGAACCCAGATCATTTTATTGCATCCGCTACTCAAGAAATCAAAGAAAAAATTGGATCCGATAAAGTAATCATAGGATTGTCGGGTGGAGTAGATTCTTCAGTAGCCGCTATTTTGCTCAAAAAAGCCATTGACAAACAATTGATTGGTATATTCATAGACAATGGATTACTCAGAAAAGATGAATTTGAACAAGTATTAGAGGCATACAAAGAAATGGGCTTGCATGTCATTGGTGTAGATGCAAAATCTCGTTTTTTAAATGAATTAAAAGGAATCAGCGACCCAGAACATAAAAGAAAAACTATTGGCAGAGTTTTTATTGAAGTTTTTGAAGAAGAGGCAAATAAATTAGAGGGCATCAAATGGTTGGCTCAAGGCACCATCTACCCTGATGTCATAGAAAGTGTAAGTGTAAAAGGGCCATCGGCAACCATTAAATCTCATCACAATGTGGGCGGATTGCCAGAGAAAATGCATTTAAAAATTGTAGAGCCTTTGAGAATGCTATTCAAAGATGAAGTTAGGAATGTTGGGCATGCGCTTGGAATTGATAAAATGATTTTAAACAGACATCCATTTCCAGGACCAGGTTTAGCCATTCGTATTTTAGGTGATGTAACTACCGATAAGGTAAGAATTCTTCAGGAAGCTGATGCCATTTTTATTGGTGAATTGAAAACTAAAAACTTGTACCCACAAGTTTGGCAAGCAGGTGCAATTTTTTTACCCGTGCAATCTGTAGGTGTTATGGGTGACGAAAGAACTTATGAACATGTCATTTGTTTGAGAGCTGTTACTTCCGTTGATGGTATGACTGCTGATTTTTGTCATTTACCACATGATTTCTTGAGTTTAGTCGCCAATCGCATCATCAATGAAGTAAAAGGAATAAATCGAGTAGTCTATGATATCAGCTCAAAACCACCCGCAACGATTGAATGGGAATAAACTCTTAATTGTATTTTTAAGTATTTTCTGCCTGCTTTCACAAATTAAAGAAGCTTGTTCTCAAAATACTTCATATACCAAAGACACCTTGCACCTAGCTGTGCTAATGCCATTTTGCAGTAAAGAAATTTTGGCTGACGAACTCAGCCCAAAATCAGCATTGGGTAATGCCTGTCGTTCCTATTTTGAGGGCTTAACAATAGGTTTAGACAGCATGTCTAAAAATGGCATTCATATCATTACGCATGTATTTGATACCAAAAATGACACCCTTTATTTTAAACAATTGCTTAAAAAAAATGAGGTATTGAATGCCAATTTGATCATTGGACCTGTTGTAGCAGTTGGTCAACAAATTATGAAAAAATTTAGCGACGAAGCGCATATTTATCATGTTAGTCCTTTGCTTACTTTAACTAAATCTAAAATCGAAGACCCCTATTTGATTTGCATGAACCCTGATTTAGAATCTTATGCAGATATCTATTTAAAGCAATGTTATCAATCTGGTCAAACTGATATCAACCTAGTTGTATTTTCAGGCAAAGGCAAAAACGACAAAATCATTGCAAACAGACTCAATAAAATAAAATCTGAATACCCTAGTTTCAGCATACAATGTTTAGATATCGATAAAAATATCCATTACAAAAACTACTATCAGTTGAACAAAACCAATTTGGTTTGGATAGATTCAGAAAACGAATTTCAAGTAAATAGCACCCTAAAAATATTGGCCGACACTACACAATTCATAGACATTCAAGTAATAGGCACAAAAAAATGGCTCGACTACAATGCCAATAATTACCCCTTATGGAAAAAATTAGATGTTACCCTTTTGAGTCCTTATTTTTTGGAAACAACTGGTAAACTTACAACTCAATTTATTGAGCTTTTCAAAGAAATTTATAACAGAGAACCAGATGAATATGCAGTTGCTGGTTATGATCAAGCTATCCTTTTAATTGATGCATTGGCTAAAAACAATGGAAAATTTAGGGTTGATCAAAACAAAAAGAATGAAGCATTGGTAGGTTCAGAATATCTGATTGGTAGCAAACCACATAACAAAGGCTACCAAAACAATTACCTCAATCAATGTAAATTCAACGAGGAATTTATGTGGATCAATGCTGCAAAAACCACTAAATAATTGCTCTGAAAAATAAAAACAATAAACCTGAAAGGACTATACTTACAGGAAGTGTCAATATCCATGCTAAAGCAATCATTTTAATTGTTTTGGGTTGCAAATTTTTAACTCCTTTACTAGCAACCATACTTCCAGCTATACCAGAAGACAATACATGAGTGGTACTAACAGGTAAACCTAACCACGTAGAAAAACCAATGGTTGAGGCTGCTACCAATTCCGCACTTGCGCCTTGGGCATACGATAAATGTTGTTTCCCAATTTTTTCACCTATTGTTGTCACAATTCGTTTCCAACCAACCAAGGTGCCAAAACCTAAACTCAATGATACCATAAGAATGACCCAATTAGGGGCGTATTCAGTTATAGATTTAATCTTAGTAGTTTCTTTTAATAACTCTTCTTTTTGAATGATACTGAGGTTTAAATTCTTACTTTTAATGAGCAATTGAACACCCTGACCAATTTTAACTAAATCTGATCTTACCTCAAATTTTTGGTTGTTTGACATTTGATCAAAAGACTGAATTGTCTGAATATTCAACTGAAATTGTGCCAATTCTGATTTGATTTTACTCAATTCCATTTGTTCAGAAGGTATTAACTCAGAGGTATCTATTTTGGATAGAATTGAATTGAATTGAATGATATGTTCATTTAATTCAATTGGTTTTCTGGTGAGATCAAGCGTAAAATAACCTGGAACAATTGAAATTAAAATGAGCATCACAAGCCCCACTCCTTTTTGTCCATCGTTGGAGCCATGAGAAAAACTTACACCTGTACAAGTCAGTAACAATATCAAACGTATCCAAAATGGTGGTGGATTGTTTGAATTTGGAGATTTAAAAATAAACTTAGCCTTGATGCTCTGCCTCATGATAAACATTAACAAAATAGCCAAACTAAATCCAAGTAGTGGTGAAAGGAACAAACTCAAACCAATTTCTTTTGCCTTAGCCCAATTGATAAATACATGTCCGGTTTGGTCTACAAACAAAGAATAAGCCATTCCTACACCTATGATGGAGCCAATTAATGTATGTGAACTTGAACTTGGAATACCAACATACCAGGTTGCAAAATTCCATAAAATTGCAGTTAACAATAAAGAGGCAATTAATGCAATGTTTTGATATACATCGGCATTGAGAAGCAGCTCCAAGGGTAATAAATGAGTAATTCCCATGGCAACAGCAATGCCTCCAGCAAAAACGCCAATTGCATTCCAAATACCACTCCAAACTACAGCAAATTCTGGTTTGAGAGAATTGGTATAAATAACCGTTGCAACTGCGTTTGCAGTATCATGAAAACCATTGATAAATTCAAAAATAACAGCTGCCAATAGACAGGTTATCAGAATGATTGTTAAATGTGTTTCTAATCCAAACATAACCCTTTGTTCCGACAATTATAATGTTCAAATTGTAGAAGTCAAGGTTAATTTTTTATCAGGTAATCATTAGTGAGTACATTTTACTTTAAAATATAGCAATCCGAAAATTAAAATATATTACTTTCGCTATACTAAATTAACTTTTTATATATGAAAAAACTGATTGCTAATCTGCTTGTTTTAAGCATGTTTGCAGGGAATTTTGCTAAAGCCGACGAAGGCATGTGGATTCCATCGCTTTTGAAAAACTACAATTACGAGCAAATGAAAGCCAAAGGGCTGAAGTTAACCGCTGAACAATTGTATGATGTCAACCACAATTCATTAAAAGACGCCATTGTTTGGTTCAATGGAGGTTGTACCGGAGAAATCATATCGTCTGAAGGATTGGTATTAACCAATCACCATTGCGGATATGATGCCATTGCATCTTTATCAACCAAAGATGACAATATTTTAGACAATGGTTTTTGGGCTAAAAACAAAGGTGAAGAAAGAGCTAAACCAGGAATGTGGGTTTCTATAGTTCAACGCATTGAAGATGTAAGCGATAGAATTCTACCAATGTTGGCTGGTGTAGATGAAAAAAACAGACCAGATTCTTTGCAAAGAATTTACAAAAGAATCATTGCTGAAACAACCAAGGGTACTCATTTTGAAGCACAAATCAGAGAGATGTTCAAAGGCAATGCTTACTATTTATTTGTATTTGAAAAATTCACTGATATCAGGTTGGTAGGTACGCCACCTCAATCGGTAGGTAAATTTGGTGGTGACCCAGACAACTGGATGTGGCCAAGACATACCGGCGACTTTAGTATGTTCAGAATTTATGCTGGCAAAGACAATAAACCTGCTGCATACTCAACCAATAATGTTCCATACAAACCAAAACACCATTTACCTGTAAGCATGAAAGGCATCAAGCCTGGAGATTATGCAATGATTATGGGATTTCCTGGAAGAACAAACCGTTATGAATTCTCACAGGGTATTGAAATGGCAATCGAAAAAGTAAATCCAACCATTGTTAAATTAAGAGCAATTAGGTTACAAGCTTGGAAAGAAGTGATGGATAAAAGTGTGAGTGACCGTTTGTTGTTGTCTGCTGATTATGCCAGCATTGCTAACTATTGGAAATATTTTATTGGTCAAACTGAGCAATTAAAAAGACTCAAAGTAGTAGAATACAAAAAAAATGTGGAACTTGATTTCTACAAATTTGCATTACTGAATAAAGAATACGCGAACGTACTTCCCAATATAGAAAAGGCTTACAATGCTTACAAGCCATTTGCTTTACAAAGAACCTATTTGAGTGAAGGTATACTAGGTGTAACTGCTAACGCAGCAGCTAGTTCTTTTTATCCTTATATAAAGGCGAGCAAAGAAAACAAAGACAAAGAACAAATTGAAAAAGCCTTAAAAGCAGCAATAGCAACTACTGAAGATGCTTACAGTTCATTCTTTGCAAGCGCCGATGAAAAGATTTTGGCTCAAATATTGGAACAGTATTACAATGACATTCCTGAAGACCAACATCCTTCATACATGAACAAAATCATGCGTTCAAAAGGGAAAACAACTTTAGAAAAATGTCAAAATTTTGCAAACAAATTGTATGCTAAAAGTATTTTTGGATCAAAAGAAAGGATGCTCGATTTCTGTAAAAATCCTTCCTATAAAAAACTAGCTGCAGACCCTTGTTACGAAATGGTTGAAGCATTCTATGATAATTATTTAAACAACTACAAACCAAAAGTTGATGCTTTTGTAGCAGCAATTGCACCTGAAAGTAGAATGTATGTTAAAGGTTTGCAACTATTGTATCCTAACAAAACCTTTTATCCAGATGCCAATTCTTCTTTGCGTTTAACTTACGGCTCTGTTCAAGGTTATGACCCTAAAGATGCCATACACTACGATTATTATACTACTTTAGATGGTGTCATAGAAAAATACGATCCAACAAATTTTGAATTCCAAGTACCTCAAAAATTACTCACCTTACACAAATTCAAAGATTATGGTGACTACAAAATGGAAAATGGACAAATGCCTGTTGCATTTATTACCAATAACGACATCACAGGTGGTAACAGTGGTAGCCCTGTGATTGATGGAGAAGGCAATTTAATTGGCTTGGCATTTGATGGCAACTGGGAAGCAATGAGTGGTGACATTGTATTTGACGAAAAATTTAAACGTACCATCAATGTTGACATCCGTTATGTATTGTTCTTGATTGATAAATTAGGTGAGGCAAAGCATATCGTTGATGAAATGACTTTGGTTAAATCGAAATAAAAATAAATCACTTCAAATAAAAGTCGCTTCGGCGACTTTTATTTTTTAATGAAAATGCAATGAAAACAATTGTTTCAGTTCTATTACTTGTGTTAACAATATCCTGTTCAGAGAACAAAAGAAAACAACTTCCAGAAAAGGGGTATTTTGGGCAAGCATTCACTACAGATTCTTGTATAGATGTTACACAAATCAATGACAACATGATTCAAACCGACAGTTTATCAATAATTGTTTGTGGTAAAATTGGCAATTATTGCAAAGGAGAAGGCTGCTGGTTGAGTATTGACAATCCGAATGGCAAGCCCCTATTGGTAGAAAATAAAAACAAAAGTTTCATCGTTCCATTTGATATTGGTAAAAAATCAATTCAAGCAAAAGGATTACTTTTAAAAATGGAGCCCAATGCTAAATATGGTTTCAAACTTATTGCTACGGGTGTGTTAATCCAATAAGTGAACCATTCTTTTGATTGGCTTTAGCATAAGCTAAAACCAGTTCAACACTAGAATCTGAAGGACTTTCAGACAATGTGTTCAGGCAAGATATTTCTTGAACCATAAAATTGTATTGTTCTTGTAAAGATGAATTTCTTAACAATTCGATGGCCAAGTCATTTGTTAATGCTTGATCCAGTTCTCCATAGTAATACAATAAAAGGTCGTTTGAGGTGTAGTTTTTTGTCATACGTGTTTGTTACAATATCCTAACGCATGCTACCGACAATTTATTGTGTATGCCAATTAACCCAAATGAACTTGACTCTCTGACAATTGTTTTCTAATATTTGCCAAAGCATACCTCATTCTGCCCAAAGCCGTATTGACACTCACTCCTGTTTGTGCCGCAATTTCCTTGAAGCTTAAATTTGCCCAATGTCTTAAAATAACAACCTGTTTTTGTTCTTCAGGTAAATTGAGCACCAACTGTTTAATTTGTTGTTCTGTTTGGTATTGTATGATTTTGTCTTCTTTATTTTGAGTTTCAGCAACGACCAAATAAGAAAACAAATCGTTACCCTGACTATCCGTGATGGTTACATCCTTGTTTATTTTTCTTAAATAATCGATGGTTAAATTTCTGGCTACGCGAACGGCCCAACCTACAAATTTGCCTTCCTCATTGTAATTTCCACTTCTAAGGGTTTGAATTATTTTGATGAAACTCTCCTGAAAAATATCTTCAGCAAGTGATCGGTTTTTTACCAGCAAATAAATGGCGGTAAAAATACTTTTTTTGTGACGTCTGATTAACTCCTCTAAAGCAGCGTTGTTGTCTTTTTGAAACAGCTTTACCAAATCATTGTCACTAATTTTCTGCATATTCATGGCAGTAAGTTTAAAAGGTTAAACAATAAAAATTAGTGTAGATTTTTGTCGATAAGCTGTAAGTGTTTTTTTGAATTGATGTTTAACGAATATACATTATTTTTAAAAAAAGAAAAATTACTTTTTAGATTGACTCAAATTGAATATGATTCCTGTTCCAAACTGAATGCAAGTAAACGGAACCTTCAATGAAGAATTTGAATTGGTTGCAGAGGCACCACTTGCGTCAGTAATTTTTATAATACCAAAATCAGGAAAACTTGTCATCAAATCAGCATTCATTTGAAATGCGATGCTTTCATTGATTGGAATTGAAAAACCAAATCCAACACAAAATAGCTCTTTCACAACTGAAGAGGCATTCCATTTTAACAACACAGAATCGTTTAATATGAGGTTGTTTCCAGGACTGTTCATCCAACTCACTCCTGCGCCTATTTTAGAGTACATGGCATAACCTGCGTTTACCTTTGAAAACTTAAATCCACCTATTAAACTGAATTGCGACCAACTAGAGGTTGACGTAATGTTACTTACATCTTTATTACCCACTTTTACCAATTTTGTAAAATCAGCTTGATTAACTGAATTGGTGTTATAATTAGCCACTATGAAGTAGCCAATAGCTGGTTTAACTGCTTGTTCGTATTGTGTTGTTATAAAAGAACCTGTTTGAGCAAAACCATTTTCAAAGAGTGGGAAATCCGTTTTTCCATAATTTGAAATGGGCATTGATAAACCCGCATGAATACTTAATTGCTGTGCATTCACTGATTTATTTAGCAGAAAGCAAAAACAAACAACAATAAGCAAAAAGGTTTTTTGTAAACTTGTATCAGGATTGTACTTATACATTTTGGAAATTTAAACAATGTCATCAAAAAACCAACAAGATATTTTCATTAAAGGTGCCCGCATGCACAATTTAAAAAACATTGATGTTCAAATACCAAGAAATCAATTGACTGTGGTTACAGGGGTTTCAGGTAGCGGAAAATCGAGTTTGGTATTTGATACCTTGTTTGCAGAAGGACAAAGAAGGTATGTAGAAAGTTTGTCAGCTTATGCCAGGCAATTTTTGGGTAAAATGAACAAACCAGATGTTGATTTTATTCATGGACTGTCTCCATCTATTGCTATAGAACAAAAAGTAAATACTCGGAATCCACGATCTACCATTGCTACTTCAACTGAAATTTACGACTATTTGAAGCTATTGTTTGCCAGGGTTGGTACAACCTACTCGCCTGTGAGTTGGCAAATTGTAAAAAGGCATAGGGTGCAAGATGTAGTGGATGCTATCATTGCAATGCCAGAAAACAGCAAGGTAATTATTTTAGCACCAATAGTATTGAGTATTGAAAACGTTTCCAAACAGTTAGAAATATACATTCAAAATGGCTTCAGCCGCTTGTTTTACGAAAACGAAATTCAAGATATAGAGAGCATACTAGAATCTAAGGTGCTCGAAAATAAAAAAGCTAAAAAACAAGGCCATTTGACTGCATTGGTTGTTGACCGTTTTGCCATTGATAAAAGTGACTTAGATGAATTGCAAAACCGTATTGCTGATAGCGTACAAACTGCATTTTACGAAGGACAGGGCAATTGTATGGTTCAACAAATAACTGAAAACAATACCCAAACATTTGAATTCAATAACCGATTCGAATTAGACGGAATGGTATTTGAAGAACCTTCCGTGAATTTCTTTTCATTCAACAATCCTTATGGAGCATGTAAAACCTGCGAAGGATTCGGAAGTGTGGTTGGCATTGATGAAGATTTGGTCATCCCTGATAAGTCAAAATCAGTGTTTGACGACGCCATCGTTCCATGGAAAGGCGAAAAAATGAGTGAATGGAAGACCCATTTTCTGAAAACAAGTAGCAAAGTTAAATTCCCCATTCATAAACCTTATTATGAATTAAGTGGATCACAAAAAGACTATTTATGGCATGGAGATGCCAATTGGGAAGGCATTGATGGATTTTTTAAAGAATTAGAAAGACAAACTTACAAAATTCAGTACAGGGTAATGCTTGCAAGGTATAGAGGTAAAACTTCATGTCCTGATTGCAAAGGAACCCGTTTGCGTAAAGATGCAAATTATGTGCGATTGAAAAGTGTGAACGAAAAAGTAAATACTGCCAGTGAATACAAATCTTTGAGTGCCATTTTACTGATGACCATAGACCAAGCTTTTACCTATTTCAGTGAACTTGAATTTGAAAATACAGCGGCAGAAATAGCTAAACGTATGTTGTTAGAAATAGTTAATCGCTTGCAATTTTTAAAACAGGTTGGTTTGGGTTATTTATCATTGAACAGGCTTTCCAATACCTTGAGTGGTGGCGAAACCCAACGCATCAATTTGGCAACTTCTTTGGGCAGTAGTTTGGTAGGATCTACTTATATTTTGGATGAACCAAGTATTGGTTTACACAGCAAAGATACCGAACAACTCATTGGGGTTTTAAAAAGACTCCGAGATATTGGCAATACGGTAGTTGTTGTAGAACACGACCAAGATGTCATGGAACATGCAGACCATATCATTGACATAGGTCCATTTGCAGGTATTCATGGTGGCAATTTGGTAGCTGCCGGAACCATACAACAATTGACAAAATCTGTTGAAAGTTTAACAGGAAAATATTTAGCTGGAATTGAACGCATAGAAGTACCAATTAAAAGAAGAAAGGCTTCAGATTTCATAACAGTAAAAGGAGCAAGACAACACAATTTAAAAGGAATAAAAGTAAGTTTTCCTTTACATACACTTACTGTTATTACAGGTGTTTCAGGGAGTGGGAAAAGTACATTAATCAAAGGCATCCTTTACCCCGCAATTCAAAAGCACCTTGGCAATTATGCCAATGAAAAAACGGGTCAATTTGAGTCTATTGAAGGCAATATCAAGCGCATCAAACAAGTTGAATTTGTAGACCAAAATCCAATAGGGAAATCGAGCAGATCTAACCCAATAACCTATATTAAAGCTTATGATGCCATAAGGGAGCTTTATGCCAACCAAGCCATTAGCAAAGGTAGAGCTTACAAACCTCAACATTTCAGTTTCAATGTAGATGGTGGACGCTGTGAAACATGCCAAGGAGAGGGAGAAGTAACCATTGAAATGCAATTCATGGCCGACATTCATTTAACTTGTGAATCTTGTAAAGGCGCGCGTTTCAAAGATGAAATATTAGATGTCAAGTATGAGGATAAAAACATCAGTGAGGTGTTGCACTTGAGTGTGGATGAAGCCATTGATTTTTTTGCTGGTGAACCAAGTATTGCCAACAAATTGAAACCCTTGCAAGATGTTGGTTTAGGTTATGTGCAATTGGGTCAAAGCAGCAATACTCTAAGTGGTGGCGAATCGCAAAGGGTTAAATTGGCCAGTTATTTAGGAAAGGGAAAAAATTCCGACCAAGTACTGTTTATTTTCGATGAGCCTACAACAGGCTTACACTTTAATGACATTAAGAAACTGCTAAAATCGTTTGATGCTTTGATTGCTCAAGGACACAGTATTATAGTGATTGAACACAATTTAGATGTCATCAAATGTGCTGATTATATCATTGACTTAGGCCCAGAAGCTGGAGAAAATGGGGGTGAAATTGTATTTGAAGGCACACCAGAAGAACTGATTAAAATTGAAAAAAGTTATACCGCACATTATTTAAAAGACAAACTGAATTGAACATGCAACCCAAAGTAATTCCATTCAAGGATTTAATCCTATACGAAGATGAACAGTTGCTGTTTATCAATAAACCTGCACATTATTCTTCTTTAGATGACAGGCATGGGGATGTTTTTTCAATCATCAGACAGGCTAAAAAGCACGATGAGCATTTACAGTTGTGTCACCGATTGGACAAAGAAACCAGTGGTATCATGGTGATTGCTAAAAATGAAGCAGTTTACAGAGACATGGCCATGTTATTTGAGAAAAGAGGAATCACCAAAACCTACCATGCTTTGGTTAGCGGACAATTGCAAGTGGAGAACATCGATATCAAATTGCCACTTGCTCAAAGTGCTAAAGGTGTAGCTAAAGTTGACCTAAAAACTGGAAAGCCTTCGCTTACCTCAGTGAGCACCCTTCAATTGTACAGACACTATACCCTGTTGGCATGCAAACCACATACAGGCAGGCTGCACCAAATACGTATTCATTTAGCTGCTCAAAATTTCCCATTGGTAGCTGATACTTTGTACGGTGGTAAAATGCCCTATTTGTCTCAGTTTAAAGCAAAATTCAAAGAAAGTAAATGGGAAAACGAAGAACCCATTATCAAGCGTGTAGCACTTCATGCATTTGAACTTGAATTTACTTTGAATGAAAAAGTATACCATGTAAAAGCAGACTACCCCAAAGATTTTGCTGTTTTTATCAAACAACTAGAAAAATACGATTCCATTTAAATTGTAGGCGTAAACCTTGATGCAGTACAATGATAATTTGTTATCATTGTACTGCATGAACCTGAAATATAAACAGTGGATAGATGGTGTAATAGGCAGCGCAATGGTAACTGTGAATGTTATCATTGTCAGGGGTGTAGGTTTGTTATTTAAAAGAAACCACAGCATTGCCAAACAACCAGAAAATATTTTAATCATCAAAATGCTCGGGCTGGGAAGTGTTTTAATGGCCATGGACAGTTTAAACGGTGTAAAAAAAAACTATCCAAATGCTAAAATCATTCTCATGTGCGGAAAAGGAGTTGCAGCAGGTATTGAACCCTTGAACTTTTTTGATGAAATTTGGGTGCACAACGACCGCAACTTTTTTCAATTGGTACTATCGGGCATCAAGTTATTGATAAAATCTTGGAGACTAAAAAAACTATGGGTTGTAGACCTTGAGGTTTATTCTATTTTAACTACACTCTTTAGTGCTTGGACTACTGCAATTAACCGGTTTGGATTTCAATTAAACAAAGTACATTTTAGAAACTACCTCAATACCCATAATATTTATTTTAACCAATTTGTACCGGTGCAGGATAATTATGCAAATCTGGTTCAAGCCATGGGTGTAGATACCCCTATTCCCTATCAAATAGCAATTGAAACGCCAACTCAACGTTTAAACAAACAGGCTATTGCCATCAATAATACCTGCAGTGATTTGGGAGGTAAACTTCGTAAATTGGAACTGAATCAACTGGTTGTAATGATTGAATATTTGACGAACACTTACCACTACAAGGTATTGTTAACGGGCGCCCCATCTGATGCTGCAGAAAATGATTGGGTCATTGAAAAATTGTCTGATGCTGCAAAAAATTTAACCCAAAACATCGCGGGTAAATATACATTCAAAGCCTATTACGAGTTGTTAAAATTTGAATGCATTGCAATGGTTACCATAGACAGTGCACCTCTGCACATTGCCAATAAACTTGGACTGCCAACTTTTAGTATTTGGGGACCTATTAACCCTATGCAACGGATTAAAAACTCCCATCAAACCAAACAACATGTACTTTATTTGAATAAATCGTGTTCACCTTGTATACACATGTCTGACGTTGTTCCTTGTAATGGCAACAATACCTGCATGAAAGATTTTACAAGTACCTATATCAACCATGAACTCGATAAGTTTTTAACAACACTCCAACATGATTAAACAACTGAAGTATTTAGTTTTTGCCTTTTGTTTGATATTGGTTGTATTTAGAACCATTAACATATCGGTTTACACTGAAGGTAGAGCTAGAAGCGCCATTTTAGGTGATGCTTTCAGTGATATCAATACCATTTCATCTGCAAAGTATTTTTTAGATTCTGGATTTATAAAAACCAGTTTCTTGCCTATGCACAACTATTATCCGGCAAACAATGCACCTGCGCTCATTTATACACATTACCCAGCAATTCCAAATATTTTAGCAGGTATTTATGCTACAATTTTTAATTCTGTAGATGAGAGGTTGCTCAGGATTGTACCCATTCTTTTAGCTATTTTCTTCTTCTTTTTTATTTACAAAGTGCTTTACACCTTTATACAACAAGAACAAGCAGCTTTTATTGGTTCTTGTGTGTTGTGGTTGGGAAGTTATTATATCAATTGGGCAGACAACTTACACCAGCATCTGTATGGTGAATGTTTAAAATGGATATATGTTTACTTGTTGTTCAGGTACCATGAAGGCAATAAAAAACCAATTACGCTATTGTTATGGATGTTACTAATCATGGTAATTGAAGTGAACATCAGTTTTGAACAACCTGTTTTTTTAGGAATGGCAACTTTAGGATTTTCAATTGTATACAAACAAGGAATATTCAATAAAGAAACCATATTGGCTTTTGTAGCATTGTTAGTTGGGCTTGGCCTTCATTTTTTACAGAACATGGTTTATTTTGGCAGTGCAGCAGCTGCTTTACAAGATTTCATCCATGCATTTAGTTTTAGGTCAACTGGGGCTGAAACCATTGGTTACATTAAAGAGAAAGCATACACCTGGCATAATTTCCCTGAAATTGTTTTTGGTTGGTTCAATGGAATGGAAAGGTTTTATTTGTTACCTGGATGGACCATTCTGTGCCTTTGGTTATTGTTGTATAAAACAGTTCGCCAACAACACCTCAAACTGTTTCAACTTTCTGTTGTGTTATTCATAGCAGGAGCAGCATGGGGATTTGTCATGAGTCAACACGCCTATATCCACGCTTTTACGAACAAGCATTTTTCTGTTTTTGTTGGCTTAAGTGCAGCCATATTGGTACCACTTTATTTACAAAAAATAAAAGTAGATTTCAGAACTGGAAACATTGGAGTAAAAGTTTTTCATAGCTTATTAATTGGCTATACAATGTTGATGTTATTGACCCAACAAGTATGGGAAATCTGGATTAAATTTGGATACTGTTACCCTTATTTCGGGTATTGAAATAAATGCATTACCTTGAACACATGAACAATCAAAAACCATTGGTAAAGTTCAATTTTAGGTTGCTGCTTTTGCTAACTTATTTGTTTAGTTTTAACCAAACGCATGCACAAGATACTTATCAAGCTTTAGGAAGTTTGAGCAATGCCATCATCGACCGAATGGAAATTAAAAGTGGCGAATTAAACAATGCTTATTTTCATACCAGTAATAAATTGTATAGACGAAAAGCTGTAGTTGCATATGCCAAGAATTATCCTGTTGAATTGCTATCAAAACAAGATGTATATAACAGACAATATTTACTCAACGACAACATTGAATGGGCCGAAAATTCAGCAGATACTGTAAATGGAAGCAATCAAAAACGCATTTACAAAGTAAAAGCTGCCATGTTTTCAATGATTGATAGCCAATACAGTTTATTGGTGAATCCAGTATTGTATTTTCAGGTTGCTAATAACCATACAACAGGTGAAAAATTTGCTTATACCAATAACAGAGGCATTGAACTGAGAGGAAGAATTGGCAATAACATTGGCTTCTACTCACAAATTTGTGATGAAATTTTAGGACCCAATTCTTGGCAACTCAAACAATTTCAAACTGACACCTTTTTACCTTACGTAAATTTCTATTCAAGAAATAGCAGCAACGCTTTTAATTATTACCGTGCAAACGCTTATTTATCTGTATTGATCAATCCTTTTATAGACATGCAATTTGGACATACGAGGAATTTTATTGGTGATGGATACCGCAGTTTCATTTTGGGTGACAACCAACCAGAATACCTGAACTTAAGAATCAATACCCATTTCTGGAAAATCAATTACACCAATATTTTTGCAGAATTGAGGGATTATCCAAAAGGGGGATCATGGGGACGCAATCCACAACAAAGACATTACATGGCTGCTCACCATCTAAGTTTGAATGTCCTTAAAAATTTTAACATTGGTATATTTGAAACCATCCTTTTTAAAAGAGATTCAAATTATATAAACAATAGCTTTGACCTCAATTACCTGAATCCAATTATTTTTTACAAAAGCGTCGAAAATGGCTTAAATAGTGTAGACAAAGCAATCATTGGCTTACATGCAAAATGGAATGTTAAAAAGAAAGCTTCTATTTATGGGCAATTTGTATTGTCTGAATTTGTATTCAATGACTTGTTTGCAGGAACTGGTTCATTTGCTAATAAATACGCCTATCAGTTAGGGGCTAAAATCATTGACATTGCCTCAGTGAACAATTTAGACTTACAAACAGAATTCAATGTGAGCAGACCCTTTATGTATACTTCTTTTACTACTGGTCAAAGTTATGCTAATTTTAGGCAGAGTATGGGTCATCCAATGGGGGGTAATTTTTGGGAAGCAATTGCCTTGTTAAAATACCAACCTACCCGCAATATATTTGTACAAACCAAGAGTATTTACAGCGTTCAAGGACGTGATACCAACAACAGTAACTGGGGATCAAATATTCTTAAATCCTATTATGATAGGAGTTCTGGACGCTACGGTAATACCATTGGACAAGGTGTAGCTGTGAATACCTTTCAATTTGAATTTTGTACAACATGGATGCCCAAACATCAGTTGTTCATTGATTTAATTTGGGGAATCAGAAAAGCTGATGCCTATTCAGGTTGGTTCCAACAAAACATCAGCTATGGAAGTATTTGTATCCGATACCAATTAAGTAAAAGAACTGACGATTTTTAATATGACCGAAAACATTCAAGAACAAATTTACACGCTGGTTCAAGAGCTCAAACAACACAATTACAATTATTATGTATTGTCTAAGCCTACAATTTCTGATTTCGAATTTGACCAAAAACTCAAAGAACTAGAACTTCTAGAAAAAACACATCCTGGTTTTATTTTATCCGACTCCCCTACTCAGAGAGTTGGAGGTGCACCTACCAAACAATTCAAACAGGTTGCGCACAAATATCCGATGTTGAGTTTAGGCAATACCTACAATGAAACAGACTTAGATGAATTTGACCTACGTATCAAAAAAACAATAGACAGTGCGGTCAATTATGTTTGTGAACTCAAATTTGATGGATTGGCCATTGGCTTAACCTATACAAATGGCATACTCACACAAGCAGTAACCAGGGGCGATGGCATGGTTGGTGACGATGTGACTGAAAATGTGAAAACCATTTTATCTATTCCACAACAACTTAAACCTGGAAATTATCCTGCTACTTTTGAAATCAGGGGCGAGGTTTTGATGCACAAAGCTACTTTCCAAAAACTGAATCAGAAATTTGCAAAAGAACTTGAAGCAAAGGGTTACGATGAAAATGAAATCAAAGACCAATTGTACAAGAACCCAAGAAATTTAGCTTCCGGAACACTTAAAATGCAAGACCCAAAAGAGGTTGCTAAAAGGCCTTTAGATGCATTTTTATATTACATGTATGCAGAACAAGAACTTAAACCTACCCATTATGAACAACTTGAATTGGCTGCATCATGGGGATTTCAGGTAGACAAACATGCCAAAGTTTGTAAGGATATTGCTGAAGTTAAAGAGTACATCCAACACATTGAGTCTATCAAAGATGACTTGAGTTTTGAAATTGATGGCATTGTCATCAAAGTAAATGCAATAGCTCAACAAGAGGAATTGGGTTTCACTGCCAAAAATCCAAGATGGGCCATTTCTTATAAATACAAGGCAGCTTCTGCGCTAACACGTTTGCGAGGCATCAGTTACCAAGTTGGCAGAACAGGAGCAATTACTCCAGTTGCAGAATTAGAACCTGTTTTATTGGCTGGTACTACAGTAAAAAGAGCCAGTTTGTACAATGCAGATGAAATCATTCGTCTTGGATTGTGCCAAGATGATTTTGTTTATGTTGAAAAAGGCGGTGAAATCATTCCAAAAATTACAGCTGTTGCCACTGAAAAAAGAGGTTTATTTAGCAACCCATATGCGTTTACTGAAACATGCCCTGAATGTCAATCAACCCTTATTAGAAAAGAGGGTGAAGCTGTACATTATTGTCCAAATGAGAGCCAATGTCCACCTCAATTAATAGGAAAAATTGAACATTTCATTGGTAGAAAAGCCATGAACATTGATGGTTTGGGTGCAGAAACCATTACAGGTTTATTTAAAAAAGGCATCATTCAAAATTATGCAGATTTGTATCAACTGCAAACAAGCGATTTATTAGGATTGACCTTTGAAGTTGGTGAGGATGGAGCTAAAAAAACAAGGTCATTGCAAGAAAAATCAGTACACAATATATTGGCAGGTATTGAAGCCAGTAAACAAATTCCATTCGAAAGGGTACTCTTTGCTTTAGGTATTCGTATGGTTGGAGAAACTGTTGCAAAAAAACTTGCCAAACACTTTGGGAACATTGACAACATAGCTCAAGCTGATATTGCAACCCTATCAGGCGTGTTTGAAATTGGTGAAAAAATTGCAGAACAAATCATTCGGTTCTTCAGCGATCCAAACAATTTACAAATCATTGAACAATTAAAATCAGCCGGACTTTTATTTGAAACCAACAACAATCAAACCCAATTATTGAGTAATAAATTGGCCGGAAAAACGGTTTTGGTATCAGGCACTTTTAGTATGAGCAGAGATGCACTCAAGTTGTTAATAGAACAACATGGGGGCCGAAATGTGAGTGGTGTATCTAAAAGCTTAAGCTTGTTAGTTGCTGGCGACAAAATGGGGCCTGAAAAACTTGCTAAAGCAAACCAATTGGGCGTACAAATGATTTCAGAAAATGAGCTATTGGAAATGCTCAAATAACACGAAAATTGCTTATTTTCGTATAGATGCAATTGCTCGAAAACATTAAAACTGGAATTGGTAAACTGATTTTAAATAAATCTTTTACCAAGCGCGTTGCCATGCGTGTTATGCCTGACTTTGCTCAAATGCAATCAATTGCTATTTTGTATGATGCCAGCAACAAGCATCAGGAAGAAGAAGTTACACATTTTGCAGCTTACCTCAGAGATCAAGGAAAAAAAGTAATGATGATGGGTTTTGTAAACGAAAAGAACCTTCCTTTTCAAAAAAAGTTCCATATCAGTTCTCAATTCTTTTGGAGAGAAAACCTAAATTTTTTCAACCTTCCAGGTAAAATCAAACTCAGTGGTTTTATAAACGAAGAATACGATTTACTCATCAATTTGTATACATCTTACAACCTACCTTTATTAGCACTTTCATCCTACAGCAATGCCAGCTATCGCATAGGTGCTAAATTTGAAGGAGCAGAAAGATTCAATGAAATTTTAATAGATGGTTCAAGTCATTCATTGTATGAATTAGGCCTACACATGGTTCATTATTTAAAAAGTATTCGTAAACAATGAGTCAGCTGAGTTATCCTGTAATGGAACATTTTTACACCCTACAGGGTGAAGGCTATTATACTGGCCAAGCAGCCTATTTTATAAGACTTGGAGGCTGTGATGTAGGCTGTGTTTGGTGTGATGTGAAAGAAAGTTGGGATGTAAGTAAACATCCTAAAGTAAGCATTTCTGAATTGCTTGCTGCCATTGCCCAAACCCCAGCAAAAATTGTAGTGATTACAGGTGGTGAACCTTTGCTTCACCAACTCAACGCGTTGTGTTCTGCACTCAACCATGCTGGTTTACGAACGCATATTGAAACCTCAGGCTCATCTGCCTTGAGTGGTTGTTGGAATTGGATTTGTTTATCGCCTAAAAAATTCAAAGCAGCATTACCTGAAGTAATTGCAGTAGCTGATGAAATCAAATTGATCGTATTCAATCAATCTGATTTTGAGTGGGCCAAACAATTTGAAAAACAAGTTAAACCAAGCTGCAAATTGTACTTACAACCAGAATGGGATCAACAACATAAAATGCTGCCCTTGTTAGTGGATTTTATAAAACAGCACCCTCATTGGCAAGTGAGTCTTCAAACGCACAAATACCTACAAATACCTTAATTCTGTTGCTGTGACTGATGACTTGGCCATACAATTGGAGGATGCATTGGCAACATTTGCAGAAGTTGTTTTGCCCTTACACATTCAAAGAACGTATACCTATCGCATTCCCCTAGCATTTGAAAAAACAGTTCAACCAGGTATGCGAGTAGCTGTTCAGTTTGGTGCTAAAAAAATTTATTCCGGAATCATACAAACAGTTCACCACCGTCCACCAACTGGATACGAAGCAAAATACATTTTGTCTTTCATTGATGATGCCCCAATTTTAGGTCCTCAACAATTGAAATTTTGGGATTGGGTAGCAAGCTATTATTGTGCCTATTTAGGCGATGTCATGCAATTGGCTTTGCCAGCGGCTTTAAAATTGGAGAGTGAAACTACCGTTTGTTTGGCTGAAGATTTTGAAGAACTAGCTGTAGAATTAGACGACCGTGAGTATTTAATCATAGAGGCATTACAATTGCGAAAAGCGCTCCGTATTCAAGAAATTGAAGCAATCCTTCAACTCAAAAATACATTGCCCTTTTTAAAAAGTTTGGTGAGCAAATCGGCCATTGTTTTAAAAGAAAACCTAGAAGAAAAATACAAAGAGAAAAAAATTACCTGTATTCGCATTGCTGAACAATACAAAACTGAAGCAGCTATGCAGGATGTTTTTACCCGCCTAGAGAAAAAAGAAAAGCAATTGGCGGTATGGATGTGTTGTTTTCAATTGCAACAGCAAATGCAGCACATTCCTAAAAAAACTATCCTTCAAAAAACTGGAGTGAGTGAAGCTTCTTTACAAACCATGTACAAGCATGGTTACCTAGAAACTTATCAACTAACCATAGACCGCATACAATTGGAGTCAATGCCTCCTCAGGAGTTTACGCTGAACGAAATACAAACAGTAGCTTTCAATAACATAGAAGCGTTGTTCCAAATAAAAGATGTGGTATTGTTACATGGTATTACCTCAAGTGGTAAAACACATGTGTATGTTAAACTCATAGAAGCACAAATCAAAGCAGGCAAACAGGTACTGATGCTGTTGCCAGAAATAGCCTTAACCGCACAAATCATTCAACGACTCAAAAAATATTTTGGCAATACTTGCATGGCTTTTCATAGCAAATTCAGTGATGCAGAAAGAGTGGAGATTTGGAATAAAGTCAATAAAAAAGAAGTGCAACTCATTATTGGTGCAAGGTCTGCTTTGTTTTTACCATTTCAAGATTTAGGGCTTGTTATTGTGGATGAAGAGCACGAAAGTTCTTACAAACAACAAGATCCTGCGCCTAGGTACCATGCCAGAGAATCAGCCATTGTATTGGCCAAAATGATGGGGGCTAAAGTTATCTTGGGTTCTGCCACACCATCTGTAGAAAGTTATACCAATGCGCTCAATGGCAAATATGGTTTGGTAGAGATGCACCAAAGGTTTGGCGAAATTCCTCAACCCGAAATGATTTTAGCCAATCTTGCAGAGGAAGGTAGAACCAAAACATTGGTTGGAAATTATTTCTCTAGCACACTGGTAAATGCCATTCAAACAGCATTGAACAACCAAGAGCAAATCATTTTGTTTCAAAACCGCAGAGGTTACGCCCCTATTTTAGAATGCGAAACCTGTAAATGGATTCCTAAATGCATCAATTGTGATATCAGTTTAACCTACCATAAATACAACCAATCTTTAAGTTGTCATTACTGTGGATATCAAATACAGCACCCTTCAAACTGCCATGCCTGTAATTCTAGTTTTTTAAATTTAAAAGGTTTTGGAACTGAAAAACTAGAAGATGAAATTGGTATTTTATTTCCAGAAGCCAGAATTGCCCGATTGGATTTTGATACCACCAGAACCAAACATGGACATGAAAAAATCATCCAAGATTTTGAGGCTCATGCTGCTGACATACTCATAGGCACTCAAATGTTGAGTAAAGGCTTAGACTTTGAAAAGGTTTCTTTGGTAGGTGTAGTCAATGCCGATCAATTGTTGTTTTTCCCTGATTTCAGAGCACATGAAAGGGCCTTTCAATTAATTGCACAGGTTGCAGGTAGAGCAGGCCGTAAACACAAGCAAGGAAAAGTAATTGTACAAACTGCAAATCCAACCTATCCGATTATTCAATATATTTTAAATTCTGATTACAAAGGTTTGTATGCGTACGATTTATTGGAGCGTAAAAAATTTGGTTATCCTCCAGAAAAAAGAATCATCAAACTTTCTATCAAACACAAAGATTTAAAAATTGCCAAAGAAGCATCTTGGCAACTCAAACTTCAATTGGGCACCTTGTTCAAAGACCAAATTTTAGGTCCTGAGGCGCCTTTTGTATCAAAAATCAGGAATTATTATATCAGAGAAATCCTTTTAAAAATAGACAGGGATAACAAACAATTGGCCTACTTGAAACAAGGAATATTGTTTCACATCCAACAACTCAACAAACATCCACATTACAAATCAGTTTGGGTGAGCATTGATGTGGATCCGGTGTAGGATTTAGCTTATTTTCTAAAATTTGAGTTGAGTTCGATTGTTGTTGGGACTGGTAGTTTGGTTTCATATTTTTTTTCAAAACAGTGCCCACACTCCATTTAATTCATCAGCTCATTAGCCCAAAGCTTTTGCAGAAAATCTTTCCAAGGTAAAACCAAAATATTGTCTATAAGCCTTGGCATAGGCTCGTTACAGACTAAAATTAAATGTTTGGTTTTATACTCTTCGGCAAATTGTTTTAAGCCTGAAAGATGGCGTGAAGAAACATTGGTTGTTGATTTGACTTCAACAGCCACTTCGTTATCACCCAATATAAAATCAACTTCAATTTGAGAAGCTGTTCGCCAATAATAAATTGGGTATTCAAGTCCAGAATACTGACTATGTGAGTAAATTTCATGGTAAATAAAATGTTCAAACGCATTGCCAAAAATCTCTGTTCCTAATTCTATTTTGCCTCTCTTGAGTAAGTGGTTTACAATACCCACATCAAAAAAATAAAATTTGGGCGCAGTAATCACCCTCCTTTTTGGTTTCTTTTGATAGGCTTGTACAAACCTCCCAATCAAGGTATCTTCAAGTATCTGAAAATACTCCTTTACTGTTGGTGCAGATACACCACAATCAGTAGCAATATTCGCATAGGTTACCATTTCACCATTACTGAAGGCGGCTGCTTCAAGAAACTTTGAGAATGATTGTATATTCCTAATTTTTGCCTCAGCTGCAATTTCATCTTTTAAGTAATTGCCAATATAGGCTGATAGGAGTTTTTTAGCATTTGTGGCTAGATAGTGTCGAGGTAAAAGTCCGTTGTTTAAAGCCCTTACTAAATCAAAATCGGGAATTTCACTGCTGACCAATGGATAAAGCTCGTACCTCAGGGCCCTTCCGCCCAAAAGATTGTATCCGCCCCTAAGAATTTTTCTTGCACTCGAACCACTGAGTACAAATTTTTTACTTTCATTGGTCATCAACCAATGTACTTCATTTAACAATTCGGGTATGCGCTGAATTTCATCAATAATCACCGTTTCTGATTCAGTTTTGGCTAAAATTGTTTCCCTAAGTATTGAGGGGTTCTTTGAAAGTCGCTCGTATAAGTCTGATTGGAGCAAATCAAACCATAAGGCATTTGGAAACAGGGCTTTCAAAAGCGTACTTTTCCCTGTTTGTCGAGCTCCCCACAAGAATAAACTGTGGTTTTCTGCATCAATTAAGATTTGTTTTCGGGTAAACATACTACAATTATACTTTATTTTATCATGATAAAAAAAAGTAATACTTTATTTTATCATGTAATTTAGCGCCTAGAAAATGTAGCGAATCTAACTCTAAGTTAAAAAGCTAAAGTACTCGATTACAACTTAACAAATAATTTGTGGGAATTCATAACAAAGATGAAGCTTGTTGCATTCGCTGTTTAAAAGTTTAAATTATTGCAAACTTGAATACAAGTTTTTAAGAAACAGGGATTGGTATTTGATGGACTTAGTATCTGGAAAGGAGTGGAAATTTTTTTATAATAAAAAACTCCCTGCTTTTCAGCAGGGAGTTTGGGAGAATAAAGCTTTAATGCAACTGACGGAATACAATGAAGTGCGGTATTGTCCATTTCCTATGTATGCATAGTTGTCTTAAAAATCAAAATGAACGAATGGCTCTAACATTGAAACTTGCGAATTTAGGCATGTTGTCATAATGCAGCCCATTTGAAAAATTATAGACAAATGCATTTCCAGCACTAACTTCAGTGCTGGTTCTATAGTACGTATTTTCAAATAGATTACCACCATTTGCAAGCGAACCAGCATTGATAACGAATTGGTTTGTTAATAACTGACCCAGTTCCCCTAGAGATGGTAAATACCAATCATCATATCCATTTAGGTTTAAGTCAAAACATATTTTTGCAGCAATATTTGCTTCTGAACATTCATTCACAATTTTATTTGTATTTACTAAACCCGAACCAATTGAGGGAGATGTATTCCCAATAAAACTTCCAAAACATCCAAATTCACTGCCTGTACTTTGATCAATTGGAGCAACAATGATTCCATGTTTTTCACCAGCAACAAATCCTATATCACCAGGTTGGTATACATAACCTATTATACCACCTTGATGCCATAAACCTACTACTAAATCGGTGATTACGGTTCTTGTAAACACACAAGTTTTTCCTCCTATTGTAATACTAAAACTTGCCGTACCACTTGCATTTGGCGTACCTGAAATGCTCAGTACCAATGTGCCGTTTCCATTGTTCAAAGTTCCTGCTGCAAGTGTTGCTGTTAAGCCTGTTACTCCTATTGAACTGATGGCTCTCTCTTTATAAGATGCTCCACTAGCTCCAGTGTAATTCAGGGTTACCGTTACATTGTTGGCTGCTGTACTATTGTATAAATTTCCTGTATTGGCAGTGGTATCTTGTTGCAATGAACTCAAGCTTGGTAAAGGAAGTGGACATGGCTCATCTTGCGATACCCCATTGCATACATACTCTGCCCATTTGCAGGTACACAATTGGTCTTTACAGAAATACCTTTGGGCTTGGTTGCTTTGGATATTGGTAGTATCAGAACCTCCGAATAAGAAGACCATGTTGTTTGCTGTTTTGGATTCAATATTGGTTCTGTTGGTATTTTGGGTATTGCTTTCTGCATACCATGCATTGCTTGTAAAGTCAAATACATAGACCTTGTTTGAATTGGTATTGCTGATTTGCTTTCCACCAAATACATACAATTTGTTGTCGTAATAGGTGGCACCCACTTGTGTCAATGCTTCTGGTAAATCAGGCATGGCAGTCCAAGTATTGTTTGTTGGGTTGTACACCTCTACACCAGCTATTGGCTGATTGTTGTTATCAGTACCTCCAATTTTATACAACTTGTTGTTATAAGCTACCAATCTACTTTGGTTTGCGTTTATTGTTGGATTGGCAAGTGCTGTATAGCTATTTGTTTGTGGGTTGTATTGGGTGAAGGTGTTTTGGTTGTTATTAGTACCCAATACATATATTTTGTTGTTGATACTGGCTGCATACACACTGCTAGTTGAAGTACTGGTTTGGTTGGCTTGGTTTTGCCAAGTATTGGTAGCAATATCATACGCTTCTGAAGTACCATTGGTATTGAAGCAATATACCTTACCATTGGCTTCGGCTACTCCACATTCAATACATGGGCTTGGCTTGTTTGCTATAGCATTATATTTTCTGTCATTCACATTGTACTTATATGCATTGTTTGTATTGTTTTGGTTAAACAAGTAAATGTTAGAATAGTAAGTAGTGGCTCTGACATTGCTTAATGCTGGTAAGTTCACTGTTGAAACAAGGGTGTCGTTTGAGCAGATATTGGCGGCGGCTAAAGCCGCCGCCAAACTCCTATAAGTAACACGAATAGTTTGGTCACTGCTTACATTGTTAAAAGTATAAGAACTAGCAGTAGGAACTTGAACCCCATTTACAATGACACTGTCTATCCAGTAACCTGGGTTGGGAGTGAAAATATATGTTTGGTTACTTCCTGAATTTACAGAGGTAGTACCTGATGGGCTGATGCTGCCGTTTGCACCTGAACTAGCAACAATGTCTTTTGTAACAACGCCTGTGTACAAAGCAGTAATTTCTTGTTGCGTTAATGCGCGGTTGTAAATGGCAATGTCATCTATTTGACCATTATAGGTTCTATAATCACCTCCTTGCGACCAATATTCGCCTACTGTAAGTTTTAAATCTGAAACTGTATTGATATTCTTTGGTGCAAAGCTGACATTGTTTTGAGACAAAATACCATCTATGTAAATTTTAATATTTGTAACTGATTGACCAGTATTTCTATTGTATACAATTGTGTAATTATGCCATATACTGTCAATTGCACTATTGGTTGTGGTACCCATGACAGATCCGCCGTTATCAATTCCAATAAATGGCTGACCAGAACCATTTTTACCAACAAAAGCAGCATAACAATTTCCTCCCTGAGTATTGAAAGTATTGGTAGTTGGTTTTCCCCAAGTTAGTATAAATGATGCGTTGTAAATTAACGCATTTCGTTTTGTCCAAAATGAAATCGTTCTTGAACTATCTCCTAAAATTCCTGTATAATTCGTTTTTATTGAAGTTCCATTTACTCCATTAAAAAAATAAGCACTATTTGGTTGATTGAAACGGTTAGATGTCATTGAAGCTCCATAAACCGTTCCATGATTCCCATTCCCACTTTCATCATTGGCATTGCCATTGAAAGGCCACCAGCCTACTAAGCCGATTGTGGGAACGTAAGATGGAATGTTCAAAGCTTTGTATGTAACACGTATTGTATGGTTACTTGTAAGTGAACTAAATGTATAACCTGAAGCCGAATCTACTTTGTTGCCATCTACAATGACACTGTCAACTAAATATCCTGCGTTTGGAGTAAAGGTATAACGTTGGCTAGAGCCTTGGCTCAATGTTGTTGTTCCAGTTGGTGTGATGGAGCCATTAGGTGAGTTGAAGGCAACAATATCAAATGTGCTCCCACCAGAAATTATTAAATCATAGTCTTCGGCTTCACCCCATGTTGCACCTGAACAAGGTGTAAATGCAGCTGGCATTGCTGTTGCACCTGCACTTTCATAAAGTGCTACACGCATTCTTGTATTGGCAATTCTGGCTCCTACAGGTACGGTAAATGGTGGACTTGTGTATGAAATTGGACCTGGGTTCACTGAACCATTAGTTTGCCTGATATCAGAATTGGAAAAAACAAGCTCTGAGGGCTGATCAAATACGAAGTTGTTGTTGTAATCAATCCATACTTTTATGAAATTAGAATAAGAGCCTGTTCCACACCAAGCCATTTCTACAGTAATGCTATATGACCTTCCAGGAACTAAAACCAAGGGAGGAATTACTTTACCTTCTTTGTTTTTAGCAGCTGCTCCATAGTAGTTAAACTGAGAGGAAGTGGGCGCTGTAGGGGCTGAACAACTTGTTTGGTTGTTAATGAATGTTCCATTGGCACCAATAATTTGAACAGATGTAATGTCTTCATCATCTACGTCAGTTACGTTAAAATTACAATATTGGGCATTTAAATTTATGCTAATTAAAAATAGACTAAGTAGAATTACATTTTGTAATTTATGTTTCATAAGCATTCAATTGACTTTTTAACAATCAATACAAATATAAAACAATGTCCCTTTTTACAAAGAGTATCTGATTGTCAATACTTTTTATATGAGTTTTACCCCCTTTTTATTTGACCAGAACAATTATCATTGAGTTTTAGAGTAAGTAACTATTTTAAATAACAAAATCAATCAGAACAAATAAAAATGGGTTTCTATCACTTAGTATCTTCAGAGGATAAGTTCAAACCAATTTACAGGATAAAAATTGAAGCTCAAAAAACTTGCATTATTGAGTGCAAGTAGTTCAATTTAGTTCAAGTTTTAGTTAATTATTGAGATTTATTGACTAATTATTGACAATCAATATTTACATATAATACTGATTACTAATATTTTATGTGTTTTTAGAGGTGTCCGTTTTTTATTAGATGTTTCCTAAACATTTGATATAAATCCATTCAAACACTGATATAATATTTTGATTATTAA
>JAIXWI010000002.1 GCA_027491355.1 Bacteroidota bacterium
ATGGTCGGAACATCCGAACGAGATTGGTTTAGGGATGAGATTTTGAATAGTCTTGCATGAATGGTCGTTCGATACTTTTGAATTTGATTCTCCCTTTTTTCTTGATAAAAACTTAAAATAAGTTCGCTGCTTTTGAACGGGAATTGGTTAAAAGTCATGTTTCCGTACCTTTTTTCTTGATAAAAAAGGTACCCCCAAAATCAAGACCTCCGCCAATCGGCTTAAAATCTATCTGCGTTCTTGTTCTTCGCGCGTCTGACGCAGCAAGTCATATTGCTTTGAATACGTAATCTCAGTTACTTGCTTTGGCATTCGCTTGCTGCAATCCTACCTACATCTAGCACTGGTGATTTTGTGCGCCGATTGACAATGGTCGGAACATCCGAACGGAATTGGTTTTAAGATGAGATTTTATGCGTCGCACATGAATGGTCATGATATATTGTTGAACCTTCATTAACTATGTAATAACTAAATATTCATGACAGACAATACCCTAATGAATAAGATGTTTATGGTTAATTAAACAAAAGAGCGCGGCGATTTCATCGCCGCGCTCTTTTGTTTACCATTACAAATTATTTCAATTGCTCATAATTACGCTGTATAAAATTAGTTAATTCTTCTCCATGTAATAAATTTTGAGACAACCTGGCCAAGTCGAAAGCTTGTTGTAAAACAGCTGCTTTATCAGCATCTGCTGTTTTTAATATTTTACGCGCTAAATCATGGTTAGTATTCACTACTACATTCCAAGATTCAGGGAATGCTCCAAACATTGAATTCCCTTGCATGCGTTGCATATCCATCATGCGACGTTCCCATTCTGGCTTAGTCAAAGTTAAGAAATGGTCGTCAGTAGCCAAAGCGTTGGTTTCAAATTTGAATTTCCCAATTGTTCCAAATTGCTTTTCAAAACTTTCTTTCAATGAACTTTGTTCAGCTTCACTCAAAACACTTTCGGTTTTTTGGTCTTTATCTATGAGTTTATCAACTGTTTCACTGTCTACTCGTTTCCAAGTGGTGTTTTCAATTTTATATTCAATGTTTGAAATAAAATGGTTGTCAATTGGGTTGTCCATCAACAACACATCATAATTTCTTTTTTGAACTGACTTACAGAAACTATCATGCGCTACTGCATCATTGGTATAGAGAATAACCAATTTACCATCTTTGTCTGTTTGAGCAGCAGCAATTTTTTCTTTGTATTCTTCAATGGTAAACAATTGCTTTTGTGTATTCTGCAACAAACAAAACTTGGTTGCTTTTTCATAAAATTTATCATCGGTAACAATACCGTACTTTACAAATAAACCTATACTCTCCCATTTGTCCTCAAAAGCCTTGCGGTCTGCTTTAAAAATTTCATCTAATTTATCTGCAACTTTTTTGGTAATATGGGCATTGATTTTCTTGACATTGCCATCACTTTGTAAATAGCTTCTACTTACATTGAGTGGAATATCTGGCGAATCTATCACACCATGCAATAGCATTAGAAACTCAGGAACTATATCTTGTACACTGTCGGTTACAAATACCTGGTTGCTGTACAATTGAATCTTGTTCTTTTGTAAGTCAAAATCTGTTTTGATTTTAGGGAAATAAAGGATACCTGTTAACTTAAATGGATAGTCTACATTGAGGTGTATCCAAAACAATGGGGTTTCTGCAAACGGATACAATTCTTTGTAAAACTGCTCATAGTCTTCTGTTTTACATTCAGCTGGAGATTTGGTCCAAAGTGGAGCAGGATTGTTAATGACTTTCTCTTCAAATTCAATTGCAACAGGTAAGAACTTACAATACTTGGTTAAGATGCCTCTGATTCTATTGTTGTCGTTAAATTCAAGTGAATCTTCAGCAAGGTGCAAAATGATTTCTGTACCCCGTTCAGTTCTATCTGAGGCTGAAATTTCATAAGTTGTGCTGCCATCACAAGTCCATTTAACGGCTGCAGCAGCATCTTTGTAAGAGCGCGTATGCAGTTCTACTTTGTGTGCAACCATAAAAGCTGAGTAGAAACCCAAGCCAAAGTGACCAATAACTTGTGCGCCTTTGTCTTTGTATTTTTCTAGGAATTCTTCGGCACTGCTGAATGCCAACTGATTGATGTATTTACCAACTTCCTCTTCTGTCATACCAATACCACTGTCAATGATGTGCAGGGTTTTGGCTTCTGTGTCTAACTTGACAGTAATTTTTAAATCACCTAACTCGCCTTTGGCCTCTCCAGATGCAGACAATGTTTTAATTTTTTGTGTGGCATCTACGGCATTTGATACGAGTTCTCTTAAAAAGATTTCATGGTCGCTATACAAAAACTTTTTAATAATCGGAAAAATGTTTTCGGTGTGTACACTGATATTACCTTTTGTTGTCATAGTGAAGTATTTTGAGTTAGTTTTTCAAACATTGTTCCAATTTACGAATACTGTCAAAAAGTCTAAAACTGCTCATTTCAAGTACCATTTTCAGCTTATTTTGTCTTTAAATATTTTTACGCTTGGTCGACAATAATCTGAAATGAAAGCTTATTTTTGGAAGCAAATGAAGGTTTTTGTAAGTATCATCGCAATGTTCATCCAACTCCCAATATATGCTCAATTGGGAGGAAACACTACTTACAATTTTTTAAAACTACATGCATCAGCCAGAGCAGCTGCATTGGGAGGCAATGCTATCAATAATCCGGCTATTGACTTAAATTTAGCATCTACCAATCCTGCTTTACTAAACCAAGATTTTAGTAAACAATTAACCTTCAGCTATGTAAAGTATTTAGCCGATATAGGAGCTGGTTATATTGGAACAGCCTATCATTTTGACAGCATTCAAACCACTCTAGCTGCTGGCCTTCAATACATTGATTATGGTAACTTCAAACGCATGTCGCCTGATGGAACTGATTTAGGTAATTTTTCGGCAGGAGAATATTGTTTTCAATTAGGCGCTGCAAAATCCATTGGACAATTCCAATATGGGGGTACAGCAAAGTTTATTTATTCAAACCTTGAAAGCTATCAATCTATAGGAATGGCTGCTGACTTAGCTGCTGCTTGGTTTGACTCTAAACGACTTACCATGGCTACCTTAGTTATCAGTAATTTTGGCAGTCAATTAACAACTTATTCGGGTTCAAACCGAGAAAACATTCCGTTGAATATTCAAATGGGCTATTCAAAAAAATTTGAACACAGTCCGCTTAGAATTGGAATCATTGCCCAACACCTTGAAATGGTTGGAAGATTATTGTATCAAATTGAAAACCGTAACAACAACAACATAGATTTAGAAACAGGGCTACCAATTCAAGAAAATTTCAGCCTATTAGACCATTTCATGAGTCATTTAATTTTAAATGGAGAATTGGTATTGACTAAAAACTTTAATTTGAGAATTGGCTACAACCACCTTAAAAGAAGAGAATTGGCATTAACGGAAAGTAAAAGTACAAGTGGCTACACTTGGGGTTTTGGTATAAAAATAAACAGGTTTCAATTGCATTATGGAAGTGGCGCTTTCATGGGTGGACAAAATACCAATCATTTAAGCATCATTACCAATTTAGAAGAATTTAAAAAGAAAAAATAGCGTTTTGAAAAACATCATCATTGCAATAGATGGGTATTCATCTTGTGGAAAGAGCACATTGGCCAAAGACCTTGCAAAAAAAATACAGTACCATTATGTAGATACCGGCGCAATGTATAGGGCTGTAACTTTGTATTTATTACAAAACCACATAGACATTTACCATCCTGAAATGGTTGAACATGCGCTTCAAAACATTACAATTTCATTTGAATACAATGCTGAGTCAGAATCACAACTTACTTTATTGAATGGAGAAAACATTGAACATGAAATACGTGTCAATCCGAGGGTTGCAGGCAGTGTAAGTGAAGTAAGTTCCATTAGTGCTGTCAGACGTTTCTTAGTACAACAACAACAAGCTATGGGAAATAACAAAGGCATTGTCATGGATGGTAGAGATATTGGCACTGTTGTATTTCCTAATGCTGAATTGAAATTATTTGTAACTGCTGACCCACAAGTAAGGGCACAAAGAAGATTGGATGAGCTTACAGAGAAGGGACAAAACACCACTTTTGAAGAAGTATTGGCCAACTTAGAGAAAAGAGATTTAATGGATAGCAGCAGATTGGATTCCCCACTAAAAAAGGCTGATGATGCCATTGAAATTGATAATTCTTATTTGAGTAAAGCTGATCAACTCAAACTGGTTCTTCAATTAGTAAATGAAAAAACCAGTGTTAGCCTTTCTTAAATTTTACAAATAGCTTCTTCAAAATTGGATATAAAATAAATCCGCAAACTGAAGCTGACATCAGCCACAATAAAAAAGCATACACATGCATTTGGTAGACAAAATGGATGGTGTGTAACCACCCTTGCTCCCATACATTTTTCAACTTTTCAAGGTCAATTGGCTCGGCTTGTTCACCCATTATTTCATTGCCCAATTGAAAAAAGAAATACATAAACATCAATTGAAAAGGTGTTATCAACCAACTGATACTTTGTATGAGAACCAAATTCAGTCTCAAACGCAAAGCTAAAAATGTTAAAATCAAACTAGAAACACCCCAAATTGGTATCAAACCAATTAAAACTGCAAATATAAAAGTCAATGACAACTGATGCGGGTCTGTTCCCTGCATCAAACTATTTTTTATGAATTGGATTTGTTTTTTCAAGGGATGCAAGCTATTATTTTTTAGTGAAATGTATTCGAACAAATGTTTAATTTTGGCTGTTTGGCTTTTAATAGAACAGAAATGAAAAATAGATTATTCCTCTTTTTATTGACTTGTGTTACCGCAGCTCAAGCGCAGAATTATGCACAGTTAGTGAATCCATTTATTGGTACAGGTGGTCATGGACACACTTTTCCTGGAGCTACCGCTCCTTTTGGAATGGTGCAGTTGAGTCCTGATACCCGTTTGACTGGTTGGGACGGATGCAGTGGCTACCACTATTCTGATTCTGCTATTTATGGCTTTTCACATACTCATTTAAGTGGTACAGGTTGCAGCGATTTTGGCGATATCTTGCTCATGCCAACCCAAAAGAAGTACAGCCAAAAGGAACAATTGTTTGATGCAGAATTTTACAAGTCAAGATTCAGTCATACCAATGAAAAGGCTTATGCAGGTTTTTACCAAGTATTACTAAATGACGATCATATAGCTGTTAAATTGACGGCTAGCGAAAGGGTTGGTTTTCATGAATACCAATTTCAAAAAGCTGGTACCGTGAATGTAGTATTGGATTTACTGCACAGAGATGAACTAATTGAGTCTAAAATTACACAAGTTAATAATACCACCATTACTGGATTAAGAAGAAGCAAGGCATGGGCAGAAGACCAATGGGTTTTCTTTAGAATTGAATTCTCTAAACCTTTTATTGGTTCATTCATTGATCATAAAAACAATAACAAATATGCCACAGGTATGGCATTTGAATTTGATGTTAAAAAGAAAGAAACCATCAAAGTGAAAGTGAGTTTAAGCGCAGTTGATGAAGCAGGTGCAACCAAAAATATGCAATCAGAAATTCCAGGTTGGAGCTTTGAACAGACACTGCAGTCAACCACCAAAAAATGGAACAAGGAATTAGGTCTGATTCAAGTTGAAGGCAATACCAAAAACAACCAACAAATTTTTTATACCGCTTTGTATCACTGCTTCATTCAACCAAATATAGCTTCAGACATTGATGGCAGGTATAGAGGCAGAGACCTACAAATCCATCAAACTGATGGTTTTACTTATTATTCTGTATTTTCTTTATGGGATACATTTAGAGCTGCACACCCACTTTACAATTTGGTTCAAGCCGAAAGAAGCAACGATTTCATTAAAACTTTTTTGCAACAATTTAAAGAGAGTGGCAAATTGCCTGTTTGGGAATTGGCTTCAAATGAAACCAATTGCATGATTGGTTACCACAGTGCCTCTGTCATTGCAGATGCATGGGCTAAAGGAATTAGAAATTATGACAAACAATTGGTGATTGCTGCACTCTTACAAAGTGCCAATGCCAATGAGAGAGGAATTGGAACCTATAAAACCAAGGGGTATTTAGCCATAGATGATGAATCAGAGTCGGTTTCAAAAACATTGGAATATGCCTACGATGACTGGTGTATTTCAACTTTTTTGGAAGATGAACTCCAAGTACAATTTATCAAAAGATCCGAATCTTGGAAAAACCTATTTGACCCATCTACAGGTTTGATGCGTCCAAGAAAAAATGGTGGTTGGCTATACCCGTTTGAACCTAGAGAAGTTAATAACCACTATACTGAGGCGAATGCTTGGCAATACAGTTTTTTTGTACCACATGATATCAATGGTTTAATTGGAAGGCATGGATCAGCTGAAAAATTTGAGCAAAAATTAGATGAATTGTTCAGTACAAATAGTGAAACAACCGGTAGAAACCAAGCAGACATAACTGGTTTAATAGGTCAATATGCACATGGAAACGAGCCAAGTCACCACATGGCTTGGTTGTATAATTATGTGGGTAAGCCAGCTAAATCTCAAGCCATCATTAGAAAAATATTAACTACACTTTATCAGAATACCCCAGATGGCCTTGCAGGTAATGAAGATTGCGGTCAAATGAGCGCATGGTATGTGTTCAATAGCATGGGCCTCTACCCTGTTTGTCCTGGCAAAACTACCTACGATTTGGGAAGTCCATTTTTTGATAAAATTACCATCAGAACAGGCGCCTATTCTAGTTTTACAATCAATGCACCAAGTGCAGCTCAAAAAGCTTATGTGCTAAGTAAATCAATCAATGGAAATAGCCTCAATAGCAATTTAATTGAACACGAAAGTATTTTAAAAGGAGGACAATTGAATTTCCAATTAGTAAATGCCGACCCGCTGGTACAAAATGCTCCAATTGAGATTACTAAACCTAAAGGAATTTTCCCTGCTCCAATTATTCAAGCAGCAAAAGAGCATTTTAAAGACAGCTTATTGATATCTATGGAAAGTCTTGAAATTCCGAACAGACTGTTTTACAAATTATCGAACGAAAAAACAATGCATCCTTACCTTAAACCATTTTACATCAAACAAGATCTAGAGATTTCTTGCATTGCAATTGATGAAACTGGCAAAAGAGTGAGCAAAACAATTGCCAACTTTAAAAAAATCAATAACAATTGGAAAGTGCTTACTGAAAGCAAATTCAATCCACAATATTCAGCCGGTGGAGAGGATGGTTTGATTGATGGCATGTTCGGATCAAACGATTGGCGCAAAGGATATTGGCAAGGCTTTCAAGGAAATGACTTTGTTTGTATCATTGATTTAAAGAAAGTACAACCCATTAAAAACATCAAAATAAATACCTTACAAGATACCAGAAGCTGGATTGTATTTCCATCTAAAATTTCAGTTGAAGTTGGCATGGACACTTCAAACTTTAATGTATTAGGTGAAGCAATGACAAAAGTAAATATTGAAGACTTAACTGTTCAAACTCAATCATTCCAAGTCTCTGCTGCTTCAAATCAGCCAAAAGGCCAATTTGTTCGCATCAAGGCAAATCAGTTTGGTAAATTACCTGAATGGCATCAAGGTAGCGGCAATGATTCTTTTATTTTTATTGATGAAATTGAAATAGAATAAGCTGATTTAAAAACGGAAAAAATCTCATTTTGGGAACACCTAAATGTGATTTTTGTTGATTAATAAAATTATAATTATTTAATTATCAGATACATAATACGTGTTTATGGTTTTGGCATTGTAAATGCATCAAACTTTCAAAACCATAACCATGAAAGTATCTATCAAAGTTTTAGGATTGTCAGCCATTATTGGCTTTGGCTTCCCTGCTTGTAAAAAGCATGAAATTGTAAAAACTGAAATCAATTCACAAAAAGGCAGTTTTAAAGACATCAAAGCGCCAGCTGCATTCAAGTGGTCAACATTGAACACACTTACTTTGCAAATGAGTGCAAAGCCTCAAGATGCGCGTGTTTCCACACTCAAAGTATTGGATGCGCAAGGAAATGTTTACTTACAAAAGCTTCAGAAAGCCAATCAACCTTTTGAAAGTACCATTGAAATTCCAGGCCATGTTGACAAACTAAAGGTCAGTTTCTGTGGTAAAGTAAAAGAAATCAGTGCCCGCTCGGGTAAAGTGAATTTGGATTAACGTACCATTTGAAAACTGTTTTCAAATATCTTTTTTGCTTATTAACCATTTGCATGTTGGTTAATCGTGCCCAATCTGCTATTGTAACCAATGGCTTGGTTGCTCATTATGATGCATCCAATCCAAGTTCTTACAGTGGCACTGGAAATAGATTAAACAATTTACAACGTGCTGGTTTTGCTACTCTATATAACAGTCCAAATTATACAGGAGGTAGCAATCCTTACTTGTCATTCAATGGTATCAATCAATATTTTTATACTGAAAACTTAACCAGTAACTTCTCTTCAAATGCTGTGAGTTTAATGTTATGGGTTTATCCAACTGATGGTGGAGTTTTAGTATCTGAACAAGGAACTACTACCATAGATGGTTCTTGGTATGATTCACAAATCGAAATTGTTAATGTTACTGGTTCTACCGGTACTTTAAAAGTAGGAACTTGGAGTTATACAGGCTTGCAGGGTGTTTCAACAACCATTACAATGAACCAATGGAATTATATTGGATTGACCCATACAGGCTCTCAATTAAAAGGTTATTTAAACGGAGTTAACTTTGGCACTTTAAACTTCAATAGAATGTCGCCCTATTTCCATGGGGCACAACTTTATTACACTTTTGCTTCAAAATGCAACACCAACATGGGTGATGGCACATATTCAAATGCTCGTTTTGGACAATTTAGTGTTTACAATACTGTATTAACAAATGCCGAAGTTCTTCAAAACTACGAAACTGTGGCAAGTCCAAATAATTCAGCTACTAATTTGGTATTTAGTAATGTTACAAGCTCCAGTTTAACTGGCAATTGGACCAATGGAAACGGTGCAGGCCGATTGGTGGTTTGTAGACCAAGTACTGCAAGTGTGAGTTATCCAAATAATTTCACCAATTATACTGCCAATTCAAATTATGGAAATGGCTCTGCTATCGGAGCTGGTTTTGTTGTAGGATCTGGAAATATCTCAAACCTAACAATTTCTAATTTACAAGCCAACACCAACTATTGTATAGATATTTTTGAATACAATGGAAGTATAAGTGGCAGTAATGCTTTGTTTTTAACCACTAGCTTCTTAACCGGATGCAATGCAACTTTGGCAAGTGTGCCTTCTACAGTCGCCACTGGCTTCAATACCACAGCAATCGGCAGCTCCTCTTGGTCTGCCAATTGGACCATTGGGAATGGCACAAACAGAATAGTGATTTGTAGACCCAGTGTGGCAACTCAAACAGCTCCATCTAATTTTAGTAACTACAACGCAAATGCAGCGTATGGCTCTGGAACTACAATTGGCAGTGGATACGTAGTTGGAACAGGTGCTATCAATTCAATTGCTATTACCAACCTGAGTGCTAATACCAATTACTGTTTAGATATTTATGAGTTCAATGGTAGCTTAGTCAGCAGCACAGCTGTATTTGGTAATACGGCCTTGAGCGCTTGCAACACCACATTCTTTAGCATACCAGTTACAGGCGCTAGTAATTTAACGTTCAATGCTGTCAATGATTCAACTTTAATTGGAAATTTCACATCAGGTGCAGGCTCTGGCCGTTTAATTGTATGCAGACCGAGTGCAGCTCTTTTATCTATTCCACAAAATAATTTTGTTTACAGTGCTTCAACAATGTATGGACAAGGCTCTAAAATTGGTGAAGGTTTTGTTGTTGGACTAAGCAATGACAACAATGTATCTGTTTCTGGTTTATCAGCAAATACAAATTACTGTATTGATATTTTTGAATACAACGGAATTGTAAGTGAAACTTCCGCCGTATTCAATACAAGTAGCGTTTTAACAAGTTGCCAAAAAACCAGTATGGTGTATCCATTTACAGGTGCTTCAGCTTTTACCGTTACACAAAATAATCCTACCTCACTTGCTGTTTCTTGGACAAATGGCGATGGAAACGGAAGGATTGTTATGGTGAGCACTACTGCTGCTCCTAACAATTTACCTGTTGATGCCAATAATTACACTGCTTCCAATTCATTTGGGGATGGCTCATCAATTGGCAATGCTTATGTTGTCTATAACAACAATGGAAACAGCTTTACCTTAAACAATTTAGAACCTAATACTCAATACTATTTCAGCATCATCGAATATAC
>JAIXWI010000008.1 GCA_027491355.1 Bacteroidota bacterium
AAAGGAATGATAAAAAAAGGCGCGCGGCTTTGCCGCGCGCCTTTTTTTATCAGCAAACTTTGCTTACAAATGAATGCACTCCCCATAAGCTTGTGCAGCTGCTTCCATAATGGCTTCACTCATAGTTGGATGAGGATGAACAGATTGAATGATTTCCATACCAGTAGTTTCTAATTTTCTGGCAACAACAACCTCTGCAATCATTTCTGTTACGTTGGCTCCTACCATGTGAGCTCCTAAAAACTCACCGTATTTTGCATCAAAAATTAACTTAATAAAACCTTCTTTTGCTCCGGCAGCACTTGCTTTTCCACTTGCACTGAATGGAAACTTACCCACTTTAATGTCATAACCTGCTTCTTTTGCTGCCTTTTCTGTATATCCAACTGAGGCTACTTCAGGAACACAATATGTACATCCAGGAATGTTATTATAATTCAAAGGTTCAGGATGGTGGCCTGCAATTTGTTCTACACATATAATGCCTTCTGCACTGGCAACGTGAGCCAAAGCAGGACCTTTAACAATGTCACCTATGGCATAAACACCTTTCAAATTGGTTGCATAATAATCATCAACCAATACTTTTCCTTTATCTGTTTTGATGCCCAAAGCCTCTAAACCCAAGTTTTCTAAATTGGTTTGAATACCTACAGCAGATAAAACAACGTCTGCTTCTAAATCAACCATTCCAGTTGCAGTTTTAACTTTTACTTTGCAACCTGAACCTTTGGTATCAACTGTTTCTACAGAAGCAGAAGTCATTATTTCAATGCCCGACTTCTTGAAAGATTTAGCCACTTCTTTAGATACATCTTCGTCTTCAATTGGTAAAATGTTCGGCATGAATTCTACAATGGTTACTTTGGTACCCATACTGTTGTAGAAATAGGCAAACTCACAGCCAATAGCTCCAGAACCCATTACAATCATCGATTTTGGTTGTTGCGCCATTACCATTGCCTCTCTGTATCCAAGCACTTTTTTGCCATCAATTTTAACATTTGGCAGCTCTCTGCTTTTTGCTCCGGTAGCCAAAATGATGTGTTTTGCCTCTAAGGTTTTTTTAGCACCAGCTTGGTCAGTTACTTCTACTTTTCCTGCTGCCAACAATTTCCCATTTCCAGCAATGACATCAATTTTATTTTTCTTCATCAAGAAAGCAATTCCTTTACTCATGCCATCAGCCACTCCCCTACTTCTTTTGATCACTGATTCAAAATTATGAGTTGCCCCTGCAGGCACTTGGATGCCATAGTCTGCAGCGTGTTTGATATAATCAAAAACCTGTGCCGATTTTAACAACGCTTTGGTTGGAATACAACCCCAGTTTAAACATACACCACCCAATTCAGCTTTTTCAACAATTGCTGTTTTTAAACCCAATTGACTTGCGCGAATGGCAGCTACATATCCACCAGGACCGCTACCTATAACTATTAAATCGTAACTCATACTGTTGTTTTTGGGGCAAAATAACTGAATTCCACCGACAATTCAATAAAATACCAAGTTTAACCTGCTGGCGCTTTTGTATTGAAACTGATATTTTATCTTGAATATTTTTCTTCTCGTGCTCATTTTCTGTTAATTTGCAGAAAAAACATTTACCATGAGAACTGCAGAAATACACACAAACAAAGGAATTTTAACCGTAGAATTTTTTGAAAATGATGCGCCTAAAACAGTAGAAAACTTTTGCAAACTAGCCGAGAGTGGCTATTACAATGGCGTATCTTTTCACAGGGTTATTCCTGCATTTGTGATACAAGGTGGAGACCCAACAGGAACTGGCGCTGGCGGACCAGGCTATTCCATTCCATGTGAGTTAACAGGCAATAACCAATACCACGATCGTGGCGTATTGAGTATGGCACACAGAGGAAGAGATACAGGCGGTTCGCAATTCTTTATTTGCCACAATAGGGCAAACACCCAACACCTCGACCGCAACCATACCTGCTTCGGAAAAGTAGTCAATGGTTTGGACATCATAGACCAAATAGCTCAAGGTGATGTTATGGAAAAAGTGGTCATCAACAACAACTAAAAGTTTGAAAACAATATGTTACAAATACATACCATCAGGGAAAATTTAGAGGAAGTCAAAAGGAAACTTGCAAAAAAACAAGTCAAGCACCTTTCAGACCTTGATACCATCTTGCATTTGGATGACAAAAGAAAGCAGTTAAAAGTTGCACTTGAAACCAACTTGGCTGAAGCCAATGGCATTGCAAAAAAAATGGGTGAACTAATGAAAACTGGCGCCAGAGATGAGGCTGAAAAACTCAAAGCCCGTTCTGGCGAAATTAAGGAACATGCCAAAGATCAAGAAGCGCAAATCAAAGAACTCGATGAAAAAATTTACCAACTTTTGGTAACCTTTCCTAATCTGCCTAACGACAGTGTGCCAGAAGGAAAAACCCCAGAAGAAAACGAAAATGTTTATGAATGGGGAAGCATCCCAACTTTGTATGAAGGTGCAGTTCCTCACTGGGATTTAATCAAGAAATACGATTTAATAGATTTTGAACTGGGTGCTAAAATTACAGGGGCCGGCTTCCCTGTATATAAAAACAAAGGAGCCAGACTTCAGAGAGCCATGATCAATTTCTTTTTAGACGAAGCTATAAAAGCAGGTTACAAAGAAGTGATGCCTCCTATTTTAGTCAATGCCGATTCAGGTTTTGGGACTGGGCAATTGCCAGACAAAGAAGGGCAAATGTACCATGTGAACAATGATGACTTGTATTTGATTCCTACAGCTGAAGTTCCCATTACCAATTTATACCGCGATGTCATTTTAAAAGAAGAAGAATTACCGGTAAAAAATGTTGGCTACACTCCTTGTTTTAGAAGAGAGGCAGGAGCTTGGGGTGCGCATGTGCGTGGCTTGAACAGGCTGCACCAATTTGATAAAGTAGAAATTGTACAATTGGTTCACCCTGATAAGTCGTATGAAGTACTTGAAGAAATGGTTAAACATGTTCAGGGCCTATTAGAAAAATTAGAACTGCCTTACCGTATTTTAAGATTGTGTGGCGGTGACATGAGTTTTTCATCTGCACTCACCTACGATTTTGAAACCTACAGTGCTGCACAGCAACGTTGGTTAGAAGTGAGCTCAACATCAAATTTTGAGAGCTTTCAATCGAACAGAATGTTATGCAGGTTCAAACCCAAAGAAGGTAAAAATCAGTTGGTGCATACACTCAACGGCAGCGCCTTGGCATTACCTCGTATTGTAGCAACTTTGCTTGAGAACAACCAAACCAAAGACGGCATACACATACCAAAAGCTTTACAACCTTATACAGGCTTCGACTTTATAGACTAAAAAAAGCCCCGCAGCTTGCTGCGGGGCTTTTTTTTTTATTTCTGGTTTTTGTTAACCTGGTCTTTTAATTCTTTGAGCGCTTTTAGGTCTTTGGCGTCACACTTACATTTTTCAGGTGAAGTACTGTAAAAATACATCAACTCACTGTTGGCTGCTGTTACAAACAATCGGTTACAAGTTTTTTCGTCTTTGGCATAAAAGAAATACATGACATCTTTGTCCTGATTTTTAATGGCTTGTTGAATGGTTTCCGCATCAGCTTCTATGTCAATATCCCCATTGAACAAAGTTGCAGGATCATCTTTGCCTTTTAAAACATATTGGTTGTTTTCTACCAATAATTTCAAGTCAAGCATCACGCTCTTGTCATTTGGGTAATCACTCATCATGGCACTTTCGCTCAAACCACTGTTTTTACCTACTTGAACAGCTGTATTGAAATAGTTATTGAGCAATTGAACACCTCTAATGGTTTCAGTTTCCCAATCGTTGGTATCTATTTTATTGTTGCAAAACGCGTAAGCCAATAAATTCTCTTTGGTAACCCTTTTTGAAAACTTATTGATGATGGCCAAGCCATTGAAATCTTCTTCTGAAGAACCCAATTTGGCTTTATTTTTTGAACCTTTTGCTTTGCTGAAAATTAAGAAAGCATAATTGCCTTTTCTGTATTTCTGAACATCGCGTTGAATGTCTACATCGAATGCATATTCTACAGCGGTATAAGACCAATACTTGCTCATGGCTGCTTCAATTGATGCACTGTATGCACTGTCTTGAAACAAAACCACCACCAATTTAGTATCCTTGAAAGCATCTAAACTTTCTTTGGTTTTAAATGTACCAAACTGTGCAAATACAATATTTGCAAACAATGTTAGAACGAACAAAAAGTATATTTTTTTCATATTTATTTTTTATCAATAAAATGGAACACTATACAATCATACTAAAAAAGCAGCTCAAATGAACTGCTTTTTGTGTTTTTAATTAAAGTATTTTTAGGTTACAATTCTGCCTTCTCCATACCGTAATGTTTGCCATAAGGAAGCAAAGATTCTCTGAGTAGTCTTCTTGCTACAAAAATCCTGGTTTTTACTGTTCCAATTGGAATGTGCAAAATCTCAGCAATCTCGTGGTACTTGAAACCTTTGAAGTTCATCGTAAATGGCTTCTTTAAATTTACAGGTAATTTTTCAATGGCTGATTCAATGTCTTTCATGACGAACTTTTGTTCACCAGCATTCTTTACACTGCTGCTCAATGAATCTAGATAAAAATCGTTGTCTGTTTGATCTATGAATGTGTTGCGCTTCACCATTCTTCGGTAATTGTTGATGAAGGTGTTTTTCATGATGGTGTACAACCAACCTTTTAAATTGGTTCCATCCTCAAATTTCTCTTGGTAAATAAAAGCCTTTAACATGGTGTCTTGTAACAAGTCATTTGTGTCTTCTACATTTCTTGTTAACTGGTAAGCATACTGTCTCAATGGTCTGCTTTCTTTTTCTACAAGGTTTTTGAATTCTATGGCTGTCATTGTTTAAGGTTTTAAGATAAATGTTAAACAAACTTACAATTAATATCCGTAAAGTCAAGCATTTTGTTTAACTTTTTTACTATTTTATTAAACAATCACTTTTATTTGATTTACAGTTGTTTAAATAAATTATTCCGTATTAAAGCAGTATAAAAGTATTTTTTAGAGTGCATTTTGATGAATATTTTTTTCATTTTGTTAAACAAAATACATGAATGCTTGTTCAAATGTGTAAGTTCAGCAATCAATTACTTAACAACCTTAAGTAGATTATTATAACTAACTTGCCAACCAATGGAAATTACAGTATCAAGAAAAGCACATTTTAACGCGGCCCATCGCTTGCACATAAACGAATGGTCTGATGAAATGAACCGCAATTTCTTTGGCTTGTGCAACAACAAGAACTACCACGGCCACAATTATGATTTCACAGTTTCATTAACTGGCGAACTGGATCCTGTATCGGGATATTTGTTCGACATGAAAGAACTGGCAAACATTATCAAGCATGAGGTAGAAGAATGTTTTGACCACAAAAATTTAAACCTGGATACAGAAGAATTTAAATCCCTAAACCCTACAGCAGAAAACATTGCCATTGTCATCTGGAATAAGTTAAGGGCTAAACTTCCAAACAGACTCAAACTTAAAATAACACTGTATGAAACCGAAAGAAACTTTGTTGAATACCAAGGAAACGCCTCATAAACAAGAAGAAGACATGGAACTAGATCACAGCTTTTTCTCAATGGAAACCCCATTGAGAGCAGACGCCTTTGAATTGGATGATGAATTGAAAGTTGAATTGATTGAAAAACATTTCAAAGAAATCATGCAAATTTTAGGCTTAGACTTGAATGATGACAGTTTAAAAGGCACCCCGAATAGGGTTGCAAAAATGTATGTCAAAGAATTATTCAAAGGATTAAATCCAAAGAACAAGCCTGAGGCCAAGCTGTTCGAGAACAAATACAATTACAAAAACATGTTGGTTGAAAAGCATATTTCTTTTCACAGTGTGTGTGAGCATCATTTTGTTCCCATCATAGGCAAAGCACACGTTGCTTATATTCCAAACAAAGATGTTGTTGGCTTAAGCAAACTCAACAGAATTGTCAGGTACTTTGCACAAAGACCACAAGTACAAGAGCGAATGACCATGCAAATAGCCAATATGCTCAAAGAGGTATTGAACACACAAGATGTAGCTGTTATAATAGAAGCTGACCATTTGTGTGTGGCCATGAGGGGCGTTCAAGACATTACCAGTAGTACAATTACTTCAGAATTTTGTGGCAAGTTTCAAGATGCCAAAACCCGAGAAGAATTGCTCAACTACATTGCAATGAAAAGCTAAAAGTTTACATGTATGCTATTGCCCTTGACAATGGAGGTTTCTACCGAAGGAACTCCAAAAGAATAGGGTAAATATGCCAATGATGGAATTTCTTTGGTTATAAACACATTGCCTAATTTGCCTTTACTGATACTGCCATGAGAATGACTCAATTCTAAGGCATATGCCCCATTAATGGTTGCTGCATTCAATGCTTCCTCAGGAGTTAATTTCATTTGTATACAAGCCAAACTCATTACAAAGCCCATTCGCCCATTTGGTGAACTTCCAGGGTTGTAGTCTGTTGCTAAACACACAGGCAACCCTGCATCAATCATTTTTCTGACTGGGGCATAAGGCAACCCTAAAAAGAATGAACAATTGGGTAAAGCAACTGGCATGGTTGATGTATTCAGTAAGCATTGAATTTCTTCTTCTCCAATGTGTTCCAGATGGTCTACACTCAAGGCATTGTGCTTTACTGCAACCTGAACACCTCCTGTAATACCTAATTCGTTGCCATGAATTTTAGCTTTCATGTGGTACTTACTTGCTGCATTTAAAAGTAAATCTGTTTCGTCAACCGTAAAAAATCCTTGGTCGCAAAACACATCAAAATAATCGGCTAAACCCTCATCTGCAATAACAGGAAGCATTTTATCAATGATTAATTGAATATACCCTGACCTGTCGTTTTTGTATTCTAAAGGAATGGCATGTGCTCCTAAAAAAGTAGCCTTAATATCAATTGGAGAAACCAATTTGAGCTTTTGAATTACCCGCAACATTTTGATTTCGTCTTCAAAAGTAAGCCCGTAACCACTCTTAATTTCAATGGCTCCGGTACCATATTTCATAACTTCCAACAAACGTGTATAGGCCCCCTCCATCAGTTCGTTTTCAGACATGGCCCTGAGTTTAGCTGCTGAATTTAAAATGCCTCCACCTGCTGCTGCAATTTCTTCGTACGATTTACCCTTTATGCGCATCACAAACTCTTCTTCTCTGCTTTGGGCGAATACCAAATGGGTATGAGAATCAACAAAACTTGGCAGTACATACTTACCCGTTGCATCTTTTATCTCCATGTCTTTGCAATGAGTAAAACGTTCTGCAAATAAATTCAAATCAGCCATGTTTCCATAAGCTTCTATGATACCATCTTTGATCCAAAGCCAAGCATTGTCTATGCAAGTAAACTCCTGCATTTCTTTGCCTTTTTTAAGCAAGCGATTGCTTTCATCAATGCCACAAAGTGCTTTGATATTTTTAATTAATACATTTCCCATTGCCAAACAAAATAACAGAATTTAATACTCAAAATACAAGAGCCGCTCATTTTAGAAGAAACATTTACCAAAAGTATTTTTTTTAACTTGAAATTGTACTTTTATGGCATGATAAAACGCCGTTTCATTAAGTTGTGCTTGGTTATTTTTTTACTTGTTCTCGTTACCCGTGTTCTTGCTCAAGACATTCCTTCAAACTCAAATATAGCAGCTCAATTCAAACAATTGAAACAAGGCATTTCGGTATTGTACATTGCAGCTCACCCAGACGATGAAAACACCCAATTGCTCACTTATTTCACTAAAGTAAAAAAATACAGAACAGCTTATTTATCATTAACCAGAGGCGATGGCGGACAAAACCTTATTGGTTCAGAGCAAGGCATTGCACTTGGTGTTGTCAGAACACATGAATTGGCACAAGCCAGAAAAATTGATGGTGCTGAACAATTTTTTACCCGAGCATATGATTTTGGTTACAGTAAAACTTCAGAAGAAACTTTTGAAAACTGGGACAAAACAGCATTGCTGTCGGATGTTGTTTTTGTTATCAGAAAATTTAAGCCAACTGTTATCATTACCAGGTTTGACATTGATGGTTCAGGCGGACATGGACAACACACAGCTGCAGCTATTTTAGCCTATGAAGCATTTAAATTGGCAGCCGACCCCAATCAATTCCCGGAGCAGTTAAAATATGTAGCCGTTCATAAATGTAAAAGAATCTTTTACAACAGTATTTCAAATTGGCTTCCAGGTAAAATCAACAAGGCCAATTTAATACCTTTAGAAATTGGGCATTTTATACCTGAACTAGGTGAAAATACTGGAGAAATTGCCGCAGAAAGCAGAAGTATGCACCTAAGTCAAGGATTTGGGACCGAGAAAAAAAGAGGCAAACAAACTGAGTACTTTAAACCCATTGATGGCGATACATTGAATTTAAACAATCAATTATTCAATGGCATTGCTCCAGAAATTGATGCATTAGACCCTTCATTGCAATTAAAGAAAGCTTTACTTAAAGCAGAAAAACATTGGCAAGCAAATGACATCAAACAATGCAATGTGGAATTATTTGGAGCAATTCAAAAATTAACGCTATTGGGTATGAAACCTTCACACCCTTTTCAAAAGCAACTAAAACATTTATTAATGAATGTCAATGGCATTTATGTTGAGTCGGTATACAAACAGCATGAACTGCCTGTATCTGGCGATTCCATTTTAATAGATTTTGAAATCATCGCAAGAAAATCTGAGGAGGTCATTTTAAAGAGGCTTACTCTTGGACATGAAGCTATTCCTATTGTTTCCGAAAACCAATTACAAGAAAATAAGCCCAATGTATTCAGTAAAAAAATACTGTTAAACAATGAACAATACAGCAACTTATTCTGGTTAGAAAAAGGCATTAAAAGCAACCTGTATGACATACCCTTACCCATCATAGGAACAGATTTAAATTATACATTTACCATTCCTGTTACCTATGTGTTACAAATTGGTAAGGACAGTATTGTTATAGAAAATAATGTTGTTCAAAAAGAAGTCATTCCTCAAGTAGGAGAAATTTACAGGCCATTGGTAGTTTGTCCTCCCCTACTGTTGAACTTACCAAAACAATTATACGTTGCTAAAAAAGGAAAAACCTCTTACATAGCTATTGGGCTCAAAGCATACAAAACAATGAGCAATTTGCAATTGGCTATAGAAGTACCTTTTGGCTGGTATTGCAAATACCCCGATACAAAAATCAACATAAATAAAGCCGCTTACAAAACACTAATGATTGAATTATTTGCAACAGATTCTGCCAAGTCAGGAACCATTGCAATCAAAGCATTTGACAGTATTCAAACCTATGCACTTCAACAAGAAACGGTTGAATACCCTCACATAGGCAAACAAGTTTACTTTACAAATGCAGTAGTTAAAGCTATTCCAAACAACTTCAGCCTGAGCAATAAAAAAATTGGTTACATTGTAGGAGCAAAAGACCAAACACCCACTATTTTAAAAGAATTAGGTTACCAAGTTGAGTTGATAGATGCCAACAAATTTGCTGAAACACCAATAGCAGACTACGCAGTTTTGATTTTTGGCATTCGCAGCTTCAATTTATACCCTCAACTGCATCAATTCAGAGAACAGTACCTCTCATTTGTAAAAGAAGGAGGCAATGTTCTGGTACTCTACCAAACCAATACATTTTTAAACGAACTTGACAAAACCATTGGCCCTTATCCTTTTGGCATTTCAAAAGAACGTACCACAAATGAACATGCTACAATGAATTATACAGCTCACAACAAAGAATTTTTATCTAAGCCCAATCCAATGACGCCTACAGATTTTGAAGGATGGGTACAAGAAAGAGGAATCTATTATGCCAATGCAATTGATTCGGCTTACCAATCACCCTTTGAAATTGCAGACTTCAACGAAGTTCCTAACAAAGGCGCTTTGATTGTTGCGAACTATGGGAAAGGCAAATTTACCTATACAGGGTTGTCTTTTTTCAGGCAATTTCCTGCAGGTGTAAGTGGTGCAATAAAACTAATGATTAACTTGATTGAGCAATAGCTTAGGCATTGTTTTTAGCATGGTCTGCTAAAAACTGCGCCAATCCGTTGTCGGTTAATGGATGCTTCAACAATGCCAAAATACTTGCCAATGGGCTTGTAATCACATGAGCGCCAACTTGAGCAGATTTTACAATGTGAACTGGATTTCTAATAGAAGCAGCTAATATTTGAGTTTGGTAGCCTTGTACTGCAAAAATCTGAGCAATTTCAGCAATCAATTGGATACCATCGAAAGAGATATCATCTAAACGACCTACAAACGGGCTGATATAAGTTGCACCCGCTTTAGCTGCTAAAATAGCTTGACCTGAACTGAACACCAATGTACAATTGGTTCTGATACCTTTTGATGTTAAATATTTAATGGCTTTGATACCATCCTTGATCATTGGAATTTTTACTACAATGTTTTCATGAAGCGATGCTAATTTTTCACCTTCAGCAATCATTTCATTGTAGGTTGTTGCAATAACTTCAGCACTCACATCACCAGCTACAATATTGCATATATCAACATAGTGTTTCATAACAGCGGCTTCACCTTTGATACCTTCTTTGGCCATCAATGAAGGATTGGTGGTAACACCATCCAAAATACCTAAGTCATTAGCTTCTTTGATTTGATCTAAGTTTGCTGTATCTATAAAAAATTTCATGTGTTGGTTTTTATGTCTGCAAAGATACTTTTTTACCTATAAGTCTAAAAATGAAAACTACATAATTACAAAAAAAAGTCCGATTGGTTTCCCAATCGGACTTTGTGTATAGCAATAAAAATTACTTCTTTTTGAAACCAAAAAACACAGCACTCGCTGCCAATAGGCCAATAGCACCATCAATTGGAACATCAATTGGATCTCCACCATTGTCTGGAACCCCTTGAGCAAGTAATTGATTCGCAAAAAGTAATCCAACTGCTGTCAATGCTATCAATAATAATTTGTAGTTTTTCATAATTAATGCTGTAAAATACGTTTGAATTTTAAACCTATTAACAAACTTCCTAAAGCCAAAAAATAAATAGCTGAATTAATTGGAACATCTCCTGGATCGTCTGGATTTGCTGGAACAGCGTCATTGTTTCTAGGAGCATTGTTTGGTGTGGTTGAAGTACCCACAATTGATTTTTGATTAGTGATATCTGCACTCACCGTTGGCCTAGGGGCAACCGGCTCTGATTGGTTCATTTGATATTCTGAAGCACCAGCATTCATTTGAAAAGTAGCTGTATTTTGAACACCTTGAACATTGTTTGGAGTTGTCCAATCGATGTTCATTGGTAAGCTTTTATCGAATAGCTGATAGCCTTCTCTGTTACGAAGATTGTAACCTTTTGAATAATCAAAAGTGCGTGAGTAATCGTTTTCTGAAAGATTACCAACAAAATTGGGCCTATTGATATCTCCAAAAAAGTTATACCCTTCATCTTCAGTTACAACCTCTTCCTCCCCTTCATACACCTCTTCCGTTTGTTGTGCAAACAAATTTTGGCTACTGAAATGAATCAATAAAGAGAACAATGCTATTTTTACTACTTTGTGCATACTAACAAATATATCAAATCAATTGCTTTAATGAAAAAATTAATTTTTAACAATTTTTGCAGTATTCATTTTACCAAGCATATCAACTACTTCAATAAAATAAACACCCGCACTTCTTGCAGATAAATCAATTTCAATTCCTTTGTTTAAATTGGCATTCAAGACATCACCTTGTTGCACCAGCTGTCCTAAATTATTGAATAATTTATAACTATAGGTACCTTCAATGCTGCTTGTATTGCTAGAAACATTAGCAATTTGTTGAACTGGATTTGGGACAACGCTTAGTTGACTTGACTGACTAAACAAAGCTGTTAAATGTTTTAAATATTCAGCATTGCCTTTGTTTACGAATACAATTTCAAACCTCTTTTCACCTTTGCTTGCAGCATCTGAATTGATTTCAAACTCAACCATTGGCTTTTCATTTAAAAGGGTAATTACTCCTAAATAATGGTCTACCAACAATAAATCAAATTGACTAAACTCTTTTTCGCCTTTTAAAGTAAACACATGCTTACCGATAAAATTTGAAGTGATGCCCAATGGAATGGTAGCTTGCTCTGCAATGTATGGTATTGAATGAATTCCGTTTCTAAATGAATTGTTAATTGCATAAATATTCATAGAAGGATTCATCATTTTCTCTGAATCATATTCGTCTTGGTTTGCAGCAATACCAGGTATCATACCCAATAACATTTCATCTTGCAATTGTCCTGGTTTAACCAAAGTAATTCTTAAAAATTGGCCTTGATTTTTAAACAATTTGGTAGTTGGTGCAGACAGCGATTTTACAGATTCTGTAGAAGAAAGCACTGGTGATGCGGCATTTGCTTTCACAAAGAAAGCACTGCCAGATTCTATTAAGTTTGAACCACCGTTTATTCCTTGACCTACTGTTACATTGTAATTGGCATAAGCATTTGCAGAAGGATTAAAAATCCAAATTGCATTGTCGATATTGGTTTTGGTCCAACCAGCAGCATCCCAATTGATTGAAGATGGGTAAGGATTGCCAACCAAGTTCCAGCCATTGCCATTGGCAGGATTATAAGTAACAACAAAATTATTAACCCCAGTTTTGATTGTACCAGAAGCACTCAGCGTTACATTGTTTGCATTTACAACTGATCCGTCTAACAAAGAACAACCTTGACCTCGGTTACCTCTAACAAAAACCCTGTAACCTGTACCTGCTGTCAATGTTGTTGATGTGTTAGGTACACTTGTCCATGCATTGTTATAAACTGTGGCACCTGAATTTACGGCAGTTGCTGTGTTGTCTACTACGGCAGTTGCTTCATTGAATGTGTGCATTGAAGGGCTATTGTTTACTGTGGCATCAAAACCATTCGAGTTCGATGACAAAGTTGGACATACAGAACCTCCAGTACCAGCACCAGTAATGTGAATCTGTTTTTGCCAGCCTGAATCAATTCTAGCACCAGCAACAAATGGAGCCGATAAAAAACGGAATCTTCTACCACTAGAGCCAGGGATGAATCTTTCAACTGTAAAATTTCCAGATGGAAGCACTGATGAAGGAACAGTATCTAATCTTCCATTGCCATTAGCAGTTGATTTGAATACGCAATTTCCATTACTGGTTAACCCTCTTCTCACTCTCAATGTATTGGTGTCTGCAATGTTGTAGGTACCGTTCAATGCAACAACCAAAGACCTAACACTTAATGAACCAGTATACGTACCAGTAAAAATTACAGCGTCTGTTGTATCTAAAGGTAAGTTCTTATTCCATGTTGTACCATTCCAATAATTAGGTGTTCTACAA
>JAIXWI010000017.1 GCA_027491355.1 Bacteroidota bacterium
AATTCACTGTGCGCATGGCCTTGGTCGCCAAAGGCAGTGGTAATGGGTGTTTTAAATTCTGGGTCTTGGTATGGCGCATAGGTAAATGAAAAAGCACCTGGTCCGAAGCCCAAAAAAGGTTTGGCCTTGTTCATGTTAATGGCTGCCATCCAACGGTTCACGCGTTCTAAATTAGACACATCGTTGCGCACATTGGAAACCGATTCCAAATGTTTTTCAAAACCATCCGCAGAGTTTTGTTTGTTCTGGTAAAGCTGGTAGAAAATATCATCAAAATTCACGAGCACAAAACACACCCCAATGCCTGCCAACAACAACAATTGCCATAGCCTTACCCTGAAAAACAGCAAGAGGCTGAAGCCCATCGCTACTGCAATGCTCAGCCAAGCGGCTCTGGTAAATGAGAATGCAACACCAGCCGAAAACAACAAGAGTAAGAATGCAGAAATCAACACAATATGCAGGCTTATATTCATTCTGTAACCAAACAAAATATAACAAGCCAATAGGGGAATAAAAAAGGCAATGGCGGCTGCATAAATGCCATGGGCAATATAAAATGGCGCCATAATTTCAAATGAGCTGATTTGAGAAAAATTGTCCTCGCTGTGCTTGATCAAAGTGAACACAATCACCCCAGCCAAAGGAATCATATAGGCCCATAAAAAATTAAAAATATGTTTGATGTTTTTAAACAAGACCACTCCCAAGAGGTAGAATAGCACAATGTACCAAATCCTAGATAACAGGAATTTAAACGAAACCAATACCTCCAAGCTGGTTAAACAGGTAACAAAAATCCAAAGGGTATTGATGGCAATGGCAATGGTAATGGGGTGTTTCAATACCCTGTAATCGTAATCACCATCAATAATGAACTTGTAAACCACCAGTAAAAACAACACAATAATGAGTGGCTCATCGGGTAAACTGATGCCCAAACCCATTCCAATGTCTTCAATGTTAATAGACAAAGGTACCATGGCCACAATGAACAACAGCACAAGGTCTAGTTTAAAGGTTGCCAATAAACCCAATGCAATGGCAATTGGAATCAAACAAATCCAATAAATTTCTAAAGCAATGGCAAGGGTATTGATTGCAATGAATAAACCAACCCAAGCAAAGAGTTTTTCTTGTTTACTTTTGAGTAAATTGTTAATTGTTGAAAGCAATTTTCTTGTGTTTTATTTTCTCAATAAAAATGAGCACAATACAACTCAATACAAAGGTTCCAAGAATGGATCCCAATACAATCATCCAACGAATAGGGTAGGTTTTACGTTCAGCAGCACTGGCAGTTTGTAAAATAAAAACGTTGCTCAAATGTGCTTCTACATCTATTTTAGCTTGGTCAAACTTCTTTTTGAGTTCATTTAACTGTTCAACCTGCAATTCTAAATTACCTGCCAAATACATGTTTTCAGCACCATATTCTGAAAGTGCTTTCTGTTGTTTGCTCACATAGTCGTTTACGCCGGTTTTACCAATCAATTCTGTAATGGCTTTCGATTGCTCTTCAAATGAATACACCCCTTTTTCTCCAATTTCTTTCATGCGGAGTTTGATGTTATTGATTTCTTCCACTTTGCGGTTGTATTCAGCTTCAATAATGGTAAGGGCTTGTAAGGCAACTGTTTTTTGAACTTCAGTTTTTACACTGTCCAATATGCTCACAATGCCATTTGCAATGTCGGCAGCCAATTGTGGGTCAACATCCAATACATTTACTTCAATGGAAGCATAAGGTGTTTTTTTAGCCGAAATGTTTTTGGCGTATTCTCTTCCAACTTTGTAATTGATTTCTTTGTCATCCGCTTCAATATTGTAATGCGCTACCAAATTGTATTGTCTGATGACCCTGTTTTTGAGTGCATCCGATTCTAAAATTTGAACATATTGTTGGGCTGCTACTTGCTCTCCAAATTCCAAAGGGTCTTTTTTACTGGTCCTGGAATCAGACAACAAGGCATTTGAAATGGAGTTGTTGGTGGAAGGATAAAAAACGGCGGTTGATTTGTATTTTGGTTTAATAACCAATGGGCTAGAGATAATGATGGCCAAAATAGCTGAGGCACCGCACAACAATAACAATTGTTTTCTCCAATGGATGATAAATGCAATCACATCTATCAATTCAAAATAATACTGCTTTTTGTTTTTGTTTGTCATGTAACTGCGAAAATATAAAAATCTATTGATTGTCTTTGCTTTTATCTGATTGCAAAGGAAGTAATCCCATTAAAGATGGGATTGAGAGCAATTGGGTAGCAAAAGTGACAACCATAGTGAGTGTTCCAATGAGTATAAATCCCCATAGCCAGCTGCTTACCAACAAACTTGTACAGTAGCTGCAAACAAGGATGAACAACAGGGTAACGAAAAATCTATTAGCAAAGTATGCCGAAAACTGAAGTTTGAGTGCTTTTTTGGCAGTTAACCAATTGCTCAACCCAATAAATGCCTGTGTTGTTAAGGTGGCAATTGCCGCACCCAATGCCTTGTATGGGGGAATGAGTATGAAGTTCAGTAGCATATTCATAAGCAGTCCAATACCGGCTAATAGTATGAGTGTTTTGAGGTTGGCATTGGCCGTTAACAAGGTGCCATAAATGTACATCATGGCCATTGGAATAAAGCTCAAAATGATCCAACCAAATACCCTGTTTGCTTCAGTGGTGGAGGCCGGAAACATACTTTTCATCAATGCCTCTTTGTAAAAAAACGCAGCTATGGCTATTACTGCAGCTGGAATAATCATGACTGCACTGGCCAATTCTACCAAATGTTCAAGTTTTTGTTTTTCTGCAATCATTTTAGAAAACATAGGCAATAACAACATACTCACCATGGCAACCATCATGTTACAGGCATCCAATAACCTGTATGAAGAGGCATATATACCATTTTGGATATCACCATCCACCAATAGTTGTTTGATTAAAACGGCATCCAAACGGGTATACAATGTCATTACCAATGAAAGTAAAGCATAGGGCATTGTCTTTTTTATAACCGCTTTAATTTGAACCGTATATAAACTGAATTGAATGCCTTTTAAGTGCGGTACCAATACTATTCCTCCAGAAAGAATGGCAATGAGGTAGGCTATGGTTTGTGCACCTATGAAATTGTATAAAGTAACGCTCGTATAATTTCCCCAAAGTAAAAATCCACATAACAATACCATCATGGAACGGTCTGCAACAGACAACAACGAGTCGGTTCTATACAGCTGCAATCCACCAATCAAACTTCTGAAAAATGTAAAAAAATAGGAGAGCACCTGGTTCAATCCAATCCAAAGTAACAATTCAATCCTCCAGCTTTCGTAATTAAATACCGTTGCCAAGGTATAAGTTAGGCCTATGTAAACAAGGGCAGTGAAAAGTTTAAACAGTGTAAGCGGAAAAAATTCTGTTTTTAACAAGGCCGGCGATTTGGCCACAGTGCTTGCAGCATAAGTATTGATACCCATGTCTAAAAGTGTCACCATTAAAAAAGAAAATGCCATTAAACCTGCATAAATACCGTATTGTTCATAGCCCAATGTGAGCTGAATGTTTCGCTCTACACCTAAAATCCAAAAAGGTTTAATCAGTAAGTTGACCGCAACCAAAAGAATTAAATTACTGATAAAGTGTTTTTTCATGAAGTAAAGTTGATGCAACTTGAATCTTGGTGGGAAATTAATTCATTCAAAACAATTTGTATCATTGTAAGCCTGATTAATTTAAAAAATGCAGTTTAACCTGAAGGAAAAATTGGTGTATGCCTTTTCTATGATGCTGACACGGTTCATCAATCGGTCAAAACTGCTCCATAAAATTCAGCCCCAATCCATATTGGTAGTGAAGCTCGATGAAATAGGCGATATGTGTTATGCTTTGCATGTGTTTGATTTGTTAAAAAAACAATACCCGTCTTCTATCATTACAGTGTATTGTAAGCCATTTGCAAGTAGTTTGCTTCAAAACCATCCTGCAGTTCACAACATCATTCATCAGTTGGATGAAATACCAACTAATATTGACCTTTGGGTTGAACTGAGAGGGAATTTTAAAACAATTTTTAAAGCATTGTTTCGCAGGCCCAAAGTGCGTTTAGACCGCGGAACCATCAGGTTTAAAAACAAAATGCAAGGTGCACATCCGCATGAAATTGTTACCAATCAACAAATCATTGCGCCCTTGTTTCAAACAATGCCTGCTCAATCGTATCCCCTTTTGACAATTGGTGATCAGGCTCAATTGCAGGTACATAATTATTTAGAGGCGCATCAAATCAATGATTATGTGCTCATTCATCCGGGTGCCAGAAAAGAACTGCGTAGGTGGAAGCCTCAATTATTTGCAGCTTTGGCTGATTGGTTAACGCTTGAAATGGGCGTTCAAGTTGTTTTAATAGGAGATCAAAATGAAACTGGTTTAATAGCTAGCATCATTGAAAAAGCCTCAAGTAAAGTACATTCAGCTGCAGGCATTGGCGATTTAACTTTTTTAGCGGCATTGATGGCTCAAGCTAAATTGTTTGTTGGAAATGAAAGTGGTCCATTGTGCATGGCTTCAGTTTCTAATATTCCTTGTGTAGGTTTATTTGGCCCAGGAGAACCCAACGTTTTTTATCCAATTGGAAAGCAATCAGCCTATATACACCATGTTTTACCCTGCAATCCTTGTAACCAACTCACCTGCCAGCGTCCAGAACAAACCTGTATGGACTTGATTACTTTAAATGAGGTACAACTAAAAATTAAATCGCTCCTTTCTTAATTCAATTTTAAAATGACGCTGCAACTGTATTACGATCCACACAAAATTGAAGCTGGCTGTGATGAAGCAGGTAGGGGATGTTTGGCTGGTCCGGTATTTGCAGCAGCCGTTATTTTAGACCCAACGCATCCAATTGAAGGTTTAAACGACAGTAAAAAAATAACAGAAGCTACCAGAAACAGCCTCAGAAAAGCCATTGAATCCAAGGCATTGGCTTGGTCAGTTGCCATGATGGACAATACAGAAATAGACAAGGTGAATATTTTAAAAGCCAGCATTTATTCCATGCAAAAAGCGGTTCTTCAATTGAACATAAAACCAGAATTGTTATTGATTGATGGCAACCGATTTTACCCATTAGCTTCCTACCAACACCAGTGTATTGTAAAAGGCGATGCCAAATTCCAAAGCATTGCAGCCGCCTCTATTTTAGCCAAAACATACAGAGATGAATGGATGGAAAATGCACATAAAACCTACCCTCAATACGGCTGGAACCAAAACAAAGGTTATCCTACCAAATCACACAGAGATGCCATCAGGAGTAATGGTGTTAGCCCTTTGCACCGTTTGAGTTTTAAATTACTACCAGAACAGTACAGTTTGTTTTAAATTGTAGTTTGCATCCAAATGGCAAAGGCCGCATCTGCTTGCAGGTGAAGCATTTCTAAGCCATTTTTAACTGTAGCACCATTAGCAGCACTGGCCTTTAAAAATGGAGTTTGTGCGGGCAAATAAATTAAATCGTAACAACTATGCTGGCTGTTGATATACTGATAAGGAATGGGCAGTAATGTGGTTTCATTCGGACTCATGCCTACTGGGGTACAATTTACCAATAGTTGGTACTGTTTAAAATGCGCTGCAGTCAATTCATTGTAACTGATTTTTTGTTGGGATGGATCTGATTGTCTTCCAACAAGGAGTATATCAAATCCTAGTTTTTTTAAAACATAACAAACAGCTTTTGCTGCCCCACCATTGCCAAACACCAGGGCAGTTTTGGTAAATTGAATAGGCAGCCAATTCTTCAATGATTGCTCAAACCCATAGGCATCAGTATTGTGACCAACTAAGATGGTTTGCTCCTGTATTTTTTTAAATTCAATACAATTAACAGCTCCAATTGCTGCAGCTGCTGGGCTCAATTCGTTTAAGTAAGGGATGATTTTTTCTTTGTAGGGGATGGTTACATTTAAGCCATTGAGTGCTGGATGCGTGTGCAACAAAGCAGGGAACAGCTCAATCGTTTCCAACGGAAAATTGCAATAGCTCGCATCCTTCATTTGCAATTGCTTGAATTTGCTTTCAAAATAGTTTTGTGAAAAGGTATTTTTTAAAGGGTATCCTATTAAGCCAACTTTCATACGGTTACATTTTAACTGATTTTAACAAGGACTCATTTGCATTCAAACCAAGTTGAACCATTTCATTGTTTGGAGGATACTGCCAAAAATCTGGTTTTAAACCGTGTTCACTCAGTTTATTTGCAAAATCTTCCCCAAAAAGTCTGAGGTGGTCTGACTGCCCTAAGTGGTTTATTTTGTCTTGCTTATCCCAATGTGGCAATGCTTCAATGCTTTGTTTAATTTTTTTCGATAAAGGGACTTGTGTAATGGCAATTCCATTTGGTTTTAAAACCCTGGCTATTTCACTGATTGCTGTTGAAGCATTTGAAACATGTTCCAGTACATGGTTTGCAACCACAACATCAAAAGTTGCTGATTGAAAGGGCAATTGACACAAATCTATTTCCAGAACATTTTTTCCATATAAAAATTGGGCATAACCAATCTTCGCATCTGCAGCAGTCACCTGCATGTGGAAGGTATTTTTAAATAATTTTGACAAGGCTTTTTCAGGTGCAATGTGTAGTAGTTTTTTTTCTGCCAATTGGTTGTTGTTATACTCAGACAAGAAGTAAGCAGCTATCAATCGGTCTCGGTCCGATGATCCACACTGAATGCAATCTACGTTGCGTTTTCCAGCTCCTATAATTTCTAGTGCTTTGATGATTGGAAAATCATGCCCACGTTTCAGGAAAAACTTGGCTTTGTAGCCACAAATATTACAATGGCAAAGATTGCCTTTTGTAAAAACTGAAGGTATGAATGAATAAAGGTGCATCTGTTGGTCAAATATAACTTAGAAAAAGACAGATTCATGCTTATGAACGATGTATTTATTTCATTGTAACAAAGGCCAAATCCAACAATTCCCTTAATATTGTAGCATGGAAGTAAAATCTGCCGTTTTTAAGATGAGTGCTGCTGGCCTAAAAGAATGCCCCAAAGCCATATTCCCTGAATATGCTTTTATAGGCAGGAGTAATGTGGGCAAGTCGTCTTTGATTAACATGCTTTGCAAGAAAAAAGAATTGGCAAGAACTTCATCTACTCCAGGCAAAACCGTTAGCATGAACTATTTTATGGTCAATGACAATTGGTTCATTGTTGATTTGCCTGGATATGGTTTTGCTAAAAGAAGCAAAGAGCAAAGGCATGCTTGGAGCAATGCACTGTCTAATTACCTTCAAAAAAGAGAAGTACTGGCTTGTGTTTTTGTTTTGGTTGATTCCCGCATTGAGCCTCAGTTAAATGATTTAAGTTTCATTAATTTTTTAGGTCAACATGCCATCCCTTTTTGCATAGTGTTTACCAAATTAGATAAGTTGAAACCTGAAGCAGCAGAAAAAAACATCGCACTTTTTTGTGAGACTTTGTTACTTGATTGGGAGCAATTGCCAGACATGATACGAACTTCATCACTAGACCAAACAGGAAAAAAAGAACTATTGAATTATATTGGCCGTATCAATGACCAATTTTGGAAAGCCAGAAAAGAAGCTGGTATTACAGGAAAAATAAAACAAGCCAATCAACTTCAACCAGATACATCCAATTCAGATGACTAAAGAAATTAAACCAGATCAATTTTCTACGCGCTCTAAAAAAGAACAAGTAGAAGATATGTTCGATGACATAGCCCCTAAGTATGATTTTCTGAACAGGTTTCTATCACTTGGTATAGACAAAGGTTGGCGTAAAAAAGCCATCAAAGCCATTGCAAAAGGCAATCCCAAGCAAATTTTAGATGTGGCAACTGGAACAGCTGATTTGGCAATTGAAGCCATGAAAAGGATTCAGCCAGATGCAATCATTGGTTTAGATTTGTCTGAACAAATGTTGGCAGTTGGTATCCATAAAATCAAACATTTGGGGTTGCAGGATAAAATTCAAATGGTAAAAGGGGATAGCGAAAACCTTCCTTTTGAAGCCAACCGTTTTGATGCCATTACTGTAGCTTTTGGGGTAAGAAATTTTCAAAACCTCCACAAAGGATTGACTGAAATGAATAGGGTGTTGAAGCCGGGCGGCAAATTAGCGGTATTGGAGTTTTCTAAACCAAGGGGATTTTTGTTCAAGCATTTTTTTGGATTTTATTTCAAATACATATTGCCATTTTTAGGGAATTTACTCTCTAAAAGTGCCAATGCTTATACCTATTTGCCCGAATCGGTTCAATATTTTCCTGAGGGTTCGGAATTTTCAAGTATTTTAGTAGCTTGCGGATTCAGAAATATTGATGTTCAACCTTTAACATTTGGAACGTGCACACTCTATATAGCAGAAAAGTAAAGAGTTTATTGTTTTTTTTATTGCTTGGATTAGGGGTATACGCACAACCCAATTTGGAGCAATATGATAACCGAATAGTTCATTTTGGTTTTACCTTATCAACCAATATTGGAAGGGCCTATTTAGATACAAAATCAAATTTGTTGCCATCTGATACCCTGATGCAATTAACCACTAAAAGCTTTCCTGGTATTGGATTGGGAGTGGTTACAAACCTGCATTTAGGAGATAGGTTAGATTTGAGATTATTGGCTCCTGTAATTTCATTTGTTCAAAGAAACATCCAGTACGATTTTCCGAATACTAAAAAAATTGTAAAAGTAGAATCGGCTTATTGCGATGCTTCCTTGTTGTTAAAATACAAATCAGCCAGAAGAAAAAATACCCGTTTGTATGTGTTGGGTGGTGGCAGATTGAGTTATGATTTTGCCTCAACAGTTTCTAAAAATAGAGGACTAGAAGACCCAGTAGTTTCATTGGTTCCATGGACTTACGGCTGGGAGGCAGGAGTTGGTTTAGATTTTTATTTTGAATATTTCAAATTCTCACCAGAAATAAAAGCCTGTCAAACATTGGGCAATGCATTGTACAAAGACGGATACATTTTTACCAATTACATAGACAGAATAGCCCCTCAAATGATTCAAATCTCTTTTCATTTTGAGTAATCAGTCCTTACAATCTTCTCATTGTTTTTTCTAATATTTCTTTTTTCCAAGTACTAAAATCACCTGCAATGATGTGCTTGCGGGCTTCTTGACTCAACCAAACATAAAAGCTTAAATTTTGAATACTGGCTATGGTTGCGCCCAACATCTCATTACATTTAATCAGGTGCTTCACATAGGCTTTAGAGTACTCAGGAGTAAATATTGGGTCTAATGGACTGAAATCAAGTTTCCACTTTTCGTTTTTAATGTTCACAATACCCTCAGAAGTAAAGATAAAACCATGACGTGCATTTCTGGTAGGCATGACACAGTCAAACATATCAACGCCTAAAGCGATGCCTTCAAGAATGTTTTCTGGTGTGCCTACACCCATTAAATAACGTGGCTTCTCTTTGGGTAGGATTTCACATACCAATTGGGTCATTTCATACATTTGTTCAGCAGGTTCTCCAACACTCAAACCGCCTATTGCATTGCCATCCATACCTTGGTCTGCAATGTATTTGGCCGATTCAATTCTTAAATCTTTAAATACTGAACCTTGCACTATTGGAAATAAACTTTGTTCGTATCCATACAATGGGCTTGTTTCATTAAACCGATTGACACATTTACTCAACCAACGGTGTGTCAGTTTCATTGATTTTTCTGCATATTTTTTGTCGCAAGGGTAGGGTGGACACTCATCAAATGCCATGAAAATATCAGCACCTATGGTTCTTTGAATATCTGTTGCATCAACAGGCGAAAGAAACAATTTACTACCATCTAAATGCGACCTAAACGAAACCCCCTCTTCAGTAATTTTACGTATACTACTCAAACTAAAAACTTGGTAACCGCCACTGTCTGTTAGCATTGGTTTGTGCCAATTCATGAATTGGTGAATGCCACCAGCTTTGTTGATGACTTCCATACCCGGCCTTAAAAACACATGGTAAGTATTGGCCAATATAATTTGTGCTTTGATGCGCTCCAATAAGTCTGATTGGCTTACAGATTTTACTGTAGCTTGGGTGCCAACAGGCATAAAAATAGGTGTTTGTATAGGCCCTCTTGCAGTCTCTATAATCCCTGCACGGGCGTTGCTGTTGCTGTCTTTTGCTATTAATGAAAATTTCATATGCAACAAAGGTATCAATAACACCAATATGCGCAAACTTGCCTAAAGTTCATTTAAATGAGGAGCAATCGTTGAATGTTTATTATTTTGCAACAGAATTAATGAAAAACAGACTCCAAACATATTTTCAATTGGGAATCATAGACCGTTACATCCTTAAAAAGTTTTTGACTACTTTTTTTTATGCGGTTTTACTATTTACACTCATTGCAATCTTTATTGATATCAGTGAGAAAATCGATGATTTTATCAAGAAAAAGCCCCCATTATCGGTGCTGATTTTTGATTATTACATTTATTTTATTCCTTATTTCATGGGTTTGTTCAGTTCTGTTTTTGTGTTTTTGAGTACCTTGTTTTTCAATTCAAAATTGGCCCAAAACACAGAAATCATTGCCATTCTAAACAGTGGCTTACAGTATCCAAGGTTTTTAAAGCCATATTTAATTGGTGCTTCGGTATTGTTTGTTGTGTTTTTAATTTTAAACACACAAATACTCCCAATCTGTGACAAGTACAGGTTGAAATTTGAAGATGAATGGATCCATGACCATGTACAAACGCAAAACAACAATATTTTTAACATGTTAGATGACAACAATATCATCCACATGGAGTCTTTCAATTACAAAGACAGTGTTGGTTTTAATTTTACATTAGAGGCATTCAGAGACGGAAAATTAATTGAAAGAACCTTTGCCAACAGGCTCATCTGGAACAAAGAAAAAAACTGCTGGACATTTGAGGGCTATGTCAGGCGTTTGTTCAACAACCAACAAGAGTTTTTAGTGAAAGGCTTAAGAATGGATACTACCCTCAACATCAGTCCAGATGAGTTTGTGGTTAAAACCAATTATGTTTCTTCAATGACCAATCCTGAGCTCAACGAATACATTAGAAAGGAAACAGAAAAGGGCAATCCCAAAGTGGTTAAGTACAAGGTAGAATTGTACAAAAGAACCATTGTGCCTGTTTCATTTTTTGTGTTAACACTATTGGCTGTTGCTGTTTCCTCCTCTAAAAACAGAGGTGGAACAGGTTTTCATTTGGGAATAGGTATCATTATTACTTTTGCTTATTTATTGTTCATTCAAATATTCAATACCATGGGAAATACAGGAGTCATGTTGCCATGGGTTGCAGTATGGGTGCCAAGCATTGTATTCTTTTTTGTTGCATTGGTATTGTTAAAAAGAGCTCCCAAATAATTGAAACTGAACAAAACTTTTATCGCTTTACATGTCATTGTATTCCTATGGGGATTGACACCTGTTTTAGGAAAATTGATAACATTACCTTCTTTAGAATTGGTATGGTGGCGTTTGGTCATTGCTGTGCTGAGTTTAACTGTATACGCTAAATTCAAGGATATTCAACTCTATTTAAACTGGAAACAGGTAACACCTTTATTGGCTTGGGGTGTTATTGTAGGCTTGCATTGGTATTTTTTTTACCATGCCATTAAGGTGTCGAATGTATCAGTTGCCATGATGGGTTTTAGTACGTTAACTTTATTTGCAAGTCTTGTTCAGCCAATTCTTTTAAAGAAAAAGTTCGTTTCTATAGATGTAGTTTATGGTTTAGTTATTTTAATTGGTTTGTGCATCATCAGTTATGCTGAGCAATTTTATATTAAAGGAATTGTATTTGGTGTTTTAGCAGCATTTACGGGGGCAATGTTTGGGGTATATAATGGTAGTTTAATTCAACGCTACCATGCGGTTCAAATTGCATTTTATGAATTTATAGGTGCATTGATTTTTATCAGTATCATTGCTATGGTAGACTCAAAATCAATTGTAGGTTTTGCGACTTTACCTTCTTTACAAAATTTTATTTATTTGTTCATTTTATCAGTTATATGTACCACATTTGCTTTTACTTGGAGCGTAGAAATTCTTAAAAAGATAGATGCAATTACTGTTATAGTAACCAATAATTTAGAGCCAATTTATGGCATTGTTTTGTCGTTAATTATTTTTGGTGATTCTGAATACATGTCTGCCCAATTTTATATGGGCGCATTTATTTTATTGATGGCAGTTTTCAGTTACCCTTTTGTAAAAAATAAAATTGAGCAAAGAAATAGGCAATAGATTATTTGAATACTAAGCCTCATTTAGTAATTTGCCAATATGAATATACCTTTAAGTAAACGCATCCTTTATTTATTTTTAGTTTTTAATTCAGTACATGTACTAGCTCAAAACCATGACAATGGACTGTTGATGAATTTTCCGTTGTCAAAATCCATTGATTTGAGTGAAATTTCAGACTTACCTGAAGCCAAAATCATATCAATGGCTCCAGCCCCTTTAACCGATAAAAAAATCAAGAAGCAATTCTTAGACCAACAACGATTGCAAAAACAACGTGTTGTGCATAGCCTTCATAAAAAGTCAAGCAGTGCAATTTCGCCTTTGGTTGGTGTAAATTTCATGGGTAACCTCGTTATTTCAACTCCTAATGACAATGACATTGCTGTTTCTAATGGTGGTAAAATACTGAGCTGTGTTAACCAAAACATTCGTATTTATAACGATACAGGTAGGGAATTGTATGGAAGAACATTGGCTGCAATAGCTTCAGCTTTAGGTCCATTAAACAGAACCTTTGATCCAAGAGTTATTTATGACCCAGAGACTGATCGTTTTGTATTAGTTTTTTTACAAGGCTCAACCGGTAAAGATACCAGAATCATTGTTGGATTTTCTCAAACCAATGATCCACAATTGAAATGGAATTTCTATACAATCCCTGGAAACATTACAGCAGACAACAGTTGGAGCGATTATCCAATCATTTCAATCAATAAAAACGAATTGTTTATTACTGTCAACAGGCTCAGAGATAGTACTTCTTGGCAAAATGGTTTTTTAGAATCATATGTATGGCAAATTAATAAACACAATGGTTTTGCTGGAGATAGTTTAAAAACAAAAAATTACAACAAAATCAATTTCGGTGGAGCTCCAGTTTGGAGTTTATGTCCGGTTAAAAATAACTTTGAATTGCAAAGCCCGGGTATGTTTTTTGTTTCGCACAGGCCTGCCGACCTCAGCAATGATACCGTATTTCTTCATTACATTGACAATACCATTGAATCTGGTTCAGCTAAATTAACCACTAGGGTTTTAAAGAGCAATTGTGCTTATGGATTGCCGCCCAATGCATACCAACCAAATGGTAGAAGGCTTCAAACCAACGATGCGCGTGTGTTGAGTGCGATGATTGTAAATGGTGAAATTTTATATGTTGGCAATACCATAGACACCGCATTGTACAGTCCATCTGTTTATTTAGGAAGAATTGAAAATACATGGGAAGCTAATCCAAAAGTAACTGCTCAAATTATTTCATTTGATTCTTTAGACATTGGTTATCCCAGCATTGCATATGCCGGAGCTGGAAGCTATGGAGACCACAGCAGTATCATTGCTTTTTCTCATAGCTCTTTGAAACATTTCCCTGGTAATTCAGTGGTTTACCTAAATAGGAATTTTACAGTTAGTGCCCCGGTATTTGTTAAAAAAGGAGAATCTGTTATTGCTATATTACCTGATTCTGTTCAACGTTGGGGCGATTATTCTGGTATTCAAACCAAATACAATGAGCTGGGTGTATGTTGGTTTGCTTGTTCTTATGGCACCGCTAGCAGAGACAACAGAGCCTGGATTGGCAAAGTACAAAGTCAAGACCCGCTTTTAAGTTTGCCTCCAGTATTACCAGTATTAAAAAATAACATTTATCCCAATCCAGTTGCTTCAACTTTTACACTTGAATTTGAAATGCCTAGCTCACAATTGCTAGAAATTCGATTGGTAACATTAGATGGTAAATCAAGCCTGCTCTTGAACAAAGAATTGGCTAAAAGAGGTTTGAATGAATTACGCATAGAAACAAGTTCTATTCAAAATGGAATTTATTTATTACAGTTGTTACATGAAAATCAAACCATTCTTACCAAGCGTATTGTTATTGACCACAATTAATTGGCTGGCCTGTAAAAGCACCAACCATCCTCAAGTTCAAAATCCAAAACCATTGATGGGTATACAAACAGATTCATTGAAAATGGTCATAGACTCAATTCGTGCAAACAGAAGCAAGTAAATATTTTACCCAAAGTAAATTTCTAGTTATTTACAATCCTTTGGCTGGAAAAGGAAGGGCTCTCAAAGAAAAAAACAGTGTTGTACATTTCTTTGAGCAACATGCCATACGCTATACATTACAAACCACCACACAAGTTGATTTTTCTACTCCATACAATTGTATTGTAATCATTGGGGGAGATGGCACGTTGAATTACCTGCTCAATAAAAAAATACCATTTCAAGTTCCAATTTTATTAATTAAAGGTGGAACCGGAAATGATTTTTATTCGCATTTGTATGGTAAAATTAAAACTACTGAATTATTAAATACACTCTTTCAGCAGTATCGCCTCCAATCTATAGACTTAGGACAATGTAACGCAAAATATTTTATCAATGGCATTGGCTTAGGTTTTGATGCTGCAGTGGTTCAAACCAATAATGCTAAAAAGTTCATCAGGGGTAAATTGGGCTATTTGATTGATGTGCTTCTGAATTTGTTCTTGTTCAAAGAACAATTGGTTTCATTTAAAATCAACAATGAAAAACCAGAGCTTCAGTCTTTATTCATGCTTACCATTGCTAATGGTAAAACATATGGAGGTGGATTCAAGGTTGCACCAAATGCGCTCTCAAATGATGGTTTATTGGAATGTATAGCAGTTGCTCCTATTCCTAAATGGAAAAGATTGCTGTTGTTACCAATAATGGAAAGGGGCAAACATTTAAGTCTTAAAAAGGTTAGCTATCAACAAATTAACACTTGTGAAATCAGTTCAACTCAAACCATATCAATCCATTTAGATGGAGAACTGATGTTGGGTACAAATTTTACAATTTCACTGTTGCCAGCTCAACTACAATTTTTGGTTCCTTAAGCCAATATAACCTGCTTACAAGCTGTTAGTATAGCATTTGCTTGCTCCTCGGTAGCACTCTCGCTGTATACCCTTAAAACAGGCTCTGTACCACTTGCTCTGATCATTACCCATTCGCCATTTCCTAAATGGAATTTGAATCCATCTAAGTCTTCTGTTTTTTGAATGGTATAATTACCAAATTGTTTGTAGCTGCCGTTTTTGCAATTGTTCAATACACGTTGTTTGATTTCCTCTGTAATGTGTAAATCAATACGACCCATAGCAAAGCTACCCACAATAGCATAAACCTCTTGAATCAATGCATCTAGGCTCTTACCTGTTTTAGCCATGAATTCCCAAAGTGTCAAACCAATCCAAATACCGTCACGTTCAGGTATAAATCCTTTGATAGCAATGCCACCGCTTTCTTCACCACCAACCAACACATTTTCGGTAACCATCTTTTCGCAAATGTATTTGAATCCAATTTTGGTAATTTCAATTTCTAGGCCATAGGCTTTTGCCAATTCAGTAATTTTTGAGGTTGCACTGAAGGTTGTTATTACTTTCCCATTTAATTTTTTATAATGGTGCAAGTAATGCACCAATAACAAAATGATGTGATGAGAGTCTATAAATTTTCCAGCTTTGTTGTACAATCCAATTCTGTCGGCATCACCATCTGTTACCAATCCGCAGTCAATGTCTTCGCTGATACGAATCAATTCACTGAATTCTGATAAGTTTTTGTGTATCGGTTCTGGCGCTTGTCCATCAAATCCTGGGTTGTGCTCACAATGCAACAAGGATATTTCAGGGAACAATTTTCTCATTACCTGTTGACCCGCACCGTACATGGCATCGTAAGCAAATTCAAGTCCTGATTTTTTGATTAAATCTAAATCAAAATGACTTTCAATTTCGTTGATATAAAGTGTTTCCAAATCAACATACTCAATCATTCCACTAGCAATTAATTCATCCATACTTTTTAATGGAAGATTTACTGGTGAATTTGGAATGGCCTTTTCAACTGCATCAATTACTTTGGGGCTTGATGGTCCACCATAATGAGCCTTCAATTTGTAACCGCTGTAACTTGCTGGATTGTGACTAGCTGTGATGATGACACCCAATGCAGCATTGAATTTTACTGCACCTAAACTTACCATTGGTGTTGAAACAAAACCTTTGGCCATTTTAACCTTAATGCCATTTGCACACATCACTTTTGCAGTGGTTTCCGCAAATAGTTCTCCTGCAAATCTACAATCATGACCAATCACTACGGATAAATTATCGGCAAAATTTGCTTTGATGTATTGGGCTGTACCTTCAGCAACCCTTTTTACATTTTCAACTGTAAAATCATCTGCAATGATGCCTCTCCATCCGTCAGTACCAAATTTAATTTCAATCATCTTGTTCAGTCTTTTTCAATTCTTGATTAACTAAAAGCATTTTCACCAGTAACATCCATACCGGTTATCAATAAATGAATATCGTGTGTACCTTCATAAGTAATGACACTTTCTAAATTCATCATATGTCTCATGATTGAATATTCACCTGTAATGCCCATTCCGCCTAACATTTGTCTGGCTTCACGAGCAATGTTGCAAGCCATGGCAACGTTGTTTCTTTTTGCCATAGAAATTTGAGCAGGAGTTGCTCTGCCCTCATTCATTAAAACACCTAAGCGCCAAGTTAACAATTGTGCTTTTGTAATTTCTGTAATCATTTCAGCCAATTTCTTTTGTTGCAATTGGAAACCTGCAATTGGTTTTCCAAACTGGTTTCTCTCTTTGGCATACCTCAAAGCAGTGTCATAACAATCAAGTGCTGCGCCAATTGCTCCCCAACTAATGCCATACCTTGCAGAATTTAAACAAGTCAAAGGACCCTTTAAACCCTCTACACCTGGTAATATATTTTCAACAGGTACTTTTACATCATTGAAAACCAACTCTCCGGTTGCACTTGCTCTTAAACTCCATTTGTTATGTGTTTCAGGTGTGCTGAAACCTTCCATACCTCTTTCTACAATGATTCCTTTAATTTTACCAGCTTCGTTTTTAGCCCAAACTACTGCAATGTCTGCAAATGGAGCGTTGCTGATCCACATTTTTGCACCATTTAAAATGACATGTTTTCCATCGCCAGCATCTTTGAAATGGGTTACCATACCACCTGGATTTGAACCGTGGTCTGGCTCAGTTAAGCCAAAGCATCCCATTAATTCACCTGTGGCTAATTTAGGTAGGTATTTGTGTTTTTGGGTTTCAGAACCAAATTTATAAATGGGATACATAACCAAACTTCCTTGAACAGATGCAGTAGAACGAATGCCAGAATCACATCTTTCTAATTCTTGCATAATGATGCCATAGGTAATGTAATCCATTCCACCGCAACCATATTCAGCAGGTAATTGTGGTCCAAATGCTCCAGCTTCTCCCAATCCTCTGATTAAATGATGAGGAAAAGCAGCTTTTTGAGCACAATCTTCAATAATTGGAGAGATTTCTTTTTTTACCCAATCCCTAACAGTATTTCTAATTAACAAATGTTCCTCCGTTAACAATTCGTCCATTAAATAATAGTCGTGATGTTGGTAAGCATCTTGTTTGTTGGCTTTGGTAAATGTATTTTCTGTTGTCATATTGTTTTATTAGTGTACGACTTTGTCTGCCATACTTTTTTTAATGGTACGAATTTAGCTTTTTTGCGTAAGTTAAAAAGCATTCAAATGAGATTGGTTACAAAATTAAAAGACTTCCATTGTCAGGCATTCCATGGTATATATCCAGAAGAATTAGAAAAAGGAGGTCCATTCATCGTAAACATTGAAGTCACACAAAAGTTTCAAAATCAAGATACTTTGAATCAGCTCAATCAATTGGTCAATTATGAGTTACTATTGGCATTTACCAAAGAGCAAATGGCTATTCCAAGACCTTTGATTGAGACTGTTGCGCAAGCCATACTGGAAAAAATCAAAAAGCAATTCAACCATTTGTTTCAAATCAAAGTTGAAATCATAAAAGTGAACCCAATGCAACAATTTGACCATGCAAATGTTGCTGTAGAATTGATTCAAGATTTTTAACTGGAACTGATATTCTACAAAAAAGGCTGCTCAATGGCAGCCTTTTTTGTGTTATTATTTTAAGAATTATACACCTACATCGTGCAAAGCACTTTCCATGATATATGGATGTTTGGTAGGATATAAGTTAGCTTTTGTCAAAGCTTTTAAAGTCATCCACAAGAATAATCCTGCAAACAAGCACAAGAAACCAACTTCCATGATGCCAAATCCTTGGAATGGAACTTTGATAATTCCTGCAGGATTTTCTGCAGTTGGATTGGTAGCTAAATTCATACTTCCAGGCATTACCATTAAGAATACATCTAACCAATGTCCTAATAGCAATGCAGCTCCAACAGTATAACCTACTTTTCTACTTCTTTTCCAATCTCTTCTCATAAAGATGAAGAATGGTACACAGAAATTTAAAACCAAAATGAAGAAAAATAAGAATTGGTAGCTACCAAACAATCTTTCTTTATAATAAGCAACTTCTTCTGGAATGTTAGCATACCATATCAATAAGAATTGAGCTGTAAACATGTAAGTCCAAAATACAGAGAATGCAAACATGAATTTACCTAAATCGTGTTGGTGCTCATCAGTAGCAATTCCCAATAAACCTTTGCTTCTTAAGTAATGAGTAAACAAATACATGATAGTTAAGGCGCTTACCCAACCAGTAGCAAAATTATAGATAGAAAAAATGGTTGAATACCAATGAGCGTCAATGCTCATCATTTGATCCCATGAGAACATAGAGAAAGTAAAACCAAAAATAACAGTAAATGTAGCTGATAAAGCGTAAGTTTTGGTATAATTATTCAGGCCACCTTCCAAATCTTCATTTCTTGAATACTTACGGAACATGTGTGCACAAAACATCCAAAAACCCATGAATAAAACCATTCTTATGTAGAAAAATGGCACATTCAAATACCAACTTTTTCCAGCTAAAATAGCGTCATAATTTGCTGCATCTGGGTTCATGATACCTTCGTGAGCCCAGTGGTACAACATAGGTAAAGCGAACAAACTAACAATGATTAAAATAGGTCCACCTATTAAGGTGTATTCACTCATTGCTTCAGGAATTCTTCTGATTGCCACATACCAGCCTGCGTTTGCAATTTGGGAAATTGCTATAAAAGCAGCAGCACAAATTGAAACGATGAAAAAGAAGTAACCATTTACAAGCAAATTACTCCATAAACGCTTTTGAGTTAAGTGATGTAAATCATGTTCGCTCAAACCTTCAATGTGAGGATGGTAAGTAAAGTAACCGATTACGGCTAATAAAAATCCAACAATCATCAGACCGAAGGCCCATTTTTTATTACCTGAAGAAATCTCAAATTTCTCTTCTTTTATATGAACTTCTGCGTGTTCCATTTTCTTTTTTTTACTGATTCTTTATTTAGATGCTGTTGCTGATGATGTTGTTGCTTTGTATGGTCCACTCACTGACCTGATATAATGAACAACTTTCCAAATTTGCTTAGGAGTCAAAACTGTTCCATAGGCACCCATTAAATTCTTACCATATCTGATAGAATAAAAGAGTTTACCATCTGGGGTAGTTTTAATCCTGTCTGAATTGTAACTAGGAGGAGGAGGGAACTTACCTGCTGCAACAATAGTTCCATCACCCAAGCCGTTGTCTCCGTGACATGGTGAGCAATTGATATTGTACAAAGTATTTCCTTCTGCCAATACAGTTTTGCTGAATGCTATTGGATTTTTTAAACCAGCAGCTGCCTCATAAGAGGCATTGTTTACAGTAAATTCATATTTAGCAAAATCAGATTGCCCTCTAGCAATGGTATTTTTTACAGGCTCACGCATGTTCATACCATGGGCATTGATGGTATTGGGTTCTTCAGCTTTTTGAGACAAAGGCTCATAACCAAAACCATGGTACATATTTGGTGCATATTCGTAGCCTGGATTGTCTCCACCAGAGCTGCATGAACTGAAAACAGTGAGTGCAATAGCCGAAGCAACGACACCTCTGAATATATTTTTAGCGTTAAACATTAGTCTTTGATCCTTTCTCTGACTTCTAAAGCTCCATTTTCAACCAAAATTTGGTTCAAAGCTTGAATGTCAGTTTTATTTTCTTGAATTTCTATAGATACAACAAACAAATCATCGGTAACTCTTGGGTCAATGATATCAGCATTTTTACCCCAAAACATTTTGTTTACAATAAAAAAGCAGGTTACCATTCCAAATGCCGTGAACAAAATACTCAACTCAAAAGTAATTGGAATATAAGTTGGGATATGCAAATTGGGTTTGCCACCAATGATCATTGGCCAATCAATTTTTGATACATATACCTGAAATGTTACAGCAAGTGTTAAACCGGTCATCGCAAATAAGAAGGCCGCAACTGTTAAGTTTGATCTTTTGATACCCAATAAACGGTCCATTCCGTGAATGGCAAATGGTGAATAAACATCATCAACCTTGTAACCTTTATTGATCAGTTTTTTGGTTGTTGAATAAATTTTATCAGGGTTGTCATAAACCCCTAAAATGTACTTATTAGTTTGCATGATTTTCTCCTTTCGCATGGTTATGTCCATGGTCTTCATGGTGGGTAGGAATGATACTCTTTACTTCTGCCATATTGATTGTAGGTAAGAATTTACAGAACAAGAAATACAAAAAGAAGAACAAGCCAAATGAACCAATTAATATACTAACCTCTGTAATGGTAGGAGTATACATAGCCCAGCTTGATGGTAAAAAGTCTCTGTGCAATGAGGTTACTATAATTACGAAACGTTCAAACCACATACCAATATTTACAATGATTGACATGATGAAAATGAACCATGGTGTGGTTCTTGCCCATTTGAACCAAAATACTTGAGGTGCAATGAGGTTACAAGTCATCATGGTCCAATATGCCCACCAATAAGGTCCGAAAGCTCTGTTTAAGAAAGCGTATTGTTCATATTCAACACCAGAATAAGCAGCTACAAAGAATTCAGTAATGTAAGCCATACCTACCATTGTACCTGTTACCATTACAATTTTAGTCATAGCATCCAAATGGGCTTCAGTGATGTAATCTTTGTAATTCATTACTTCACGAGCAATGATTAACAAGGTCAATACCATTCCAAATCCTGAGAAGATAGCACCCGCAACGAAGTAAGGAGGGAAGATGGTTGTATGCCATCCTGGTACCAACGAGGTTGCAAAGTCCATAGATACAATTGAGTGTACCGACAATACAAGTGGGGTTGAAATACCAGCTAAAATTAAACTGATTACTTCATATCTGTGCCAAGTTTTGGTTGATCCATTCCAACCCATTGCAAAAAATCCATACCAGAATTTTCTTGCTTTTGAAACTGCTCTGTCTCTAACAGTAGCAATATCTGGAATCAATCCAATGTACCAGAATACCAATGAAACTGAAAAGTAAGTTGAGATTGCAAATACGTCCCAAACCAATGGTGAGTTAAAATTAACCCATAAAGTACCAAATGCATTTGGGAGCGGAATTGGCCAATAAGCAACCCAAGGTCTTCCCATGTGTGAAAGAATGAATGAAGCTGCGCAAATTACAGCAAAAATGGTCATTGCCTCTGCCGATCTGTTGATTGACATACGCCATTTTTGACGGAATAATAACAATACTGCAGAAATTAAGGTTCCGGCGTGACCAATACCAACCCAAAATACGAAGTTGGTAATATCAAATGCCCATCCAACAGTTTTGTTCAAGCCCCAGGCTCCTAAACCTACCAAAACAGTATAGGTTGTGGCGCCAATCCAAAGGGCTAAAACCAAAGTTGAAATGCTAAATCCAATCCACCAACTTTTTGTTGGTGCGTTTTCTAGTGGTCTTGTTACATCGCGTGTTACGTCACGGTATGTTTTGCCACCGGTTACTAATTGGTCTCTAATTGGTGATTCGTATGACATGTGCTAGTGCAGTTTTCTGATTATGATTTTGATTCTGAATGTTGATGAGATTCTTGAGTAGCTTCATTTTTATGTTTACCAGCATGGTGTTCCTCTGCAACCAAATTTTCATCTACATTTCTAATTTTGGTTAAGTAAGTAACTGATGGTTGTACATTGTATTCATCTAATAAGAAGAAGCCTCTTTCATTTTTGAAGTGTTTAGCTACATTGCTTTCTGGATCATGAATATCTCCAAATACAATGGCATCAGCAGGACAAGTTTGTTGGCAAGCAGTCTTAACATCACCATCTTTAATGGTTCTGTTCTCTAATTTAGCTGCTAATTTACCTGATTGAATTCTTTGTACGCAGAAAGAACATTTTTCCATAACACCTCTAGATCTAACGGTTACATCAGGATTGATGACCATTCTGCCTAAATCGTTATTGAAATTGAAATCAAATTGGTCATTTTCACGGTATTTGAACCAATTGAATCGACGAACTTTATAAGGACAGTTGTTTGCGCAATAACGTGTACCAACACAACGGTTGTAAGCCATGTGGTTCAATCCTTCACTGCTATGAACAGTAGCTAATACAGGACAAACTGTTTCACAAGGTGCATGTCCACAATGTTGACACATCAATGGTTGGTGAACAACACTCACATTTTCGAAATCAACACCAGTTTCAGGATTGTTGTATTCTTTTTCTTTGCTGATATTGTTGTTTTCCTTGTTTCTGAAACGGTAATAGCGATCAATTCTAATCCAATGCATCTCTCTGCGTTTCAATACTTCAGCTCTACCAACAACAGGAACATTGTTCTCAGCATTACAAGCAACAACACAAGCGCCACATCCAGTACATTTGTTTAAATCAACGGCCATGGTCCATTTGTGTCCTTTGCTGTCGTGTTCACCCCATAAAGTTAAGAGGTTACCATTTTCTTTTAAAATAGCATGGTGATCGTGGTTACCAGCTTTGGTATCTTTTAAATACTCATTCAAAGAAGCCTCTTTGATCAAGGCCCTACCTTCAATGGTATGGTGTGTTTGCGTTTGAGCCAACTCATATTTACCTTCAGCCTTTTCAATGGTAATAGCTGCGTTATTGAATTGTACAGACTTATTGGTAAATGCAGCCATTTGGTAAGCATTTTTACCTACATTCTTTGCTACTCTACCTCCAGAAGTACGACCATAACCAACTGCAATTGCTATGGTGTTGTTTGGTTGACCAGGTTGAACCAATACCGGTAAAGCTTCGATTTTACCTGCTTTTGAAGTGATATTGATCAAATCACCGTCCTTCACACCAATTGAATCAGCAGTTGCTTTGCTGATATTGGCATAGTTATCCCAAGTTACTTTACTTATTGGATCTGGTAATTCTTGTAACCATGGGTTGTTTGCATGTGAACCATCTCTCACACCAACTTTAGCGTACAACCTTACCTCTAAATTTGTTTTAGAGGAAGTATACAAACTGTATGCGGCATTAACTGTACCACTCAAATCAACGTTAGCTTTAGCTGCAGTTGTTGCTTTAGCAGGGGTCATGTAAAAACCGTCATGTAAACTTTTGATCCAAGCATCTTCAAAACTAGCTTCATTGCTCAAAACTGCTTTCCAATTAGAACGGATGTAATCGTAGTAAGCAATATTGTTATCAGCCCATCTCAACAAGCTTTCTTCCATTTGTCTGGTATTAAAAACTGGAGAAATAGTTGGTTGTGTCAATGCAAAGTAACCAGCTTTAGGTTCGTTGTCATTCCAAGATTCTAAGAAATGGTTAGCTGGCACATGGTATTTACACAATTCAGCTGTTTCGTCTAAACTACTGTTTGATGTAATTGTAGTTTTTGCTTTCTTGATACCTTCAATAAGTTTAGCCGAATTGTAGTAGGCATAAACTGGATTTACATCCCAGAAAATAACAGTGTCAACAGTACCTGAATTCAGGTCATTGACTAAAGTTTCAAAAGCAGCATCGTTGCTAAAATGTTGGTTACTGTAATTGTCTAAATCTACAGTTGTACCAATGTTATTCAATAAACTATTGATAGCATTTACCAATAATTGGTGGTCTAAATTGTTTGATCCTGAAACTACCAATGATGCCCCTTTTGCGGCCCATAATTCTTTGGCAGTCATTTCAATCATATTCAATGGCAATTCAACAGTTGGCATATTGCCTAATGAAGGAGCACCAGCCAATGCAGCAATTTTATTGTACAAGCTAATCAAATAAACACCTTCTGATGATGGTTTAATTGGATAACGCACATCCGCATTTGAACCCGTTAAAGACAGTAAAGATTCAAACTGAATATGACGGCTCATACCTTTGTTTTCAGGTGTTCTGTTAGATGCCCATTGCTTGGTATATTCAGTTGGAGAGATCCATGTTCCAAGAAAATCAGCACCAAATGATACAATCACTTTAGCCAAGTCAAAACGGTATCCAGGAATTACATTTTTACCAAATGCAATTTTGTTTGATTCTGCAATTGAACCCAATGAGAATGCTTCAAATTGGATGTGTTGGGTTGAAGGATATTTGCTTGTAAATTCTGCAATTGCTTTTTTACCTGAAGGACTGTTGGTAGTTTTTGTAACCAATCGGATATTTTTTGCTGATGCCAAAGCTTTTTTGATTTCTTTGTCAATAGCTTCCCAAGTAGATTCTGCCCCATCAATTTGAGGAGCGTGAAACCTGTCATTGTCATACAATCCTAATAATGCACCTTGGCCTGTGGCACAAACTGCGCCTTTGAACACTGGCGAATCGTTGTTACCTTCAATTTTGATTGGCCTTCCTTCTCTTGTTTTAACTAGAATGCTACAATTGGCAGCACATGCATTACAAGTACTCGCATAGTAGTTAGGTATACCTGGCGTAATGTTTTCAGGCTTTACGATATATGGAATTGCATTTTTAATAGGTGTTTTATTGCAAGCAGCCAATGCAACAGCTGAAATACCAAATCCAAAATATTTTAAAAAGTCGCGTCTGTTGGCATTCAATCCACCATCTTCTTCTGAAAAAACTTCTTCTAAGGGAATTCCCTCAGCAAATTCATTTCTTTTATGCTGTAAAAATTGAGGGTCCTTGTTTAACTCCTCAAGACCTTTCCAGTAATTATTTTTGTTTTCCATTGAAATTAATTTTCGTTTTAAATTGGTCTTTTAAACTGATTAATAGTGGCATTTTCCACATTCTAAACCACCGTTTTGTGCAACTGTAACCATGCTTTTACCGTCAAGTTTTAACTTAGCATGAAGCTTTTCATAGTAATTGTTATTAGCTACATCTACTTTGGCTTCACGGTGACAATTGATACACCATCCCATTTGTAGGCTTCTTTGTTGAGAAACCACTGGCATTTTTTCAATAGGACCATGACAAGCTTGGCATTCAACTTTACCTATTTTCACGTGTTGAGCGTGGTTAAAATAAGCATGGTCAGGTAGGTTGTGAATACGCACCCATTTGATAGGGGTTTTCTCCTTCGTAGGGTCGTAAGCTCTTTTTTCTGCATCCCAACCTACTGCATTGTATATTTTTTGGATTTCAGGTGATACTGAACCATTGTATTTTTCTTTTGCTTGAACATGCATGTGACAATTCATACAAGTGCTTGGAGAAGGAATAGATGCTTGTTTGCCTTTATCTGCTCCGTTGTGACAATACAAACAATTTATTTTGTAGGTACCAGCATGTAATTCATGAGAGTATTTTATAGGTTGTTCTGGTGCATAACCTTTTTGAACGCCAATGTATTTATTACCGTAATCAAAGCCATACAATCCAAATACCAACATAAATAACAAGGAAACCATCAACGTGCCAACAACTGGATGTTTAACAAATAATTTGTATCTGAAACTGGCTTTGTTTTGCTTCCAAGAGATAGCTATTGGTTCTGAGTTTTCTTCAGTAGCTGGGAATTTTTGTGCATGCAATTCATCTACTACTTTCTTTACTTTGTTGATGACAAATAACAATACCACTAATATAAGTGTCATCACCAACAATGCCCAGAAGGTTGTTTGGCTGTAAAATCCACTATTGTTTGAGTTTGATTCAGTTTTGCTGGTTCCATCTCCAGCTACACTTGCAGTAGCTGTGGTTTGAGCAGGCTGTTCACTCTCTTTTTGAATGTAATCTACAATGGATTTAATTTCTGCATCGCTCAATTGTTCAAACGAAGTCATTACTGATTCATTGTTTTCTTTGTACAATGCAACAGCAGTAGGGTCTCCTGATTTGATGAGTGCTTGAGAGTTTTTAATCCATTTTAATAGCCACTCGGGATTTCTTCTTTTGTGAACATCCTTTAAAGCCGGACCAACTATTTTATCGTTGATGGCATGGCAAGCCGTACAATTGGCTTTGAAAATTTTTTCTCCTTCAGTGGCATCTGCCAATACTGAATTCAGTGAGAAAACAAAAATTACAACAAATGCGAGTAATCGATAAATCTTCATTTATATAATGATTTTCTGTTAGTTTGGGTTCTGTCAAAGCTTTGTCAAAGGTGAATGGTTCGACTCAGACAATTTGGAACACTGCTGCGAATATAATATGAATTCTATTTGCTAAAAGCCTTGTGTAAAAAAAAATCTATTTAGAAAGTTTCTAAAATTCATATTCAAAGCCAAGTATTGTAAGTGTTTTGGTTTAAATATTTGTTTTTTAGGAGATTAGTTAAAATACAATAAAAATAACGCTCAATGTAAAAAAATGTATTGGTACACAATTTTGTACAAGAATCCCATTAACTAGTGGTCCAATTGTTCATAAACTGAATTTTTACTTTTAAATTCAGGAACAATTGATTTCATTTTGGCCACAATAGACATCATGTTTTGGGTTTCATACAAAGCTATCAACTCGTTTATTTGATTTGAAACGGTTTCAAAGTTGTTTTCTTTAACATTAGCTATCATTATTTTATGGTGATGGGTAGGTATTGTATTTTCGCCATCGTTGAGAAGTTCTTCATAGATTTTTTCACCGGGTCTTAAACCTGTGTAAACAATTTGAATATCCTTTCCAAGTGTTAGCCCCGATAACTTGACCATTTTTTTGGCTAAATCAATAATTTTTATTGAATTACCCATGTCAAAAATAAATATTTCTCCTCCTTGACCCATATGACCAGCCTCTAGTACCAACTGACTCGCTTCAGGAATGGTCATGAAATACCGAGTTATTTCTGGGTGTGTCACAGTTATAGGGCCACCTTCTTCAATTTGTTTTCTGAATCTAGGAATAACTGAACCACTAGAACCTAGTACATTTCCAAATCGAGTGGTAATAAACTGGGTTGTTTTACCTTGTTTTTTGATTTCATTGAACAAGGATTGTACATAAATTTCAGCAATACGTTTACTTGCACCCATCACATTTGTGGGATTGACGGCTTTATCTGTGCTTACCATCACAAATTTACTCACACCAAATTCTACTGATGTGTCAGCCAATGTTTTGGTTCCTTTTACATTCACCCATACTGCTTCGCTAGGATTTTCTTCCATTAAAGGAACATGTTTGTATGCCGCAGCATGGTAAATAATTTCAGGATTGTATTTTTCGAATATGTTTTTTAGTCTGGAATAATTTGTGATGTCAGCAAGCACAATTTCAATCGATACATTTTCATCTTTGAAATTTGATTTTAAGAAAGCTTCAAGGTCATATAACCTAACTTCTGATTTGTCCAAACAGATAATTTTTTTTGGCCTAAATTTGAGTATTTGAATGACCAACTCGGAACCGATAGAACCCGCAGCACCAGAAACCAATACAACTTTATTATTGAGTTGTTTGTTGATTTGTGTGATGTCAAGTTCAATGATTTCTCTTTCAATTAAGTCTTCAATTTTGATGGCCTTTATTTGATTAAAGCTCAATTCTCCATTGATCCATTTTTCAATAGGAGGAATGGTTTTAACATTCAAATTCAAGTTCAAGCATATTTCAACGAGTTCTTGTTTTTTAGATTTAGTGATAGATGGGATAGCTATGATTAAGTTTTCAATATTGTATTTTTTGATGGTATCTTCAAATTGTGAGCGCCCATCATATATTTTTACTCCATCTAACATTTTGCGGTATTTGTTGGAGCTATCGTCAAAAAACACAACTACTTTTCCAGCTCCTCTGCTCTCCATTTCTAATTTCCGTTTTGTAGTTAAACCTGATTCACCTGCTCCATAAATTGCATAATTGATGGTTTGGGAATTGTTATTTGCTATGATTCTGATGTAAAGTAATTTGATGAAAACTCTGAATGAAGACAAAAAGAAAATTGAAAGACAAAAATCTATCAAGATAATTGACTTAGGGAAGAAGGTTATGTCTGATCCCAAGGTAGAATTCAGTATAAAATCTGATAGCAACATCAATACACTAGATGTAGACATTGCATAAAAAATTCTCAACCCATCTTGTACACTGGTATGCCTAATTATAAAGGTATGTAACCTGAAATAACCAATTGTCAAGCCTTTGATAAAAATATACAAAGGAAGTACCCTCAGTGCAAGAACAATTTGAACAGATACATCTCCTACAGGGTAGAAGCTAAACCTTGTAAATAAAGATAAAATATAACCAATGATACACAATGAAATATCAAACAAAAAAATGATCCATCTTGGGATTTTACTTGATTTTGTAAATATGAATTTTAGAAATTCCATTGAATTTATGAAGATAGCAAGCTACAAATAATACTTTGAAATAGAAAATTCAAATATAAGATATGAAGAACCAAGTTGTAAAAAAAAATCTGTTTGTTTGTGTTTTTTTGTCATGATTTATGAGTGCTGTTTTCAAAAAAAAGATACTTTAGTCAATATTAAAAGATATTTAATTGATGTTTAAAATGACAATAACAAGAGTAATTATGGCTGCATGGTTCAAGTTTTCAGCTATTTATGGATAATAACTACGAGCTCAAAAACTAAGATAAAAAAATAGAACTTTTAATTAAATTTGAGGACTATTACTATGGTTTGTACTGACTAGAAAATAGTTTCCGTTAATTTTAAATTTATGATCAAAAATGAAAAAACAATTGCAATAATAGGCTTGGGTTATGTTGGTTTGCCCCTTGCAGTTGAGTTCGGAAAAATTGTCAATACAATTGGTTTCGACATATATGAGAATCGTATCAAAGAACTGAAAGAGGGTATAGACAGAACTTTAGAAACAAGCAAAGAAGAGTTAAATTCAGCCACAAAGTTAAAGCTAACTCACAATGTAGCAGACCTAACATCAGCACAAATATTTATTGTAACAGTACCTACTCCAATTGACAAAAACAATAAGCCAGATTTAAATCCTTTACTTTCTGCCAGTAAATCAGTTGGTACTGTTCTTAAAAAAGGAGATATTGTAATCTATGAATCTACCGTTTTTCCCGGATGTACTGAAGAAGAGTGCGTACCAATTTTAGAAAAAGCAAGTGGGCTTCAATTCAACATAGATTTTTATTGTGGATATTCTCCAGAGCGAATAGTGCCAGGAGACAAGGAACGCACACTGACAAAAATTAAAAAAATCACTTCTGGTTCTACACCTGAAATAGCTCATGAAATTGATCAATTATACCTACAAATCATCAAAGCAGGAACATATTTAGCACCAAGTATCAAAGTTGCAGAAGCTGCAAAAGTCATCGAAAATTGTCAAAGAGATTTAAACATTTCATTTGTCAATGAGTTAGCGCTCATCTTTGATAGGATGCAAATTGACACAACAGAAGTACTTGAAGCAGCAGGCACCAAATTCAATTTCTTGCCTTTTAAGCCAGGTTTAGTTGGAGGACATTGCATTTCAGTAGATCCTTATTATTTAACTACAAAAGCTGAATCACTTGGTTACTACCCTGAAGTAATACATTCAGGTAGAAGAATCAATGACAATATGGGGGAGTTTATCGCCAATAAAGTTGTAAAACTGATGATCCATAAAAACCTCACCATAAAAGGCTCAAAGGTATTGGTAATGGGTATCACCTTCAAGGAGAATTGTCCTGATTTGAGAAATTCAAAGGTCATAGATGTTATCAATGAATTGAAAGAATTTGAATTGGAGGTAGACGTGTTCGACCCTCAGGCAGATGCTGATGAAGTTTTTCATGAATATGGTTTGAACTTAAAGCAACAGTCTGAGCTCATTCAATACAATGCTGTGATACATGCAGTATCACACAAAGAATTTAATCAGTTCAATTTCCAATCAATTATGAATTCCAATGCTGTATTGTATGATGTGAAGTCTGTACTTCCCAAACATATGGTAGACGGTAGGTTGTAAAAATAAAAAAAGATGTCAAAAATTGCATTGATAACCGGTGTAACCGGTCAGGATGGTTCTTATTTAGCCGAATTGTTATTGTCAAAAGGTTATGAGGTACATGGAATCAAAAGAAGAAGTTCTTTATTCAATACAGATAGAATAGATCATTTGTACCAAGATCCGCATGAAAAAAACATACATTTCAAACTACATTTTGGAGATTTAACAGATGCTACCAATTTAATCAGAATCATACAAGAGGTTCAACCTGATGAAATTTATAATTTGGCTGCAATGAGTCATGTTCATGTCAGCTTTGAAACGCCAGAATATACAGCCAATGCAGATGGATTAGGTACTTTAAGAATTTTAGAAGCAGTTAGATTGTTAGGACTCACAAAAAAAACAAAAATTTACCAAGCATCAACTTCTGAATTGTATGGTTTGGTTCAAGCTGTTCCACAGTCTGAATCGACTCCATTTTATCCTAGGTCACCATATGCTGTAGCTAAACTTTATGCATATTGGATTACTGTGAATTACCGTGAGGCATACCAAATGTTTGCATGCAATGGAATTTTGTTCAATCATGAAAGCCCTGTAAGAGGAGAAACATTTGTTACAAGAAAAATAACCAGAGCAGCTGCTAAAATAGTTTTAGGTATGCAATCACAATTGTATTTGGGCAATCTGAATGCCCAAAGAGATTGGGGACATGCAAAAGATTATGTTGAGGCTATGTATTTAATGCTTCAACAGGAACAAGCAGAAGATTTTGTAATTGCAACTGGAATAACAACATCAATTAGAGAATTTGTAAAGATGGTTTTTGCGGAGTTAGGAGTGAATCTAGAATTCAAAGGTAACCTAATTGACGAAGTTGGATTCATTTCCTCTATTGATAAAGAAAAACTCAATCAATTAGGAGTAGCTAATTGTCCATTGAAAATAGGCGATGAAATCATTGCTGTAGATCCACGTTATTTTAGGCCAACTGAAGTTGATTTATTGGTTGGAGATGCTACCAAGGCTCAAAACAAATTGAATTGGAAACCTAAATTCAATCTGAAATCATTGGTTGAAGATATGGTTTTGTCGGATTTGAAATTAATGCATAAAGAAAAGTTCTTATTCGATGCTGGTCATTCTATTTTCAACCAAAACGAGTAGTTTCCAATTACTTTTACATACCAAGTTTGAAAGTATCTATTGTTACAGTTTGTAAAAATGTAGAAGCATCTATTGAGCTTACACTGTTATCGGTATTAAAACAAGATTATTCAAATATCGAATTTATCATTATAGATGGTAAATCGAGTGATGGTACAAACCAGATTTTAAAAAAATACCAAAATCATTTTGCGTTTTACATCAGTGAACCTGATCATTCTCTTTATGAGGCTTTGAACAAAGGAATCCGTGCCTCAACAGGCGAAATCATAGGTTTTCTTCATGCAGGAGATGTTTTTTATAATCATGAAGTTATTTCAAAAATTGTTTCAGTTTTTTCAAAGGAAAACAATACAGAAGCCGTATATACAGATGTTTGCTTTGTGAACAATTATAATAAAATTGTAAGGTATATTCGGCCTCAATATTTTGCTTTAAATGACTTTAGAAAAGGCTTAATGCCTCCACATCCAGGTTTTTTCTGCAAAAAATCATGCTACAATCAACAAGGTTTGTTCAATGAAGCATTCGAAATTGCTTCAGATTTTGATATGTTGCTACGCTTGTTATACTTGAAAAAAATCAGTGCAAAATATTTACCAATTTTATCGGTTAATATGCGAACTGGTGGTAAAAGCAACAATGGTTTGAAAAGTTATTTTATTAAAACAAAAGAAATCATTGGTTCTTTGAAATCTCATCAAATTAAATCTTCTTTTACAGTGGTTTTATTTAGATTTATATTTAAATTAAAACAGTTTAAATCAATCAATAACTAATTCATTCTATGTCTATTTTAGTTTCAGGAACTACTGGTTTTGTTGGGAAGCACCTGATTGCTTATTTAAACGTTAAATTCCCCAATCAGCAAATTTTTCATTTAAACAGGTTAAAAACCAATTCTGAAACGGGTATCACATGGGAGCAAATTACACAAAACAACATGCCTGCAATTTCAAGTATTGTACATTTAGCAGGAATGGCTCATGATACAAAAAACAATACCAACGAGCACGTTTATTTCGAGGTCAATACAGAATTAACTGTTAAATTATTCAAAAGCTTTTTGGCATCGCATGCAAATCAATTTATTTACATCAGTTCAGTAAAAGCAGTTGCAGATCAAGTAGAAACCCTTCTGAAAGAAGATATGCACCCAAGTCCACAAACAGCATATGGGAGGTCTAAATTAGCAGCTGAAACTCAAATAACAGAATTACTCACAGCATATCTTGCTAAGCATCCAACAAGCAATAAAAAGTTATACATTCTGAGGCCATGTATGATTCATGGGCCTGGTAATAAAGGGAATCTCAATCTTTTGTATAATTTTATCCAAAAGGGTTTACCTTATCCTTTAGCTGCCTTTAATAACAAACGATCTTTTTTAAGTATTTTTAATTTAGTCTATGTCATTGGAAAGCTCATAGAAAGCCATATTCCTTCAGGAGTTTATCACATTGCTGATGACGACTACCTTAGTACAAACCAACTGATTGACACCATTGCAGAAATGAACAAAAAAAAGGTATTCAAACTCTATATCCCTCAGAAGTTGGTTAGAGCCATTTTTAAATTTTTTGATGTGATTAATTTTCCAATTCAAACAGAACAATTGAACAAAATGGTTGAAAATTATCAAGTGAGTAACGAAAAAATTCTAAGAGAACTGAACTTGAAACTTCCTGTTTCTTCCATAGACGGTTTAAAAATTACAATCAATTCATTTAAAAAATAACTATGGTTTTAGAGTTACTGATCTTATCAATTCTATTATTTGTATTAGAGTTTACTTTTATAAAAGTATCACAATATTTTAAAATAATAGATTTACCCAATGAAAGAAGCTCTCATCAAATTCCTACAATTAGAGGTGGTGGAATTGTTTTTGTTATAGCTACACTTTTCTATTTCATACAATACAATTTCCAATTTCCTTATTTAGTTTTAGCTGTCTGCATTGTTGGAACAATCAGTTTCTGGGACGATGTAAAATCACTTTCAAATAAAGTCAGGTTTACTTTCCATTTAATTGCTATGTTACTTGTTTTCTATCAATTAGACTTGTTCCATGTCCTTTCACCAGTATATACATGCATTGCGTTGGTTTTGTTTATTGGTATCCTAAATGCATACAACTTTATGGATGGGATCAATAGCATAACAGCTTTGTATTCACTTTCTATTTTAATTCCATTTGCATTAACAGAAACGGATTACTCTTTAAAAATGCTTGAAATTTATATTGTAATTTCAGTGATTGTTTTCTCATTTTTTAATATCAGAAAAGTAGCAAAAGTATTTGCAGGAGATATTGGAAGTATAGCAATGTCTATACTCATCGTATTTTTAATCATCTCCAGAATGAAGGAGACTGGAAATTATACTTTAATTGGCGTTTTGTTAGTGTATGGTGTAGATACCATATTTACGCTAATGCACAGGATTTATAAAAAGGAAAATATATTCAAGGCACATCGTCAGCACTTGTATCAATTCCTTACCAACGAGGATAAACATGCTCATATAAAAATTGGCATGTTTTATTCAATCATACAGTTTGGACTCAATGTGTTGTTGTTGAATCAGCAGGTAAGTTTGATTGTATTCATTGGTCTGGTTTTTTTATTTAGTCTTTTGTATTGGAAGCTTAAATGGAAATACATTTAAACTCATTCATAAAAAAAGAGCACCATTTGGTGCTCTTTTTTTATATGCCTAGTATACGTTTCCAAACAGGTTTCTTTTCTTGTTCTATTTCTCCATAGTTACCATATCCATATCCATACCCGTAACCATATCCATACCCGTATCCGTAACCATAGCCATAGCCATAATTGTTACCATACCCATATCCATAAGAACCGTATCCATAACCATAAACATTCGCAAAATTGATGTCATTGAATACCAGCCCAACATTTTTTTCTTGTTCTTGACTATATATATCATTGATCATGTTGAGGTAATTTTTTCTACTGATTCTTTGACGAACAACATACAAAATGATGTCAGTATGTGGCATCAAGTCTAAACCGTCAGCAACCAATCCAATAGGAGGGGTATCAAGAACAATAAAATCAAAATCAGACTTGAGTTCAGCTATCAGATTTTTAAATTCATCAGACATGATTAACTCTGAAGGGTTAGGAGGTGTAGGCCCAGCTGTAATGATACTTAAATTAGGAGTTAAGGTGTTTTGGATAATATCGTTTTTACCTACTTTTCCAATTAGATAGTTGGTTAATCCAATATGGTTATCTAGTTTAAAATCTTGGAAAATTTTAGGTTTTCTTAAATCCACACCAATTAGCAATGTTTTGAAACCACCAATTGCCAGTACTGATGCTAAGTTCATACTGATAAAAGTTTTTCCTTCACCAGATACTGTTGAGGTAACTAATATTGTATTACACCCAGATTTGTTTTTGGTGATGAAATTCATATTTGACCTCAGATTTCTGAAACTTTCAGACACTGCAGCCTTGGGATGATTTGCAATTACCAATGTTGATTTTTTATTGTTGTGTGGAATGTTACCAACAATAGGAATTGAGGTTACCGATTGAAGAATACTGTGGTTGTTGATTCTATTGTCGAAAAATTCAATAAAGAATATAACAACCAAAGGTATAACAAGACCAAAAATGATTGAAAATAAATAATTCATGCCAGTTTTTGGTGATGTTTTCATAATCACAACAGCATTGTCTACAATCTTATTATCTGAGATATTTGCTGCTCCTGCTATACCAGCCTCAGCTTTCTTTTCTAATAAATAAGTGAGTAATTTATCGTTTAACTTATATTTCCTTTCAATGTTTAGTAGTTTTTGCTCTTTTTCAGGTAGAGTGGAAACTTGACCTTCAAATCCATTGATTCTGTTAGAGATGTCAGCAATTAATATTTTAGAATTGTTTTGGATATTTTTGATGTTTTCTAAAATGGTCGCTTTGATTAAATCTATGGATTTATCTTTCTCCAATAAAGCAGGATTGATTCTTTCCATGCTTTGAGTTAAAATGAGTTTTTCTGCGTATAACTGCACTAATTTTGCAACCAATTGGTTCAACAATGGATCAGGAATACCCATGATACTTGGTGCAGCTAGTTTATCTAAGTCTTTGTTTTTGTGAAGGTATTCGTTTAAGTAAGCATAGTATTTTATCTTTATTTCCTCTTCTGCTTTTTTCTTCTCCAAATCATACAGATTTTCCATTAAGTTTTTACCTTGAATACTGATGTCAACCAGTTTGTTTTGTATTCTAAAGTTTTGAAGCCTGTCTTCAAAAAACTGAAGTGAGTCTGTAATAGAAACAAGGTATTTGTCAATGAATGTAATGGTATTCATTGAAATTTGGTTTTTGTCATACAATCCTTTTTGGATGTATGTTTCCATGAGTGTATTGATGAATTTAACATCTTTTTCTGGCCACAATCCTTCTTTAAAAATTTCAACAACACTTGTTTGTTTATTGATTGGTTTGATTTTAAATGAACCCGCGTACTTGTTAACCAAAGATTTTTTAGAGTTGAAGACAAAAGCATATTCCTCTCCATATTTGATGGATTCAGGAAGTGTAATGTAAATTCTGAATGCATAACTGTTACCTTTCACAAGTTCACCTACTTTAAATTTGCCTTCGGTTAGAACAAAAGGGACATTGTATAAGGCTTGCGTTTTAGGGTCTAATACAATTGGTTTTGCTTCTTTGACATATAAATTAAACTCACTTTCATTGATAAATTTGATTAAATAAGAAACACCATAAGTCTGAACATGGCTAGAATCCACTAAAACTGTAAATGGACTATTCGGATACAAATCAATTTTTTTAATTTGACCCCTTAAAAAATAGTCAATATTGAAATCACAATTTTGGATGGTTTCATTGGTAACCATCCGTGAACTCATTAATTGAATTTCATTCTCAACGTTTTTACTTGTATTTAACAATTGTAAGCCTTGAATGAAATTGTCCATTCCTTCAAAACTATTTCTACCTCCTTTTTCTTTTATCAAAAAATATCCTTTTACTAGATATTTTTCTGAAGAGTAACGATTTACTAGGAATGCAATTAGAAAGCTTAAAACAATTGAAAGGATGTAATAAGGTAAATATCCAAGGAATTTACCAATTAACGTTTTAAAGTTTTTACTAGCATCAGATGAATTGATAGGGGTAAATTCCTTGAAGTCTTGTTTATTGTTCATTGATTCTTTCTTTATTTGAGGTTGTTCAAAATGATGTAAGTATTCAGTACTAATAGAAAGGTGCTTAACAATGGTAATACAGCATTGATTGAACTCTGAAAGTTACTTAAATTTCCAATTGAACGAGACTTAACGGGTTGCACATACAAAATATCATTAGGTTGTATGTAATAATAGCTCGATTTGATAATGTTTTTGTCAGTTAAATCAATTGGTATGAGTTTATTTTCCCCATTTTCCTCTCTAATTAAAATTAAATTTGTACGCATGGCTATTTCATTCACATCACCAGCCATAGCCAAAGCTTCAAAAATGTTCAAATGGTTTACCATAAAAAAGTGTTGTCCAGGACGGTTTACAGCACCTAATATGCTAAATCTAAATTCTGCCAATTTTACTTGAAGAAAAAAGTTTTTGAAATATTTTGAGCCTTCATTGTACATAAGGGCTTTCGCCTCTTCAACTGTTTTACCTTTTAATGGAATTTTACCAATGTATGGTAACGCTAAATCTCCTTCTGTGTCAAGCGAGTACCCCATCAGGTAAAACGGAGTTCCAGCACCACCTTGTGAGAGAATTTGCATATTCATGTTGCCACCAAATAATGGGTTGAAGAGTGAGTTCATTTTTTCATCTTCTGTTACCATCCTTATGTATAAAATATCTCCTGGTTTTAATCGATATTCTACAAAACTAGATTTTACGGTTTCTATTTTTGAATTTAGTGTTTCCTGTTTATTTTGGAGATAGAGGTATTTTTTATTGCCAATACAGCTCGAAACAAGTATCGATAAAAAAATATATAATATTCCTTGTTTTAAATTTGAACTTGAAACAAAGTATTGCTTGTTTTTTTTCATTTTTGGTTGATTTATCGTCAGAAATTGTTAAAATTTTAACAACAATTTAATATTTCTCAGTATTGCAAATATATGTTTTCAATGGAATATTCAAAGCTAATAATATCTTTGTGGGCTTTGTTTTCATAGTAATGAGCGTATTTATCACGTTTTAAAAAATACAATTTTGAATAGTAAGTTTTTCTGTGTTTTGGGGTTTGGACATATAGGCATGCGCCATGTTGAGGAAATACTTGCACACCCTAATTGTGAACTTTCTGCCATTGTAGAAAGCAATCCAGAAAACTACAATCGTGCAATTTCTCTTTACGGACATATTGTTCCTGTTTTTGAATCTTTCTCAAATTTTCTCTTTGCAAATGTTGCCACAGATGTAGTTGCAATTTGTCTTCCTAATGGTTTACATGCCCAATATGCCTCAATTTCACTGAAACAAGGTTTAGATGTATTGGTTGAAAAGCCATTTTGTTTGTCATCAGCAGAAGGAAAAGATTTGATACAGCTGGCAGCATTATTCAACCGCAAGATTTTTGTGGTTAAACAAAACCGATTTTCTCCTTCTGTTATTTGGATGAAATCCTTAATTGATGGTGGTAAATTAGGTAAAATACATTTGGTTCAAATCAATTGTTTTTGGAATAGAGATGGACGATATTATACAAAAGGTTCTTGGCGAGGAACTAAACTATTAGATGGTGGCCCTTTGTTTACTCAGTTTTCTCATTTTATTGATATCATGTATTGGGTGTTTGGAGATATCAATGAAATAAATTCAACCTTTCACAAGTTTAATTCCAATAGTCTTTCAGAGTTTGAGGACTCAGGACTCATACAATTTAAATTTTTAAAGGAAGGAATTGGCACATTTCAATATTCAACGGCTATTTGGAATGCCAATTTTGAAAGCAGCATTACGGTTATAGGTGAGAATGGCACAATAAAAATAGGTGGGCAATACATGAATAAGATTGCGTATTGTCACATTAAGGATTACACAATGCCCTTGATAGAAGAATCGGTTTTGCCCAACCACTATGGTGACTTTATGGGAAGTGCATCAAACCATTCTTATATATACGACAATGTAGTAAAATGTTTAAACGGAGTTGAACAAATAGCCATTGATGCCCATGACGGTTTAAAAGTTGTAGATATAATTGAAAGAATACTTGCCGCAAAAAAATAATTTCAAAGTGTTTTGAAACGAAATTTCCCTTATAAAAAGGGCTAATGGTTATATTTTTTCAAATTTTAGTAGTTCATTTATAGGTAATTGTATAAAGGAACAACAAAAGAGTTGTTGAAGAATATAAAAGTGGTAGCTTTGCCACCCCT
>JAIXWI010000024.1 GCA_027491355.1 Bacteroidota bacterium
CCTCAAATGGCGAATTTGGTAGCATAGGAGGAAATGGTAGACTTTGGAGTAGTATGCTCAGTGGGTCCAATCCTGTTAACTTGTTTTATGCAGATTTCAATGCATACCTTGATAACAATACAAAAGCAGATGCATTCACAGTCCGCTGCATCAAAGACTAATTTTTAATACTAATTCAATTCCAATGAAACAAAATTTTCTATTTACCCTTTTGCTTTTGCAATGTTTTTTAGGTTTTGCGCAAGCACCCAATAAAATGAGTTACCAAGCGGTTATTCGTAACAGCAACAATACAGTTGTAAGCAACCATGCTGTTGGCATGCGCATCAGTATATTGCAAGGCACTGCAACAGGTACTGCTGTTTATACAGAAACCCAAACACCCACCACCAATGCCAATGGTTTAATCGCCATTGAAATTGGAACAGGTACAGTGGTTTCAGGTACTTTTGCGAACATTGATTGGGCCAATGGCCCCTACTTTGTCAAAACAGAAACTGACCCCAATGGCGGCACAGCTTATACCTTAACAAGCAGTAACCAATTGTTGAGTGTGCCGTATGCGTTGTATGCGAAGACTGCTGGGAATGGAATTTCAATACCTAATGGAGGACAGTCTGGACAGTCTCTAACTTTATGCGATGGTCAATTAATCTGGGGTTCTTGTACAGGTAAAATTAACTCATTATTTTATACAGATTCAATACAATTAGAGACATTGAACATTAGTAATGATGGAGCAGATGTTACTCTAAACTACACAGGTGGAAATGGTGGAGTATATCAAAATCAAAGTGTTAATTCAACAGGAGTTTTAGGTTTAATCGCAACTTTTAATCCAGGTAATTTTAACAATGGAAATGGTTCACTTATAGTAAATATTAAAGGAACACCTAAAACTACAGGTATTGCAAGTTTTAGTATCAATTTAGGAGGTAAATCTTGTATTTTGAGAAAAGTAATTAAAAATGGTTACTCAAAAAACTATGTTCATTGTAACAATATAAAAACAGAAGTTGTTGAAGTTACAAACCCAATAACTGGAAGAATTTGGATGGACAGAAATTTAGGTGCACTAAGAGCTGCTACTGGAATATATGACACTTCAGCTTTTGGAGATTTATACCAATGGGGAAGAGGACCTGATGGTCATCAATGTAGGAATTCTGGAACACAACAAACAATTAAAAGTTTAACAGACCAACCTGGGCATAACCTGTTTATTATTTCGCCATACTATAATAATAACCAATACAACACAAACGATTGGAGAGAACCTCAAAATAATAATTTATGGCAAGGAGTGAATGGGATAAATAATCCTTGCCCAATTGGATTTCTTGTTCCCACTTTATCTGAATTTATAGAAGAAAATAATACATGGAGTCAAAGTAATCAAACAGGAGCATACAATTCTAATCTCAAATTAATTTTTGCTGGCAGAAGGGATGGTTTAGCAGCCACCCCAAGTGGATTTATATATTTGGGATTGGCTAGCTATTGGACAAGTTCAGTTTATGTAGATAAATTATATTTCAGTCCAGTAACTACAAGTAATTATTTTTATTTTGATACGAATCAATCATCAAAAAGTGTTGAGGCTAGACATTTCGGCATGTCCGTTCGCTGCATCAAAGACTAATTTTAAATTCTAATTCAATTCCAATGAAACAGTATTTTCTATTTACCCTATTGCTATTGCTAAGCTTTTTTGGTTTTGCACAAGCACCCAATAAAATGAGTTACCAAGCCGTTATTCGTAACAGCAACAACACGGTAGTAAGCAACCATGCAGTAGGTATGCGCATCAGCATTTTGCAAGGCACTGCAACAGGCAGTTCTGTTTACACCGAAACCCAATCCCCTACTACCAACGCGAATGGTTTAATTGCCATTGAAATTGGAACAGGTAACATTGTTAGCGGCAGCTTCGCCAACATTGATTGGGCAAATGGCCCCTACTTCGTCAAAACTGAAACCGACCCCAATGGTGGCAGCAATTATACCTTAACAGGAACCAGCCAATTATTAAGCGTGCCGTATGCCTTGTATGCGAAGACAGCTGGAAATGCTTTACCAACTGGTGGCACATACGGACAATCTTTGTTTAATTGTAATGGACATCTTCAATGGGGGCCTTGCTTACCTATCGTTCAAACAAATCAAGCTGCAACAATCAGTAATGATAGCGTTATGTTAAGTGGATCAATTATAAACAACGGAGGTGGCAATGTTTCAGAATATGGTGTAGTTTGGTCAACAACTCCTGCACCAACTGTCAATAATTTCAAACAAATAAACTCTGATTTGAATACAAATTTCACCATAACGCTAACCGGTTTACAGCCAAATACTCTGTACTATGTAAGAACCTACGCCATCAACGAAACAGGAATTGCCTATGGAAATGAAATAAGTTTTAAATCAGCCAAATTTCAATTAAGACAGTTGTATGCTGGTGGGATTATTTTTTATTTAGATTCAAGCAAAGAACATGGCTTAATTTGTGGTACAAATTCAATTGGAAATTATGAATGGGGTTGCAATAATACAAATGTAGGCTGGGGTACAAGCGTGAATTTTGGAAGTGGCTTGTCAAATACCCAAAATATTATGGCCGCTTGTTCAGGGAATAATGTAGCAGCAAGGGTTGTAAAAACTTCTACTATAAATGGCTATTCTGATTGGTACTTGCCTTCTGTAGGCGAATTATTAATGATTAAACTAAATGTTTCAAATTTTAATGTAGGCCCAACTGGAACATTTTGGTCTTCGTCAGAGGACAGTCAAGTCCATGCAAAAAGAGTTTTCCTTTCAAATTCAACCTCTTCACAAAGTTCATACGATACCAAATACACTGCAAATCCCGTATTGCCAATCAGAGCATTTTAATTGCACTATATTTAGTAAATAAAATCTCATCCTCTAACAAATTCCGTTCGGATGTTCCGACCATTGTCAATTGGCGCACAAAATCACCAGTACTTGTTGTGGGAGTGCTTGCAGCAAGCGAATCCCGACAGCAATTAACAAGAAACAACAAGCAGAAACCAATATTGACTTGCTGCGTTATGCGCGTGAAGAACAAGGACGCAGATAGATTTTAAGCCGATTGGCGGAGGTCTTGATTTTTGGGGTACCTTTTTTATCAAGAAAAAAGGTACGAAAAAATGACTTTTAACTGATTCCCGTTCAAAAGCAGCAAACTCTTTTTTTAAATTATTATCAAGGAAAAAGGGAGAAACAAACAACAACTCTCTAGCGACTGATTACGCGCGACACATAAAATCTCATCCACTAACCAATTTTATTCGAATGTTCCGACCATTGGCAAGCGGCGCAAAAAATCACTAGTAATTTTTGGGCTGGTTGTGCAGAGCAAATTGCGTGAATTAGTAAGATGAAGAATTGAAATCTAAAATTTCTTCACATCAATTTGATTGTTAAAAATTACGCAGATAGATTTTAAGCCGATTGGCGGAGGTCTTGATTTTTGGGGTACCTTTTTTATCAAGAAAAAAGGTACGAAAAGATGACTTTTAACTAATTACCGTTCAAAAGCAGCCAACTAGTTTTTTAAATTTATATCAAGAATAAAGCAGCAACAAATAAAAACTCGCACACGACCATTCACGCAAGACTATTCAAAATCTCATCCAAAAGAAAATATCAATCGGATGTTCCGACCATTGTCAATCGGCGCACAAAATCACCAGTGCTTGTTGTGGGAAGGCCTGCAGCAAGCGAATGCCAAAGCAAGTAACTGAGATATGTATTCAAAGCAATATGGATTGCTGCGTCAGACGCGCGAAGAACAAGGACGCAGATAGATTTTAAGCCGATTGGCGGAGGTCTTGATTTTTGGGGTACCTTTTTTATCAAGAAAAAAGG
>JAIXWI010000038.1 GCA_027491355.1 Bacteroidota bacterium
AAGAACTGTAAAACAAGTTTTTAAAGAACTGCCAAATCAATTATTTGATTTTGGTGGGTGCAAATATAAGCATCCTTTGTAATAAACAAAGTAATGCTTAAAAAAATGTTGGCGTATTGAGGCATGTTTAAATAATTGATTGCCCTTCACTACAGCTATTTTCGAATTTAATACCAGCTAATTTTTAGTTCATGTTTTAAAGGAAGCTATGAATCAGAGCAGGAATTCATCCTATACGATAGTCGCTAAAATAACTAACGACTGTTGTTCTATTATAAGTGCATTGATGCTTGTATTAACTCATTCATCATTGCTATGATGTATTTGTATTAATAATCAGCGCTTCGTTGGAAGGCTATTGTTCTTTAGATAAGAATTGATAGTTAGGTATGATGCCTTAGGTTGCGCTTCCTTCGGAAGCTTGTGCTCTTTAGATAAGTATTGTCAGGTAGATACGCTTCCTTCGGAAGCTATTGTTCTTTAGATAGGTATTGTTAGGTGGGTACGCTTCCTTCGGAAGCTATCGTTCTTTAGATAAGTATTGCTAAGTGGATACGCTTCCTTCGGAAGCTATCGTATTTTAAACTACGCTTCCTTCGGAAGCTATTTTTGAGTGGGATTAGCTCCCTGCGGGAGCTGATCCCAGAGGGGAGGATTCAAACAATTAAAGCCAGCAGCTTCGCTGCTGGGATTTTTTTGTGCTCCAAATTTTACTCAAGCGAGCTTGGTAAAATTTGGAGCACAAAAAAACCTGCAATGACTTGCAGGCTTTAATTGTTTGGCGGAGAGAGCGGGATTCGAACCCGCGATACACCTTGACAGCGTATGACGGTTTAGCAAACCGTTGGTTTCAGCCTCTCACCCATCTCTCCGTGGGCTGAAAATTAAGGAAGGCAAATCTAAAGATGTTAGGGCTAAACTCCATACTTTTTTTTATTTTTTTTAATCAGGTCAGGGTTTAGATGCACTTATTTTACTAAACGCTTCGTTACTAGTTAATTAAAGAAATTAAAAATGATTTTTTAGTAAATTTTCAGAAAATCATACTGAATAAGTGGTTTTAGCTGTTAATTAGTAAGATAATACGCCCATATGAACAAAGACATTCATCTCAACTATAAACTCCGCGACTTAAAAGTTTTTTCTTCTACTGAATGGTTGGCTAACAATGAGAAGAAATACAGAACCGTATACGATGAATCTGAATGTGGCTTTATTTATTGCGAATGGTCTTTTTACAACAAATTATTCGACGAAAATGATTGGTCGATTGAAGTTTCATTGAAATGTGTAAACATTGGAAACGGTGATGAAATATGTAAACTACAAGTAGTAAAACCCATTCAAAAAGACGAAAACATTGTTTATATCAGAGAAGGTTGGGGCGTAAAATATCCAGGTAAATTTTGGGAAAAAGGAATTTACAGGTGGGAAGCTTGGGTTGAAGGTACGCTAGTTGCTGAAAAGATTTTTTATATCATAGACTTGGGCATCGTTTCGGATACTGTAAACCCGTATTTTGAGGTTAAAAGTGTGAAATTGTATGAAGGACCAGGTGAAAATCTCTTGCATCCAGAGAGAGCATACTTGTATGGTTTTGACAGCAAACAAACCCGATACGTATGGTTAGAAATCATGGTTTCAAATTTAATTAAATCAGAAAACCCATGGCCTCTAGAAATTCAATATTTTTTCATGACCAAAACTGGTCAACTCAAAGGAGTTATTGAGAATCTGTTGTTCATAGATCCAAGTCAAAACACAGTAGAATTAAATGCGGGCTGGGGAAGTGATGTATTAGGAACTTGGGCTGAAGATCATTACGATATACTGGTAGTTTTTATGGACCACGTAATTGCAGTAGTACCATTTGAAATTGGCTCAGAAATGATACGTGAGGAGCTGACTAAAACAACCATTGAACAACCCAAAGAAGTTGCCATTACTAAAGCTGAACAGACACCCAAAAGCATTGAAGATGTGCTGGTAGAATTGGATGCATTAATTGGCTTAGATGGCATTAAAAAGAAAATTAGAGAGTATACAACCTATTTAAACTTTATACAACTTCGGCAGGAAAAAGGATTCAAAGATGCTGAAAAAATTCAGTTACACGCAGTATTTACAGGCAATCCGGGAACAGGTAAAACAACAGTCGCCAAAATGTTGGGTATGATTTACAAACAATTGGGATTGCTTTCAAAAGGGCACGTAATTGAAGCAGACAGGAGTGATTTAGTAGCAGAATTTATAGGTCAAACTGCACCAAAAACAAAAGAAATCATTAAGAAAGCAAAGGGAGGAATTTTGTTAGTAGATGAAGCCTATGCTTTGACTCGTAAAAATGATGATTCAAAAGATTTTGGAAAAGAAGCTATTGAAATCTTATTAAAAGAAATGAGTGATGGTGATGGTGACATTGCCATCATTGTTGCTGGATATCCTAATGAAATGGAAGATTTTTTGGCATCAAATCCTGGTTTAAAATCAAGATTTACCATGTTTTATGAGTTTCCTGATTATACCCCTCAAGAATTGATGCAGATTGCTATGTACAGTGCGCAAAAAAGAGGCGTTGTATTTGCTGAAAATGCAGCTCAATTGCTTTATAAAAAACTAACAGACGCTTACAGAGAACGTGACAAAATGTTTGGAAATGCACGCTACGTAAATTCCATCATTGATGAAAGTAAAATGAACATGGGTTTACGCATCATGCAAACCAAAGATCCAAAATCATTGACCAAAGAAGAAATTTCTACCATTGAGGCAAACGATATTGAGAAAATTTACAAACGGAACGCGCAAAGCATTGCCGATATTCCAATTGATGAAGAACTGCTCAAACAAGCACTCAATACCTTGCATCACATGATAGGATTAGACAGTGTTAAATCTGAAATAGATGAGCTGGTAAAATTGGTTCGTTTTTACCGTGAAATTGGAAAAGATGTCAGACAAAGTTTTTCTTTACATGCGGTATTTACTGGCAATCCGGGAACAGGCAAAACAACTGTTGCCAGAATTTTAGCTCAGATTTATAAAGCATTGGGCATTTTAGAAAGGGGCAATTTAGTAGAGTGTGACCGACAATCTTTGGTAGGTGGATTTGTGGGTCAAACCGCAATTAAAACTACAGAAGTATTGCAAAAAGCTATGGGAGGTGTATTGTTTATAGATGAAGCTTACGCGCTGAGTGAAGGTGGCGAAAATGATTATGGTAAAGAAGCGGTTGAAACCATTCTGAAAAAAATGGAAGACAGCAGAGGCCAGTTAATAGTTATTGTTGCAGGATATACCAATAACATGAAACGTTTTTTAGAATCAAACCCTGGTTTAAAATCTAGGTTTGACAGGGAAATGCATTTTGAAGATTATGATGCATTGCAACTCGACGAAATTTGCTTAAAAATGCTTGCAGGTAATTCTATTGTACCTGATACTGATGCTGCTCAACATTTAAAGAAATATTTTGAAAACATATATACCCAAAGAGATTCATTTTTTGGAAACGCAAGAACTGTCAGAAAAATAGTTGAAGAAGCTATAAAAAATCAACATCTGAGATTAGCCAAAACGAGTCCAGAAAATAGAACCAAAGAAATGATTGGTACGTTAACCATTGACGATGTGCTAGAATTTGCATTGGTTCAAGAATCTACACCTAACAAAAAAACCATCGGATTCAAACAAAGTTAATGGGATAGAGAAACGCTTCTATCTCTTAATTTTTTCATTAATATTTCTAAACCAGTTCTTAAAATAAATTAGAAACATAGCCATTTTACTGCATTTACATGACCTGTTTAAGGATAAACATCGTATAAGACTGTTCGGGGTGATAAAATAAAGTCTTGATTTAATAAATTCGTATAAAGCATCGTAAATGACTAAAGATACTGCAGCACATATTTTACTAGTTGAAGACGAGAAACCATTGGCAGCTTTACTTAAAGAAAGCTTGAAACTAGAAGGTTTTACAAGCAGGTATTGTAAAGATGGAGAAGAAGCCTGGGATATTTTCAAATCAGAGAAATTTGACCTCTGTTTATTGGATGTAAACATGCCTAAAATGAATGGAATAGAACTTGGTAAACTTATCAGAGACAAAGATGCATTTGTTCCCATTTTATTTCTAACAGCAAACTCAAGCGAACAAGAAGTTTTAGATGGATTTGAAATAGGTGCTGATGATTATATGACCAAGCCTTTTAGTTTAAAGGAACTGAACGCACGTATTCGGGTGCTTTTGAAGCGAAGTCAAACTCAAAGGAACTTTATAGCTACAGCTACTCCGGAAGTTTTTCAAATAGACAATTTAACAATAGACATTTCAAACCAATTCATAAAGCATGCTGATGATATTAAAAAAATAAGTAAAACTGAGGCTGAGTTATTGAAACTTTTTATACAACATAAAAATCAGGTATTAACACGAAATACCATATTGTTGCATGTATGGGGGAGAGATGATTTTTACACTGCAAGAAATTTGGATGTATACATTAACAAACTGAGGAAAATCATAAAACTAACAGACCAAACTGAAATCATCAATATACATGGAACTGGTTTTAAACTTGCAGATAAACTAACCAGTTAATGCAAGCTAAAATAGTCATACTTTACTGCTGTTTGTTTATTTTTTGCTTCACTAAAATAAGCAATGGACAGGTAGTATCAACAAATCAGGACAGTACACAATTCGAATTAAAAGTAAAAGGCTTATTACAGCAGTTAAAAAACAGCTCAATCAATAACAACGATGCACTCAGCAAACTGAATGAGTATTTAATTGCAAGTGAAAAAGCAAATGCAATAGATTTACAAATAGACATACTTCAAGCGCAACTTAAAATTGCCCAACAACAATCTAACTACAATTTACAAAGAGAAAAGTTATTCAAATTAGAAGCTTTGTTCGAACAAGTAAAAGACCCCCTGAACAAGGCACAAGTTGCTTATCAAATTGCAAAAACATACCATACGCAAGGATACCAACCAGGAGCTATCAACTATTATTTTCAATCGTTAAAATTGTTTGAAATGCTTGGCAATAAAAATGGACAATTGGTTTGCTACACAGCATTAGGAGATGTATATGCACGCATGAAACTCTTTTCTAAATCTATTGAATACAACCTCAAAGGCTTAAAACTTGTAGAACAAAAACAAGATAAATTTGCAGAGGTTTTAATTGTAGAAAATTTAGCAACCATATACCACAATCAACATAACCCTAAAAAATCGTTCGAATGTTTGATAAAAACATACCGCTTGTACGCCGAAATTGGCAACAAAGCTGGGGCCTCAAATGCATTGCTCAAAATGGCGCAAAATAGGGCTCAACAAAAATCACTTGAACAATCTAAGAAACTATTCAACCAATCGCTACAAATTGCAGAATCTATTCATGCAAAACCGCTGATTGCCCAAAATTTAAATGGTTTAGCTGCATTGGCCATTCAAGAAAAATATTATGCAGATGCAGGAGCATACTATAAGAGATGCATCGATATTGCCAAGCCTTTGGGATTAAATATTCAATTAGAAGAAGCATATCAGGGTTTATCTAGAATATACCAATCGCTGAATGATGAAAGCAAAGCCAAAGCTTTCAATGCACTGAGTAAAGAAATTAAAGACTCTATTTACAATGATTCGATTTTAAAAAAAGCTGCCGATTTACAGTTACGTTATGAATCAGAAAAAAAACAAAACGAAATTGAGTTGTACAAAAAAAACCAGCTGGTAAATGAACTAAATTTTAACAAAGAAAGGCAACTCAGGTATTTTTTTACTGCACTTTCAGCATTGCTTTTAGTTTTGATTGTGGTGGTGTTTTTATTCTATCATCAAAATAGGCGAACAAACCAACGTTTAAACTATCAAAATGAAGAATTGCTTTCAAAGAATTCATCTATTGAAAAGCAACAAATACAATTGAGCCAACTCAATGCAGTAAAAGATCGTTTTTATGCAATTGTTTCTCATGATTTGAGGAATAATTTGAGTACCATGAAATTATATTTTGATTTGATAGCTAACCCAAAGTTTGAAGCGGCAAACCAAAAAGAATTGACTAAAGAAATTGCCTTCTCTGTTCAAAATACAATAGACTTACTTGAGAATTTATTGGTATGGGTATCGAGTCAATTAAAAGGAATTACCATTCAACCTACCGCAGTTAATTTGAATGAAATTTGCAACAATACCATCGATTTATTAGGTGGTGCAGCTTCTCAAAAAAATATTAATTTGACTCATTCCATCCCCAGTGATGCTTTGTGTTTTGGGGATAAAAATATGATAGAACTCGTAATGAGAAATTTAATTTCTAACGCCATTAAGTTTACTGATGACAATGGTACCATACAGATAAAAAGCGCTATGAATGAAAACACCATTAGTTTCAGAGTTATTGACAACGGTGTTGGTATTGCTGCACACAAGCTAGCTAATTTATTTGATGAATATAAAAACAGTAGCACTAAAGGTACAGGAAACGAGCAAGGAACCGGTTTAGGATTGATGCTTTGTAAACTATTTGTTGAAGAAAACAATGGCAAAATAAGTGTGAAGAGTGAACAAGGTAAGGGCAGTGAATTTACAGTCACCTTACCTGTATTCAATGCATAGATTTATTGTCCAATTAAGATAGGTTTCATACAAACCTTGTTTTGAAATTGAATTCTCAAATAGTACATACCCAATAAGCCATTTGTATGTATTTGAGCTTGCATATTCTCTATTTGTAATTGTATTGGTACCAATGCCCCTGATTGGTCAAACAAAGTTACATTGAGAATATTTGATTCTATACTTTTAACTGTAACTATCCCATTATTACTAGGATTAGGATAAATCATAATTTTATTCAAATCTTCAAACTCATAAATACCAGTAATTGCGAGTTTCTTGAGACCAATTCTTCTATTTTCAGAATAGCTTAAAAATTGTCTGTACTGATCTGATACATTCCAATTGACAAAGACAGAATCGTTTGAGGCAGTATTACCCAAATAAAGGTCATATAACTGATTATTTGATAGTGCAAAACGCGTTTGTGAATTTTGCATTTTGTAAGAAATTGTGTCTAGTAGGTTTTCTGAAATTAAATGCAATTGCTGAACTGCAAATGGATTTGGGTTACTCCATTCAAAAACCAAAGAATCGGTTTGGTTTATCAAATCAGGGGCCAAATTCAATTGTAAATAAGGAGCAGGTTTGATGATTGCTATTGAATCAAAAATGAGCAATCTGATGAAACTGCCATTTATATCATTCATTGCTTTTAGAGTGTCATTGTATTCATTTTTACTGAATAAAGCATAAACTTCAACATCAATATTTAAAGTATCACCTCTGTCTAAAGGGTAGTTACTTAAAATATCTGCAATTGAAATGTGATACTTTAATTCATTTCCGGCATTTACTTGTTCATATTTGGTGTCATTCAAGCTAACTGATACCACGTATCCAGTTGCATAATCAGAAGCGGTCCACTTCAATTCAATTGTACCAGTATCATTTGGATTTACAAACATTTTAAAGCCATTCGTTGGATTTAAGATTGAAAAATCACCTAAAATTTTATCAGCTCTCAAAAGATTCACTTGAATGAAATCTGAAATTTTCAGAGAATTTCCTTGATTGTTAGATGCTATAATATTAAATGTTAATAAAACAGAATCGCCAAATTGAACGCCAATGATTTGGGCTAATGAATCTAGAAAAATTGAACTGAGTGTTAAAGCTGTGTCTGATGTATTCACAGTATACAAATGTGTAGAAGCGTTTGCTTGCAAAACTGAAGTATCAATACTCAAAGCATAGGTATTGGCGTAATTAGATTTTGTCCAACTTATGTTTAAAGCATTTCCCATTTTTCTATTGGCCTCAAATTTTGTGAGAGATGGATTGATGAATGTAAATTTTTCAGGAATCAAAGGTGATTTTAAATACAAATTCAGAGTTTGAATAGATGGCAATGAATCGTTTAAGTTTTTGTAAGACCAAAGAGTTAAATAAATAGCAATGGAATCGCCTTTTTTGAGTTTTACTTCATCAGCAAACTGTTTCAATAAACTATAATTTATTTGATAGGATGTATCTAAATTTGGAAGTGAATACTTTGATAATGCTGATTGTTCAATATTAGCTGTTGTATCAATTGCAATTGCATAAAAGTCAGCGCCAGATGAACTTGTCCAGGTCAGGTTCAATGCACTAAAATTTATTGAATCTAAAGCAATCGTCTTGTTATTCAATTGAGTATCTAATGAAAAAGGGTTCAACCCGATTATTTCATTGTTATTAAAATTGACTTGATTCAACCTTAAATCACCAGTCAATTTTACTATTGCAATTTTTGATTCTGTAAGTTGAGATGCAACAATGCCGCCTTGATTGGTAGTTAAATTCAGACCATTGTTGTTATTAGTAAGCAATAAAAGTGTTGAATCGTTTTGTAAATGAATACTTGAAACTTGATTAAAATCAGTAGGTAATCCATTCTTAATTAAGTCTAAATAATTAGACTTTGTTGCAGGTATGATCTGATTTGTAGCCAATCCAATTTCATTCAGCAGAAGTTCAACAGGGCCATTATTTCCATTGTAATTATATATTTTGTTTACGACCGGAGTTGCATTCTTAATAGATAGCTTGCTGATTCTTTTTATTTGTTGAATTTGGTTTTCTGCTTGTTCATAAATTAAAAATTCTTCATTATTTAATGCAACTATGTCTTCTATTGTCCAATCTGTGGCACTTACGCCCCCCTCTGCACCAGAATTGAGTACCAAATATGTAGTCAATTCATTGTTGGATGGATTAAAAGCGATTAATCGGTGAATTCTTTCAGTATTAATAATTGAATCGAATTTTAATGGCTTTGCTGAAATGCTATAAAGTAATTGATTAGGTGTTTGAGTTAGACTCTTAAAACCAAATCCAGGGGTTGTATTTTTTAATTGTTGATCGATGCTAAAATTAGCATCTTCTTCGAACGGACTGACTCTTTTGACAATCTTGTAATTCGAATTTAAACATACAAAAGCTGAGCGCATTTCATCAATAAACCAAAAATTATTGTTATGTACAATTAACCCGTTTGGATCATAGCCATTTTCTGAATAAGGATTGAGTTTGCTAGTTAAGCTTTGCATACAATCTGAAATGGTATCAGAAAAGAATAATTGATTTTTATGCTTGGCCAACGATTCACTTAAATTGCCGTTTATTGATTTCCTAAAATTATAATTAATGGTACGCTCATTTAGAACAGAAAAAAAGTTGCTATCTGTATTGATATTGATTTTTAAAAGCTTTGGACTCTTACTTGATAAAGGATTTATTTTGATCGCTTTTGTGTCACAAATAATATTGTCCTGTGTAATTTCTGAACCTTTACCTGTAAGTAAATAAAATTCATCTTTATTGCCAGTACTGATAATTGATTGGTAGTTCCCTTCAACAATTGTATTCCCATTTAAACTTGAAAGTATTTGTAACTTTTTAGGTGATATAATTTTAGGTATTGGATGTGCTCTCAATTGAACCAAATCAAACCTGTAATTGCCTGATGTGGCATATGCCGAAGTTGTTCCAACATAGCTGCTCCCATTAGGAGAAAACGTAGATACTATTTTTAGTGCAAATAAAGGATTGTTATTTACGCCTGCTACAGAAGAGAAATCAGCAGTTCTAAAAATATAAGTATTATTTACCAGTGACCTGTATAAACTATTTGTAGTATCAGTTCCCGGTCCTGTATACTGCATCCAATTCACCCCATCTATTGTATAGAGTAATTTTACAAATCTGCTTGATGTTGCTGAGTGTCTTTGATACCAAGAAAAAAACAAGTTACAATGGCCTGTGGTACTCATCCTGAAAATAATACCTGCAGTATCTCTTCTAGTACCATTAATTGGAAAAGTTGCCAATTGTATAGCAGAATTATCCCCAATACTAGAGGAATCATTTACTACTCCCTCGCCGTATGTATTGATAACAGCGTCTAATTGAATGGAGCCATTTCCAGTTTGCGAAATTCTTGTTCCGGTTGAAACAGCAGCGTCTGGAACCCTAATTGAATCTCTGGTATTGAAAGACCATCTGTAAAGAGTAACTTGTGTGTAACCTATAAAAGGCAACAAACATAATAGTATCAATGTTAACTTTTTCATACAATTACAAATTTATTGAAGGATATGTTACACTATTGTTAAGCATAAGTTAACTATTGCCTATTAAACAATAAAAGCGGCACAAGGCCGCTCATATTGTTTAAATAAACAACAATTGATTAAGGTTTTGTTACACCTATAAATAAGGTATTGTTATTATCAATCATGATAAAATCATTTCCATCAACAAATCCATCTCCATTTGCATCTGTAACTAAATAACCAGAAGCAAAATTGGTATTGTCATTGTCTACATCTATAAAGTCATTCCCATCAACAAATCCATCTTGGTTGATATCTCCACCATATATTGCAAATACATCATCCTCTACCATTACTTGATTGTCACCATAAGCACTTTCGGCTGAAATAGTAAAATCATATGACTTAGAAGCAGCATTCATATGTACAGGATTTGCACTCCATGTTTCAATTGAATTTCTGTGTTTAACAACCACATAATATTGATTGTTGTACATTGTTCTTGGTAAAGTCATAGAGGTTAAACCTGTAATTGACAATGTTGGACTTAATGTTAATTCAACCTCATTGGTTAAAGAATTCACAAAATCAACAGAAATTAAATCTGCATCATTTTCAGTATAATTAGATACAGCTGAATTAAACAATGCAGGTGTCATGGTTCTATTGCTAGTAAATATACCTTGTAACAATACACTCAAATCAAATTTAATGGTAGCCGGACTATTAGATAGCTGATTCAAATGACTGCTTTGATTTGTAATATCTGACTGCAATTGACTCGCTGAATTGTAGGCAAATATTTTAGTAGGATACGCTTGATTTGAGGTTGAAAAATTCCAATTAATGCTAGGAACCCCTACAAATTTTTTATTATTAACCAGCCTGATTGTTGCAATTAAAGTACCATCTCCAGTTGTAGCTAAAACTTTACCATTTGCATAGCCACCAGTTGGAGATTTTGGAGTTAATCTGATATAATTGGGCGATACCAATTCCCAATAAGTTCTACCTGAACCTGAATTTACAGCAACTGGAGTTTGACCTGAAGTAGTCAATTCACTTGACGAAATAAATACAGTTACATTACCTCCGTTTCTGAAGTTGTTAGAGACTGAAAAACCACCTTGAAACTGAGACATGATGATAGGGAAATTATTGATATTTGGATTGGTATTTTTGATATAAACCTTGAACTCATATATGGAATCACTGATGAAAGTATCTTGTACCATTTTAGCGATATAAGAAAACCTAGAAACTACAACTGATTGATTCAAGTGAGCACTTTGGTTAGTGATATCAATTTGCTGAGAAGTAGCAGCATTGTAAGCAAAAATCTTTGTAGGATAAGCTTGATTTGCTGCACTGAAATTCCATGCTAAATTTGGTGTACCAGAAAAGTTGTTGGTATTAGTTAACCTAAATCTTGCAACTCTAGTTCCAAAACCAGTGCCAGAAATAACTGTACCATTGGCTAAAATTTTAGGCGTAATCCTGATATAATTTGGATCTGTTAATTCCCAAAAAGCTCTACCTGAACCAGAATTGGTTGGAGTGGGAATTTGTCCTGCTAACAAACCAGAACTACCTGAAACTACTGAAACATTGATGGTACCACTGTTTCTAAAAGCAGCAGATAAACTAAAGCCTGCTTGGAATTGAGATAAAACAAATGGAGTAGAACTGGTATTTGTACTTGTATTTTTTAAGTAAATATCAAATTCATACACATTGGCAGCTACAAGAGAGTCATTCATAATGACACACTGATATGCTGTTGGAAGTTGAGCATTTGCAGTAAGAACTGCAAATGCTACAATCACCAATAATTTAATTTTTAAAATAATGTTTTTCATTTTACACTGTGTTAAACAGTTTCTTTATTAGAATGGTCTAATAATTTGAATAATGTTTGCAACATTGTTGTCTACAACTGATAAATCTGAGTTGTCTACAATTCCATCATAATTAATATCTGAAGGAATGTAACCAATAACCGTTTGGTTGTTGCTACAATCAGCTAAATCAGATGCATCACACAAACCGTCTTTGTTAACATCACCACTAAAAATCAAGGTAACATTACCTGCCGTTTTTGCATTTTCACCATATACATTTGATGTACCGCAAGCATAACAAATGTCTGTGGCAGGCGTTGCAAATGTATTTCTAATAGCTACTGGCTTAGCACTCCAAGTTTCAATACTGTTTCTTCCTGAAATTGCAACGTAAAATGATTTACCCAATTCAGAACTCGGTACATTTACATTACCCACACCATTTGAATCTAAAACAGTTCTGTAAGACTGAACCAACTCAAAAGGAGAAGTGGTAGTGTACAATCTGATTGTTACCGAATCTGGAACTTGTTTGCCAGTTGATGCATTGTATGTGCCCTCAACAAATGCTTTTACGCTTAAAACAGCATTTGCAACTGGAACATATGTAGAATTGGTATAATCGTTGTTAATTGGATCAAAACTAGACCAACCAGCAGTCCAATCTGTAGCACCAAATGCACCTCTATAGTTAACAGGGGTAATGTTTGGATTGTTACTTAACTTACTAGAGCTTGTAAAACTGAACTTAGACCATTGCGCTGCACCAGATGGTGGTAATAATTTTGCTACCGGATTATTGATATCTAAGCCCGTTAGGCCAACTTGTGAAAGTGTAACCGTATCGTTGTTTCTAGCACTGAACCATGAGCGAAGGTTAGCAATAGTAGCAAACACTCCAGAACCAATTCTAAATGGAGCATTGGTAGAATTGTTTGCTGTCATATGTGCCATTACATTGTTTCTAAATTCTGAAGAATCACCATTTTGGCTACCAGCAACTTCTGTTCCATCTATGAACAAACCTACTCCCCAACCTGCAAATACAGAGTTAAAAATACTCATTTGAGAACCTCTACGAATACGAGCGCCTTTACCACCATCACCATTTATTAAACCATTGTATCCAGTTGCTAAAGTTCCATTGAAAGCAGCTCTAGGACCAATCGAGGTTACATTTGAGAAAATAGCTCTTGTTCTTGGATTTGTATAGAATGAAGAGAATACACCATTTGCAGGAGCATCATTGTTATCAGACTCAAAACCTTCTGAAGTAGAAACTGAAGGGTTATCAGCAATTTGTGGATCGCGGATTGCCAAGGCAAATTGTACTGTACCCGAATACCCATTGTCTGTATCAAAATCATCATCTAAAGTTTTGTAAACAATCAAATTTTTACAATTAACTGTTCCACCAAACCACTCAAATCCGTCATCACCACAATATGAAACCTGAACGTTTTCAACAGTTGTACCACTACCCACACCTGCCAAAGTTAAACCATTGGTTTCGTTGTTTGAAGCAAATGCAATACCCGAGAATTCGATACGTACAAATCTGAAAATACCAGAGTTGTCATCACTCACGTTACCACCAAATAAACCAGCAGCTCCAAATAAACCACCTTCTACTTGACCATAACCAACTGGAAAGTTAACTGGAGCTCTACCACAAATAATTACACCACCCCAATCACCTGCTGATCTTGAACCTGCAGCTTGGTCTGAGGTAAACACAATAGGTCTGTTCGCTGTACCCTCTGCAATAATTTTAGCACCTCTTCTGATAATTAAGATAGCTTTATTGCTAGCATTTTTTACACCCTGAATGATTGTACCAGGTTGAATGGTCAAAGTATAACCACTGTCAATGTTTACTTGGCCAGATATTTTCCAAATTTTATCGTTAGTCCAAGTTGTATTGGTTGAAATGGTTCCACTTACAACTTGAGCAGTAGGTTGGTAAGTAACTGTATAATCAGCATTGATAGGATTCCAGTTGGTCCAACCTTGAGTCCAATCTGTTGAACCGAAAGCACCTCTGTAAGAAACAGGAGTAAAGAATGAGTTAGTCAATTTTGAGGATGTAAAACTTGCACCCGTTAATTGCCTAGAACCAGAAGCAGGGATTAATTTAGCCATAGGATTGCTGATATCAAGACCTGTCAAACCTAAGTTAGCTAAAGTTGTAGTATCGTTGTTTCTAGAGGCAAACCAAGAACGAATATTTGAAATGGTAGCAAACACTCCAGAACCAATTCTAAATGGAGCATTGGTTGAATTGTTCGCTGTCATATGCGCCATTACATTGTTTCTAAATTCTGCTGAATCACTGTTTTGTCCTGTTGCAGATTCTGTTCCATCAACAAATAAACCTACTCCCCAACCTGCAAATACAGAGTTCATAATACTCATTTGAGAACCTCTTCTAATACGTGCACCTTTGCCTCCATCACCATTTGTCAAACCATTATATCCAGAAGCTAAAACTCCAGTGTAAGCAGCTCTTGGACCTATAGATGTAATGTTCGAAAAAGTAGCTCTAGTTCTTGGACTTGTGTAAAACGATGAGAACACTCCATTGGCAGGAGCATCATTGTTATCTGATTCAAAACCTTCAGAAGTAGAAATTGAAGGGTTATCTGCAATAAGTGGATCACGAACAGATAATCCAAACTGAACATTTCCAGAGTAACCATTATCTGTGTCAAAGTCATCATCCAATGTACGGTAAACAACTAAATATTTACAATTTACAGTTCCTCCAAACCACTCAATACCATCATCACCGCAGTAAGACACTTGAATGTTTTCAATTGTTGTTCCATTTCCAACTCCAGCCAATGTTAAGCCATTGGTCTCGTTGTTAGATGCAAAAGCAATACCTGAAAATTCGATACGTACAAATCTAAGTACACCTGAATTGTCATCACTCACATTGCCACCAAACAAACCTGCAGTTCCAAATAAACCTCCTTCAACTTGTCCAAATCCAACAGGGAAATTTACCGGAGCTCTTCCACATATTATAACACCGCCCCAGTCTCCTGCTGACCTTGAACCAGCTGGTTGGTCTGATGTAAAAACAATAGGTTGACTTGGATTTCCGTTAGCAATGATTTTTGCACCTCTTTTAACAATCAAAACAGCTTTATTTGAGCTATTTTTAATTCCTTTGATGATAGTACCAGGCTCAATTGTAAGTGCATAACCACTGTCAATATTAACCTGACCACTGATCAAATAAATCGAATCATTGTAAAGCGTTCGATTTTGATAATTCCCAGCATTCAATGTGCTAGTTGGAGCCTGCGCATAAGCTGAACCTCCCAGGGTTAAGCCAATTAAAGCGAGCAGAAAGAATCGTAGATTCATTTTCATAATATATTGTTGTTAGATAATTTTTGCTCAAAAATATATGCTGAAATAGAATCCAATCTTATTCATATGTTACATTATAGTTAAGCCCGAAATATTAAAGATTGCTTTAAAATTTAGTTGCTTTTTTTTAATGATAGCTTAACAAGGAGCGGTGCTGGTAAAAATAAATTTGTAAAAAAAATAAACCAGTTTGTATGAAGTACTATGCGTTACTATTTGCTTTAACCATCACTTTTGTATTTAAAGCCAAAGCTCAAAATCCTGACTACTTAATTTCTATAAGCAATGAAAAATTGAGTGCACCTAACGTACTTGAATTTGATTTACATATTAAGTCATTAGGGAACACTCCTTTAGAATATGCTTCATTTCAAGCAGGAATAAATGTATCACCAAAATTTATTAATGGAGGAACATTATCTATTGATACCGTAAGTGGAAGCTCTGAATTTAATGTTACAAAGCAGGCTCCAGTAATTAACAAACCAGGTTCTTCATGGGATGCTGCTAATAACCGAATTAGAATAATAGCTCAACAACCTCCAGGAGCAGGAAATGGCAAAATTATCAGTCAAAATGGAAATGGTAACAGAATAGCAAGATTTAAAATAACCAACTCTGTAAACTTCGACACGTTACTACCAAATCTGGGTTTTAATTTTGGCGCTGCTATTACTTGGACAACTAGAATTTATGCTTATGTAAATGGTGTATCAACTGAAATTACAGATCAAACTAAAATTGTTAGTAATACAACAAGCATTGTGCTTCAAGAGCCTTTGAACATAGGAAATTCATTTAAAATAAATGATGTTCAAACCAATAGCATTCAATTGCAATTGAATGAAAAACAAAATGCGCAAAACGTCATAGTACTTATTAATAAATATCAAACACCTAATTATTCACTTAGTGATGGCGAACTATTTAATGTAAGTCAATCTTACAAAGATGCTCAAATTTTAGGTGATAGCAGCAGAGTAGTTTATGAGGGCTCATCAGCAGGAACAATTGATATTGCAGGTCTTGAAGAGAATAAAAAATATTACTTTGCTGCCTATTTATTCAATGGTATAGATGCTAGTAAAAACATTTTAACAACAAACTACTTTAAATTGGATACCTCAACCAAGATAAGTACTGTTAACAATCCAAAAATTAATTCTATTTTCCCTTTAACTGGTAATATTTCAGACACCATTTTAGTAAAAGGAAGTAAATTATTCCCTTATGATTCTGTTTACTTTGGTAAAACTAAAATTAATGTAATTGAACATTTTGGAGATTCAATATTAAGTATAAGCATTCCAGAAGGAGAATTAAGTAATTTAATTAAGGTTTATACTACATATGGATCAGCTAATTCACCTTCGTATTTTACAATTTTACCAAGTATCAAATTTATAGCGTCAAACCCTTTAGAAATTGGTCAAAATGTGACTGTAGATGGTTTAAATTTTGAAGGATTAGATTCGTTGTTAATTGGCAATGTAGCACAAGATATTGTTGAATCAAATGACCGTTCAATTACATTTAAATTGAGCTACTACAACATGGACGAAATTGTAAAAATTTATTGTAAAAATGGTTTCGTTGCTTCTACACAAAAAATCAGGTTCAAACCAACAATTTTTGATGTTACCCCAAAGATTGGAACAACCAAAGATCCAATTCAAATAAAAGGGAGAAACTTGTACAACGTTGATAGCGTAATGATCGGCAATGTAAAAGCTAACATTACTGCAGTATATCCTGACTCTTTGATCTCAATTACTATTCCAAGTATGGCTGTTAAATCCGTAATAACTGTATACACACAAAACGGAATAGCTGTAAGCATTGACTCATTGAATGTAATTTCAAGTATTGCTAAAATCAAACAATCAAATCAAATATTAAGCTACTTTGATATCAATAACACCCTAAATATCATTTCAAAGGATAAAAATACTTTTATTCAGCAAGTAATCATTTACGATTTAAAAGGGCAATTGATACATCAATCAAAAGAAGATTTGATTGGTTTTACTGAATTGGCAATAACTCATGAAGATTTTGAAAAAAATAATTTCATTGTTTTAATCATTAAAACTTCAAAAGGAACTTCTGTTAAAAAATTAGTTAAATGAAGCCATTGATTCGTAAGCTAAGATTTGCTTTTGTATGCATCATCTTTACACTTATTGCCACCCAATCACTTGCCCAAACAACGAGTTTGAGTGGTAAAATTGTTGACCAAAAAAATGGAGAAGAATTAATCGGAGCAACTGTCAGAATTGCCAATACCTCTATGGGAGCAGCTGCAGATGTGAACGGACAATACCTTATAAAAAATATTCCTCCAGGTACATATACTATTGAAATATCGTTGGTCGGCTATGTTTCCAAAAGTCTTAAAAACATCATCATAGCTGCTGGAGAATCAAAAGTAATCAGTATTGAATTGCAACCCTCAACCAAAGAATTACAAGAATTTGTTACAACTGCTAAAATTGACAGACAAACTTCAGGAGGTTTATTGATCCAACAAAAAAATCTTTCAAGCATCTCTGATGGTATTTCATCTGAAACAATTAAAAGATCTCCTGATAAAACCACAGGTGATGCTTTAAAAAGAGTGAGTGGTGTAACAGTGCAAGACAATCGCTTTGTAGTGGTGAGAGGTTTAGCTGACCGTTATAATATTGCTTTAATTAATGGAGTTGATTTACCTACTACTGAGCCTGATAAAAAAGCTTTTTCTTTTGACATCATCCCTTCAGCTCTAATTGACAATATGGTTATTTATAAAACAGCTTCCCCTGAATTAAGAGCAGACTTTGGAGGTGGGGCTGTTTATGTTACCACCAAAGATATTCCTGAAAGAAAAATTTTCAATTTAAACATAAGCACTCAATACAATACTTATACTACATTTAAACCATATGTAGATTACCAAGGAGGAAAATTAGATTTTCTTGGTATTGATGATGGAACCAGAGCATTGCCTAAATCTTTGGCAAGCTCTAAGGAGTTTGGCAGTGCAAGTATTAATGAAGAGGTTAGAAACTCTAAAATGCTTGGAAATGATTGGGGGGTAAACAATCTAACCTCTCAAATTCCAGGTTATGGCATTCAGGCCATTTATGGGAATAACTTTAAATTTTTGAACAAAGAATGGGGAGTAATCGCTTCATTTTCTACAAGTTCAACACCTAAAACTTATAATAATAATATTTTTACTTATGGTGGAGGTGGTGCTACAAATGATACCATCAAATGGTTCAGTTTAGAAGACAACAGTTATGAAAAAAATCACTTAACAGGTATTCTTTTCAACACCTCTGTAAAATTGAATAACAACCATAAAGTATCCTTGAAAAACTTAGCCAATATAAACGGAGAAGATGTTGTTATCAATCGTTTTGGATACCAAAATGAAAACGGTATTTTTAATTTTGAAAAAGGTTTTGCCAGACAATTCACAAGCAATATTTTTTACAGTGGTCAAGCCAAATACGAAGGCTACATACCCAGTATCAAATTAAAAATCAATGGAACAATTGGTATCAACAATACCAGCAGAGATATGCCTGGTCAAAAAAGATTGCTGTACAATTCATCACTCAATGAATTTGATTCTGTATTTAAAGTGGCCTTTCCAGCCGGTTCACCAAACCCAATGTTATCTGGTATGACCTATACTTACCTTAAAGAAAAAGGAAACATCAATGCGTTGGATTTAACAAGAACTTTTAAATGGGGTAAATTTAAACCTACTTTCAAAACAGGTTTTTACCAATCTAACAAAGAAAGGACTTTTAATGCGCGTGTATTTGGTTGGAGAATGAGTACTAATGTATTCTTAAATCCTAGTTTACTAGAACTAAAACCAGGCGAAATATTTGCAGATTCGAACATTACCAAAGACCGTTTTAGAATGAATGAAATTACAAGTAATACTGATAACTATACTGCAGCTTCAAGATTAAACGCTGCTTACTTTAGTGTTGACCATTACTTGTTCACAAGATTACGTTTGAACTATGGTATCAGGTATGAGAGTTTCAATCAAAAATTAAGCGCTTTTGATCCTTATGTAGCAAGAGACACAACATACGACAATACCTACAATAATTTCTTTCCAATTGTAAACCTAACTTACAACATTACTGAGAAAATTAACTTTAGAACATCTTATTCAAAAACAGTGGTAAGACCTGAATTTAGAGAAATTGCTCCTTTTACCTATTACGATTACGTGAACAATACCATCACCTATGGTAAAAGTAATTTAAAACCCATTCAAATCAATAATTTAGATTTAAGATTTGAAATATACCCTACTGGTGGCCAGGTATTCACATTCACTTATTTCCATAAAACTTTTGAAAATGCTATTGAAAATACCTTTGATTACGGAGCAGGAAACAGAACAAGAACATTCAATAACATTAAAAGTGTAGAATGTTCTGGTTATGAATTAGAGTTCAGATTGAACCCTGGTATCGTATTCAATGCGCCACAAAACGCTATTTCAAGGTATTTTACATTTAGTTTAAACTCGTCTATCATCAATTCAAAAGTTGATTTATCTAATTTGGCAGGTTTGGCAGGAAGTGATAACTTCAGACCTCTTCAAGGACAATCTGGTTATTCTGTGAATGCCGGTGTTCTGATTATGCCTCCTAGCGGAAAATGGAACATGAACTTATTGTACAATAGAATTGGAAGAAGAATGGCATTAGAAGGTGGAAGAGCTGAATTACATATTTGGGAAGTTCCAAGAGATTTGATTGACATTCAATTCAGCTACCAATTAAATAAATATGTTACAGTTAAAGCCATTGTGAGCGATATTCTAAACCAATACTACCGTTTTTACAGAGACACTGATTTAGATGGTAAATATACGCCTAACTCTGCTGATGTGATTACAAATCAATGCCGTTACGGCAGTAACTACAGTTTGTCATTGGCAATTAATTTATTCTAATGACCAAATAACACTAATCAGACAAACCATTTGTTTGATTAGTGTTATTTACATTTTCTTGCAAAAAAGAACCTGAAAGCGTTTAGAATCATCTATCCACAAAGTCAAGTACAGTGGTCTTTAAAATACTGTGGTAATATTGTTTGTCAATGATTGAGAAATACTAATTGCCATTCAAACATGGTTGTATTAGATCATCTTTTAGCCAAACCAAATATTTGCTCATGATTTAAACTGAACTAACTACATTAATCTCCTTTTGCTAACTATAAAATAAGTACTTTACTTTCAATTAAAAACAAGCTTAAAATAAAACCTTAGAGCCTGTCAATTAGGCTTTTATTGCAATGAATGAACAGCATTTTGAATGCATAAAAAAAGCCACCCTTTGAGGTGGCTTTTGTGAAATACTTTAGCTGTAGATTACTTTTTTTCTTCTGATTTCTCAGGTGCACTTTTTTCACTTTTGTTTGCACAACAAGCTTTCTTTTCTGACGATTTGCAAGATTTTTCTTCTTTCTTGTCTGCACAGGCTTTGTCATCTTTTTTACTTTGACAAGACTTATCTTCTTTTTTGTCTTTGCAACATTTGTCATCTTTTTTGCTTTGACAAGACTTTTCTTCTTTCTTATCACAATGTGTTTTTGCAGGCTTATCAGTAGCAACAGAAGTTTCAGTTACTGTTGTAGTTGTTGTTGTTTGTGCATTAACGCCGATTACCATGAATGCAACGAATGCTGAGGCTAAAATTAATTTTTTCATTGTAGTGTTATTAAATGATATTCAAATTTAACGAAATACTTCTTAATTTATTCTTGTATGTAAGCTTAAATTTCTGCTAATACTGTCTTACCACCTTTAACTTTCTCTTCCAATTGGACATTCACTTTGGTGCCAATTGGTAAATAAATGTCAATCCTTGAACCAAATTTAATGAACCCCATTTCTGCACCTTGAACCACCGGTTGGCCTTCTTTTACATACCAAACAATTCTTTTGGCCAATGCTCCAGCTATTTGGCGAAACAGCACTTCAACTCCATTGTGGTGTTGAATGACAGTAGTGGTTCTTTCATTTTCAGTTGAACTTTTAGGGTGCCAAGCTACCAGATACTTTCCTGGATGGTATTTGAAGTATTTGACAATGCCCGAAATAGGATTTCTATTTACATGTACATTAAACGGACTCATAAATACAGAAATTTGTAATCTTTTACCTTTAAAATATTCAGGCTCTTCTACTTCTTCAATTACAACTACTTTCCCATCTGCAGGAGAAATAACATGCGCAGGATTAATTGAAGTGATAACATTAGGATTTCTGAAGAATTGTAAAATAATGACCAAAAATACAATTGACAATGTCATTAAAACATTTTGCAACCAAATGGTTTCAGGCAAAAAATAATGTACTGGCAGGTTAATGACCAATAAAAACAAAAGGGTTAAAAAAATAGTTGCTTTTCCTTCTCTGTGTAACATATATGTGTGTTTATTATAACCAAAAAGAGAACAGGGCTAACCTTGTTCTCTTTTGGAGTTTGATTGATTTAATACTATTAAAGCCCAAATTTGCCACGTAGTTTTTCTACCTCGGCTACTTTTTCTATTGCAACAACATAAGCAGCAATACGCATGCTGATATTGTATTTCTGTGAGGCTGCATATACTCCTTCAAAAGCTGTTTTCATGACACGGTCTGCTCTGCGGTATACACGTTCTTCTGTCCAGAAATAACCCAATCTGTTTTGTACCCACTCAAAATAACTAACAGTTACACCTCCAGCGTTTGCCAAAATATCAGGAACTACCATAATTCCTTTCTTGTTCAAGATTTCATCAGCACTTGCGGAAGTAGGTCCATTTGCTCCTTCTACAATTAACTTAGCCTTGATACGGTTAGCATTCTCTTCAGTTATTTGATCTTCCATAGCCGCAGGAACCAACACATCAACTTCTAATTCCAACAACTCTGCATTGGTGATTTTTTTACCTGCCTTGAAACCTTCAAGGGTTCCTTTGTTGCCATCACGGTATGCAATAGCTTCCTCAACATTGATACCATCTGGGTTATGGTAAGCTCCGCTCACGTCTGAAATAGCAACCACTTTCATGCCTTGAGAAGCCAATAATTTTGCTGAAATACTTCCAACGTTACCAAAACCTTGAACAGCAGTTGTTGCGCCAACAGGGCTAATGCCCAATTTAGACAAAGCAGACCTGGTTGATACCATAACACCTCTACCTGTTGCTTCTACCCTACCTAAAGATCCACCTAAAACAACTGGTTTTCCGGTAACTACTGCAGGAGTTGAATGACCAACTAATTTAGAATATTCGTCCATTAACCAAGCCATTTCCTGTGGACCCGTTCCCATATCTGGAGCAGGAATATCTTTATCAGGACCAAATACATTCACCATTAAATCAGTGTATGACCTGGTTAATCTTTCTAATTCTCCTTTACTCATGCTTCGTGGATCACATTTGATTCCACCTTTACCTCCACCATAAGGAATACCAACAACTGCACATTTCCATGTCATCCATGCAGCCAAAGCTTTCACCTCATCCAAATGAACATCCATCGAATAACGGATTCCTCCTTTTGATGGACCCAAGTTCGCATTGTGAACTACTCTGAATCCTTCAAATACTTTTACCTTTCCATCATCCATGGTAACAGGTATATTCACAATCACTGCTTTTTGAGGAGCAATTAATACATTGTAGTCGCTTTCATCGAGTCCGATGATTTTTGCAGCCACATCAAAACGTTTTTTCATTGACTCGAATGGATTCTCCGAGCTGTGTTTAATCACATTGTCACCTGCCATTGCTTAGTTTTTTATATTGAAAATTTGACAAACTTAATTGAAATTCTGATAAATAACAGAAACTTTATATTAGATACTGAATAAGAGGTAAAAATAGACCGCAGGTACTGATAAAAAGATGCCATCAAAGCGGTCTAAGAAGCCTCCATGACCTGGTAAAAAAGTACCACTGTCTTTGATACCAATATTTCGCTTCAGGAGTGATTCTACCAAATCGCCCATGCTTCCAAAAATAACCACTAACGCACCTGCAACCATCCAATCTGTTCTGCTCAAATCATCCCAAAAATGAGCCATCACAACTGCTGCGCCAACAGTCAACAAGAGTGAACCTATCAAACCTTCCCAGGTTTTTTTTGGACTGATTCGTTCAAATAACTTGTGTTTACCAAAAGCCCTACCTGCCAAATATGCAAATGTATCGCTACACCATTGCAAAATAAAAATACCCAAGGGCAAGGTATAACTATAACTCAATGCATTGAAGTATCCTAAATGCGCCAACATACTCAAAGGAAATGAGATGTACATGATTCCTAAAATTTGAAAGGCCAGTGTTTCAAATTCATTCCCAGTATTTTCAAACAATTTCACTACAAACAAGACCAGAAAAACTGGAATCAAGTGGTAAAACCAAGCCAAAGACAAATCATTTTTGATGATGAGGGCAAACATGAGGTTGATAATTGAACCAGCTATCACGCCCAAATATTTTTCCAACCAAGACTTGTCTGGTAACATCAATTCATAAAATTCTAACAAACAAAGAAAATTAACCATAAACAACAGTGCCAAGAAACTCCATGCACTAAAAAGTGTTCCTAAAACCATTGCACTTACGAATACGGTTCCTGTTATGGTGCGTTGCCAAAAATTATTCATTATTCATTAAATTAATCAATGCCATTGCTTCTTTTACATCTTGTTTTTGGCAATACACATTTGCCAAACCAAAACTCAAATAAGAAGAATCAATTTTATTTACAATGATGCTGATAATTCCGGCATCCTCCAATTTGTTTTTTACCACCTCTGCTGCATAAGTGTATGGTGAGCTGAACACAATTTGCCAGTTATTCATGAAACAATTGTCTGTATTGTAATTTGTTTTGCCAATAAAAAAACAACACTATTGATAAAAAGCTAAGTACAGTCATCCAAATTGGAAATTGGTATTGATCGCTAAAAAAAGGCACATCGGGATATTTTAAGGAAAGATTAAAGGCAATCAGAGCCAATGCATTGTTTACAAAATGAGCCAATACTACAACCCAAATGTTTCCTGAATACAAATACAAATAACCCAATCCGGCGCCTAAAACTACCCTCGGAACAAATCCAAAAAACTGCCCATGAATGCCACTGAAAATAATAGCTGTAAACCAAATTGCTAAATGGTTATTGTAAAAACAAATACGCGTAAAGTTTTGCAAAACTCCCCTAAAAAAGAACTCCTCTGTAATGGCTGGGAGTATTGCAACCACTAATAAACTGATAAAAAAACCACCTATTGAATGAGATTGTACCAATATTTTAGTAATGGCCTCTGCTTGGGTTTCCATTGCACGCAAACTTGTTTCAATGGCTTTGTATTTTTCAGGAAAAGTAAAACCTTGATTGATTACATTGAGCCAACTGATTAAAGGCATTGCAGCAACTATCAATAACGGCGCAACGAGCAAATAATACATTTTAAATGGATAAACCACACGTATAAATTGAACCGCCTTTCTTCCAATTGCATTAGGAAATAAAAGAGCCGGCACTAAAAACGTACCTATAGAACCTGCAAATGCTTGAAAAAACAAAAGCGCATATTTAGACTGTTCACTTTGTGCAGCTGGATCCAAGGCTTCGGTTAGTTTGATTAAATCTACCCCCATGGTCCATTTCATAAAAAACACCCCAACCAATGAAAAAATGGAGGTAAAAACCAAAACCATTCCGGCCAAAATCAATAATCTTGAAAAGAAAAACAGAAATCTGTTTCCGTTTAAAAAATTGGTACCTGTCATCTTTGTATATTTGTTCCGCAATATACGCATGCAATTGTGGTAAAAATTGGAAAAATAGAGTTGGGTGAATTCCCTTTGTTGTTAGCACCTATGGAAGATGTGAGCGACCCTCCATTCAGGGCTGTCTGTAAAGATGCTGGTGCAGATATGATGTATACTGAGTTTATCTCTTCTGAGGGATTGATCAGAGATGCCATCAAAAGCAAAAAAAAGTTAGACATTTTTGATTACGAGCGGCCTATTGGCATTCAAATTTTTGGGGGTGACGAAGAAGCTATGATGCTATCTGCTAAAATTGTAGATGCCACTGGCCCTGACTTATTAGACATTAATTTTGGATGTCCTGTAAAAAAAGTGGTTTGCAAAGGTGCTGGTGCTGGCATTTTAAAAGATGTTCCTAAAATGGTTCAACTTACCAATGCAGTTGTTAAATCAACCTCTCTTCCAGTTACAGTTAAAACCAGACTTGGTTGGGATGATAGCAGCATCAATATCTTAGATGTTGCAGAACGTTTGCAAGACATTGGCATTCAAGCGCTAACCATTCATGGAAGAACGCGTGCTCAGATGTACAAAGGCGAAGCCAATTGGACCTGGATTGAAAAAGTAAAAAACAATCCTAGAATTCATATCCCAATTTTTGGAAATGGAGACATTGATTCACCTGAAAAAGCATTGCAATACAAAAACGAGTTTGGGGTAGATGGGATTATGATTGGACGTGCCGCAATTGGCTATCCATGGATTTTCAACGAAATCAAACACTATTTTAAGACGGGCGAACGTTTAAACCAACCAGGTATTGAAGAGCGCGTTAACGTTTGCAAAAAACACTTACTCAAATCTGTTGAATGGAAAACTGAAAGACCCGGATTGCTGGAGATGCGTCCTCATTACAGCCATTACTTTAAAGGTTTAGACCATTTTAAAGAATTCCGTACTCAATTGGTAACATGTTTAGAGTTAGAGGGTATATTGTCTATTTTAGACCAAATTGAAGCGCATTATCTTAATGAAAAACCTATGGTGTAACTATTTGTGTTGTTTTAAGCCAATTCACCATTGCATTGACAACATCAATAGCAACATTACCTGGTTGAAGGTATTCGTTCGGATTGGGTTTTCCTTCTCCGGCCATGAATAAATGGTTCAATTGAGGAAAAGACTGAAATGTTGCATTTTGCTTTAACCCTATGCAGTCTTTCCAAACTTGGTAATCTTTTAATGTTACTTGGTAATCCCTTTCTCCTTGTAAGATTAAAATTGGCTGTTTTATTTTTAACACTTGTTTTTGGGGTTGGTACTTTGCGAGGTATTGCCAATAATTCAATGTATAAGGCGGCATTACCTCATTGTCATATTTCATCTGATTTACGTATTTACTGGTAGATTGCAACATTCTTTTTAAAATTGGTGCAATTGTATTTGTATCCGCTTGTGAACTATCCAGTGAACTTAAGTAGTTTATTTGTTCCATGGCTAGTTCAGGAATTTCTCGGAGCGTTCCAGCAAGTGATATGTATCCTGAAAAACCTTTTACTTTTTGATGAATCAGTGGAATGAGATAACCTCCTTGGCTGTGCCCAAGCATGACAATTTGTTTGGAATTGATTTCAGTACGTTTTTTTAGCTGATCAATGATATCTTTTAAATCAGCGATGTATTCATTTTGAATGGTAAATTTTTCTCCATTGATATCTTGCTGCAACAATTTGTCTTGATAGTTCAATGTTCTTTTGTCGTATCTTAAAGCAGCAAAGCCAAAAGAAGCTAAACCCCATGCCAAATCCTTGTATATCTTATTTGAACCTATTGTTAAATCTTTGTCAACAGGACCAGAACCTGGAACAATGACAACAACTGGCACCTTGTATTTTACTTTAGGCAATGTTAAAATACCTGTACCTGAAAAATGTTTTCCGCCGAAAGTAATTTTACGTTCTTCAAACTTTTCGGGATTTACATATTCTGGTGGTGTATAGTTTATTTTACCGGGAGTTAAAAATAATCCTGCAACCTGATAAATGGAATCAAAACTAACAGACAACACCATTGCTGATTTTTCTGTTTTAATGGGCATTTTAACCACAATGATTGAATCTAATTGCTGAACCACTTTTGGTTTTGTTTCAAGCGGATTTCCAAAAAATAAAAGTAGCTGACCCCATGTAGACTCTAAAATTTCCTCACTCAACATCCTTTTCATTTCAGGATTGAATTGTTGATGAATGGCAGCATAATTCTCTTGTATAAACCAATTGTAAATGCTATCGGTCTTGGCTTGTTCAATTTGGTTTTGTGCAGTCACACTTGTTAAAGTAATGCACATAAACACACAGCAAACTGTTTTAAAAAACTTCATTAAATTTTTAAGTTAAGACATAAAAAAAGCCACTTGCGTGGCTTTTTTTGTTAAGCATCTTTTTTAAACCAAGATTTGCAATTCCCTTCAGCACTAACTGGCCCTTTAATCAATTGACAAGAACCACATCCAGAGCCGTCTTCTGCTACTTTAAAGAACCTACAATTTGCACAATTCTTTTCCGCATCAGTAGAGAGCGCAACATAGCTAACAGACTCTCTTTGTTTGATGTCTGCTTCGCTCAAACCACTTAAATCATTGCAATCTGCTTTTGCAGCAGTTGGTTCTGAACTTGTGGTGTTATTGGTTGTTCCTTCAGTACTTTCTGAAGATGAAGTTTTAGGTTCATCTCCACATGCTGATAAAACTACAGTTGATGCAGCTGCAGTTACAGCGAAAACCTTTAAAAAATCTTTTCTTTTCATGGTGTAAATATTTACACCGAAATTAAAGAATGATTACAGAAAATTTCAATCAAGAAATAATTTAGAATACATCTACATAATTGAATCAATGACTTGATTTTTTTGATGTAGAACCTGAAGACAAACCTTTTAAGGTACGTATCAAATCTGCTTGAGATTCAACTAACCTTTTTAAGTAATCAACTTCTTGTTCTAAACTTTTGATTTTCTCTTTTGAAACTGAATCGGAGCCCCCTTTGTAAGTAAATACGCCAAGGTCTTCTGTAGATTGAGTCAACACATCGATGTCCAGGCCAAGTACATCACATATTTTTTTGAGGGTGTAAAAGTTTACCTTACCAGTCTGCTCAATGCTCGAAATGAGAGGGCGAGTTTTGTTAATTTTTTCTGCTAACTCTGCCTGGGTAATCTTGCGACTGATTCTAGCAACTTTTATTCTTAAGCCTAAATGCATGGGCCAAAGATGGTTATTTAGTTACTTTCATTGCACCAATATTAGTTACTTGAAGATATATTTACAAGCCAATTGATTATTATTATGTAAATATTACCAAAACATTACTAATATCTCTGATTTTCAAACATATCTAACATCCTGAATCAAGTATTTTTTTAATTCGAAAACCTCAATCCAATATCCAAATACAGTTTAGCATCTGCAGGCATTTCATCAGCAGTTTTTGAAGCTCTCAAATGCCCCAATCTCACAACAATCAATTTAATATCTGGAACACAAAAAATATATTGACCCAATATTCCTCTTGCATAATAAACAGGATGGTTTTGGTAATTTGCCAACCACCATTGGTAACCATAATAATCAACAAACAAACCTGAAGTGTTTATCAACCCAGAGGGGCTGACTGCTGATTGAACATATGATGAATCTATGATTTGAAAACCATTCCAATTGCCCTTGTTCATAATCAATTTACCAATCCTTGCAAAATCTCGTGCAGTTGCATAAAAACAACAACTCACTTTTTCCATTCCATTGGGTAGGTCTGTTCCCCATTGAGCCGGTAACTCACTTCCAATTTTTGACCACAATTGTTCTGATGCAAACTGTGCAACAGGTTTTTGCGTTACTTTTTTTAATATCATGCCCAACAATTGTGTATCACCGCCTTTGTAATGGAACAACGTACCTGGCGCTGCAACAATGGTTGGAGACATCACAGTTGCATTAACATCTGTTCCGTAATAAGCTTTAGCAGGCCAAGCAAATGGACTGGAATAAGTTTCATTAAAATCTAAACCAGAAGCCATCCACAACAAATGTTTGATGGTAATATTTCTATAAATTTCGTTGTTTAATTCTGGCAAATATTTACAAACTGGATCATTTACGCTACCAATTAATTGTTGCCTGATAGCTATGCCAATTAAAATGGATTGGATTGATTTAGCCATAGAAAAAGAATTACTCAAAAAGGTGATTCCCGCATCATCTGAATAATTCTCGTACAATATGCTGTCATTTTGAATGACCAACAAAGCAGAAGTCTTGTAAGAGTCTGCTCCAATTTTCTCTGAAGAATTGAGTGTTAATTTACCGTAACGGCTTGATTTGAGCCAAGGATGTGCAATTCCATTATTTACAGTTGAAGATGGAAACTCATTTAAATCATTGATATCAGGACCAGATTTACCCTGAAGAATTGTCAATCGTAAAAGTTTATTCAGGTATTGATATCCGCTTGCAAATAGTACTAATTCAAACAATAAAAAAAATGCCAATAACAGTACAAACAGTCTTTTGATAAATTTCATACAATGAAGATACAAAATGTAAAACAAGTGCAAAAAAAAAGCTGAACTTAAAGTTCAGCTTTTTTATGAATGAGCTACTGATTAATAATCCATTCCACCCATTCCGCCTGGCATTCCTGCTGGCATAGCTGGCTTCTCTTCTTTTTCTTCAGCTAAAATACATTCAGTTGTTAAAATCATTGAAGCTACTGAAGCTGCATTTTGTAAAGCAACACGGCTCACTTTAGTAGGGTCTATGACACCTGCTGTGATTAAGTTTTCATAACCTTCAGTTCTTGCATTGTAACCAAAATCTGCTTTGCCTTCTTTTACCTTATTAACAACTACCGAACCTTCACCACCAGCATTTGCAACAATTTGACGAAGAGGTTCTTCCAATGCTCTTTTAATAATTGCAATACCTGTGGTTTCATCATCGTTGGCTCCTTTTAATTTTTCGAGGGTTTCAACAGCACGGATGTAAGCAACTCCACCACCTGCAACAATCCCTTCTTCAACAGCAGCACGTGTTGCATGCAATGCATCATCAACCCTGTCTTTCTTTTCTTTCATTTCAACTTCAGTTGCAGCACCAATGTATAACACTGCAACACCTCCAGCTAATTTAGCCAAACGCTCTTGTAATTTTTCTTTGTCGTAGTCAGATGTTGAAGACTCTATTTGAGCTTTAATTTGAGCAACACGACCTTTGATATCTTCAGACTTTCCAGCACCATTGATAATAGTTGTATTGTCTTTGTCAATGGTAATCTTTTCCGCTCTACCCAAGTAGGTGATGTCACAATTTTCTAATTTATAACCACGTTCTTCACTGATCACAGTTCCACCAGTTAAGATAGCAATATCTTCCAACATGGCTTTTCTACGGTCACCGAAACCTGGAGCTTTAACAGCAGCAATTTTTAAAGAACCACGTATTTTGTTAACTACTAATGTTGCCAAAGCTTCTCCTTCCACATCTTCGGCAATGATAACCAAGGGCTTACCTGTTTGCACGACTGCTTCTAAGATTGGCAACAATTCTTTCATGTTGCTTACTTTTTTGTCATAAATTAAGATATAAGGAGCGTCTAAATCAGCTTCCATTTTATCGGCATTGGTAACAAAGTATGGAGACAAATAGCCTCTGTCGAATTGCATACCTTCAACAGTTTTTACTTCAGTTTCTGTACCTTTAGCCTCCTCAACTGTAATCACCCCTTCTTTGCCTACTTTATGCATGGCATCAGCGATTAATGTTCCAATCACTTCATCATTGTTAGCAGATATTGTAGCTACTTGACGAATTTTTTGGTTGTCATCTCCTACTTGTTGTGATTGTTTTTTCAAACTTTCAACAACTGTTTCAACCGCTTTGTCTATGCCACGTTTCAAATCCATTGGATTAGCTCCTGCAGCAACATTCTTAATACCTGCAGTTACAATAGCCTGAGCCAATACAGTTGCAGTAGTTGTTCCATCACCTGCAATGTCTGCCGTTTTGCTTGCTACTTCCTTTACCATTTGAGCACCCATGTTTTCAATTGGGTCTTTCAACTCAATTTCTTTGGCAACTGAAACACCATCTTTGGTTACAGATGGAGAACCAAACTTTTTGTCGATGACAACATTACGTCCTTTTGGACCTAAAGTTACTTTTACAGCATTGGCCAAAGCATCAACACCTCTTTTTAATCCGTCACGGGCGTCTACACCGTATGATATTTTCTTAGTCATAGTTTGTTTTATATAAATTAAATAATTGCAAAAATGTCTGACTCACGCATAATCAAGTAGTCCTTACCTTCAATAGCAATTTCAGTACCAGCGTATTTACCATACAAAACTGTATCTCCGGCTTTAACAGTCATCGGTTCATCCTTTTTCCCATTACCGACTGCGATTACAGTGCCACGTTGTGGTTTTTCTTTTGCTGTGTCTGGGATGATAATACCTCCCGCTGTTTTTTCTTCTGCAGTTGCAGGTTCTACCAGAACCCTGTCTGCCAATGGTTTAAGATTTACTGACATATTTATAAATTTTATATAGTTAAATTAAGCATGTTCATTAGTTCAATCATTATGCCAAGGCAATTTTGCTGACACTTTTTCCTGTTACTATCGCAAATAGAATCCATAAACTGAAAAAGCGACATGTTTTGAAGATGCAACCGAACTTGAATTATATTTGACTATTCATTGGTTTTTCATGCGACAAACAGAACAAGACATGATTCAAGGCTGTATCAAAGGTAATTTGATAAGCCAAAAGCAACTGTACGATCAGTATGCTGGTAAAATGTTAGCTGTTTGTATGCGTTATGCAAGAGACCGAGCTGAAGCGGAAGACATGTTACAGGAAGCATTCTTGAAGGTATTTCAAAACATTGGTAAATTTAAGTTTGAAGGGAGTTTTGAAGGGTGGATTAGAAGAATCATGGTTTTTAGTGCCATTAATTATTACAAGCAAAGAAGCCGGAAATTCAAAGAAGATTTAGACCAACAACACATTGATGTAGCATACAATGAAGAGATCATTGACCACATTTCTGCAAAAGAGATTATGGATTTGGTTCAACAAATGCCTGAAGGTTACAAAATCATTTTCAACTTATTTGCCATTGAAGGTTTTTCGCACAAAGAAATTGCAGATGAACTTGGTATTGCTATTGGAACCAGTAAATCTCAATATGCAAGGGCTAAACAATACATGCAAAATTTACTAGCCAAACACCATCAATTTAAGTACAAAGACGATACCCATGCAAGATAATTTTGAACAACATATCCGTGAAAAATTATTGGGCATTTCAGAATGGCCAACTGAAGCAATTTGGCCTAAAATTGAAGAAGAGTTGTCTGAAGATAAAATGTTTGAGCATGCCTTAAACCAAAAAATAGAGTCGTATTCTGTGAACATTTCCAATGAAAAAATTTGGAATAACTTATCAAAAGAACTACAAAAAAAGCATAAAAAAAGAATGCTGATTTGGTTCATTTGTATTGTTTCAGGGGTTAGTGCAAGTATGTTTGGACTGCTTTATCAATCTAGTGAAAGTTCATTCAAATCAACTGTTAAACCTGTTTCAAGCAACAAATATTCGAATGCTACCATCCAATCTCCAACAAGCTCAGAATCTCCATTACTGAAGCTTGCAGAAAAAAATGAACCTGTTAAACAAAAACTTTCCATTGAAAATGACATAGCTACAAGCGTGTTGCAGGTTTATAAACAAAATAAAATTGATAATGCAGTATTCACTCGAACAATTGCTGAAACAAGTGCCAAACAAATGAATACAACTGAAACTACTCATTTGAGCACCTTGGTAAGCCAAGAACCTCGAGGTGTAAATCCAAGCAATACTTCAAATAATAGCATTGATAGTATTGGTTCAATTACTGATACGAAGGAAAAACCTGTCGATAAAGAAATTCATACAATTGAGGAGTTACCACTTACTACAAAAAAAGATTCTATCGGAAATTTAGTTTACACAAATGGCACCAAATACAGCAAACAAACAGACAAAAAAGCGGGTAATTGGTCTGTTATTGTAGGACTCGGTTTCAGCTATACTGGCATGCAATTGTTCAGCAATACCAACGATGGTAATTTAACAGCATTAGCTGTTCGAAAGCAAATTGAAAAACCAGCCTTTGATTGGAACGCAAGCATTTTAATGGCCTATAAAATCACTAACAAATGGCGTATTGCCGCTGGTTTAAACATCAGCAATTTCAAACAACAGATCAATTGTGACAAAGAAACTGCGAAAGGACCTACAGTACACCAACAAAATGCAAATGCTTATTTGTTTGTTAACGATACTATTTTTAATGGTAACCGCTACTCCGTAGAAAACAAATACACCTTCAATGAAATTCCAATTTGGTTTAATTACACCATCAAAGAATCTGAGAAAATTGCTTTAGACATTCAATTTGGCTATTCATTGGGCTTATTGTATACGGTAAATGCATTTTTAGTAGACCAAAGTGGGGTTGGCTTTTTAATTGCAAACAAAGCATCCTCTTTTCCGAGGTTAAATACTGCTCATTTTTTAAACCTTGCTCCTGGCATGGCATTTAAATTGAACAATCAAAATGAATTGGGATTTCAACTCAACTGCAAAACTGCTATCAATTCTATTGTTTCTGAAAACAAATGGGTACAACAAAGGCCCTATGCTATTGGACTTGAATTGCGTTACAGAAGAAAATTTTAACGCTTCTTTCTCAACCCAAAAACCAAAGACAAAACTGCTCCGAATAGCAATGCTTTGAAACCCATTTTGAGCATAGTGTTCCAAGAAAATGGTTCGTTATTGATATAAAAAGCAAGTATGCTAATGATTACTAAGTAAAGCAAAGTAATTTTTAGAAAACGTGCAAAAAAAACTTTTAACATGATTTATTTACCGGTCAATTGATTGGCTAATTGAATGGCTTCATAGGCATTCACTACTGCTCCTGTTTTACATAACTCCGCTAATTTTACCTTCTTTTTAGTGCCAGGAATTTTTACTTTTTTAGGATATACCAATGCTGATTTTAAAATAATATCCTTTACTTGAATAGCTGACAATTGAGGGTAATAAGACCTCAATAAAGCTGCCAATCCAGCTACAACAGGTGATGCCATACTGGTACCACTCATTTCTTCGTATTTATTACCTGGCATGGTTGATAAAATATCTTCACCAGGTGCAAATACATCTACCTTGTTTTTACCATAATTAGAAAAACTTGCAGTTAATTCTTTACCCTTTCTCCATGAAGAGGCACCTACTTCTATCCAATTGCTTGCAGGTTGAGAACTTCCTTTAAAATATGCTGTAGGAAAATTGTTATCAAGCTCTAAGTTTTTGGCATCATTGCCTGCTGCATGCACCAACAAAACATCCTTTGATGCGGCATATTGAACGGCATCATCAATCCAGTTTTTATGAGGTGAGAACGATTTACCAAAACTCATATTGATGACCTTTGCGCCATTGTCAACGGCATACCTGATTGCATTTGCAATGTCTTTATCTCTCTCATCTCCATCAGGTACTGCCCTCAAAGTCATAATTTTGGCTTGTGGGCAAACCCCCTTTACACCTATTTCGTTTCCAATATGGGCACCAATAATGCCTGCCACGTGTGTACCATGTTCTGGACCAGGACCATTCACCTTGTGATTGCCATAAAATGGGCTGGTGTTTTCATCATCATTATCCCCTACAATGCTTCTTGGATTGAAAGAAGTGTTTAATTGATAATTAATTGATTTATCTAAGAAGGACTGTGCAGATGAAAGTTGTTTCTGAACAGGTGAATTTTGTTTACCTCCTGTTTTGGCAATTTGTTTCAAAAACATTTTGGCAAAAAAGTCTAATTTATTGCTGTTTTTAATAGACTTGATTTGATCTATACTTGGATTTTCAGTACCTAATACTTTCCTGATAGAGTCCATTCTGGATATGAGTTGACTGTATGAAACTGCACTATTTTTATACCGTAGATAGTTTGACTCGTAATGCTTTTTAGCTGCTTCAAATTCATGAAACAGAGCCGTATCAACCTGATGAATTTTGACCAAACTATCATAAATGGGCTTTAGTTTTACATATACGCGAACACTTTCGTATGTATCAACATCTACATCTCCGTTTTTACCGCCTATGAAATTCCAGCCATTTAAATCGTCTACATATCCATTTCCATCATCATCTATTTGATTGTTTGGAATTTCTTTTGAATTTACCCACAACTGTGGCATTAAATCTTCATGGTTGATATCTGTTCCGCCATCAATAACAGCAACAGTCACAGCCACACCTTTTTTATTTGGCAAAAGTTCCTTTAATGCTTTCTCTGAAGATATCCCCCAAATTTTATCTGTTTTTGGGTCTAAATGATGCCAATTTGCGGGTGCAAACTTTTGTGCATTTGAAAAAAAAGAAAGTGATAGGAATAAGAGGATTGTTGAAAATATACGCATGTTATTGTAAAGGTAGGAGGTTATAAAAATCCAATTGAATTAGTCTCTGATATCAACTATGTATTCTACCAAATCTGGGCTTGGACCTGTTATTTTAACAAGACCTTTTTTGCCCATTCTAGATAATACAAAAATATTATCCCTTTTATTGGATATAGACTCGTAGATAGGTTCTAACAAAAGTTCTCCTTGTTCATTGATCAAACCTACAAGTAGATTTAACTCTACTCTTGCCATTCCTTTTTCAAAAGGCATGATATTGTCGAACTCAGGCTTGATGATTTCTTCACCTGTTGGATCTATGTAACCAACCTTACCTGCTTTGATCACCTTTGCTTTGCCATTTTTGAATGGATAAATCACATCGTACCCTTTTAATAATTTACCGCCCACCCTTTTTTGGGCAATTGAATCGGATACAGTAAAGGTCAACAGAAAACCTAATAATACAATTGATAAGCCTTTCATAAGTTAGCGAATTTATGATAAAACCTCAAAAATCAAATTTATTCATGAATTTAGATGGGAATTTGTTGTTTTAGTGCTCCATTTTGATGACATTTAGCAGATGAATGCGCAAATAAGAAATGGTTTGTATTTACTCAGTTTAATCCCCGGGCTAGTATGCATAGCTGGTCTAATTGAGGGAGCATGGTTTTGTGCCGCTAACCTCATTTTTTCATTAATGGTATTAGGCATTTTAGAATGGCTTTTGCCCTCTAATGAATCTAATTTACACAGCGCTGCTGAAGATGTCTACCCAGAATTGGTTTTATGGCTTCACATTCCTATTCAAATAGCCTGTGTTTTGACCTTATTCACATGCATATTGAACCATTCTGTTTCAGGAGGTTATATTGTTCTTGCCGCTTTGAGCACTGGGGTTCAAGCTGGCACATCGGCTGTGGTAGTTGCACATGAATACATTCATAGGAAAAATAAACTCAAAAAAGCACTAGGTATTTTTTTACTTTTTAGTGCAGGGAATGTTTACTTTTACACAGCACACCTAAAAATTCATCACAAATGGGTTGGAACTGAAAATGACCCCTCAACTGCCAGACTCAATGAAAGCCTTTATTCATTTTTTATTCGGTCTGTTTGGGGTCAAATCAAAGATTCTTTTTGGCTTGAGAAAAAGCAAAACTCATGGTTCAATTGGGTATTGTTACAAATAGGTTTTCAATTTTCATTAATAGGTTTGTTGTATGCTTTTATAGGTATTGAAGCCGTTATTGCATGGATGATTCACTCTTTTACTGCAGCATTCTTACTTGAATATGTTAATTATATCGAACATTACGGGTTAACCAGAAAAACAACTGAAAGGGCCACTGAAATGCATAGTTGGGACTCAAATAAATTAGTGAGCAGGTTTGTATTGGTAGACTTGAGTAGGCATGCCGATCATCATTATTATGCAGCAAAGCCCTATCATGTTTTAAATGCATACAATCAAGGCAATAAATTACCGTCAGGCTATGCTGGCTTGTTTTTTATTGCAATCATCCCTCCTTTGTGGTACAAAGTCATTAACCCAAGAATAAGTAAACACTAAAATTTATACCTTTGTAACATGCTTGATAAATTTGGAATTGCTAAGAGAATCGCTAAAGAACTCAAAGACGGATATTATGTAAATTTGGGAATTGGTATTCCTACTTTGGTTGCCAACTATGTTCCAGAAGGTATAGAAGTAATTTTACAATCTGAAAATGGGCTATTGGGAATTGGCCCCTTCCCATTTGAAGGAGAGGAAGATGCTGACTTAATCAATGCTGGCAAACAAACAGTTACCACTTTAAAAGGTTCTTCCTTCTTTGATTCCGCAATGAGTTTTGGTATGATTAGAAGCGGTAGAGTTGACCTTACTGTTTTGGGAGCGATGGAAGTTGCTGACAACGGTGACATAGCCAATTGGAAAATTCCCGGTAAAATGGTCAAAGGTATGGGAGGCGCCATGGATTTGGTTGCTTCTGCTAAACACATCATTGTAGCCATGCAACATGTCAACAAGGCTGGTGAATCTAAACTGCTACCTGCATGCACACTGCCAATAACAGGACTAGGGTGTGTAAAGAAAGTTGTAACAGAATTAGGAGTTTTTGACATAGACCAACGAGGCTTTGTTTTGCTTGAAAGAGCCCCGGGCATAAGTATAGATTATATCAAAGAAAAAACTGCAGGTAGACTTGTAGTTGAAGGTGAAATTCCAGAAATGGAATTATAAAAGAGGAGGCGCGCAGCAAAGCTGCGCGCCTCCTCTTTTATACGAATAATAAATATTACAATACTCCTATTTCTTTCAAAACATTGTTCATGTTTCTTACTGCATCTGCACTCTTTGCGAATGCTTCTTGTTCTGCAGCATTTAGGTTGTAATCTACAATGTTCTCCCATCCATTTTTACCTATTGTAACAGGAACACCTAAACAAATATCAGATTGTCCATATTCACCGTTCAAGTTTACACAACAAGGCATGATTCTTTTTTGGTCACGAACAATGCTTTCAACTAACAAAGCCGAAGCTGCTCCTGGTGCGTACCAAGCAGAAGTACCCAGTAATTTAGTTAATGTAGCGCCCCCTACCATAGTTGCATCGCTAATTTCCTTCAATTGATCTGGATTTAAATAAGATGATACAGGTATGCCATTCAATGCTGCCAACCTGGTTAAAGGAATCATGGTAGTATCTCCATGTCCACCTATTACAGTAGCATGAATATCGGTTGTTGGTGCATTCAAAGCCAAACCAAGGTAACCTTTAAACCTGGCACTGTCTAACAAACCTCCCATACCAATGATTCTATTTTGTGGCAAACCTGTTGCTTTCAGAGCCAAATAAGTCATTGTATCCATTGGATTAGAAACTACAACGATGATTGCATTTGGTGAATGTTTCAATACATTTTCTGCAACAGATTTTACAATATTTGCATTGGTTCCAATTAACTCTTCTCTAGTCATACCAGGCTTTCTTGGAATACCAGAAGTAATGACCACAACATCTGAGCCAGCTGTTTTGCTGTAGTCATTTGTAGTTCCTGTAATTCTAGTCTTCATACCTAACAAAGAAGTTGTTTGGTATATATCTAAAGCCTTACCTTCTGCAAAACCTTCTTTTACGTCTAACAATACGACCTCATCGGCCAATTCCCTGTAAGCAATTACATCGGCAGTTGTAGCACCAACCGCTCCGGCACCAATAACAGATACTTTTGTCATGATTTATAGTTTATGTTTGTTTTTATTAATTAATAGGCGAAAATAATCAGGATTTTTTGATTGAAAAAATGATTTATGGCATTCTGGTAATTGTAGTGTAAAAAAACTGTATTTATTGAAAGAATAGCAGAAGTATTGGCAGGCTTGATTTGATTTTGTAGCTTTGGCTGCATTTGTTACTTTTAATTCTAAATTCATGTCAATAATTGTTAGTGATTTGGTTAAAATTTATGGCCAGCAAAGGGCATTAAACGGCATTTCATTTGAGGTGCAACCCGGAGAAATAGTGGGCTTTTTAGGGCCAAACGGTGCCGGTAAATCAACAACCATGAAAATTTTAACTGGATTTATTCCTCAAAATTCAGGCACTGCAAGTATTTGTGGCATTGATACCAATGAAAAAGAAACTGACTTTAGAGCCAAAATTGGCTATTTACCTGAACTCAATCCGTTGTATACAGAAATGTATGTAAAAGAGTTTTTACAATTCAGTGGAAGGCTGATGGGCTTAAACGGCGAAAAGCTTCACAAACGCATCAATGAAATGATAGTTCGAACCGGATTGAGCAAGGAACAACATAAAACCATTTACCAACTCTCTAAAGGCTACAAACAACGAGTGGGTTTGGCTGCCGCCATTTTACATGACCCAGAAGTACTCATTTTAGACGAACCGAGCTCAGGTCTTGATCCAAATCAGGTAATAGAAATAAGGAACTTAATAAGAGAGATTGGAGAAAACAAAACGGTTTTATTTTCAACCCATATTATGCAAGAAGTAGAATCATTGTGTTCTCGTGTTGTCATTATCAATAGAGGGAACATAGTGGCAAACGATACAGTTAAAAATTTACAAGAGAAAGCAGGACATAAATTTCTCATTCGAGTAGAACTCAAACAGCAACCACAAGTTGAGCTATTTAAAAACCTAAAAGGTGTTTATAAATGTGAATCAATAGGAAATACTTTGCTCATTGAATCAGATGAAGACATGCGAGAAAAAATTGCAGAGATTGCAGCAAATGAGCATAACTTAATATTGAGTATGCAAAAAGAGTTTACCTCATTAGAATCCGTTTTTCAACAACTAACGAAATAAAAATATGTTTGAAATTATCCGCAAAGAAATAAGGGGTTTCCTAAGTTCCCTTATTGCATATGTAGTCATGTTAGTTTTTTTAATTGCAACAGGTTTGTTCAATTGGGTACTACCTGATATCAATATTTTCGACAATGGTTATGCAAACCTTGACAGCTTATTTGGCATGGCACCGTGGCTATTGGTGTTCTTAATTTCAGCAATAACGATGAAAAGTTTCAGCGAAGAAAAAAAGAATGGAACCATTGAATTGTTAACTACCAAACCTGTCAGTGATTTGGAAATTATTTTAGGTAAATATTTTGCGGGTATTTTATTGGTACTGTTTACCATTTTACCTACCCTCATTTATTGGTATAGCATTGATCAATTGAGTGTACCAAAAGGAAATATTGACACTGGTGCTTTGTTAGGCTCTTATTTAGGTTTGTTTTTAATTAGTTCATGCTTTGTAGCTATTGGTATTTTTGCTTCATTGATCAGTGAAAACCAAATTGTATCTTTTGTGAGCTGCATGTTCATTTGTTTTGCTTTGTATTGGATTTTTGACTTGATAGCAGATTTTAAGCTGTTGGGCAAGTTTGATTCATTGGTCAGTGCATTAGGAATACAATCACATTATCAGTCTATCAGCAGAGGTGTTTTGGACTCTCGTGATTTGATTTACTTTTTAAGTATAAATTGCTTGTTTATTAGTGCTGGCAAATTGGTTTTTGGAAGCAGGAAGTGGTAATCACTTTTAATACACTTACACATGAAAAAGAACGGGAAAAAGAACTATAAATACCTTAGCATTCTTGAATTTTTAATTGTATCGGGAATTGTTTTGCTTTTAAATTTAGTATTGGCAGATCACTTTTTCAGACTGGATTTTTCAAAAGAAAAAAGATACAGTCTTTCTGATGCAAGTAAAAAAATGGCATCAAAAGTTGATGCTACCATGTATTTCAAGGTATATTTAGAAGGAGAATTCCCTGCCGGTTTCAAACGTTTAGGAAAATCTGTAAAAGAAATATTAGATGAATACAGCATATACAGTAACAATAAAATACAATATGAATTCGTCGACCCTTTTGAAGGTACAGATGCTAAGAAGAACAATGATATCATTCAAGAACTTGGTTCAAAAGGTCTGCAACCAACCAATGTTCAAGTAAACAAAGAAGATGAATTTGCGCAGAAAATAATTGTTCCTGGTGCATTGGTATATTACAGAGGAAAAGAACTGCCTATCAATTTTTTAAAAAATCAATTTGGCCAAAATCCAGAAGAAGTTATCAATAGTTCAATTGAGTTATTAGAATACGAAATTAGTAACCTACTTAGAAAAGCTTTACTTGTAAAATCTAAGAAAATTGCCATCATAGATGACCATGGAGAATTGGGTAAGTGGGACATTGCAGAAGCTCAAGCCATGTTAGGTGATTTTTACCAAGTTGAGCGTTTACCATTGTCTATTCAAGTACCTGAAAAATTGAATGAATATGCAGGTATTATCATAGCTAAACCACGATTTGAATTTCCTGGCTTTGATCAATTTAAAATTGACCAATACATCATGAACGGTGGTAAAGTTCTTTGGCTCATAGAGTCTCAGCATGCAGAGATGGATAGCCTTAGATCTGGAAATTTATTTGTAACAACATCCTACCCAACAAAACTGGAAGATATTTTATTCAGGTATGGCGTACGCTTGAAACCTGGAATTGTTCAAGATTTACAATGCAATGCAATTCCTGTTTTGAGCGGTATGAGAGACGGAGTACCTCAACAAAAATTATTGCCTTGGCCATATTACCCAGTTGCTGCACCTTTAATTGACCACCCAATTGTAAAAGGAATAGACCCTGTTTGGTTCCAATTTACGGCATCAATAGACACCTTAACTAACCAACAAATTAAAAAAACAGTTTTATTGCAAAGCTCACCTTATTCAAGAATCATCAGTGCGCCAGCTAGGGTTGATTTAAATGTATCTCGCCTGGATTTACAACCTGAAATGTTTAGGAGAAAAAGCAATGGTAATTTTGCATTAGCTGTTTTATTGGAAGGAACTTTCAATTCAATATTTGAATATAGATTTGATGCTCAAAAAAATCCTGGTATCGCATTCAAAAACAAAGTAGAAAACAACAAAATGATTGTCATTGCAGATGGAGATGTCATCCGTAACCAATACAAACAATCAACTGGAGAAGTTTTTCCTTTGGGTTTTGACAGGTACACCAACGAACAATTTGGCAACAAAAAATTCATCCAAAACTGTATCGATTACCTGTGTGATGACAGCGGCATTATAGAAGTAAGGGCTAAAGAAATTACGCTTCGTTTGTTAGACAAAGGCAAAATTAAAAAAGAGAAAATTTATTGGATTTTGCTCAACACCTGCTTGCCACTTATTTTTATTCTAATTTTTGGACTAAGCAATCATTATATCCGCAAAAGAAAATATACCAAACAATGAACAAAAAAATCAGCTATCTATTGATAGGCACACTTTTGCTGTTGGCAATCATTTATGTATTTAATTTTTCTAAAAAATGGAACAACGTAAAAATTACCTCTGATGAAATTGCCTTAACAGACACCTCTGTAATTGATCATGTTTTTTTAGCAGATAAAAATGGTCACACCATAGATTTGTTAAAACAAACAAACAACGAATGGAAAGTAAACAATCATTTTACCGCAGACCCATCTAAAATAAATTTATTACTTGCAACCATTCATGACATGCGTGTTCAAAGACCAATAGATGAAACGCAACACAATACCATCATTGCAGATTTATCGAGTAGAGGCATTAAAGTAGAATGTTACAGTAAAGGCAATCATATCAAAACCTTTTATATTGGATCAGAAACTGCAGATAAAATTGGTACATTTTATTTTGAAGCATCTAGGAAAGAACCCTTGATTGTTCACATACCCGGATTTGTAGGTTATTTAACACCTCGTTTCATCATCCAAGAAATAAAATGGAAAGACAAATTGGTTTTTGATGATGACCAACAAAGTATTGCAAGCATTTCGGTGCAATATCCAATGAACAATGCACTCTCCTTTGCCATCAAAAACAAGCAATTGTACGATTCAAAAAACATACCACTTTCTGCAGATACAAACCGAATCAAACATTACCTGAATAGTTTCAAAGGTCTTTACCATGAAGCCTACCTTGACTTTGCAACACCTGCACAAATTGATTCAATTAAACAATTGGTACCCTTTTGTAATATCATATTAGAAAGAACTAACAATCAACAAACACGATTGCGTTTGTATTTCAAAAAATCCGATAAAAGAACCAAATCTCAATTTGATGAGAACAAGCAACCCAACGAAACAGACCCTGAAAGGTTTTGGGGTATTATAGACGATGACAAAGAGTTGGTAAGCATACAAACATTTAATTTTGGGAAAATCATCAAAACGAAATTAGATTTAAGTAACTAATGGCTTTTACCTATTTTTGAATCAATGGAGCAGCATTCTATCATCATTATTATTTGTTCAATTTTATTTTCAGCTTTTTTTGCTGGAATAGAAATTGCATTCATATCTGCCAATAAATTACTCATTGAGTTGAAAAACAAACAAGGTAGTTTATCTGCAAAAATATTGTCTCCGTTTGTCAGTAACCCCTCAAAATTCATCAGCACAACACTGGTTGGGAATAATATTGGGCTTATTGTATATGGAATCTACATGGCTAAAATTTTAGAAACTCAGCTTATAAATTGGTGGCAGCCATTTGAACACAACCATTATTTATTGGTTTTTTGTCAAACTATCCTATCAACTTTAATTGTACTAATTACTGCTGAGTTCATTCCAAAAGTATTGTTCAGGATCAACCCTGATTCTTTACTAAAAGCACTTGCCATTCCATTTTTACTGTTTTATTATTTGTTCTGGCCAGTAGTCCGTTTCATTAATTGGCTTGCTGAAATAATCATGAATAAATTATTAAAAGTAGATTTTTATGAGACCAGTCCTGCCTTTACCAAAGTAGATTTAGACCAATACATTGCTCAAGTTCAAGAAAATGATTTACCTGATGATGCAGATGTAGATACCGAGATGTTTAAAAATGCGCTCGATTTTTCAACCGTAAAAGTGAGAGATTGCATGACCCCAAGACCAGAATTGATTAGCATGGACAGTCGGGTAAGTGTAGATGAATTGTATGCTAAGTTTATTGAAACCGGTTTGTCAAAAATTCTCATATTTGAAAAAACACCAGACCATATCATAGGTTATGTACACCAAAAAGATTTGTTTAAAAAACCTACTCATATCAAATCTATTCTCATTCCTATTGAAATAACAACTGAAACCATGTCGGCAATGGAAATGCTTAATAAATTTTCAAAATCAAGAAAAAGCATTGCACTTGTTGTGGATGAATTGGGCGTAACAGCTGGGATCATTACAATAGAAGACATTATGGAAGAGGTATTTGGTGAAATAGAAGATGAACATGATGTAGAAGATTTAATTGAACAACAATTGACTACGGATGAGTTTAGGTTTTCAGCAAGGCATGAAATCAGTTATTTAAACGACACATATAAACTGGGAATCCCTGAGGGAGAATACCACACATTGGGTGGTTTTATTTTTGCATACTATCAAAGTTTTCCTCCTGCTGGGGAGCAAATAAACATATTGAATTTTGATATATTCATCGAATCTGTCAATAATTCAAGAATCAATTTGGTAAAGCTTACCAAACTGGATAAAACTCAAGAATAAAACCAATTCAACTTTAATTGGTTATTCTTGTATTACATCAACAAATATGATTAAAAATATTTTGTTTGACCTTGGTGGCGTTCTATTGAATTTAGACCAAAATAAAACAGTAACAGCTTTCGAACATATAGGGCTCACAATTCAAAACAATCAGGAACTTTCTGACCTCATGTTAGATTTTGAAAATGGAAAATGTAGCGAGTTACATTTTATTTCAACATTAAAATTAGCGGCAAATGAAGGAACAACTGAGCAACAAATTATTGATGCTTGGAATGCCATGCTCCTTGAGTTCCCTGCATTTAGGGTAGAAATACTTAAAGAGTTAAAACACACTTATAAACTCTATTTATTTAGTAATACAAATGCGATACATCTTTCAGCAGTATTGAACTATACAGACACAATTTTTGGGAAAGGTGTATTTGAGAGTTTGTTCGATGAAGTCTATTATTCGCACCAAATAGGTATGCGTAAACCTGAAGTGGAAGCATTTCAAAAAGTAATGCAATTGGCCAATATCAAAGGACATGAAACTTTTTTTATTGATGACAGCATGACAAATATAACGGGTGCACAAAAAGCTGGTTTACATACCATTTTGGCAAAACACCCAATAGAAAAAAACTTTAAAAAAATTCTAATGCAAATGGCTACAAGTGTATCAACTTAAATTCTAGGCGATTCATTAATGAACTGTAATTTTGTTTCAGCGTAGCCTCTACTCTTCTTACATCTAAAAACTCTTGAAACATATCTATCAATAAAATATCAAAGACTGAACTCTCTACAAATGGCAACTCCTTGCCAAATCCACAAACACAAAGCGCATTTGTTTTCTTTAAAAAGCGTTTGATATGTCTTTTATCAGTATTGAGCGTTTGACAGCTTCCAAAATGTATGATTCTATTGTGACAATTGGGTCCTAGCATATCAGCCAATGCATCTAAATGCAAAGGAGTTTTATTGATAAGAATTTGACCTGGTTTGCCATGAAATGCGAGATACAAAATAGAATAATTGCTATAGCGCTTCAGTTGCCACTGCATTAAATAATATTCCAAATTTTCAATGGTGCCACAGTTTCTATGTATAAAATCTATATTTCTATTCTGTTTCAAAAAAAGCAATGCAGCCATGATGCTGTTTTGTTTTTTGAGATCTTTACTCCAATCTCCTTCTAAACAAAATACTTCTTTTTGATAAGCCTTTGCAATTTTCATAGGTTTGTAAAATAAAAAAGGCATCTACCGATGCCTTTGAATGATTAGTCTACATTGTCGTGCAGAAAAGTATTGTTGCTTTTCAATTCAGGTTTGCCCGAACCATCTTCAAACAAACTCAACCTCGATACTTGCGATGCAGAAGAATGTGGAACTTCATCTAATCTTTTTTGTCTTCTTTTATAGGCTGGTTCCTTTTCTAAATCCCTCAAGCCTTGTGAAGAATTGATATTCAGATTCAATTCCTTTAACTCTTTGATTCGCAATATTTGTTGTTCAATTTTCTTTTCAGCTTCTTCAAAAAATGGATCTTCATGAAAATCTAACAAAGAATGTTGAATAAAAACTTCTTTCTTTTCTGATGCCTCAATTGGCTTATTTGTCTGTTGAAATTCATCTTGATTGAGCTCAACAGGATTGACAAATGGCTCTTGCGGCAATTCATTCTGAATAGTATTCAGTTCAATCTCTAAGTTGATGTTCTCTGTAAATTGATTGTCTATATCCTGATTGAAATTGACAGCATGAATTGGGTCTGATTCATTTTCTTTGAATTCATTGTTTGAAATGTCTTCATTAGAAGCCTCAAGACTGTTATTGTTTATATTGAATGTTTCAAATGTAAATGATTGTGTGTGTTCCTCTTCAAATAAAAAATGCTTTACATTATCAATTGGAGCTTCATCTATATTTGGTGTTGCCTCATCTATTGAAGATTGTGGTGAATCAATTTCAGGTGCTACAACCGTATCTGCTATTGCATTTGAAGCCTCAGGTTCTGTGATTAAAGGCATAACAATTGTTTTTTGAACTGCTTGTACCGGCTCTACCTCAATCAATTTATTTTCGTATTTACCAGATTCGAAGCCTGTTGCAACCAATGTGATGGCAATTGCCTCACCTAAATTTTCATCATATGACGTACCAATAATCATCTCGGCTTTGTTGCCACTTTCTTCTTGTATGTAGTTTGAAATAGCTTCAAATTCATCCATTAATAATTCGTGAGTGCCTTTAGCTGAACTGATATTGAGCAAAATATTTTTAGCCCCTAAAATTTTGTTGTCATTCAGAAGTGGTGAATTCAATGCTGCCTTTACAGCAGCCAATGCCCTGTCTTGACCAGCCGCAGAAGCCGAACCCATAAGTGCCACACCACTTGATTTCATTACTGTTTTAACATCCTCAAAATCTACGTTAATTTCACCTGGATAAGTAATGACTTCTGCAATTCCTTTTGCAGCGGTATTTAGGATTTCGTTTGCCTGAGAGAAAGCCTGACTCATAGGCAAATTACCATACATCTCTTTAATCTTGTTGTTGTTAATGACCAACAAACAATCAACAGATTTCTTCAGGGCTTCAATGCCTTCTTCAGCAAAACTGATTCGTTTTTTTCCTTCAAACGAAAAAGGAGTAGTAACAATACCTACTGTAAGTATGTCTAAATCTCTGGCAATTTTTGCAATGATTGGAGCGGCTCCAGTACCTGTACCACCACCCATTCCAGCAGTAATAAAGAGCATTTTGGTATTGACTCCTAAAGTTTCAATAATGTCTTCAACGGCCTCCATAGCAGATTGTTTGCCTACTTCTGGATTTGCACCAGCTCCTAGTCCGTTTGTTAAACTTGCTCCTAATTGAATTTTATTGGTAATTGGACTGGCTTCTAGTACTTGCAAGTCGGTATTGCAAATGATGAAATCTACACCTTTAATGCCCTGTGAATACATGTAATTAACAGCATTTCCTCCACCACCACCTACACCAATAACTTTTATAATTGATGAGCGCTCTCTTGGCATATTGAATTTAATAGAACTTTCCATGATTATTTATTTTAAAGGCTCAGTGATTAAAAGTCTTGTAAGTTGTCATTGTTCTCAAACAAGTGCTTCTTTCCATTTTCAATAATTTTTTGAAAAAAGTTAAAGGGTCCACTTTTAGGTTTTTCTGATGATTGCATAGGTTGCTCTACCTCCATTTCAACTTGATCTAGCGATTTCAAACCTTTCATCATCAACCCTACTCCAGTTGCGTACATTGGGCTTTTTATTTCTTCTAAAAATGCTGTTTTTCCCAAATGTTCATTGGCATAACCAATACGGGTATCTATACCAGTAACAAATTCTACCAATTTATCGAGGTGTTTGAGTTGAGAGCCCCCACCTGTAATTACAATACCTGCGTTGAGTTTTTTCTCTAAACCAGAGCTTTTAATTTCATACAATACTGATTCAAAAATCTCTTCAACACGAGCTTGAATCACATGTGCTAAATTTTTTACCAAAATTTCTTTTGAAGGTCTTCCTCTCAAACTTGGCAAGCTTACCACTTCATTGTCTTTGTTCTCACTAGCCAATGCTGATCCAAATTTAACTTTCAATAACTCTGCATGTGCATTCAAAACGTTGCAACCTTCCTCAATATCTCTTGTAATAATTTGCCCCCCAAATGGAATTACTGCTGTATGTCTGATGATACCTTTTTTAAAAATTGCTACATCTGTTGTACCACCTCCTATATCAACCAAGCAAACCCCTGCATCCATTTCCTCTTGCGACAATACAGCCTCTGCCGATGAAAGTGGTTCTAAAATTAAATCTGCTATTTTTAAATCTGCTCTTTCAACACTTCTAGTAATGTTTCTAATGGCATCGACGTTACCAGTAATGATGTTGAAATTTGAACTCAACCTGACACCTGACATACCAACTGGGTCTATGACATCTCCTATATCATCAACTGTATATTCTTGAGGCAAAACATGAATAATGGCATCACCAGGAGGCAACGCCAAATTATATGTATCTCTGGTAAGTCTGTCTACATCTTCTTGACTAATTTCAGTATCGCTGTTGGTTCTACTGATTGAGTTTTGGTGTTGTAAACTTTTAATGTGTTGACCTGCAATTCCTACATGCACGCTGTTGATTTCTATGCGCATATTTGGACTGTTTTTTAACAAAGAAGCTTTTGCTTTCTCTATGGCATCTATGATGGCAGTTTTTGTACGCTCAATGTTGCGCACTTCACCTCTGATTACACCTAAGCTTTCAGATTTACCCATAGCAAGTACTTCAACCTTTCCGTGCTCATTGCTTTTACCTACAATGGCACAAATTTTTGTAGTCCCAATATCGAGACCCACCACTACTTTTAACTCGTTTGACATAACTAAGCCTTAATTTTTTTACAAACTACCTGAGATTTGAACCTCAAATCGATGGTGCTATAATTGTCCCATCCTATGCGGTTCAAGGCCTCTTTATAAAATACTTTTAATTTTTCGAATTTATCGGACATGTCTTCTGTACTTCCCAAAACAATTTCAAAATCGCCTATTTTAGGTATGAGTACCAATTCATTTCCTGCTCTTACAAATATCTGTTCAATTAGTGCCTTTAGAAAAGGGTCGTTATCAACAAAAGTTGCTACTTTAAAGAGTTCATTTCCTACAAAAGAATACACAGTGTCTTCTTTCTCAAAGCGTTCAAAAATGTTACCATTTGCAAATAAAACTCTATGAACATATTGATCACTTAATGGAAATTTTACCCCATACTTATCTATGTAAAACTGCATGCCATCATACCTTTCTACACGCACAATGGGGATTCTTTGTTGCATTTCAATTGTTAACTTTCCATCAATACTGGCAAATACTTGTGCTGATGCAACCCAAGGCAATTGTTTCAAGCACGCTTCCATTTTTAAAATATTCAGTCGAGCCATGGCTGTCCCTTCAATTTTTCGATTCTTTTGAACGTTTTTAGTAAGCAATTCCAGAACTTGTTTTTTATTAACAAACTTTTGATCCTGAGGAAAAATATGAACTGAAATATGGTTACATTTTTGAGACGCCTCTTTTTTGAAACCTACAACATAAGCAAATACAAAAAAAACAAATAAGCTCATCCAAAGTAGTATACGACAAGCCTGCTTGATCTTTTGAACGGTATGTGGTTTTAATTTAAACACCTTTTAATAATCCTTGACGAAGTGGTTCAATTAATGTATCAATGTCTCCAGCTCCTAGTAAAACAAACAAACTTGGCTGATTGGCAACTACCTGCTTAACTAACGCTTCTTTTGAGAGCAGTTGTTTGTGTTCGAGTTGAATTAAATCGAGTAAACTTTCTGACGTAACACCAGGTATTGGTAATTCTCTTGCAGGATAAATATCCAATAAATAAAGCTGGTCAGCTTTTGACAATGCCATTGCAAATTCTGACATAAAATCGCGTGTTCTACTGAACAAATGCGGCTGAAAAGCTACATGCATTTTACATTCAGGATACATTGTTTTTACTGAATTTAAAATGGCTTTAATTTCTTCTGGATGGTGAGCATAATCATCAATAAAAATGAGTCCATCGTGTTTAACAATGTATTCAAATCTTCTTTTAACTCCTTTAAACGATGCCAATGCAATACGGAGTTCATGCTCACTCAAACCACATTTCAATGCAATTGCAGAGGCAGCTACCGCATTTTCAATGTTATGCAATCCTGGAATACCAAGTGATAAGTCTTTGAATTGTTTACCAAAATATGTTAAGTCAAACAAATTGGCATCACCGTTGATGCGAATATTTGATGCGTAAACACTTGCCTCACTAGAAAATCCGTAGGTAAAAAATGGCTTTTGCAAGTCCATTCCTATTTCTAAACCATGTTTGATAAAAAGGGTCCCGTTTGCATTGACTTGATTGGCATAAGCAATAAAAGATGATTTAAAAGTATCATGGGCTCCATAAATGTCTAAATGATCTGCATCAGTTGATGTAATCACTGCCATTTGAGGGAACAGAGTTAAAAAAGACCTGTCAAACTCATCGGCTTCAACCACTAAAAGCTTTTCCGATTTTGATTTATCTGGTAGCAATAAGTTGCTTCCGTAATTAACTGAAATTCCTCCTAAAAATGCAGCACAATCTAAATGGCTTTGCTTTAACAAATGCGCCAACAATGTGGATGTAGTTGTTTTTCCGTGTGTACCTGCAATGCCTATTGTATCAAATGATTGACTGAGCAGACCCAGTACTTCAGAACGTTTTAAAATTTGAAATCCGTTTGTTCTAAACCAATGCCATTCTTGATGATCTTTAGGAATAGCCGGAGTAATAACAACCAATGTATTTGAAAACTGTAAATCTAAAGATTGAGGCAGCGCAGGATGATCTTCAAAATGAATTTGAATACCCTCGTTGATCAATTGATCTGTGAGAGGTGTTGGTGTTTTATCATAGCCAAAAACTTGTATACCTAAATGATTGAAATAGCGGGCGATGGCACTCATTCCAATACCACCAATACCTAAAAAATAGGCTTTTTGTATTTGGTTAATTGATTGCATGTGTGTTGACTAATTGAAGGGCTTCTTTTGCAATAAGTTGAGCAGCATCTGGCTTGGAAAATGTAGCAATATGATTGGCTAAGGAAGTCTGTTTATTGGTATCTGAAAGCAATCCCAAAACCGTCGTAATTAATTCTTGGTTTGCTGCAGCATCTTTAACCATTAAGGCTGCATTTTCATTTACCAATGCCAATGCATTTTTGGTTTGATGGTCTTCAGCAACATTTGGTGATGGCACTAAAATGAGTGGTTTGGCTACAATTGCAATTTCTGCTATTGACAAAGCACCTGCTCTGGAAACAACAATATCAGCCATCGCATAAGCTAAATCCATTTCATAGATAAAATTTCGGACTACTAAATTTGGATGGTTTAATTGATCGGCGGCTGGAAAATTATTGCCTTTTTGCCAAATGAGGTTATAGCCAGCGTTGGTTAACTGCTGCCAATTGTTAAACAATGTTTGATTTATGGTTCTGGCTCCTAAACTACCTCCAATAACCAAAACAGTTTTCTTGGTTTCATCCAGTTTAAAAAACGCTACTGCTGCTGATTTTTTAGCGTTTGCACTCAGAATATCTGTTCGAACAGGATTACCCGTTAAAACAATTTTAGCTGCTGGGAAAAACCTATCCATTTGGGAATAAGCTACCGCAACTTTCTTTGCTTTATTTTTTAACAGTTTATTGGTAATGCCCGCATAGGAATTTTGTTCATGAATCATTACCGGAATTCCTCTCATCCATGCTGCAAACATCATGGCTCCACTTGCATAACCTCCAAACCCTATTGCTAAATCAGGTTTGAATTGACCAATCAACAACCATGATTTTAAAACAGCTACAATTACCTTAAAAGGAAACAACATATTTTTAATACTCAAGCTCCTTTGCAAACCACTGATCCACAAACCAACAATTGGATAACCTGCTTTAGGAACTTTTTCCATTTCCATCCTGTCTTTTGCACCAACAAACAAAAACTCAACCGCACCATTCAATTCTTTTTCAATGGCCTGTGCAACCGCAATAGCCGGATAAATGTGTCCGCCTGTTCCACCTCCACTAATGATGATTCGTAGTTTGTTTTTCATACAAATGCTGCTTATTTTTTGTCAGGCAATGAATTTTCTTCCTCTACATATCTACTCACGCTCATGATCATTCCAAATGCCATACTTGTTATGATAATTGAGGTACCACCCTTACTAACCAAAGGCAATGTGAGACCAGTAACAGGAAATAAATTGACTGCTACTGCCATATTTATCAATGCTTGCATTACCAGAGCAAATGACAATCCAACTGCAACCAAGGCTCCAAATGCTTTTGGACTTTTGATAATAATTCTAAACGCCCTGTACAAGAAAAATAGGTACATCAATAAAAGAAAAACACCACCAATCATTCCATACTCCTCTATGATGATGGCATATATAAAATCAGAGTAAGCCTCTGGTAAAAAATTCCTTTCTGTACTTTGACCAGGGCCTTTGCCCCAAAAACCTCCATTAGCAATGGCAATTTTAGCATGGTCGTTTTGATAAGAAACATCACTATCTTTTGTTGGTTTAGAGTAATTTTCTATGCGGTGTTTCCATGTTAAAATTCGACCAAAAGGTTTCAGAAACTTGTCTGGTGTTTTAAATACGATGATTCCAAATAACAACAAGGCTAGTAATGCCGGAACAATAATGTATGAAATGTGCTTGATGGTTACCCTGCCAATAAACATGATTACAAAACAAGTAGTAGCCAAAACCAATGCTGTAGACAAATTATTAGGGGCAATCAACATACATACCAAACAGATGTGAGCCATGATGGGAAGAGACCCTTTTTTAAAATCTTTGATATCATCCTGTCTTTTGGCCAATTCACTGGCTATAAATAAGATGAGGGCAACCTTTGCTACTTCAGATGTTTGAAAAGTAATGCCTAAAAAAGGAATGGTAAGCCAACGCTGGGCATCATTGATTTCAGAGCCAACAAACAAAGTCAATACCAATAATATATAAGAGACATAGAGCACTAATTTTGCCACTTTCATAAACATTTTATAATGGATGCTGTGAATGTACAACATCACATAGCCCCCAATTAACAAATAGGCCAGCTGTTGAAAGAGAAAAACTTCTGCGCTACCTCCATGTTTGGCATAGGCCAAGGCACCTGTAGAACTATACACTGCCGCTAAACCCCAAAACGAGAGTATGGCAATGATAGCCCACATGAATGGATCTCCTTTAGGTTTAATCCGTTCCCAGTTGAGTAGCTTGGCAATCATAACAATTATATTTGCTTTACTGCCGCTTTAAATTGACGACCTCTGTCCTCGTAATTTTTGAACAAATCAAAACTAGCACATGCAGGAGACAACAAAACAGTTTCACCTGTTTTGGCCATTTTAGAAGCTACATGTACTGCTTCTTGAGCTGAACTTGTATTGATGATTAAATCTACACAACCGCCAAATGCCTCGTGCAACTTTGAATTGTCCAAACCCATACAAACTAAAATACGTACTTTCTCTGCTACTAATTGTTTGAGCATTTCGTAATCATTGCCTTTGTCAACGCCGCCAGCAATCCATACGGTTGGCTTATCCATACTTTCTAAAGCATACCAAGTAGAATTGACATTGGTTGCTTTTGAATCATTGATGTAATCTACACCGCGAATGGTAGCCACTTTTTCTAATCTGTGTTCAACATTTTGAAAGTCCATCAAGCTCTCTCGAATGACTTCTTTACGAATATTGAGTGCCTGACCAATAATAGCTGCTGCCATTGAGTTGTAGGCATTGTGTTGCCCTTTAAGAGAAAATTCAGATGTATTCATGGTTAATTGGTTATTGTTATCGTTTGTAAGATTGGCATACATGATACCTGATTGAATGTATGCGCCAGGTAAAAATTTATTGTTCAATGAGAATGGATATGCTTTTGCATTGAGTTGAATTTGCTGTATTTTATCATGAATCAATGCATCATCTGCACAATAAACAAAGACATTCTCATGCGTTTGATTTTGTAAAATCCTGAACTTGGCATTGATGTAATTTTGAAGATTGTAATCATATCTGTCTAGATGATCTGGAGTGATATTACACAAAACCGCAAAATCTGCTTTGAATTGATACATATTATCGAGCTGAAAACTTGACAATTCCAAAACGTAATAATCATAATTGCCTGATGCTACTAAGCGTGCAAAACTTATTCCAATATTGCCACCAACTGCAACGTTTAAACCCGCTTTTTTGAGCATGTGGTAAATGAGTGAAGTGGTAGTTGTTTTGCCATTTGTTCCAGTAATACAAATTGTTTGAGCATTGGTAAATCTGCTTGCAAATTCAATTTCTGATACAATTGGAATATTTAATTTTAAAACAGCTTGTATGAGTTCATTTTTATCGGGAATACCAGGGCTTTTAATGACTTCAAATGCATTTAATATCAATGCAGGTGTGTGTCCATTCATTTCAAACGGAATACCTATTTGATTCAATTCATCTTGGTATTTTTGCGCAATAGGACCAGCATCAGAAACAAACACTTCATAACCCATTTTATGGGCCAATAAAGCTGCTCCTGTTCCGCTTTCTCCGCTACCTAATATGACTATGCGCTGTTGCAAGAATTACCTAATTTTAAGTGTGATAATGGTGAATATGGCCAACATGATTCCAATAATCCAGAACCTGGTTACAATTTTGGCTTCATGGAAACCACTTTTTTGATAATGGTGGTGCAGTGGTGACATTTTAAAAATGCGCCTACCTTCTCCGAATTTTTTCTTGGTGTATTTGAAATAACTTACCTGAATCATAACAGATAAATTTTCTATCAAGAATATGCCGCACAAAATAGGAATCAACAATTCTTTTCTCACTACCAATGAAAAAGAAGCAATGATTCCTCCTAATGCCAAACTACCTGTATCGCCCATAAAAACCTGAGCAGGAAATGCATTGTACCACAAGAAACCTACACAAGCACCTACAAAAGCGCCCGCAAAAATCACCATTTCTTCTAAGTGTGGGATGTACATGATGTTGAGGTATTTTGAGAAAATAATATTGCCACTTACATAAGCAAACACGCCTAACACTACACCTATTATTGCAGAAACTCCTGCTGCCAATCCGTCTATCCCATCGGTTATATTTGCACCATTTGAAACAGCAGTGATAATGAAAATTACAACCAATAAATAAATCCAATAATTATAGTCTTTGTATCCATCACCCATGAATTTCAGCAAATCTGCATAGTCAAATTCTGATGATTTAAAGAATGGTATTGTAGTCGTTGTAGCTTTGGCATCTTTAACCATCATTAATTCGTTGTCCATTAATTTGGGTGTCAACTGATTTTCTTTAATAAACGATTCTGTTAATTCACTCGCTTTGTAAAACTCTTTTGTTTTTACATGTTCATTGAAATACAAAGTAGTTGCCACAATAAAACCCAAACCTATTTGCCCTAGTATTTTAAATCTTCCTGCTAAGCCTTCTTTATTTTTCTTGAATACTTTAATATAATCGTCCAAGAAGCCAACAACTCCTAACCATACTGTTGAAACCAACATCAATAGTATGTATACATTGTTAACCCGAGCAAACAATAAAGTAGGAATTAAGATCGCACCTAAAATAATCAAGCCTCCCATTGTTGGGGTTCCCTTCTTCTCCTTTTCACCAGCCAAGCCTAGGTCTCTAATTTCATCACTTACCTGAAGCTTTCTTAAACGAGCAATTAAGGTTTTTCCAAAAACCAACGAAATCAGTAACGACAAAATAATTGCCAGTGAGGCTCTGAATGAGATGTATTGAAACATCCCTGCTCCAGGAAAATTAAAATGGCTGTCTAAATAATTGAATAAATAATACAACATATATTTTATTGGTTTGTCGGTTTAAATAGGTCAAACATTTCCATCAAAATTGCTTTGTCATCGAAAGGATATTTTATCCCATTTATTTCTTGGTAATGCTCATGTCCTTTTCCAGCAATTAAAATTACATCTCCTTTTAAAGCCATACTTACAGCCAACTTTATTGCTTCTTTTCGGTCTGACATTCGCACTGTTTTTTTGAAATGAATGGGCTTTACTCCTGCTTGCATTTCATCCAATATGAATTCAGGATTTTCATTTCTAGGATTGTCTGAAGTAAAAATTACTTTGGAACTGTGACTAGTAGCAACATCAGCCATGATTGGCCTTTTGGCAGTATCTCTGTTACCACCACAACCAATTACTGTAATGAGGTTTTCATTGCCTGTTCTAATTTGATTGATGGTTCCTAAAATATTCTCTAATGCATCGGGGGTATGCGCATAATCGATGATACCATGAACGCCATTTGAAGACCTACAGTATTCAAATCTTCCTTTCACTGGTTGTAAACTCGATAAATGGGTAATGATATCAGTTTTTGATTTACCCAATAAAAATGCTGCTCCATACACAGCCAATAAATTATAAGCATTGAAATGACCAACCAATCTAAACCAAGCCTCGTGTTCATCTATATGAAGGAGCATGCCATTGAAATCATTCTCTAGCAATTTGGCTTTAAAATCTGCATTGTTTTTGAGAGCATAAGTATACCTGGTAGCCTTGGTATTTTGTAGCATGACCAATCCATTTTTATCATCTTTATTTACCAGCGCAAATGCATCTATATTGGCCTCATCAAATAATTTCTTCTTTGCACAGATATAGTTTTCGAAGGTTTGGTGATAATCTAAATGATCGTGTGTAATATTTGTAAACACCATCCCAGCAAAATGCAAACCTTTTACACGTTCTTGGTGAATGGCATGTGAGCTAGCTTCCATGAAACAATACTCACAACCTTGTTCTACCATCTTCAACAACAGTTGATTGATAGCAATTGAATCGGGTGTAGTATGGGTAGATGGAATAACCTGATCGTTGATTTGATTTTGAACAGTTGAAAGCAATCCAACATTGTGACCAAACGACCTGAATAAGTTAAAGAGCAAAGTAGCTACTGTTGTTTTTCCATTGGTACCTGTAATTGCAACTAATTTTAATTTGGCAGAAGGAACGCCATAAAATTCAGATGCAATGAATGCCATTGTAGCCGAGGTATCTGCTGAACCTAAAACTGCAATGGAGGGACTCAACGGATTTTCAAAAACATGTGTTTCTGAAACTACTATTGCAGAACAGCCTGCAGCAATTACTTGTTCAATGTAATTGTGACCATCTGCTTGGGTTCCCTTGATAGCAAAAAATACACTACCTGCATGGGCTTGCCTTGAATCGAAACACAAGCTATCAATTACTTGATTCAAGTTACCTTGGGTCTTGACTGCTGGAATTGCAGCAATGATATGTGCTAAATTTTTGCTCATGCTTTACCTAATTGCAATACAATTTTTTTAACCTGTTTAATGGGAGTATTAGGAGGTACTGATTGTTTAGCAACTTTTCCGGATCCTATCACTTGAACCTGAACACCTTTGCTTTCGAATAAATACAAAGCATCTTTTATGCCCATTCCTTTTACATCTGGCACCAATTCAATATTGTAATCAATTGACTTATAACCCAAATTATTGCCATAGTTTGAAGTTTCAGCCCAATCTGCTTCTTCATTGGTAGAGTCGATTTTGAGCAATCGTTTGCTTTCAAAAACTGACATAATTTGCTTCAAATCATTTGTAAATATTTTTGAAATAGCAGGCAAATGAACAGCACTATCGATAGCTATTTTTGATTTCAAATCGGTATGCAATTGAATGGAAGTTGCATAAACTTTATCAGCGATATCCTTGAAAACAGGCAATGCAACTTTTGCTGCATAGTATTCTTTTAAAGGTTTGCTGATTAAAACCATGCAAGAATATTTGGGCGCATCTGCCGGGAAATAACCGCAAAATGAAGCCCTATAAAATTTTTTACCGCCACTGTTATAACCTTTACCATCATTGGCAATGATGGCAGTACCTGTTTTTCCAGCATAGCTATAAAATTCACTTTTGAAACCTGATGCTGTTCCTCTGGCAACAACTCCTTCCATCATGTCGCGGAGTTGCTTCAAGGTAGCATCAGAACAAATTTTTTCTACTAAAACTGTTGGCTTGTATTGTTTAACCGTTTGACCCGCATCAGTGATGTTCGTTACAAAAAGTGGTTTTACTAACTTACCATTGTTAGCTACGGCGTTGTATACACTCAACAACTGTAAAGGTGTAAAGCTCAAACCATAGCCAATACTCATAGAAGGCAATGAAGAACAAGACCACATGGGATTATTTGGATTCAATACTGATGGTTTTGTTTCACCAGCAATTTGCAATTTCAATTTATTGGTCAGATTTAACTGTTCAATGCGTTTGTAAAATGCAGATGGATTTTTTTGATAAAAACGAACAACTTGTTTGGCTATACCTATGTTAGAAGAATGTTCAAACGCCTCTTGCATAGAAATAGTAGCAGTACCTTCGTGCGAATCATGCATGGTATAGTTACAAAAAGTTTTAACCCCATTTTCTACATCTACTTTATCTTTTGCCGTAACAAATCCATCCTCTAGCATTGACAACATAGAGATCAATTTCATGGTTGATCCAGGTTCAGTACTTCTAGCAACAGCATAATTGTATTTTTCGGTATAAGAACCATCTGATTCTCTGGTTAAATTTGCCACAGCTTTAATATGCCCAGTTGCCACTTCCATTAAAATAGCAGTTCCCCACTCTGCACCTTCTTCAACCAATTTATTCATGAGTGATTGCTCAGTAACATCTTGTAAATTCACATCTATAGTTGTATAGATATCCTTTCCTTCTTGAGCTTCAATAGAATTTTCATCGTCAATAGGAATCCAAGTACCACCAGCAATTCTTTGCATTACTTGTTTGCCACTTTTACCACTTAGCATAAAATCAAAACTGCCCTCTAAACCAACTTTTGCAACTCCTATTTGTGTAAATCCAATGGTACGCTCAGCCAACATTTCAAAAGGTTTTTCTCTTGTTGTACGCTCTGTTATTAACAGTCCACCTTTGTATTTTCCTAGTCGGAAAATTGGAAACTTAGTTAAGCGTTGCATTTGCCTGAACGAGATTCTACCTTTCAATAAAAAATACCTGTTTTTAGTTTTTTTAATTTTGACAAACAGGCTTTTGTAAGCTTTTGCACTCCTGTCTTTGAACTCGTTGGCCATGCAAATGGCTAATGAATCTAAATCATTTTCAAAATTATCATTAGCTACAAACCCTTTTGCTTGACCATCAACTCTGATATCATATATGGGAACTGAACTAGCTAAAAGATTGCCATTGCAGTCAAAAATATTCCCTCTTATCGGATCTATTTCAAATACATGTGTACTGAATTCATTGGCCTTGGCTTTCCACTTGTCAACTTCTTTGACTTGAATTTTGAATACATAATACACCACAGCCATCCCAAACAAGAACATGCCTGTAAAAACAAGAATTGCTCTGATCAGAATTGACTTTCTGTTATTGGTTGTATTACTCACCTGACTCACTAATAGGTAATTTTACTTGGTGGATTTTTTAATTCTTTGATACCTGTATTTTCTAGTTTTTTTGCCAATTCACTTTGGCGGCTTTCACTCATTATTTCACTCAAAACAGTGATGTACTCACTCCTTAAGTCTTTCATTTCATATTGAAGTTTGTTGGTTGTTCTGATTGTTTTTTCAGCATAGTGACTGTTGTATATAAACAATACCACTAACAAAAACACATAAACCATAAAGGGCAGTTGACTGGTCAGCTGTTCTTTAGACAAACTAAAATCAAAATCTGCAATGCGCTTTACTTTTTCAGTTAAGCGGATACCTTCATTTTCTTCAGGCTTTGGTTTTGGTTCTGTTTCGTTATGTGGAATAATTTTATTCAAAACGACTATTTCTTTTTAGCAATTCTCAACTTAGCACTCCTAGACCTTGGATTGATTTGCAGCTCGTGTTCTGATGCTGTGATGACTTTTTTTTGAACTTGTTCAAATGGTTTGATGACGTTGCCATAAAAATCTTTCTCTTGCACCCCTTGAAAATTACCTGAGGCCATAAAATTCTTCACCAATCTGTCTTCTAAAGAATGGTAACTCATCACTACTAAATGCCCACCTGAAGCCAATACTTCAGCCGATTGTTCCAAAAATTTTTTCAAAACTTCCATCTCTCTATTCACTTCAATCCTGAGTGCCTGAAATACTTGAGCAAAAAATTTATAATCTCCGAATTTTGGTGTATGTGTTTTGATGGCTTCTTTTAAATGCAAGACCGTTTTTATTTCTTGTTGGGTTCTGTAGGCCACAATTGATGACGCTATAGAACGTGCATTTTTTAGTTCTCCGTACAAATAAAGCATATCAGCCAATTGTTCTTGGGTACAGGTATTGAGCAAATCTGCTGCATTCTTTCCAGTTGAGGCGTTCATTCTCATGTCTAATTCAGCATCGTCAAAACGAAAAGAAAAACCCCTACCCGCTTCATCAAATTGGTGAGATGAAACACCTAAATCAGCCAATATACCATTCACTGGAATACAATTCTGATATGCCAAATGATTGGCCATGTATTCAAAGTTTTGATCTATAAAATATAAACGTTGGTCTTTTGGCACATTCAATTGAGCATCTGCATCCTGGTCAAAAGCAACCAATTTGCCGTTTTCACCCAATTGAGCCAAAATAGCGTTTGAATGCCCACCACCACCAAAAGTTACATCTACATAAATACCTTTAGGATCTATGGCAAGTGCCTCCATACATTCATTGAGCATAACAGGAGCATGGTATTTAGTTTGCATCATTGCCCTCCTTTTTTCTGTTGCTCATCACTTCTTCAGCAAGTGCACTGAAATCTGAAGGCTCTTCGTTCAACATTTTTTCGTACTCCTCTTTGTTCCAAACTTCTATTTTGTTGCCGTATGCCAATAAAATGAGTTCGCCTTGAAGGTTGGCATATTCTTGAAGTGATTTTGGTAACAATACCCTTGAAGCATTGTCCATATCTAATTTAGATGCACCTCTTAAAAAGTAACGCTTAAACATGCGTTCTTTTTGAATGTAATCACTCAGCTTATTTATTTCTGAAGCTATTTGTTGCCATTCGTTGCTTGGGTACAATACACAACACTTTTCAAAACCACGGTTAATAAAAAATGAATCGGCTGCTTCTTTAGGAAGCTGCTTCTTAAGGGCAGTTGGAATCATTAACCTCCCTTTGGCATCCATTTTACATTCATATTCTCCGTGTAACTGTGTCATGTTTTTAAGACAATCGCATGGTAAAAATAGAAACTTATTTCCACTTTTCACCACTTTTCCCCACATTCACATATCAACAGGAGTTATCAACACACATGTGGATAGCTTCTAGCTATGGATAAATCTAAAAGAGACAGAATTCTATTTTGTGTTTAATAAAAATACTGATGTTGAAAACTGAATTGAAATTTTGGCATGAACCAATACAAAATATTTACCTCAACCATTAAAAATGGTTGACACAGCCTTAAAAAAAAGCACTGAACTCGAAGTAAATTTTTGTAACAAAAAACCTGAAACCCTTTGAAATAAAGGGATAAAGACAATCGTACGGTTAATGCTTTTGTTTTTTATTCCTGTCCTTCGTCTAAAAGGAGCTCCTCAGGAGATTCGCCCATGTGATTGAGCGAAAACTGAGCATCAGCAGCCAATTCGCCTTTTGGATACTTATTGAGAAATACTTGATAGGCCGTTTTAGCAGCATTAAAATCTCGCAAACTATTTTCTAGAGTATAAGCCTTTAAAAAGAGGGCTTCTTCCACCAAATTTGACTTTGGGAAGTTCTTTAACATAGAGTCCAAATGCTGAATGGCGGATTTGGGCTCATCTAAATAAATACAACGTTGTGCAGCCTTGAATAAAAATTCAGCATTTTGTGGATCACCTGGATATTTGATAACAAAATCCAAATAAGCATTTTTTAGCTGGCCAATTAAAGTATCACTAAAAGTACTGTCATTGGCCTCAAGGTCTCTGATACTAGCCAACTGTTTCTCTTTAGGAGACTGACATGCCATTGAAAGCATTAAAATAGCCAAAACACTGAAAATACTTATTTTAATTTTACTGAACATGGTATTGATAATTGAACAGTACAAAATAAACGTAAAATCAAATGGAGCATCCTATGAAGTTTCCACAAAAAAGCATGCACCTGGTCTTTGTTTTCCTTATTTTTGTTCGATTATTTGGAAAAAATGAAGATAAGTTACAAATGGCTCAAACAATTCATTGCAATTGAGCACGATACAGAACAACTTGATCAATTACTAACAGGTTGTGGCCTTGAAGTTGAAGATATTTCAGCATTTAACTCAATACCAGGAGCCTTAGCGGGCATTGTTATAGGGGAAGTTATAGAAAAATCGCAACACCCAAATGCAGACAAACTAAGTGTTTGCAAGGTAAACATAGGAAACGGTGAAATTAAGCAAATAGTATGTGGTGCACCCAATGTTGCCGTTGGACAAAAAGTGTTGGTTGCAACAATTGGAAGTACGGTTTATCCTACAGGAGCTGAGCCTTTTGAGATTAAAAAAGCAAAAATTAGGGGTGAACTCAGTGAAGGTATGATCTGTGCAGAAGATGAGTTAAGCCTTGGAAATAGCCACGAGGGCATCTTAATACTTCCATCTGATTATGAAGTTGGCAAACCAGCATCAGCCTATTTTGACATTTACCAAGATCAAACAATTGAAATAGGTCTAACTGCAAACAGAGGAGATGCAGCAAGTCATCTAGGAGTTGCCAGAGATTTAAAAGCACTGACAGGAATTCCAATTCAAATGCCAACAATTGTAAATCAGTCCGGTGAAAAAGAGAACCCTATAAAAATCAGCATCCTACACAACGATGCCTGTAAGCGATATTGTGGCATATATATCAGCGACGTTGAAGTGAAGGAATCGCCAAGTTGGCTAAAAAATAAACTTCAATGCATTGGACTGAAGTCTATCAACCATGTTGTTGATATCAGTAATTATGTATTGCACAGTCTTGGTCAACCCTTACATACTTTTGATGCTGATCAAATTAAAGGCAAAGCGTTATTTGTAAAACAAGCCAATGCAGGGGACCTATTCACAACATTAGATGGCGTTGAACGTAAACTTACTGGTGTTGAATGTATGATTAGTGATTCAGAAAGTAATTTAGCTTTGGCTGGTATTTTTGGCGGTTTGCATTCAGGTATTCAAACAACTACCAAAAATATATTCATTGAAAGTGCATTTTTTGATAGTGGAATCATTCGAAAAGCAGCAAAAACGCATGGGCTCAGCACAGATGCTAGTTTCCGTTTTGAAAGAGGAGTTGATCCTGCTATTGCATTGTATGCCGCACAATGGGCAGCATCTTTAATTGTTGAAATTGGAGGGGGAGACATTCACAAGGCTGCCGATGTTTACCCAAATCCTATATTGCCACATCAGGTTGTATTTCATCCAAATAAATCTAACGAGTTAATTGGACAAGAAATTCCTCTTGCACGTGTAAAAGAAATCCTAACCCGATTAGATATTCAAATTCTAGAAGAGTCTGAAACATCATTAAAATTAGCAGTACCTGCATACCGAACCGATGTTTGCCGTGCGGCAGATGTAACTGAAGAAATATTAAGGATTTATGGACTCAATAACATTGAAATGAGCCATCAAATTACTTCAACTGTTGGCATTAGCCCTTACGATTTTATTTATACTTTAAAAGAGAAAATAGCTAATTTTCTCTCAGCTAAAGGATTCTCAGAAATAGCAACCAACTCTTTAACTAAAAGCGCTTATTATACAGAATCACAACTGCAACATGCTGTTTTTATAAAGAATCCTTTGAGCAATGATTTAAATGTCATGAGAATGGATTTTGCCTTCTCATTTCTTGAGGCCATCCAATACAACAACAACAGGAAATTAAGCGATGTACGCTTCTTCGAATTTGGAAAAAGCTACACCAAAAAAGGCGATGCCAATGAACTGACAAACATTACTGAAACCAAACAATTATACATTGCAGTACACAGCCATAAGCAGGCAGAATCTTGGATAGCCAAACAAACTCCTTACGGCTTTTTTCAGCTCAAAAACTTACTCGAACAATTGATTGAAATCAGTAACCTGAGCAATTTAAATTGGCAGTACAAAGATTTAACCGATTGTGCTTTGATGCTGACTCATGGAACACAAACATTGGCTCAAATAAAACAATTGCCAGCCACATTGTTGAAAGATTTTGATATTTCAAACCCTACTTGGGTTTTAGCTATTGAATGGGATTTATGGAGCAGCTTGGCATCTTCCGCAACTTTTAAACTAAAAAAAGTGCCAGTTTTTCCAAGTGTCAGAAGAGATTTAGCTTTATTAGTAGATAAATCTGTGCATTACCAGCAATTAGAAAAAATTGCTAAGAAAACAGCAGGGCATTTACTCAAATCAATCAATGTATTTGATGTATTTGAAGGTGAGAAGATTGGCATTGATAAAAAATCATATGCATTGAGTTTCATTCTTCAGGACGAGGAAAAAACACTTACGGACATTGAAATTGAAGCAGTCATGAACAAATTAATTGCTGCTTTTGAAAAAGAAACAGCGGCTAAACTAAGAGGATAATTAAATGCTGAGCAATACAGATGCTTATTTTTTAGAAATTAAACAGCGATTGAACAATTTACTTGTACAGTCGGAAAGCCTTAAAAATGAGCTTGAAACGCTTAAAAATGAAAAATCAGTGCTTGAAAAAAAGCTGATAGAAAAAGAACAAACAATAGAAAACTTAAAAGAAAAGAATAAAATTAGTAAAATTGCTGTGGGAATTCAGCTTTCAAAACAGGATTTGAAATCGGTTAAAAAAGAAATAGACCATCAAATTCGTGAGATTGATGAATGTATCAGGTTGTTAAACCAGTGAAATCAAAAGGTTGAACGAACTTTCAATTAACATAAACATAGCAGGCAGGTCCTATCCATTATCGGTTCAAGCGGAGCAAGAAGCAGATATAAGGGCAGCAGGCAAGCTCATACAAGACAAATTGCAGGCATTGTCCAACCAATTTGCCGTAAAAGACAAACAAGATGCACTCGCTATGTTTGCATTGGAAATAGCCTCTGAAAATCAACGTTTACGTGATTTAATTGGCAAAGAGCAGTTAAACATTGAAAGCAAATTGCAGGAAATCATACAAATCCTGCCATCTGTTCAACCTTAATTTGACAGTTGACAATTTGGTTTTCCCATCAACCCAAATTATCAAACTATGGAAATTTTTATTGTATTTATCATTGCATTGGTAGCAGGCGGAGGACTCATGTGGGTGCTCAACAATACCATGCTCAAAAAGAAAGCCGAGATAATTGTCAAAGAAGCTGAGAACAAAGCTGAAATGTTAAAAAAAGACAAGATGATCGAAGCCAAAGAACGTTTTTTACAACTCAAGGCTGAGCATGAAAAAGAAATCACAGCCCGTAACCAATCTGTTTTAAAAGAAGAAAACAGGATCAAGCAACAAGAACAAAGCTTGAAACAAAAGTTAGAAAATGCACAACGAAAAGATGCTGAATTAGACAACATCAAACAAACCCTCCAAAAACAATTGGAAGTAGCGCAAGCTAAAAAAGATGAGGCGGAAAAAGCCTTGCAAAATCAAGTAAAACAATTAGAAAAAATTGCAGGTTTGACAGCCGATGAAGCCAAAAAACAGTTGGTTGAGGCCTTACAAGAAGAAGCGAGAACAGAAGCTTTGGCAAAAATCAAAGACATTACAGATGAAGCCAAAATGACTGCTAGCAAGGAAGCCAAAAAAATTGTTTTAAGCACTATTCAACGTACAGCAGCAGAACAAGCCATTGAAAACTCTGTATCTGTTTTTAACATTGAATCTGACGAATTAAAAGGTAGAATCATTGGACGTGAAGGAAGAAATATCAGGGCTTTAGAAGCTGCTACAGGTGTTGAATTTATTGTGGATGATACCCCTGAGGCAATTATTCTATCTTGTTTTGATCCAATTAGAAGAGAAATAGCACGTTTGGCTATGCACCGTTTGGTTACTGATGGTCGTATACACCCTGCACGCATTGAAGAAGTGGTTACCAAAACCAAAAAGCAAATTGAAGAAGAAATTATTGAAATTGGAGAGCGTACTTGTATTGATTTAGGCATTCATGGTTTACACCCAGAATTGATTAGAATGGTTGGAAGAATGCGTTACCGTTCAAGCTATGGTCAAAATTTATTGCAACACTCTAGAGAAGTAGCTAACTTATGTGCTACCATGGCTGCTGAATTAGGTTTGAATGTGAAGTTGGCTAAACGTGCTGGCTTGCTGCACGATATTGGAAAAGTACCTGATGAAGATCCAGAAACACCACACGCATTGTTAGGGATGAAGTTGGCAGAAAAATACAAAGAACATCCTGAAGTAGTGAATGCCATTGGAGCCCACCACGATGAAATTGAAATGACATCAATGTTGTCACCAATTATTCAAGCTTGTGATGCCATTTCAGGCTCAAGACCTGGAGCCAGAAGAGAAGATTCGGAAAATTACATGAAGCGTTTGAAAACGCTTGAAAACATTGCATTGAGCTATCCAGGTGTTGAAACAGCATTTGCCATTCAAGCTGGAAGAGAATTACGTGTCATGGTAGAAAGCGAGAAAGTAACCGACGACCAAGCAGATTTGCTATCCATTGATTTGTCGCAACGCATTCAAAAAGAAATGACTTATCCTGGTCAAATTAAAATTACTGTCATCAGAGAAAAAAGAGCAGTAAATTTTGCAAAATAAGGAACTGCAAAAAGCGTATAAAAAAAGTGAGCGCGGGCCAAAGGCCCGCGCTCACTTTTTTTATACGCTCTGACACTTTACTGTAACCTCAAATAAACAAAGTATACCACACCAATCAAGCAGGCAAGCCAAACCAATTTAAGCATGGTTTTCACCAATATGGCTACATAAGCTAAAATGGCAATACCAGCGCAAACCAAACCAATACTCAACATTTGTTTTGGATAGTTCGATAAAAAACTGATATGGTCGTTTTCTATATCTAACAACCATTTTTTACCCAATGGATAACTTGGTTGGCGTTCAAAAAAACGAACACTCACCCATTCACTGAGCGCTTTATAGGCAACAAATGGAGCCAAAAGCATCAAAGCAATTCCAATAATTTTTGAAATAATATTGTGCAGCATATTAATTGGCTAAAGTATGCTCAACCATTGCAATTAATTGATCAGCCTCAGCATGATTTTGTACCAATAGTGCTTTAGCTTTTTGAATCATGGCATTTGACCAATCTTTGTCTTTTAAGCCATTGGCATTGACCAAAACATTAAAATAAGCACCCCTAACTGCTGTTTTAACACACAATACGCCTACACCAGCATCTGTAATTGAATTTGGATTGCCTTTTTCAATCATCGCTCTTAGCAAAGACAAACTCTCGAAGGAGAGTTGCATAACTTGAAACGGCACTTCGCAAGCATTCTTTGTTGCGGTTTCAATTGCATGCGTTCTTGCCGCTTTTTCTTCTTCAGTTTGTTTTGGTAATGCAAAGCCCGCCATTATTTGATTGAAAGCATGTGTATCTTCATCAACCAATTTCAACAAACGATCTTTGAGAATTTGACCTTTTTCAGCCCAATCAGAAAAAAAAGTAATTTGGTCTTCCCAACCTCTTTTGCCAGCCGATAAATTTGCAACCATGGTTCCTAAAGAAATACCTAAACTTCCACAGTAAGCACTGATTGAACCCCCACCTGGTGCAGGACTTTCGCTTGCAGTTTCATCTGCAAATTCAGTCAATTTCATTTGCACCAATTTTAAATCGGAAGCATTTCTTAACTTGTATTCAATGATTTTCTTAGCTGGATCAAAAGGAGCTAACTCATCTAAACCCATAGATTTTACTGCTATCTGAATGAGTTCGGCTTCACTTACACCAACCGAACGGTTTTGGAGTTTGAGGTAATGTTTGCCAGCGTCTAACAAAGCTTGCAAAGGAATCAAACCTACCAATTCACTTCCCGTTACACGCATACCTCTTTTAGCCGCGCTTTTACAAACCTCATCAAACGCTTGGTGAACAGAAGTAATGTTATAATTGGTTAGGTTCATGCTAATTTGAGCTATCCCATATTCTTCAATGTACCAACCAATAGCTTTACAAGCTTTTAAAGTACCTGGAATTCGTACTTCATTCCCATCTGCATCTTTAACTATTTTACCAGTAATTGGATTTCCCTCTCTTTTTACCCTTCCAGCTTCACGCACATCAAATGCAACAGAATTAGCCAATCTTACAGATTTGGTATTCAGGTTTACATTGTATGCAATTAAAAAATCTCTGGCTCCAATTACTGTAGCTCCAGACTTTGCAGGAAATTCTTGAGGGCCAAAATCTGGCTTCCATTCAGGTAATTTAATTTTATCAAAAAAACCTTCGTATTCACCTGCTCTGATTACAGACAAATTGCTTCTGTTTTTATTTGCTTGTGCATACTCATATAAATACACTGGAATAGACAATTCTTCACCTACACGCTTGGCCAATATGGTTGCCCACTCGGCTGTTTCTTCCATTGATATGCCACTCACTGGTATAAACGGACACACATCAGTTGCACCCATTCTCGGGTGTTCTCCTTTATGCTTGCTCATGTCTATCAAAGATGCAGCTTTACGTATACCACGAAATGCAGCTTCTACCACTTGTTGAGGCTCTCCTACAATTGTAACTACAGTTCTGTTGGTTGCTTTTCCAGGATCAACATCCAAAAGTAATACGCCATCAACAGCTTCCATTTCAGCTGTAATTTGTTTGATTACATTTAAATCAACACCTTCACTAAAATTAGGCACACATTCGATAATCTTTTTCATGTAAAAAAATTTGAATACAAGATTAAACTGAAACCAACAATTACGCAACTGTAAATAGGATACAAAATACACATGTCATTCAGCATTGCCTTAAATACAAGAATTGATAGCGCGTAAGGTGAATGAAACAAAAAAGCAGCAGCTTCATTTTGAACAACTTATCCAATTATGAAAAATTAATGACAGAATAGCTGCATTTTTGAATGAATGTCAATAAATGCTTCCATACTCGCAAAAACAATCATCAATGAAACGGGTGCGCATTTGTTTTTAACTGGTAAAGCAGGAACCGGGAAAACCACTTTCTTAAAAGACATTGTTCAAAATTGTAAAAAACATTTTGCTGTATTGGCTCCTACTGGTGTAGCCGCTATCAATGCAGGAGGTATGACCATCCATTCCTTTTTTCAACTGCCATTGTCGCCTTATATTCAACCTGGTGCAAATGGTGCACTTTCAAAATTTTTATTGCTCAAGCACCTAAAATACAACGACGAAAAATTGACTTTGTTTCGCAACCTCGAATTGTTAGTTATAGACGAAGCGAGTATGCTCAGGGCTGATATTTTAGATGCAATAGACGATATACTCAAACATGTTCGGAACAATCCTTTTGTACCCTTTGGGGGTGTTCAACTCGTTTTAATTGGTGATTTATTCCAGCTACCTCCTGTGCTAAAAGATACTGAAATGCAACTGATGCAATCTTACTACACAAGCCCATTTTTCTTTGATGCAAAGGTGATGCAGCAGGCCAATTTCAAAACAATTGAATTGACAACCATTTACCGTCAACAAGACATTGAGTTCATTAACTTGTTGAACAATATCAGAAACAACACGTGTACACAAACTGAATTTGAAATGCTGCAAAATATGCAGCAAACCTATCAACAAGAGCCTGAAGATGGAACCATCATTTTATGTACCCATAATTTTCAAGCAGATGAAATCAATAAAAATGCCTTGCAAAAAATTCCTAGTGAAGCTTTTGTATTTGAAGCAGAATTAACTGGTAATTTCAATGAAAAAAATGCTCCTGCAGACTTAAAACTGGAACTCAAAAATGGTGCGCAGGTAATGTTTACCAGAAATGACAGTAGCGGTAAAAACCTTTTTTTTAATGGCAAAATTGGAATAGTTAAATCAGTTTTAGAAAATAAAATTGTCATTGAAACACATGAGGGAAACACTATAGAGGTAAACAAAGAAATTTGGAGCAACCACGAATATTATTACGATGAGGAAACTGAAGAAGTAGCCAAAAATGAACTCGGTAAATTCACTCAATATCCGCTGCGATTAGCATGGGCTATTACCATTCATAAAAGTCAGGGGCTTACTTTTGACAAAGTATGGATACACGCTGGTAAAGCATTTGCACCTGGTCAAGTATATGTTGCACTCAGTAGGTGTAAAAAACTTGAAGGCATACAATTGCTTTCAAACATTTCACAAAACCAAGTTTTCTCTGATCCTCAAATTGTAAGGTTCCTGAAATATCAGCCTGGCATTGAAAGCTGGATTGATTCCCTTGAAAATGAAAAACAGCGTTATGCCATTGGTAAAATCAATCAAACATTTTATTTAGAAAACCTCAAAGAAAAGCAACGTCATTACGCACACCAACTGGCAACCAAAACCGCTTTCAGCGAAAGCCTATGGAGACCAGATTGGAAGCAAATGCATAAATGCTTGCATGATTTGCAAGAAATGTCTGATAAACTGAAGCAATTATTAGCAATCAAATTCAAAGAAGAACCTTTTCCGTTTGATTGGATTGAACAAAAATTAAGAGGTGCAAAACTATATTTTGTTGAACAGCTCAATGAAAATTGCTTGAAAATACTCAAGGGTTTAAAAAATAAAACCCAAGAACAAAAGAGAGTGAAAGGAGTTCATAAATTGTTAGACCAATTTTACAATGAAGTTCACAACAAACGCAAAAGAATTGCCGAAATTTCAATTGCAGGAATGGATTTATCCATTACATATGATGAACTTGAAAAACACATCAAACCAGCAAAAGGAGACAGTAAACTGGCAACATTGAGTTTGGTACAAGCTGGTAAAACCATTGAGGAAATTGCCAAAATCAGAGAGATGACAGTTGGCACCATTGAATCGCATTTGGTAGATTTATGTTTGGCCAATTTACTTGACCCTACCTATTACATTTCAGCTTCAGAGATAGAAGAAATAAGCATCGCTACAAACGCCATTCATCCTGAAATCAGCTTAAAAAATATCCATGCACAATTGGGTGGTAGATACTCCTATGCTAAAATTAAATTGGCAATGGGTTTGAAAAGTGCAGCTACAAAGCAAAATAGTTAATGTTAGCTGAGTTGTTTTGAATTAAAATTGTTTGTAATTCATTCAAGTACCAAATTTTTGACAAAGTCATTTCCCTTTCTGGCTTGTTAATGGCCTCTTATTTAGCCTAAATTGCAGCATGTATTTTATTCAAGGAGATGGATTCCCACACCCCAATGAAGCCAATGCTGACGGCTTGTTGGCAATTGGCGGAGACTTAAGTGTACAAACCCTTTTGAATGCTTACAGTATGGGAATATTTCCTTGGTTCAACGAAGATGAACCCATTTTATGGTGGCACCCAAATCCAAGGTTGGTATTGTTCCCCAAAGAAATTAAAGTGAGTAAAAGCATGAAGCAATTGCTCAATAAACAAGTTTATGAATTCAGTGTAAACGAAGATTTTGAATCGGTCATTACGAATTGTAAATCATTGAGAGAAGAAGCTGGTACTTGGATTGGCAAGGATGTGCTTCAAGCTTATTTAGACTTACACATTGCTGGTTATGCTCACTCCTTTGAGGTGAGAAAATCAGGCAAATTGATTGGTGGTTTATATGGAGTAGGTATTGGCAAAGTATTTTTTGGAGAAAGCATGTTCAGTCTTGAAAGCAATGCCAGTAAAGCTGCCTTGATTTACTTGTGTTATTTTGCGCTCCAAAATGGCATTGAATTAATAGATTGTCAACAATCAACTACACATTTATTGAGCATGGGAGCTAAAGAAATCAGCAGAAATGAGTTTCTGGATTTGTTAGAAAAATGGATTGAGTAAATAGCAGTCAAACTAAAAACTCTTCAATTCATTTACACGGTTTGCATCTAACCTAATAAAAATAAAAAGTAGAACTGTAAAACTTAACAAAGCTGATCCGCCATAGCTAAAAAATGGGAGTGGGATACCGATTACAGGCATTAAACCCAGGGTCATACCTACATTGATTAAAAAGTGAAAGAACAATATACTAACTACACTGTATCCATAAATTCTGTTAAATTTTAACCTTTGCCTTTCTGCCATCATCAATAGCCGATACAGTAAATAAATATACAAGCCAATAAAAATAACCGAACCAAAAAAACCATATTCTTCACCAATTGTACAGAAAATAAAATCTGTACTTTGTTCAGGCACAAACCTGAATTTATTTTGAGTTCCTTGCAAAAATCCTTTACCCCAAAAACCTCCAGAACCTATGGCAATTTTAGATTGTTGAACATTGTAACCCGCTCCTTTAATATCTACTTCTTTACCTAACAATACATTGATACGGGTTCTTTGGTGTGCTTGCAATACATTCTGAAATACGTAGTCAATACTATTTACTAGAACACCTGCAAACAAGAGCATTCCCATTGTTATTAAAAACAAAGTCTTTGTTCTTCTTACCATCAATAAAAAAACCAGCGCTACAACCGCCAAACCAATCATGATATAAATAGCAGGAATCAGCAAAGCTAAAATTGCTAAAATACCTAACACCAGACCGGCCAATAATATCCAGCCTGGTAAACCCTCACGGTACAATACAAAAACAAAAGAGAAAAAAACCAAGGTAGAACCTGTTTCATTTTGTAACAAAATGATGGCCATAGGTGCTAAAATTATGGCAGCTGATATATACTGATCTCTTCGTTTTTTTTCAAAATTTTTATTATACCCACTTAAATATTTAGCCAAAGCCAAAGCGGTACCAAACTTTGCAAATTCAGCTGGCTGCATCCTAAAACCACCAATCTCAATCCAAGAAGATGAACCTTTTACAGTTGTACCTATTGCCAATACTAGTACCAATAAAAATATAGTAATGGCATAAATGGGGTATGCAAAAGCATAAAAGAATTTTTCGTCAATCAAGAGTATCAGTAGGCCAATAAAAACAGAAATAAAAATCCATATCAATTGTTTGCCATAATTCATAGAGGTATCCCAAATCATGGGTTTGCTCTCAACATAAACAGACGCATAAACACTTAACAAACCAATTGTTATGAATAAGAAATAGAGTAACAAGGTAATCCAGTCGATACTACTGGGTTTGGGTTGCAGTGGTGTCATTTCTGTGGTTTAAATTGCCTTTAATCATTCTTTCTTTTAAATCTTTTCTGGTATCGTGTTTACCTGTAAGGTATTGTTCAATCATGAGCGATGCAATAGGAGCAGCCCAAGTGGCTCCAAAACCTGCATTCTCAATAACAACTGCAATTGCAATTTTAGGATTTTCTACTGGTGCAAATGCAAAAAAGATACTGTGGTCTTTGCCATGTGGATTTTGAGCTGTTCCAGTTTTACCAGCTATATTGATACCCGGTATTTTGGCTATGTAAGCTGTACCATGTTCTACTACATCTTGCATGCCTTCAATGACTACAGGATAATAACTGGTGTCAATGGTAGTCCAATTTTTTGTTTGGTATAAAGGATTGGGATTGCGCTTTCCTTCAATTCTTCTTACAATATGCGGAGCAATATAATAACCTCTGTTGGCAACGGTAGCAGTTGCGTTGGCCATTTGTAATGGTGTAATACCCAATTCACCCTGACCTATACCCAATGATATGGTGGTAGTGGCTTGCCATCTAAATCGGCCATAAATTTTGTCATAAAAAGTAGCCTTAGGTAAAAAGCCTGAGCCTTCTCCATATAAATCAACACCAAGCTTACTACCCAAGCCAAAACTTGCAATGTGTTTATAGAAAACATTGTAAGCATCCTCGGCATGTTTGTACTTAGTATTGTTGACAATGCTTCTGTAAACTTGACAAAAATAAGCATTACAACTCACTGCAATGGCTGGTCTGAGTGGCAAAGGAGACCCATGTGGATGACAACCTACAAACATATAACCATGGTGACAACCATAAGCTGTATGAGGGGACAATACCTTTTCTTGTTGACCCGTTAAAGCCATTAATATTTTAAAAATTGAGCCTGGAGGATAAGGAGCAGCAAGGGTTCTATTGAACAATGGTTTCATTGGATCTCGCAACAACTCCATGTATTTTTTACCCCTTTCTCTACCTATTAATAAATTGGGGTTGTATGATGGACTACTTACCAACGCTAAAATTTCTCCTGTTTTAGGTTCAAGTGCTACCACGCTTCCTGTTTTATTTATCAGTAATTCTTCACCCAATTGTTGCAAGCGGTAATCAATACTTAGATTGATGTTTTTACCTGCAACTGCTGGGGTATCAAACTCGCCATTTTTATAGCGCCCTTGTGAACGGCTTTTGCTATCAACCAATACATAACGGGTACCTTTTTTTCCGCCTAATTCTTTTTCGTATGTCCTTTCAACCCCACTGATGCCTATAAAATCACCCATACGATAATAGCCATCACTTTTTTCAATGTCTTTATCGGTTACCTCACCAATATAACCCATTACGTGAGCAGCATTGTTGTGTTTGTATTTTCTATCTGTTCTTACTTCAACAAAAAAACCATGAAAATCGAACAACCTTTCTTGAAAAGCTGCGTATGTTGGAATGGTGATTTGTCTTTCAAATACGCAAGGTTTCCATGGAGCATATCCCTTTTGGTGTTTGAGTCTTTCAAACTTTTTAATAAACTCTTCTTTGGTGATGTTAAGTACTTTGCAAAAAGCTAAAGTATCTAAATCTTTTACCTGTTCAGGCATTACAGAAAGGTCATAAATGGCATCATTGTAAACCAACAATTCTCCATTTCTGTCATAAATCAAACCCCTTGCTGGATAAATGGTTTGTTCCTGCAATACATTGTTTTGTGCACTTAAAAAATAGCTGTCATCAATGATTTGTAAATAAAACAGCCTGCATATATAAATGAAAGCAACAACAATGAAAATAATGAGCAGTGTGTGTTGTTTAAATGTTTTATCCATTTGTTTTGTTGGCTACCTTATAGAATAAAATTTGCCCAAGTCCAATCAACAGTACACTGAAAATGGTACTCAACAAAACCCTGAAAAATGTTCGGAAAAACTCACTAAATCCATATACCTCAAAATAGAACAACAACAGGTGGTGAAAAAACAACAACACAAAAGCATAAAACAAAAACCAAGCTGGCCCTTTTCTAGATAAAGTAGGACTGATTCTGCTTTCAAAATCTTCTTTGGTGGCAGCAAAGCGTAAAAAATAAATTCTGATATAACCCATAAACGTTGTGGCAGCCATATGTAAACCAGGAGTGCTGCTAAAGGTATCCATTGCCATCCCAATCACAAATGAAATGCAAACAACTTGCCAAGGTTTAGTATTCACAGGCAATGTCAATACAAACAATGGATAAATATACGGATTGATATACGTGTTCAATTCAATGTTATTGACCACCAATAACTGAATGAGCAGCAAAAGCACAAAGCGCAATAAATATGTCAATAAATCAATGATCACCTTTTAGATTGTTTTCAAGATTTTTTTGTTCGTCTTTTAAAATATTTCTGATGACATAAACCGTTTTCAGCGTATTGAAATCTGTAAACAAGGCTACATTTAAGGTGTAAAAATTGTCTTCAGCCTCTAAACTTTTTTCTTGAATGGTACCAATAGGAATGCCAACTGGGAATAAAGTTGAGTAATTATTGGTGACAATTTCATCACCTATTTCAACAGGAACATGTTTGTTAACGTGCAACAATGAAGAAACTCTTGGATTGTCTCCATTCCATTCCAAAGAACCAAAGGCACCATTCTTTTTAACCATTGCGGAAATTTTGGTATTAGAGTTCAAAGCTGAACGGATGGTAGCATAATGTTCTGATACACTGGTAACAATACCAACTACACCATTGCTACCTATCACACCCATATCTGTTTCAATGCCGTGCAAACGACCTTTGTCTATGGTTATGTAATTGTTTCTTTTATTGATTGAATTGTTCACAATATTAGCAGCAATATATTGGTATTGCTGTTTGTATACTGTATCAACTATTGAACTCAATGTAAAACCGTTTTGGTAATAGGCATTGAGTTGTTGAGCCCTGAGCCTTGCATTTTCGTACATCAGACTATCGTTGATGCGTCTTAAACTCAAATAATTAGAAGCGCTGTTTACACTCTCGTAAAACTTAGAAGCCATGCCTCCAGTGTAATTCAAAAAACTGGCTCTTTGGTAATTATTATAGCGATACAAAATCACCAACGACATTACCTCTAAAAAAAAGAAGAGGATAAATGTGTAGTATTTGTAAAGAAAAAATATCAGGTTCCTCATGCTCGCTTTGGGAGAATCAAGGCATCAAGAATTTATAATTTTTAAGATTTTTCAAAGCCATACCTGTGCCTCTTACTACTGCTCTAAGTGGGTCGTCAGCAACATGCACAGGCAGTTTGGTTTTAATGGCAATTCGCTTGTCTAAACCTCTTAACAAGGCACCACCACCAGTTAAATACAAGCCGGTTGAATAAATATCTGCTGAAAGTTCAGGAGGTGTTAATTCCAATGCTCTCAAGATGGCTTCTTCAATTTTAGAAATAGATTTATCTAGTGCTGAAGCAATTTCGCTGTAGGTAACAATAATTTGTTTTGGCACACCTGTCATTAAATCCCTGCCACTCACTGCAAAATCTGGTGGGGGATTGTCTAATTCAGGCAGTGCTGAACCTACTTCAATTTTAATTCTTTCTGCAGTTCGCTCACCAACCAAAAGATTGTGTTGTCTACGCATGAAATCTAAAATATCTTCAGTGAATTCGTCACCAGCTACACGAATAGATTGGTCACAAACAATACCAGCCAATGCAATTACTGCAATTTCTGTAGTACCGCCACCAATGTCAATGATCATGTTGCCCATTGGCTCATCTACGTCTATTCCAATACCAATAGCAGCAGCCATAGGTTCATGAATTAAATATACTTCTTTAGCACCAGCTCGTTCAGCAGAATCTTTTACCGCTCTTTTTTCAACTTCTGTAATGCCAGATGGAATACAAATAACGATGCGTTGTTGCGGCTTGATAAATTTATTGGTTTGGGGAATCATTTTGATCATTCCTCTGATCATGTGTTCAGCAGCTTGGAAGTCTGCAATTACACCATCTTTCAATGGACGAATGGTTTTGATATCCTCATGCACTTTACCCTGCATTTGACGGGCCTGACTTCCTACAGCAATGACATTGCCATCTCTTCTATTAACCGCAATAATAGATGGTTCATCTACTACTACCTGGTCACGGTGTATGATCAAAGTATTGGCTGTGCCAAGGTCGATTGCTAAATCTTGTGTTAAAAAACTAAAAACGCTCATGCTCCCTATTCGGTTTGATTATTGCAAATTATACTATTTGTGCTTGAAAGTTAAGGAATTTATTCAATTAATGTTTAAAATGTCTAATTCCTGTGAAATACATGGCCATATTGTGGTTTTCGCAATACGTAATTGAAGCATCATCTTTAATGGAACCGCCTGGCTGAATCACCTTGTCAATGCCTGCATTGTGAGCAATTTCAACACAGTCAGGGAAAGGGAAAAAAGCATCACTACTCATGACGGCACCTGTTAAATCAAATTCAAAATTTTTGGCTTTTTCAATGGCTTGCTTCAAGGCATCTACCCTACTTGTCTGACCGCATCCAATTCCAAGTAATTGCTTGTTCTTAGCCAATACTATCGTGTTTGATTTGGTATGTTTGGCAATGGTATCTGCAAAAATCAAGTCCTCCAAATCAGAATCATTAACCACATGAGAAGTGACCGGTTTTAATGCTGATTTATCTAATACTACCAAGTCTTTTTGTTGCTCTAACATGCCATTCAAAGAAGACCTGAACAAGTTTTTGTGTGGCAATGTGCCAATTTGTTTTAAAATAATCCTGTTCTTTTTAGCGCTCAGTTTTGCAATGGCTTCAGCAGTAAATTCTGGAGCAATGAGTACTTCAAAGAAAATTTTATCTATGGCTTCAGCAGTATCAATTGCAACTGGCCTGTTCAATATCAAAATACCTCCGAATGCAGAAACTGGATCTCCCGATAAGGCATCATTCCATGCCTCTAAAATAGTAGCTCTAGATGCAACACCACATGGATTGTTATGCTTAATAATGGCAACTGTTGGTTCAGTAAAATCTGCCATTAAATTCATAGCAGCATCAATGTCTAAAATGTTGTTATAGGACAATTCTTTCCCTTGAATTTTGGTGAACAATTCGTTCAAATTGCCATGAAAAAAACCTTCTTGATGTGGGTTCTCTCCATACCTCAAAACCGATTTATTAGCAGTACCTATTTGCGCTGCAAAATATGCAGCAATATGACCATCGTATGATGAACTTGTTTGAAATGCTTTAGCCGCAAAAGCTTTGCGTTGTGCTAAGCTGGTACTGGCTGATTGCGTACTTATCATCTGTAAAAATTCAGGGTAATCATTTTTATCGGATACAATGAAACTGTGTTTGAAATTTTTTGCAGCCGCACGAATCAGAGAAATACCACCAATGTCTATCTTTTCAATAATGGTGGCCTCATCGTTTGTTTGCGCTCTGGTTTCTTCAAACGGGTACAAATCAACCATAACCAAATCAAACAAAGGGATTTCATATGCAGCAATTTCCTCCATGTCTTTTGTTTCTTCTCTGCGAGCTAAAATGCCGCCAAAAACTTTTGGATGTAAGGTTTTTACACGTCCTCCCAAAATACTTGGATATCCGGTTAGTTGTTCTACTGGCACAACTGGTATTCCTAATTGCTCAATAAAGCTTTGGGTACCACCGGTTGAATAAATAACAACTCCATTTTGGTGAAGGGTTTGTACAATTGGAGCCAATCCATCTTTGTAAAATACTGATATTAAGGCGTTTTTGATTTTTGAGAGCGCTTCCATGCGGGCTAATGTTTTAAGCCCACAAAGTTAATTAATTCAAAGCTGAATTATTTTGATTCATAAAAATATTTTCAATAACAACAGGCACATGTTGTTGCTCGAGCTGATGAATTTTTTCAGCAATGGTTGTTGCTGTATCTGTTTCAGAAACTGGGGTTTTGAATTGGGCAATGAGTTTGCCTTCGTCATAGTGTTCGTTTACATAATGTATACTGATGCCTGTTTCTGTTTCTCCTGCTTTTTTCACAGCTTCATGAACAAAATGTCCGTACATACCCTTACCACCATACTTTGGCAAAAGTGCGGGGTGTAGGTTAATGATTTGTTGTGGATATGCTTTAATTAAAAACTCAGGTACCTTCCATAAAAAACCCAACAGAGCAATCAGATGAGATTGATAAGGTTGAATCAGCGGTAAAAACAAGTCAGGATTATCAAATTGCTTTTTATCAAAAAGCACCAATGGTACTGAAGTAGCTTTTATTTTTTCAATGATTCCAGCTTTGGGATTGTTACAGAAAACTGCTGCAACACGCACAATAGGATGTTTGTCAAAATAGGAGATGACATTCAAAGCATTGCTACCACTGCCACTGGCAAAAATAACTATATGATAAGTTTTAAAATTCAAGTTGTTCAATGAAGATTTTCTGAAAAAGACTGTCGGTATTGTTCTTCCCATTCATTCTTTCAAGAGGAATACTGGAAATAATAAAATTACTTTTCTGAGAACTTGGCTTGAACCTCCTGGCAATGGTAACAGAGCCTCCTTTCCATTCTGCTGCTAGTTGAGGAGCAGGTTTGCTTTCAATAATGCCACTGGCGTATAGCGAATCAAATGCAATATCAGAAGCATTGCTTTCAGGAATTGTGAATGGCCTCGCCGAGGAAATTACCTGGGTTGAGTTAAGTGTTGGCCATTCAGGCTTAACTGCAGCGATATCTGTATTCATGCCAATTCTAAAAACCGAACCTGTTGGTGCATTTACTAAGCTTTTGATAGGAGTCCAATCGAGGTAATTGCTAAACGCGTTGTATGAGGATGAAAATGTTACAGCCATGAACAATTTCCCTCCAGCATCAAAAAATGGTGCAGTGGTTCTTTGTCCCATAGACAATGAACTTTCTGCATCATCGCTGAACCATACAATTTTTTTGAACAATGAAAATGTGCGGCTTTGGGTTAAAAAATCGGGTTGCAATTGGGTGTAATTGTCATTGATGATTTCTGATGCTTGCAAAGTATCGAAAGCATTGATTCCAACTGCGTTTAACTTTTTACAGTAGAAGTTTTGTACCAATAATTTACTGTTGTTGTATGCGTTGATTAGTAATAAATCGGAACTTACTTTTTTAACCCATACCTGACGGCTTGCAATGAATGGCGATTTAGAAAAAGCCTTGTCTACAGCACGGATGTAAATGGTGTTAAAAGCCCCTTGACGTAAAAAGCCAATGGTTGCTGTGTGCTTTTGTGAAGAATTACCGAGGTAAATATCACAAACAGCGCTATCAGCTCTGGGTTGCTGAGAAACCAACGTAAATGCCAAACTATTACCAGGAATCAAAACTGGGAGGCTATTGGTATCGTTGATATACAATTCAAATGCTTGCAACAAATCTCCATCAGGATCTGAACCAGTTACATTAAACTTGAGGACAGGAAAAGTATTTTCTATGTTTCTGGTTGCAATGCCTGATTGGAAAACTGCATAAGCAAATGCTGCAACTGGAGGTGAATTTTTAATAGGAAACAAAGTTGATGCAGGACTTGGGTCTTTTTGTCCCAATTGGTCTACAGCTCTTACCATTACAAGCGCATCGGCACTGTCAGTACCTGATGGTATTTCTAACAAAAATAAACTGTCTTGGGAGGTGGTTGAAAACCAAGTTGCTCCATTATTCAAAGACACTTCATAATATTTGATAATTCCATTTGCAGAACTTCCCCACCAATGGGCCTGAACTCGAGTTGCCAATCTGTTTGGACCACTTCTGTAAATAGAATCAACTACCATATAAGTTTCAGGCAAATCGATGGCTTTGGGTGTACCATCAAAACCCTTTTTACAGGCATTGAACACAAACACTCCCATTAAAACAACCAAGAGTGTATATACTTGAAATAGCTTTGATCTTAAACGCATCACAATTCAAACTTAATGGAAAGCACCAAGAAAAAATAGTCTAAGCAACTGAATTCTTTAGCAAACACATTTTCAAAGCCGTTTCTGCAGCTTCAATACCTTTATTGCCATGCTTACCGCCACTTCTATCTTGGGCTTGAGCAAGTGTGTTTGTAGTTAAAACTCCAAAAATAACTGGCTTATTGTATTTGAGACCAACCTGAGTTATACCATCTGCACATGCAGAACAAATAAAATCAAAATGACGTGTTTCGCCTTGTATCACACAACCAATAGCAATAACCGCATCTGTATGCACTTGTGCTGCCATCCATTGAGCTCCCAAAGGCAACTCAAAAGTACCAGGCACGGCATGCAAATGAATTTGGCTATCAGGAACCCCGTTCGCCTTTAAAAAATGTACGGCAGCATCTCGCATTGCATGTGTAATTTCAGGATTCCAGTCTGCAACAACTAAGGCAATGTTTAAGCTTTTAAACAAGTCATTTGTATTGAGATTGCTTACGGATAAGTTCTTTAATGAAGTAGCCATTTTTATGAAATTAAAAAAGCCAATCTTAAAAAAGATTGGCTTTATGGTTTATTAATTTTAAAATTAGTTTGCAGCTGCTGCTGAAGCCCTAGCTATATATTTATCAATATCAGCTGCTTCTTGAGCATCAGTAAAATCAAATTTGATTTTTTCGTATGCATCTACCGCTTTTTTGAATTCTTTGGTTTCTTCAAAAACCATTCCTGCCTTTTTAAAGAAAATAGGTGAAGTGATTTTATTTTTATTCATGTTGCCTGCTTTCATGTATTGAGCACCTGCTTTGTCTAAATTGCCATTTTCAACATAAGCATCTCCCAATAATCCAGCAGCAATAGGACCTACCAAAGCATTGTCAGAACTGAAGCTTTCTAGGTGCTCAACGGCAGCATCAAACTTTCCTGTCTTCATGCAACAAACACCTGCATAGTAGTGCGCCAAATTTCCAGCTTTGGTTAAACCATAGTTTTCGGCAATTTGCTCAAAACCCATCGTTTCACCTTGTCCGCTCAAAGCAACTGCAAAACTGTCTTTTTCGAACCAATTTTGCGCCTGAAACATGGCTGACTGTGCTTCTTTCTCTTTTGGTTCAAGGTAAAATGATTGAAAGCCTGCATAGGCGCCAATCAATACCAGCAATCCAATCAACGCACGAAAAATATTTTGTTTGTTGTTATGGTAAAATTGCTCAACCTTATGGGTTGTTTCTTCTAGTTTAACATCTAGGTTTAATTGTGATTTTTCTTCCGAGTTCTCCATATCTGGTTCTTAATTCTTATTCAATAATAAAAGGATAATTTGGTTCTGCATATACATCAGTAAACAATTCTGACTCATCCGGGAAGGGTGAATTTTCACTGAAATCAACAGCATCTTGTACAATATTATTAATGTTTTCTTCAATTTTATCTAATTCTGCATCAGAGGCCCATTTTTTATTCAAAATTGAGGCTCTAACTTGCTCTAAGGGATCTTGTAATTTGTATGCCTCAACCTCTTCTTTGGTTCTATATTTAGCGGGGTCACTCATACTGTGGCCTCTGTATCGGTAAGTACGAATTTCCAATAAAGTTGGACCGTCTCCGTTACGGCCCCTTTCAGCTGCTTTAGCAACTGCCTCATGAACAGCTTCCGCTTTCATGCCATCAACTGAGAAAGAAGGCATATCATAAGCAAGACCTGCTTTGTAAAGTTCCCCAACGTTAGAGGTTCTTTCTACAGATGTACCCATGGCGTAGCCATTGTTTTCAATAACAAAAATAACAGGTAATTTCCAAAGCATGGCCATGTTGAACGTTTCATGCAACGCTCCTTGTCTCATGGCACCATCCCCAAAATAACAAACTGTTACTTGTTTACCTCCACGGTATTGATCGGCGAATGCAATACCCGCACCCAATGGAATCTGACCACCAACAATACCATGTCCGCCAAAGAAATTATGCGCTTTACTAAACATGTGCATAGAACCACCTTTGCCTTTAGAACAACCTGTGACTTTGCCATACAACTCAGCCATAACGGATCTGGCAGAGATGCCACAGGCAAGAGCGTGGGCATGGTCTCTGTATGCAGTTATGATTCTGTCATCTTTTTGAAGCGCACTCATGGTGCCGGCTACAACAGCCTCTTGTCCAATGTATAGGTGACAGAAACCTTTGATCTTCTGTTGACCATACAATTGAGCTGACTTTTCTTCGAACCTGCGCATGAGCATCATTGACTCAAACCACTGCAGATAAGTTTCTTTTGTAAATGTTAGTTTTGCCATTTTATGAGAATTGCAAAACTAATCAAATTCTTGTGAATGCCAAGTCAGGTAGAACTATTGATTATCAGCATCAAACGATTTTTAGGCTGCGCATTCAAGGAAAAAGTTAATTTTACGGCATGCATTTGCGTCGATTAAAATTGCAAAACTTTAAAAACCACTGTTTTGTGGAATTTGACTTGTCTGCACAAGTAAATTGCTTGACAGGACTCAATGGCATTGGCAAAACCAATGTACTCGATGCAATTTATTATTTAGGCTTCACTAAAAGTTATTTCAATAGCCAAGATCAATTTTCTTTACAACACGGTGCCAGTTGGTTTACCATTGATGCAGAAATTGAGAGCCAGTCGGGAACAAACCAACTCAAACTCATTTACCAAAGTGGTCAAAAAAAACAATTGCTCATAGATCAAAATGAGGTTGAACGTTTTGCAGATTATATAGGCACCTTGCCCCTGATTATGATTTTACCTGGAGACATTCTACTGATTCAAGAAACAGCAGATGCAAGAAGAAAACTATTGGATTCAGTAATTGCCAGTTGCAATAAAAAATACTTGACCGATTTGATGGCGTACAACAAATACCTTGATCAACGTAATAAGCTATTGAGAGACTTTGCCAATGGAACGCCTTATGACGAATCGTTGTTAAACATTTACAACCAACGCTTGCACGAATATGGACACTTAGTATTCGAAACCAGAAAACTGGTTTTACAAACCATTCAGCCTAATTTTCACAACCATTACAAGGATATTTCTGGAGGAAAAGAGCTGGCAGAAATTGTGTATGTATCGGATTTAAACGAAATGGATATGCAAGCCTGGCTCACACAACAAGCCTTTACAGACAAGCAAGCACAAAGAACCACCAAGGGCATACACAAAGATGATTTACTTTTTTTATTGGATGGATTCGCCATTAAAAAATATGGCTCACAGGGACAACAAAAATCGTTTGTCATTGCGCTAAAATTGGCCTTGTATGATTACCTGCAAGCACAAAAGGGAGTCCAACCTTTATTGCTCTTGGATGATATTTTTGAGAAACTAGATGCACAACGCTTGAACCTACTGATTCAACGCATCAGCAAACAAGAATTTGGACAAATTTTTATTACAGACACCCACCAACAACGCATTGCCGATGCCTTTGCAGACCTGGCTCATATAGAGGTGAAATATTTTGAGATTGCTGCATTTAAACCTACCTTAGACCGATGAGAAATTCCAACGAACAAAGCTTAAAAGAAATTATTGGAACTTTTTTAACCAAAAATCAATTGGGCAATCAACTCAAAGAAGCCCAATTAATAGCAGATTGGTCAAAAATTGCTGGTGATATGATTGCTAAATACACCAGCAAAATGTATGTCAACAAAGGCGTATTGTACTTGTATATTCAATCGCCGGCACTCAAACAAGAATTGAATTTTCAAAAATCAAAGTTAATTGAACTGACCAACCAACACATGGGTTCAGAATTTATCAATGACATTGTCATCCGTTAACTTTTACTGCCTGTACTAAATGGCTCTTGCTACTAAATCAATGTTAGGTTTTGTAAAATCAAGTACGTGCGCTCCAGCTAACCAAGCTTGCTCTGTTTCTGGACTCAACACCACAGGCATCCTATTTTTACTGTTATGAATTTGAGCCATTAGCCCTATTGCTGCTGTTGTAACAATGGCATAAGTATGTAAAAATTCTCCAGTTTGCGGATGCACACAACTGTTGTAAATACCTGCCAAAGCAAATGGTGCGTCTTGTTCTAGTCCAATCAAATACTGCTGCTTTTTTTGTCCCTTAGGGTCGAGCCATTGCCATTCATAAAAGCCATCTACCAACACCAAACAACGCTGCTGCACGGATGCTTTAAAGGATGGTTTTTCGTGTAAGGTTTCTATACGGGCATTTAAGGTATGGGCCTGAATGCTGAGGTCTTTGGCCCATGAAGGAACCAACCCCCAAACAGCGTGGTGTATGTGTTGCGGATACTGCCTGCTAATGATGGGCGTACGCGGATGTGCAAAGCCTACATAACGGTCCATGGGTTTGTAATTGGGCTTGGTAAATTTAGCCTTGAACCTGTTTTCAATGCTTTGGGCATCGGCGCTTAATTTAGAATGGAAACACATCAGGCTTTTACATGAATGACATCGTTGATACGGGTCGAATAACGAGGGGATAGTTTTTCTTGTCTCATTTTCCAGGTTCGGTCTTTGTCTTGTGCTCCTAGTTTTACTTTAACCACACCAATGGCATCATTTACTTGGTCCATTACCTGCATGAGTTTGAAATGCTTAGGATTGCTATTTTGAAAAAGGTTAAACTGAATCTGGCTGGTGGGCTGCAAGTCCATTACAATAACACCTGCTTTTTTATAGGCATAACCTGGTTTGAAAATTTTTTCTAATCCTTTGGTGGCATACTTTGCCAACTCAATATCAGAGTGTGTTGGAAAAGGCAATTGCAGCACAATATTCTTGGCATATTGAGGCAAATCTGGTCGGTGTGCATTGGTATGTACAAAAACCATCACCGCATTGGCTACCGTTTCTTGCTTGCGTAATTTTTTGGCACAAGTTGTTGCAAAAGTAACCACCCGTTCTTTGATGAGCTTAAAATCAGTGTACTGGGTATCAAAACTGCGGGCTGTGGTAATGTGTTTCTTGGTTTGGGGCTGTTCAAGTTCAAAACAAGGATTGCCTTTTAACTCTTGTTGTAAACGGAGCCCCATCACACTCAAGTGTTGCTTTACCCAAGCCTCAGGTAATTTTGTAAAATCATAAGCATTCTGAACACCTTGCGCCCTGAGCTTTTTGGCATACCTGCGACCAACGCCCCACACATCTTCAATAGGCAACCACTTGAGGGCTTTCTCTATTTTTTGCGGGGTGTCTATGACATGTACATGACCTGTTTGAACAGGAAATTTCTTGGCAATTTTATTGGCCAATTTTGCCAATGATTTAGTTGCAGCAACACCAATGCTAACAGGAATCCCAGTGCCTTGCGTGACTTGTTTTCTGATTTGTAAACCATAAGCCGATAACTGTTCATCAGACAAACCTTTAATCCGTAAAAATGCTTCATCAATTGAATACACCTCCATTTCATCTGCAAAAGAAGCCAGCGTTTGCATGACCCTATTGCTCATGTCGCCGTACAATGCATAATTGGAAGAAAACACATGGATGTTTTGACTTTCAAAAAGGGCTTTGTATTGAAAAGCAGGAGCACCCATGGGCACTCCTAATTGCTTGGCTTCATTTGAACGTGCAATGACACAGCCATCGTTATTGGATAAAATAACAACAGGCTTATTGCGGAGCGAGGGTTTAAAAACACGCTCGCAAGAGGCATAAAAATTATTACAATCAACTAAAGCAAACATGCATCAATGTCTTTGAATAGAATAGGTAACGATTCCCCATATTTCAAAGTCATTAAATTCGGTAATTTTTGTCGGTTTAAAAGCAGGATTTGCAGGCATGAGCCAAATGCCCTCATTGTCAACTCTTAATCTTTTTAACACAAATTCTCCGTCTAAAATACAAACTGCAATTTTACCATCTGTTGGTTCGAGTGATTTGTCGATGATGAGTAAATCTTTGTTAGCAATACCTGCATCCATCATTGAATTACCATCGGTTACTGCAATAAAGGTACTTGACGGATTTTTAATCAGGTATTTATTGAGGTCTATACCCGCATCTAAAAAATCAGAAGCCGGCGAAGGAAAGCCTGCACTGATACCACCTTCAATCAAAGGTAATTCTAACTCGGTGGCATTGGACAACGGGTAAATACGCAGTCCTTTTTGCATTTTATTATCCATTTTATTGCCCTGTTCTTGGGTTCAATATCGATAAAAACGAGCGCAAATGGAAATACGCTAAAAGATTGGATGGTGCATATTCATTTTATTCAGGCATATAAGTTGTTGGACTACACTGTGCAAATTTTATCTTAGCCGTTAATGGAATTTGATAGTCTTTGATGAATGCATTGAGTAGCTGAGTAAACTCCTTTTCTTTTGCAGCAGCAAGCTTATCAGCTGGCTGACCTAGAAAATTAAACAGAAAATAATCTATTGTGCCATCTGTGTTGAAATAAATTCTATTGAAACACTTAGTAGGATGCTCCCATTTGAATTGATGGGCATATAAAAATTTACCAAAATCTTGCAACAACTTGATGTATGCTTTATACATGCTTTCTTGTTCAGCATCGGTTTTAAAAACAGCCTGTGAGGCATCAACGTGTATTGCACTTTTATAAATCTGCTCCAAAGAATCGAAACTGATACCATTTTTTGCTGCATCTTGAAAGGTCATGGCAAGCTTCTGTCCAAATGCTTGCGCACAGAACAGCAGCAACATGCTGAATAAAATTATTTTTTTATGCATTGAGTTGTTTAATCAGAAGTCAAGCCATTGATTGAAAGGGTTGCAAACTTGCTACAACTGGTTGGGGCGTGACTTAGGAAAACAACAATGGCTGTAATACCCCTACAACTACCTTAAAAGTGTGGTAGTTCCATACATACTCTTTGCTGGTTGTGATGGCAATTTGTACTGAATGGTATAAAAATAAACGCCATCTGCACATTCCACACCTTTAAACCGGCCATCCCATTTGTCATTCGGATTGGTTGTATTGAAGATGAGCTCACCCCACCTGTTAAAAACAGACCACTCAAGTTGTTCAAATGAACAGTTACAAATAGGATAAAATTTGTCGTTAGCACCGTCTGCATTGGGGGTAAAAATATTTGGAACAAACAATTGACAAACTACCGTATCATCCTTACAATCTATGATTGTCAATGACTGATACAATGTGTCTATCCCACACGAAAAATTAACAATAGCACTGACTTTGTATTTACCTGATTTTGTAAACAAATGTTTAGGCGTTAAAGCCGTCGATGAATTGCTTGAACCACTTGCCGGGTCATCAAAATTCCAATTGATGCTTGATACTGCTGAGCCTGTAAGAATTGAAAACGGAATGCTATCATTTAAACAAGTATCTGTTGAAGCAATGGCGCCATCACAACACAAACCTACAGAAAGTCTTCTACAAATTGTTTTTTCAGGAAAGCCAGGTTCTTTATACGCAACACAAACATTGTAAAATCCTGCAGTAGTGAATGTATGTGTTGGAAAAGGAACAGGGCTTGCTCCAGTAATAGTTACCGTATCGTTTGTGCCACTCAAAGGATCGTCAAAGTTCCAAAAGAAATAAGGTGAACTACTTGTGCCTTCTGCCTGAAATGTAATATTTGCAGGTAAATTACAGGTATCACCGATTAGTTTTATTCCAATTATTTTAGGGCTAGGATTGCTACAATCTACAATGCCTAAATTGATCAAAAATAAAGTATCAAAACCACAGGTATTGCTAAGAATTGCACGTACATTATAGTTGCCAATTCCAGCATATGAATGGCTAACTTTTGAACCAACAGCTGAATTGTTCACTCCTGAGCTTGGCTCACCGAAATCCCATGTAATGGATGAAATACCTGCAAGGTTTTGTAATGTAAATTGAGTGGTACTACCAATACATGTATCTGAATAAACAATACCATTGGAGTTTGTTAGTGGCAGATCGTTGGTGTAATAGATCCATTTAGGTAATCCATAGCCTCCGCCACCAATTTGATCAGGAATTGCATTTTTTTGATAGCCACACAAATCGCCTAGTTTGTCTGGGCAATTGATGACATCTAAGCTTCCATTGTTGACATAAATTTTGTTGTCAATTGCCAATTGAACCGAAGCCGGCACAGAGAATGCGCCAATAGGTAATTCGTAAAATGAGCTTTGTATGGTAGCAGCTACATTGCTTGAAAGGTCGAATTGAACCAATTTTTCAAGGTTAGTTACGTACAACAATTTCCCATTTGGCGAGAATTCAATTCCATAAATCAATGGACTAGACAGTTGGTGCTTCCATGTAATCGGATTTGATATTTTTCCGGTTGCATTGTCAAAATCAAACAACTCGAGGGATGCGCCAAATGTAACTCCTATTGCCAACTTATTGAATTGCCGATTTACTTTCATATGGCCAGCACCATTTACTTGAGCAGCACCAACGGATGAAACAACAGGACTACTTTGAATGCCTGCAGCTGTAATTTTAAATGAAAAAAAGCTATTGCCAAGGTCATCATGTGTAATGAGCCAATAACCCAGCTTGTCGGCAGTAGGAACAAGTTCTAATTTCTCGGAAGTTGTTCTAAACAATAATTTATTCTTTTGACCCGCTACCACATCTCCCAATCCATTGTCCAAAGTCATATCAACCAGGCTATACCTTACCCCATTATTAGAAGATTGCTCATCTATTGTAACAATATAATACAAATTACTACTTTCAGGTTTTGGCACAATCAAAGCAGCTGTTGTTGAAGACTGCAAGCTTGACGTACCTCCTAACAAGCCAGTCCCATTGGGCATGATTTGGTTATTCGCATTCCAAACTTTAATACCATCGGTATAAAACAACAATGCACCTGTATTTCTATCGGCAACTGAGGCACTGCCTTCAGGAGTGCTTATTTCTGAACCTGCTACATCACTTGGTGGATTGGTATTAAAATTGATGCCACCACTTCTTCCAAATCGCCATTGATTGTTTTGCTTTTGGGCAATAGAAAAACCGCTTCTTAAGATGAATAAAACAATGAGCAGGAGTTTGAGGAATTTCACTTTCGAATTTATTTGCATTACTTAACAACAATGCATGTCTTTTGTTTTCGTGTACCAAATAAATTCACGCTTTTGGCAGAGGGCTAATGCTTGTATGCTGAATAGGAGGTAAACATTTTACCGTCAAAAAGATAGAGACCTGTTTCTCTCGTTCCCACCCAAATATTGCCACTTGTATCTTCTAAAATTGACCAAATACCCGGGTACGTCATACTTGATTTAGGCATGAAACAGGTGAATTTTTTGGAGACCGCCGAAGGATTGTACAAACACATGCCATCACCTCCTAACCAGATATTGCCATTTTTAGTAGCTATAATTCGAGCCACTATACCTGGTAGTCCATCCTTCTTACTAAAACTTGTAAATGTTTTGCCATTGTAGCAGTATGCCCCACCCCAATTGCTGAACCAAATATTGCCAGCTTTGTCTTGTGTTTGTGGCCATGCCCAATTATGCGGTTTTGGTTTGGGTCCATTCTGAAACAATACTTCCAATTTAAGGTTGGTAAGGGTTTTTCCATCGTACTTGAACACCCCTTCATTGGTTCTTCCACCTAACCAAATATTACCCTCCCTGTCTTCCAAAATTCGTTCCACTTTGTCATTGCTACCTAGAATACTATTTGCGGCTTCTTTCATTTCAAACAACTCAAAAGACTTGCCATCGTAAATGTAAACACCATCTATTGTTACTAACCAAATTTTACCATTTCTAGCCTGCAGCATACTGTAAATTGTGTGTTTGTTGCTGTAGTACTTATTCGTATTGGGAGTGAGGTATTTGGGTATAGGAATTTGAATTTTGGAAAATGTGCTGCCATTGTAAACGCAAAGACCCGCATCCGTTCCTATCCAAATTTTGCCAGAGTTGTCTTCCAACATACTAGAAATGTTATTGCTGATGAGCCCATCAGTTATCAAGAACTGACGAAACGATTTTCCGTCATATTCATAAAGTCCATTTTCTGTGGTTCCAAACCAAAGTTTACCTGTTTTGTCTTGTAAACTACAATACACGTTGCCATACCTGGGGTCACCAATGGTTTTTACAAGCATTGGATGTGGTGGTGCTTCTTGAACCGGGGCTTTCTCTGCTTCGTTGCAAGCAATTCCGAAAAGTGAGAGGTATAAGAATGTAAAAATTGGTGTTTTTAAAAAATGCATTGTTGACTAAATTGCTTGTGTATGCAAAGGCTGCTCATTGCTCACAAATTGCGTTCAATTGATATGAGGCTTTTGAATAAGCTTCGTTCAAATAAATTTCAAAATCTTTAGTTGTCACCTTCTAAGTAAAAATAGTGCTTGTAGCATGGTTCATATCAAATGTATCATTTTCCATTCTACCAACCTATTGTTCATTCCTCTCTCAATAAGCTTTTGCCAAAGAAGTAAATATTGTCCACCAATCAGCCTTACCCTCTTTCTTGCCAAGTCTTACAATAATTAAATCTTTTGAAGGATGAACATAAATAAATTGTCCTAGTATACCTTCTGCCATAAAATCTTCATTTGGTGTTGGCAACCACCATTGGTATTGATAAAAATTTACACTTCCTTCAGAGGTGTCGAGCTTTGTAGATGTCTCAACCCATTTTTGTGATACAATTTGTTTTCCATTCCAATTGCCCTTGTTTTTATAGAGACGTCCTATCTTAGCAAAATCTCTTGCTCTGGCGTTCAAACAACAAAATGTTTTTTCTATGCCATTCGTTTTACTGTCTATACTCCAAGATGCATTATATTCCATACCAAGCGGTGTCCATATTTTTTCTTGTAAATAGGAAGTAATGGTCTTATCCTTTAACAAACGTTCCAAAATCAAACCTAAGAGTTGAGTGTTACCACTTACATACTCAAATTGTTTACCAGGTTCTGTTTTTAATTTCATCCTATCAATTTCTTTTCTAAGTTGAAGGCCATAATAGAATGAAGCCGCATCACCAAATGGGTTGATATAGCTTTCATTAAACTGAATACCCGATGTCATTTGCAACAGGTGTTTAATTGTTACTTTTCTAAATCCATTTTTAATTAATTCAGGAATATAATTGGTAATAGGCTCTTCAACAGATTTAATGAGCCCATCTTCTATGGCACACCCTATTAAAATTGATGTAACAGATTTAGCCATTGAAAAAGAAGGGACAATACTTATTTTGTCATAACCTTTAAAATATTTTTCATATTGAATGGTATCGTTTTTAATGATTAAAAAAGCGACCGTATTGTTTTCGTTTAAATATTTATCAAACGGTATATCATTTATTTCTTTTGGAAATTTGCCATGGCTTGTTTCCTGAAAATTAAAAGGAACTGGATTGGCGACTAATGGTCTTGAATGAAATTTTTGATGATCATTTATGTCTGCAAAATTGTAAAAAACAAACCGTCCTAATTGACAGGATGAGATGATGAAACAAGCAATCATCAAAAAAAGTTTATTTCTATTCATCCTTTTTGGTTGTGCCATGTTTTCATTATGTTGTAATATGTGATGTCTTACCTATTTATGTATAGGTTTTAGCTTTACTGGAGAGGCACTTTTGGCATCTAATTTCAAAACCTTTAACAAGATCCAAATATAGAAAATTGAACCTAAATAGCAGATTGGGCTTTATCAATTTCATCAATAATCCGTTTGTAAATAACAAGTTGTAGTTTTATTCATTAATCTTTAATACTTGCTAAGGCTTTTTTTAATACTCATCATTATTTTGTTGGGAGTGAGTTGCTTTAAAACAATATCGTTACTTAATTATTTCCTTTTGTTTTCAAGTTAATTTTCTAGTAAATCATGTCCAAATATGCGTTTTCTGCTAACGAACTTTTGGTGCATTACGCTCTAGAATGGAGCAATATTTTTAAGTTTTTCCTTGTTGCATTTTTTCATAATTTGTTTCTGCTACAATTCATAAAAATATACCGGTTATTACAGAAAACTTCATTCAGCATTGTGCTCCAATGCCAGGTCTTTACGTGTCGTTTTGCTAGCTATTTGCCTCCAATCTCAATACGATTGACATATTTCTCAATCAGTTGTAGTGTTGCAATAAACATTTTGCTACCAGCTGGAATTTCAGCAAATGCTTTTCAGTAAGTTTTATTTGGGGTGCTTTTAGTTGGCTTAACTTGTCAATCCAACTTTTTTCTTTGTCATATTGCTGCTATACATTTATTCTTGTTCTCATCAACTCCAATGAGCACGTTAAAAAAGTACCTGATTAAATGCGGTTACAGTTTTATAAATTTTAAAACAGACTTAGAACATCCTGTTAAAATTTCAATAGGGTAAATACCCTGAACAAATTTATCAGATTCTATGATTATGGAGTGTTTGCCTTCAGTAAAGTCTTGAGCACATATTTCTTTTATGAATAACCCGTTCGAGTTATATATTTTAATTGAAACAAATTGTTTGTTTGAAACGTAAAATGACAATGTACTTTCTCCAAAACAGGGATTCGGATATAGAAATGCATTTTTAATTGGCCGATAATTTTCATCTGGTATAGCATTAAAAATGGAAATATTTGAACGCAATTGCACAAAACGGTTTGGAGATTCTGTCATAGCATAAATTTTACCATCAGGCGCTTGTCTGATATCTCTAAAACGGGCATAACCATTCATGCTTCTTGTTGATGAAACCCTTTTATTGTCTTTCATTTTAAGCCAATGTATATGAGTACCCGCCAATGCGCCAATCAGAATATCAACCTCATTGTTTGGCTGGTTATTTTTGATAAAAGTCATGCCGCTTGGAGCAATAGATGGAACCCAATATGTAAGTGGAAGTTCCATTCCTGGAAGGCTCGTATCGGGTGTAATTGGACTTCCATCGTAGTTGATGCCATAGGTTACCTCAGGCCAGCCATAATTGGTATTTGCTTGAATTAAATTGAGTTCATCGCCACCCCTTGGACCGTGTTCATGGGCATATATTTCTCCTGTTGCAGGGTTCATTGCCATACCTTGGATATTTCGATTTCCCCAGCAAAAAATTTCTGGTTTTGTATTTGCAATCCCTACAAGTGGGTTGGATATGGGGATGGTTCCATCATCATTGAATCGCAATACTTTGCCAAGGTGGCTATTTTTATTTTGTGCCTCATCTTGTGCTCCCCGATCGCCAACAGACATATATAGCAAGTTGTTATTGTCAAAAACGATACGACTACCAAAATGTGCACCAGAATTACGTATCGGTAACGCTCTAAATAATTCAGTAAAATTTTGAAGTTGGTTACCTACAAGTACACCTCTTCCCAAAGCGGTTGTTTGACCACCAATTGCAGCAACTGCATAGGTAATGTATACATAGCTGTTACTATTGAAATTTGGATGTATGGCTATGTCTAATAATCCCCCTTGACCATTTTGTGATACGGTTGGCACACCACTTATCTCATTAAGTGTCTGGGTAGAAATTTTAAAATGAAACACTTTCCCTCTTTTTTCAGTGAACAAAACTTCATCGCTGTTGATAAATGTAAACCCCCATGGAGCTGACATGTTGTTGATCAATATTTTTTCTTCAACTAATTCTAGGCTTTGGCAATAGCTTGTACTGGCAGTCAATACAAAGAGCATATTCATCATTACTAAACCCAATTTAATTTTGAATGTTAAGTCAGCAAAGCATTTCATTTTTTTCATTTTGCTATTTATTTTATTGATAGATGTATGTTACTTTATTAAATCTGCTTGTTCCAATTCTTATAGATAATGTATTTATACCGATATACCTAATGTAAAAATATCAATCATTTGTTTCTTATACTATCAATTTGTATTTAAATTTAACCTTACAAAGATTATTGCTTAAAAGGTATATCTGTGAAATTACCATTTTGAACTTGAAAAATATTTGTATTTGAAACCAAATTAAAAATAAATGTACCAGATATCGTTTTATTTGTTGTATCATATTGAGTGATAACAACTGAACCTTGATGTTTAAAATCAGAGCTAAAATGGATTAAGTTATTGCCTTCTAAAATAGAAAGTTTTGCATTGTTTGCATTGATACCGTCAATTTTATATATACCTGTATCAGTAATACTTTCAATAAAAATGGTTAATCTACCCGTGTTACTAGAAGTATCATCCGTATACTTTCCAAAACTCACAAGTGTTCATTCATCAGCATTCATTCCACCTCTAATTGCAAAGTAATCAACACCTCTAACTGGAGTTAATTTGCTTGAACTACCTGATGTTGTTTTCCAATCTTTATAAACACTATTTGCCGTAATGACTTTTGCACTAAAACCAGTGCTATCCATTAACAAATTTGACTTTATCATAGTTTCTGATTCTTTTTTCTTGCAAGTGTGAGGAAGCGTTTGGATATAGCCTCATTGCAAGCAATGAGTATTTGTGTTATTTCCGAATAGCAGCAATTGCTGCGCAATTTTGAGTGTCGGTGAGGAATGATTTAAGAAGGTTCTCATTGCAACGCAATGAGTAATTGAGGTATTTCCGAACAGTAGCAATTGCTTCGCAATTTTGGCTTTCGATCGTTAAGAAGTGGCAGGATTACCGCCTAACGGCGGAGGACCATTGGGGGTGGCTGAACAAGAGAGAAAAAGACTCATTGCGTTGCAATGAGTTCCTTTTTTGCATAAAAAAACTCCCTCA
>JAIXWI010000016.1 GCA_027491355.1 Bacteroidota bacterium
ATGATAATCAGAGAAAGAGAATGACTTTGAGTTTCTTTGAAAACGGTCTCTGGATTTTTGACGCTTGGAAACCAGATTTAAAATAAAGGGAGAGTATCGGCAGCAGCCAACACGGGTTTTGCAAAAATGGCGGTGCAGTGCTTCGTATGACAGTGAAGTGATTAATCAAAATTTAGTGCTTCGATTTAATTTTAGTGGTGAAAATCGCCACCTTCGCAAAGCCGCAAAACGTTATGCGGCATTTAATTGAATACGATAACATAAAGGAGTTAATTACAACAAAAATTACGACCTTGAGGAGAGCCACATTATCATTACTTATTTTTCAATTGATGCTTTTTACGAATCAGGCCTTTGGTCAAGATGAAGCGTTTGAAATGATAGCAGACTCCCAAATTGTTCATTTATCTTTAGACTTTGGAGGTGATCACTTGGGAGTTCGGATATCGAAGTTGCCAGAGGAACTAATTGGTTCCTTGCTTTTTGTTCAAAACATCAGTAAATCATGTTTCGGAGGTGCAGAAATTATAGGGTGTCAATTCTCACTAGAATTAAGCGGAGATTATCGAAGAACAGATACCCTAATCATTTCAATAGCATCCCGAGAAGATAGGAAACTTCAATACCCGGCTGAAGTATATATTAGAAATAACATAAATGGGCAAATAATAATCGGGGCTGATTGTTACAAATTAAACTGTGTGCCCAAAAACGATCCATGGATGCCAACTGCGTATGAACCATTCTTTTTCCCAAAATATGGCTATTACATTAATCCAAAGAATGGAAAAATTAAGAAAGGGAGAAGACTAATAAACTCAGGTTACTATGATGCGTGTGATTTGAAGCATTGGAAATACATTAGTCCCTTTGGTTTGTACTACGATAAAAATGGAATTAAACATAGGGGGAGCGATTTAATTACAAAAGGTAAGATTAAATTGTCAGATTGGAACATGGATTTCTTCAAGCTATAATTTTCTCTGTAAATGTTTTACAATAATGAAAAAATCCTCAGCTTCTGGAAGAAAACCGACAAAAAATATAGCAATGAAAAGTCTGCTTTTTAAACTGATATTACCATTAACTCTAATCTCATTTGCCAGTATTACTAAATGGTGGCATGCTCTACCCATTGACGGACCTGATACACTACTTTATGGCTTTCCGTTGGCATTTGTAGGTGAAGGTTGGCACACCTCTATGTCCTTGCAGATTTTCGTGGCAGAATTACTAATTGACTTCTTGACTTACTTTTCATTTTGGTTGCTGCTAATACTCTATATCGACCACTTTTTGATAAAAGTTCATATGCACAAAATTGTGACAATATTGCTATGGTTAATTTCAGGGCTTATAATTTCAGGAGCAACCTTAATTGCCAGCGACTCAAACAATTTATTCTATGTGAAACGACCGTTTGGCTTTGAAATCATGGAAACACGATACAAATTAGTTTGGCAAAAAACCGAGCGACCAAATTATTATAAAGATCACATTGAAGATATAAAAGAATGAAAAAACGACCGCATAACAGCACATTTGCAATAGGCATGGCTTCGTCACTGCATACAAATTTTAGTTAATCAATTTCACTTCTCCCTACCAAATTTCCCCTAAAAACCCCATCTTTGCCTACAACCAAACCCTTATAGGGCAATTTAAAATAACCAAAGCTACATGCTTCAAAATTCCATGCGCATCAATAAATTTATTAGCGAAAGCGGTCTTTGTTCGAGGCGCGAAGCAGACCGTTTTATTGAAAGAGGCGTTGTCATCATCAACGGGCGCAAAGCCAATATAGGCGATGTGGTAAAAGTGGGTGACAGTGTTCGCGTGAATGGAAACAAATTGGAACCTTTGAAGGGCGAGGAAATTGTTTTTATTGCACTGAATAAACCTGTTGGTGTAACATCAACAACTGAAGAAAATGTACGGAATAATATTGTACAATTTGTAAACCATAGCAAACGTATTTTTCCTATTGGTCGATTGGACAAAGAATCGCAGGGGCTCATCTTTTTGACCAACAATGGCGATATCGTAAACAAGATTTTACGGGCAGGTAATAAGCACGAAAAAGAATATGTTGTAACGGTGAACAAGCCTTTAACACCAAGTATGATCAGCGCCATGGCAAATGGTGTTCCCATCATGGGTGTGACTACAAAAAAGTGTAAGATTGTGCAAGAATCAGAAAATACGTTTAGGATTATTTTGATTCAAGGGCTCAACAGGCAAATTCGTAGGATGTGTGAACATTTCGGATATGATGTCATTAAACTGGAACGGGTTCGCATTATGAATATTGATTTGAAAGGCTTACCACTTGGAGATTGGAGAGATTTAACAGAAAGCGAATTAAAAGTCATTTATAGCTTGCTGGAAGATTCATCCAGTGAAGATGAAAAAAAAGCAAAGCCCAAACAGCCTCCTAAAAAAAACAAACCAGAGGCTCCTAAAAAAACCGGCTCAAACAGAGCTAAACCAGGTCCTTCATCCAATTTTAAGCGGAACACAAAAAGCAAACCAGCACGAAGATCAGGCAGGAGATAAGAATAGATAACAAAACTACAGACGAAAATAAATCCATTTCTATATACGAGCTCTGTAAGGTACTAGAAAGCTCAGCTTCTCATTAAGTTTTCGTTGCATTAAATTCATTTATTTCCCAAAACCCGCGCAGCGCAATGTCGCAAACCCATAGCAGCAATATTATTTGGAGATACTCGTTAAGCCACCTATCTTTGATAGTATCAAATGATATTATCAATGAAGCCACCCTATGATATTACCCCTAAGATACTAAAGCTAATAAGTGCTATCTCTGAGAAAATTGGAGAAGTAAATGCGAATTACCTTAGCAAACAATCGCCTCAACTGCGTAAACAAAATAGAATTAAAACAATTCAATCTTCATTACAAATTGAAGGGAATACCTTAACAGAAGATCAAATTACAGCCCTTCTTGAAAACAAGAGAATCATTGGACCTAAGAAAGATGTGCTAGAAGTGCTGAATGCAATTAAAGTTTACGATAACCTAAAAAAATATAAACTCCACTCAGAAAAAGATTTTTTAAAAGCCCATGCTTCATTGATGAAAGGTTTAATCAATAATGCTGGTAAATACCGAAATCAAAGTGTGGGCATAGTAAAAGGTAACAATATCGAACATGTTGCTCCACCATTTCAGCAAGTACCCTATTTAATGAAAAACTTATTTGAGTATCTAAAAGATGAACAGGAACTAACACTCATAAAAAGTTGTGTCTTTCATTATGAAATGGAATTTATACACCCATTCCTAGATGGGAATGGCAGAATGGGAAGATTATGGCAGACAGTGATTCTATTAAATGAGTATCAAATATTTGAATTCTTACCTTTTGAATCATTGATAAGTGCATCGCAAGAGGAATATTATCAATCGCTTTCATTGAGCGATAAATTAGGTAAATCAACTCCATTCATTGAATATATGCTAGGAGTCATTGAAAAATCACTTTCCCAATTGCTTAATTATAACAATAGAATTCTAAAGGACAATGACAGACTGGAATACTTTTTAAGTCAAGGCTATAAGGAATTCAGTCGAAGAGAATACATGAATGTATTTAAAGATATTGCTTCGGCTACTGCAAGTAGAGATCTAAAAAAAGGAATTGAGTTGAACCTATTCAAAAGTTCTGGACAGCTGAACAAAACAAAGTACATCGTTAAGTAAATTCCTAAAAAAAGAAGACTTACTGAAACATTCTGTTTAACTAAGAGTTCTTTGCTCAAATCCCCCCTAATCCCACAACATCAAAACAAACGCATTCATTTTGAATCTATTTTCTATTTAAAATTAGACAGTATTCTTTGCTTGTCTTCATTTTCCTTGTCATTCTTGTGATACAGCTCAATGAAAGTGATTTTTTGTTCATTTTTAAAATAAGCATAAATCAATCTTAATCCAGATTGAATCCCTTTCCCTTTTAAAGATCTACAAGCAATTTTTTTTACTTTTATGACACACGTTTCCAGTTGTAGATTGCTTATTTCAAATCTAAAAGGTGGACGAACCTCTGGTCGTTTCTTCAGAATTGTTTTTACCTCCTCTAAATCTTCTTGTAAAGTTCTGTACTTTTTTAGAAGAGATTTCAAATCCTTCTCAAATTCGGGTAGCTGATTAAATTTCATGGCCTATTCATTTTCATCTTGATAGATTCTTACTGAATAAGGCAGTTCACGATAAAAAGCCAATTCATAACTAATATCCTTCCCTTCTTCTGTAACTTCCCAAGGCAAGTCTTGATGAGAATAATCGCTAATCATTGCTGCAGACCAATCACTCATTTGTTCAATGACACGGTCTATTACTTCTTTTTCACTTGCCTTCAATTGCGTTAAATCTGCTTTTACCAAAGGCAAATAACGCGTTTGCGGAAAACCATGATAGGTTGTTTTTACTCGCTTCAACTGACCTTTATCAATCATTTGACCAATGATTGTATCTAGTTTATGAGGAACTGGACCATAAGGCAATTTTCGGTATTTAGCACCGGTCAAATGCTCTTCATAAATTTCATAATAATTAAAGTCTGAAAAATAAAGTAACTTATACAAAACTGTTTCACCAACATTGGGTTTTCCAGCGCAATGTTCTAGAATGTACAATAAGACATTTTTAAACTTCTTAATTTGTAGCATAGGTACTGCTATACGCTCTTCCGTATTCAGTTGTTTCTTTTCCTCCATGCTTTCAATATCATTCCCTACCGAAAAATCTTTAGACATGATTTCATCCAAAGAAAAACTTAATACTTGAGACAGTTTTTGAAGTTCTAAAATATCTATACTCCTATTTCCTAATTCAATCTGGGTGATTGAGGGTCTTGAAATCTTTACACTTGTAGCCAAATCTTCCTGTGAAAATCCTTTGAACTTTCGGAGTTCAGCTATTCTCTGACCAATTTGCTTTTTTGACAGTCGTGTATTCATGAGCTTTTTTGTTTAGTACATCAAAGCTACAAAATTAATGGATGTTTCGTTTTAAAACATCAATTTGTTCTAAATAAATACAATTTTAAGATTGACTTCCAAAATTCAACTAAGATATGGAAGCTCAACAACTAAGCATGATCTCAAATTTTTAATAAATTATTTGGGCGACTACTCCCATAGCAATTTCAAAGTCTTGACAAGTTTGCCTAAATTAAAAGGGATTCAGGATATAAATTCCCTACTGGCCTTGCGCTAGGGTATAACCTGCTTTGTTGTCGAAGTATTTCAAGAACTCTATTGACGACAAATTCAAAGTTGAAGACAATGTTTGCGAACAAGCCAACAATTCTGACATGCTTGTAGTGCCATTGATGGCTTCAATTCTTACCGTGTATTGGTCAACACATTCTGTGAATTTACTACCCACAGGCCAAACCTGCGTACCTCTATTGGCAATGTTTATTAATTTTAAACTAGGTGGCAAAATAGATTGAATGGTACTGGCCAATTCATGCGCCAATTGTTCAGTTTCAATAAACAAATCCATTCCTACCAATTTTTCTGCTCCTTGACCATGTTTGCCCAACATCATTTTTTGATCTGATGGCGCCACTGGTTTCACAAAATTTGACAAGACTTTGCTTTCTCTGGCTGCATTTGTTGAAGGTACTTTTCCTAAATGGTTGATGATGGTTTGAGTAAACGCTTGGGTACTCAATGAGGTAGTACTTCTGTCGCCAAAATCGCCTGTGTGAGCACCCTGCTCTAGAGTGTATAACAATGCATTTTCAATGGTATTGGCATGTTCCATCAAACCTAAATAACGAAGCATCATCAAGCCACTTAACAACAAAGCGGTTGGATTGGCCAAGTTCTTACCAGTAATGTCTGGTGCAGTTCCATGTACTGCCTCAAAAATAGAAATGTGTTCACCAATATTAGCTGAAGGCGCAAAACCCAAACCTCCTACTAAACCTGCACACAAATCGCTCATGATATCGCCTTGTAAATTGGTTAAAACCACAATTTGAAACTGTTGAGGATAGGCTACCAATTTCATGGCCAAATCATCCACAATGATATCGTTTGCCTGAATTTCTGGGTATTCTTTGGCTACTTCATAAAATGTTTCCAAAAACAAGCCATCGGTCATTTTCATGATATTGGCTTTGTGGGCACAAGTAACTTTTGTAAAACCTTCTTTCTTTGCCATTTCAAAGGCAAAACGGTGAACTTGCATACTACCTGGTCTGCTGATGAACCTCCTGCACAATGCCACATCAGGAGAAATCATGTGTTCTACGCCACCATAAGTGCCTTCAATGTTTTCACGAATGATGGTAATGTCTATTGGAATACCTGCTTTTGAAAATACGGTGTCAACTCCATTCAGCGATTTAAAATGTCTTCTATTGGCAAAGGTACTCCAAGTTTTACGTGCTGTTACATTGATACTTTTAACACCTTTTCCTTTGGGAGTTTCCATGGGGCCTTTGAACAAAATACCCAATTCTTCAACGGCTTGCTTAGCGGTATCAGTCATACCTGAACTATGTCCGGCCTCGTAATAGGTTTTACCCATTTCAATAAAATTGTAATCGAGTGGCACTTTAGCTGCATTGAAAATTTGAATGACTGCGTCCATGATTTCAGGACCTATACCATCGCCTTTGGCTACTGCTATTTGAAGTTGATTCATATCGTTTGTATTGGCTAAACGGCTGCAAAGATAGCCTTTTTAGGGGCAAATAAATTTAAAACCCATGCTACTTATAATGTCTTATTTTTGTTGTTGATTCGTTGTAACATGACACCCAAACAATTGTTTTTGACTCATCAGGCACAAACCACTCATTTCCCTTTGATGATGGAAATGGAAAAAGCCGAAGGAAACTATCTCTATGACAAAGCTGGAAAGGCTTACCTAGACTTGATTTCTGGTATTTCCGTGAGTCATTTGGGTCATGGGAACCAACGCGTAAAAGCGGCCATTAAAGCACAAGTAGACAAACACATGCACTTGATGATATATGGTGAATTTGTACAAAACCCACAAGTGATGTTGTGTGCGGAATTGGCCAAATTATTACCCGAAAATTTGAACTGTACTTATTTGGTAAACTCAGGGGCAGAGGCCACAGACGGAGCCCTTAAACTTGCCAAGCGGGTTACAGGAAGGGCGCAAATATTAGCTTGTAAAAATGCCTATCACGGCAGTACCCATGCAGCTTTGAGTTTAAACAGCGAAGAATATTACAAACAAGCGTTCAGGCCTTTGCTACCCGGCATCGATTTTATTGAGTTCAACAATTTAACAGATGTCAGCAAAATAAACGAACAAACCGCATGTATCATAACAGAGGTAATACAAGGTGAAGCTGGCTATTTACCTGCCAATTTGGAATTTCTGCAAGCACTCAGAAGTCGTTGTAATGAAACAGGAACCCTGCTCATTTTTGACGAGATCCAGAGTGGTATGGGAAAAACAGGAACCCTTTTTGCCTTTGAAAAATATGGCATTGTTCCTGATATTTTATTGCTAGGAAAAGCATTAGGTGCAGGCATGCCCATAGGTGCTTTTGTCAGCTCCAAAACAAATATGAATTTACTGGCCGATGCCCCAATTTTAGGTCATATCACCACCTTTGGTGGACACCCAGTTGTGGCTGCAGCTGCATTGGCCGGTATTGAAGAATTGTTCCGATTGAACCTGTTAGAGAGCGTGCAAAAAAAAGAGCAACTTTTTAGAAAGTTGCTCATTCATCCGGCTATTTGCAGAATAACGGGTACTGGTTTGATGTTAGGTATTGAATTGGATAATTTTGACAACAACCTCAAAGTGATTCAAGCTTGTATGGAACAAGGCTTGTTAACCGATTGGTTTTTATTTGCCAATCACAAAATCAGAATTGCCCCGCCTCTAACCATCACATTTGAAGAAATTGAATTTGCCTCAAATGTGATAGTTGGGCAGTTAAATGCAGTATATGCTTAATTGAAACTCGCCAATTCTTTTGGTGCAGTTTTATACTCCTGAGGAATATCTCCGGTTAAAGCTTCCAAGAACGTAACTATGCTTTGAACTTCAGCATCAGTTAAATCTTTGTTCAGTTGCGCCTTAGCCATCACCTTTACAGCTGCTGGTAATTCTTTAACAGAACCGTCGTGGAAATAAGGGTATGTTTTAGCAATATTTCTGAGCGATGGCACTTTGAATACATCTTTGTCCGATTCTTGTTTGGTAACATTCATTTTGCCCAAATCGGTGTTCTTGCTACCAGTTAACGCATGGTAATCGTTGATTAATCCGAACTTCATGAACTGAGTACCACCAAGCAAAGCACCGTTGTGACAAGCTGTACAACCTGTATTGACAAAGGTTTTCAAACCCGCTTTTTCTTCATCATTCAAGGCATCTTGATTGCCTTTTAAATAGTCATCAAATTTTGAAGGTGTAATCAAAGTTCTTTCAAATGCTGCAATGGCTTTGGTCATGTTTTCGTAAGTGATGGCAGCTTTATCATTTGGAAATGCCGCTTTAAAAGCTTGTTGGTAAGCTGGAATTTTGGCCAATCTTTCTACACAGAATTTTTTATCGGGTAAGGCCATTTCTGCTGGGTTCAATACAGGCATACCAGCTTGCTCTTCTACATCTTTGGCCCTTCCATCCCAGAATTGAGCAGTATGTAATGCTGCGTTCAATACCGTAGGTGAATTGCGGTCTCCATTTTTACCAGCATCTCCTGTTGAAGTAGCTTTGTTGTCTACACCGTAAGTTGCCAAGTTGTGGCATGAATTGCAACTGTTATTGCCTGTTTTTGAAAGGCGGGTATCAAAATACAGAACCCTTCCTAACAACACTTTTTCATTACTAATTGGATTGTCAACATTTTCGGCGGTGGTAGGTAATGTTTTGAATAAACCTTGAGCCTGGGTCAATAAGTTATTTTGTTCTTCTTGGCTCATTGAAGTGCTTGCAGATTTTTGTTGATTATTATCAGAACAAGCAATCCAAACAACAGACAGCGCTGCGATGGAAATAAAAATGGCTTTTTTCATGTCTACTTATATTTTTCGTATCAATTTAACCAAAAACTGACAAAATAGTTTTAGGTACTCTTAAATTTTGGGGCAAACAGAAACAAAAATGATTGGCACGGGCTTTGGGAATAATAGGTGGCAATAAGCACTTGAAATCATGCAACTATCTGATTTTCTATGCTTAAAATAAGTTTAAAAAGAGTGGTAATGGTTCAAATACAGAAAATATGAAGTCATTTTGGGAAATACGGATTTTGTTAGCAGAATCAAACGAGCAGCGAATTAGAAATATTGAACAAGCTTTTTCAAAAAGCAGGCTAAAACATTTCCTAAGATGGGTAAGAACAAAAGAAGACATAGAGTTTGAATTGCGGTTCAACCCGCCTGATTTATTGTTGTGTGGCAGGTATTTAAATCAAACCAATGCCACAGAAATGATGCGCATGATGGAGTCTTACCAACTCAATATACCATGTATTGTGATCTGTAAACAAAGAGAGCCAGTAATGGATACACAACTTGCCATTGCAGGTGTATATGAAATTTTTGAAGACTCGGAATTGCCTTTGGTAATCAGAGAAATTGGATTCATACAAGAGCAGCTGCTTGAAATTAAAAATGTAGTTTAATTGACACTTGATTAAACCCTTTTTGCAAATGCCTATCTTAGGATACAGATGCAAAACCAATTGAGTGCAAAAGAAGAAGCAGCATTGTTAAAAATGTTCAGGGATGAAGCTACCAAACAGGCAGCTTTTGTTACTTGTATCAATTGTTTTCAACAAAGAATTTATTGGCATATTCGCAGAATTGTTATTGGGCACGAAGATGCGGATGATGTATTACAAAATACTTTCATTAAGGTTTGGGAAAATATTGCCAATTTTAGGGCTGAGAGTAAATTGTCTACATGGATATTCAGCATTGCAACCAATGAGGCATTGCAATTTTTAAACAAACAGAAGAAAAACCAGTTCGTACCAATTGAGCACTTGCAAGAACAACTGGCACAGTCGTTAAAAACAGATGTTTATTTCAATGGTGACCAACTGCAATTGGCATTACAAGAAGCCATATTGGCCTTGCCTGAAAAACAGCGATTGGTATTCAACATGAAGTATTTTGATGAGATGAAATACGAAGAAATAGCTCAAATTCTAGGAACCAGCGTAGGTGGATTGAAAGCATCTTACCACCATGCCGTCAATAAAGTGGAACAGCACATTAAAAGAAAATTAAGTTGAGAGCAATGAAAAAAGGTAAATTCATAAAAAAACAAATGAACCAAAAATCAGCAGGTTTTGTTGTACCTGAAAACTACTTTTCAAATACTACTGAGCGTTTGATTTCAATTGCCAACAAAAAAAATGAAGGAATGAACGCTGTAAATGGATTTCTAATACCTCCAGCTTATTTTGAAAACAAAAAAATAGCAATGATTGCATCCGTAAATAAAAATCAGAAAACCTTGAATTTTTATGCTATTTATAGCCTTGCAGGTATTGCAGCAGTTTTAATTGCCGTTTTGAGTTTTACTTTCTGGCCAACTAAAAATATGACTCCCGTAGATACGGGGTTTAAACAATTATCCGATTCAGAAATCATAGAACATTTGAGTTCGCATGATATCAATGAAGAATTGTTATGTGATGCTGGTTGGTGTCAGGAATTAAAAGACTTGCATCAACCAAATCATATCGAAAACTATTTATTGGAAACAGATGAATTAGAATATTTAAATGAAACTTTATAATACCATTCACATGAAAAAAATAATATTCCTTTTTTTGCTTTGGTCAGTAGGAACCAATGCATTGTTGGCTCAAAAAAACAACCGAGATAAAATAGAAAGTTTAAAGGTTGGATTCATCTCAACCCAATTGAACTTGAGTACTGAAGAAGCCGAGCGTTTTTGGCCAGTTTACAATAAGTTCAACGATGAGCAAATAAAGTTAAAACGCAATGCTAAATTGAATATTCTGGATGAATTAGATGCAGTAAATACCATGAGTGCAAGTGATGCTGATAAATATTTACAAGAAATGATTCAGTTTAAAAGCAATGAGGTTGAATTGATCAAACGTTACAGTATTGAGTTCAAAAAAGTATTGCCAGTTCAAAAAGTGGTGATGTTATTTAAAGCCGAAAACGATTTCAAAAAAGAATTGCTCAAACAACTCAAAGACCGCAACAAAAGGTAAAGTTTAAACAAGATAAGAATCAGCTTTTTTTGTGCGCTTGATAAGCGTCATCTTAGTAAATTGCAGCATGAAAAAGATGACCCGCTTTACAACTGCTCATGAAGCTGCTAAATTGATTCAGTCCAATACTCGCGTATTTGTGCATGGCAGTGCGGCTACCCCCATACAATTGTTAAAAGCCATGCTAGACCGCAAATCTGAACTAAAGGGAGTTGAATTGGTTAGTATCAGCACATTGGGGATGGACTTGAATGCCCAAGAGTTAGCAGGGCATTTTTACATCAATTCTTTGTTTGTTTCCATGTCTGTTAGGGCAGCTGTAAACTCGAACCGTGGCGATTATGTACCTGTATTTTTAAGTGAAATTCCGAAATTATTCAACGAAGGTTTTTTAGCGTTGGATGTGGCGCTCATACACGTTTCTAAGCCCGATAAACATGGTTATGTTAGCCTAGGAACATCGGTTGATATTGCCAAAGCTGCAGTTGCAAACGCCAAGCTCATCATAGCACAAATAAACCCCAATATGCCAAGAACGCATGGAGATGCATTTATGCCTTTAGACATGATTGATTATGCTGTTGAAGTGGATGATGCGCTACCTGAAGTAAATTACGATGATGGTTCAGATGCTGTATGTGCATTAATTGGAAAAAATGTAGCAGCACTGGTAGAAGATGGAGCCACCTTACAAATGGGTATAGGTAACATTCCTAACAATGTATTAAAAAACCTCTACAACCACAGAGATTTAGGCTTGCATACAGAAATGTTTTCAGATGGGGCTATTCCGCTCATTCAAAATGGCAACATCAACAATAAATTCAAAAAAGTTGTTCCTGGTTATTGTGTCACTGGCTTTATGATTGGCAGTAAAAATCTTTACAATTTTATAGATGATAACCCTATTGTCAAGTGTATGGATATTTCTTATGTCAACGATCCAAGGGTGATTAGCATGAACCCGAAAGTAACTGCAATCAATAGCGCCATTGAAATAGATATTACCGGGCAAGTTTGTGCCGATTCAATTGGTACGTATCAATATTCTGGCATTGGCGGGCAAATGGATTTCATTAGAGGTGCAGCGCTTTCACAAGGTGGCAAACCCATCATTGCATTGCCTTCAAGAACTGGTAAGGGCATTTCTAGAATTGTACCTATGATTAAGCCGGGAGGAGGCGTAGTAACAACACGAGGTCATATTCATTGGGTAGTAACGGAATATGGTGCAGTGAATTTATTTGGCAAGAACATGGAACAAAGAGCCTTGCTACTCAATAGCATTGCACACCCTGATGACAGAGAATTTCTTGCAAAAGCTACATTCGAAAGGTTTGAAAAAAATTAGTTCCTGAGGTCTTTGACCATGATGAAATCGTCACATTCCATGTCACCCAATTTGAATTTTCGGGTGGAGATGGTTTTGAACCCAAATTTTTCGTAGAAAGCAATGGCGGTTTTGTTTTCTTGCCACACTCCTAAAGTAAGCCAAGAATAGCCATTTTTTACTGCTTCATTGATGACATACTGCATGAGCGCAGCACCAACTTTTTTACCTTTGAACTGGCTGCGCACATATATTTTTTCCAGTTCAAGTGCTTTGCCTACCAAGCCATCAATGCTACTGTCTTTGATGAGTTTAACATAACCTGCATCCTGAAAATCAAAATAAGCAACTGCGTATTGCACATTCGTTTTTTTCAGATTTCCTTTGATGGCTTCAATTTGATACGTTTCTTGAATGTATTGCTGTAAGTCTTTGGCTGGATGGGTTTTTGAAAATGCTTCTTCAAATGTACTCGCACCCAATTCGGCAAGCAGGGCCACATGCTTTTCTGCACAAGGAACCAATTTGACGTGTTGAGATTGAACCATTTTTTGAAGTGTTTAGCTTCCAAATTTAGTAAAAAAAGTGTTCATATTAACATGTTGTCCACATTTTTACGAAAAAAATAACAAAAAGCGCCTTGCCGCATGGCAAGGCGCTGATAATAAGTGACTCAACTATGAACTTGGTGTATGTTTTAATACAAAACTGTTAACGACGGCCACCACCCATCAACTGCATCAGGTTTTGTTTAGCAGTAACAAATTCTGGGTATTCTTTGAGCGCCATTTCAAAATATTTTTTAGCTCCAGGAAGGTCTCTTTTTTGGGCCTGTAAATAAGCTTTCATGTTATAAACAGCAGCCCTAACTGGTACTTTTTGTTTGGCTGTTTCGCTCACCATAAAATCTACGCTGTCTGTGGCATTGGCCATTTTTGCTTCCAATTCAGTTAACCCTTTTGTAGCTGGTTCCATTTGCCCGGCAGAAAAATAAAATGCGGTCAATTGATACAGGTAACTCAATTTTTGTGTTTTGGCGTACAGTTTTTGGTAGGTATCCATTTCTTCATCAATGCGACCAAATTGCTGAGCCATCAAGGCTTTGATTTGTAAAAAATGTTCATTGTCTGGATACTTTTTTAAGGCAACTTGGGTATAATAATCGGCCGACTCAAAATTTCTTTGTGCAATGTACAATTCTGGTAAAGTATCTAACAATGTAGTTTCGGTACTGTCTAGTTGGTACATCAGTTGAATGGCTGTAATGGCTGTTTGGTAATCTTTGATTTCCATTGCATGACTGTACAACTTTTTGTAGTCGGGGGTTTGTTTTGAATTACAGGCCAAGAAAGCCAAAACAACGAGCAATGAGCTAATTTTTTTCATGAATGTTTAGTTTGGTTTGAGTGTTTAAATATGCAGCGACACAATTTGAAAGCGTTTGTTCTATTGGCTTGAAATCAAATTGTAAAGCAGTTTTTATTTTAGTATTTGAATAATACGATTTAACAAGTGAGGATCTTGCAATTTCTTTGGTCAAGGGTAAACCTCCTGGAATAAATAAGCGTTTAATGGCGTATGCCATCCAAGCTAGTTCTGCCAGTATTTGTGTTACCTTAATTGAGGGTGCTTTCAAACCAAACAATGCAGACAATTGAAACAACAACTCTTTGTTACTTAAATTTTCTGCAACCAATACAAATCTTTGCCCTGCGTTATTTGACCTTACCAATTGTAACATGCAACTAGCCACATCAACAACATCTACATAACCATTTACACCTTCAGTGTAAAAAGGCATCCCCTTTGCTGCAGCATCAATGATGGTCAATGAGCCTTTTTTAAAATTACCAATGCCTATGATGACTCCGGGGTTCACAACATAAACTGTCAAACCTTCTTCCTGTCCTCTCCACACCTCCATTTCAGCTTGGTATTTTGAGATGGCATATTGGCTATTGTGTTTGCCATTTTGCCAAGTACTATTTTCGTCTAAATGGTTTTCTGCTGCTGCTCTTCCTAAAGCTGCAATAGAGCTTACATGGCAAAAGTGCTTGACTCCGGATAGTAAAGCTGCATTTACCATATTGGCCGTTCCTGTAACATTCACCTCCATCATGGTAACATGGTCTTTTTGGAAAAAAGAAACCATGGCAGCACAATGGTATACATTTGTAACACCTGCTAATGCTGATTCTAAACTAAGTATTTCTAATACATCTGCTTCAACCCATGTTAACAATTGCAATGCATTTTTCGATTCTAGCTCATTAAAATAGTGACTAAAAATAAGATTGAATTCAGAAAGATCTGAATTGGAACGTTTGAAAGCTCTTACATGATTGCCACTTTGCAGCAATTGACATACTACATGTGCGCCCAAAAAACCCGTTGCTCCGCTTACTGCATTGATCACTGTGGATATGTTGATTAGATGAACGGCTAAATTAAATAGTTTTGGATAATTAACACGAAAGAAATTATCACCAATGCAACTATTCGACTATTTAAACCCTGTAAGCCCATCAATCATAGAAATGTTGGAACAATCTTGCAGCGCCAAAAGCTTGTTTCACCAAACCCGTTTTAGCTTTCCGGAACTAACAGCTTTAGCAAGTTATGAATTGGTTGTATTGGGCGTTCCAGAAGATAGGTTTCAAGAACACCTCAACGGTTGTTCAGAATCGCCCGACCGCATACGTATGCAACTGTATGCTTTGATGAAGCCACGTATTGATGTTAAAATTTTAGATTTAGGAAATTTAATCAAGGGAAACAGTTTCACAGATACCCATGTTGCAGTTCAGCAGGTATTACATGAGCTCTTGACATTGAAAATACCTGTATTAATTTTAGGTGGCTCTGAAGACTTAATAGCAGCTCAATACAAGGCTTATAAAGGCATACAAAGCAACTTACAAATGGTGGTGGTTGATTCAAGAGTTAACATGCACATGCATTTAGAAGAACAAGCTCAAAGCTATTTACCTAGAATCATAGCAGCACATCCTAATTATTTGTTCAATATTACCCAAGCAGGCTACCAAAGTTATTTTGTAGAACCGGAAACATACGATGCATTTGAACGCATGAATTTTGACATGTTGCGTTTGGGGGCCTTAAGAGGTAACATACAAGACATTGAACCATACTGTAGAAATGCAGACATGTTGGCTTTTTCCATGAATGCCATTCGCGCATCAGACGCACCTGCACAGCATGGTGCTTCTCCAAATGGTTTCAACGGAGAGGAGGCCTGTCAAATAGCAAGGTATGCTGGTGCCAGTAATGATATCAGTAGTTTTGGTATTTACAATTTGATGCCTCAAATGGATCAAGGCGAAGTCAGTATAGCATTGGCCGCACAAATGGCGTGGTTTTTTATAGAGGGCATTATGAACCGCAGGGTTGAATACCCAACCAGTGAAAGCAACGACTACATGATTTACAGAACCACTTCAAAAAATGCAGATGAAGAAATTATATTTTATAAAAGTTTGATGAGCAATAGATGGTGGATGGAAGTGCCTTATCCAAGAGAGAGAAGCAGTCAAGAGGGTAAATTTTTAGTGCCTTGTAGTTACAAAGATTACCAAAGTGCTTTGAATGAAGAATTGCCAGATAGATGGTTAAAGACCTATCAAAAATTACTTTAAAATGAACGTTAAAAAAATCGTTCAGCTCCTAGGAAATTATTTTTGGCCAATTGCGCTGTTACTGCATGTATTAGGTTTTTTACAAGCCTGGCACACGGGTTCAATTTACTTGGTAGATTCAGCAGATTACCTTTCACAGGCTTTCAATATCAAGCACCACGCAAGCATCTATGCTGCAGATTGGAATGCTCCTGTGAGGGTTGATTTTTTTAGCTTTAGACCGCCATTGTATGCTTTGTTTATTTTACTGTTTGAGTCTGTAACAGGTTCACTTTACGGTGTATTGTTTGCCCAAATGTTATTGAGTTTATTGAACTTTTATATGGTTATACGCATTTGCAAACAAGTGCATTCAGAACCAGCATTCATTAAAGGATTGCTTACCCTCATTCTTATTGGGTATCCTTCTCAAATTATCCACTGTAATTTTATCATGAGCGATATTTTGTTCCAAAGTATTTTACTTTTTGCATTTTATTTTACTTGGAAATGGACCCAACACATTGAATGGAAATACAGTACAGGTGCAGCTTTGTTGTTTGCCTTGGCCATGTTAACGAAGCCTGTTTCATTTTTACTAGGATTAGGAGTTGCTGCTGCAATGTGCTACTATTTATGGCAGCAAAAAAAACTCATTCAACTGCTGCCATTTTTGGTATTACCATTGGTATACCATTCCCTTTCTAGCCACCATCAGACTTTAACTGGCAGCTACCATTACAGTTCAGTGGGGCCTTATTTTGCGTTAAAATACATGGCTAAATATACCAATAGTCAGTTGTACGGAGAAGCTTATGCCGACCATTTTCAAGACAGTGTGATGGCAATGGCTGATACTTGCAAGCAGTTACATACCAGACATGCCCTCATGAATGAAGCGGCAATTGCAGTCATTAAAAAACATCCCATCACTTTCACACAATTCAACATGCGTGGTTGGCTAACCCTGTTCATTGATCCTGGTAGGTTTGATTGGGTACATTTTTTAAACATGGATGAAGGTAATTTTTTAGGCTTGTACCATACAATATATACAAAAGGCTTGGTGCCAGGTTTGTTTTATTTTATGAGCAATGCCCCAGTGCTTTTACTATTAATTTTAGCAGTTAGTTTGCTGTTCAATTGCTGTTTAACATTTGTTTTTTTTAAATGGGTAATGAGCAAAACTGGTACAAAAACTTTACAAATAATAGTAGCTGTGTTTGTGTGTTATATTGTAATGACTACGGGTGTTTTAGGTTTGGCTAGGTATAGAATTGGGATTGCACCTCTGTTATGGATTGCAGGAGTATTGTATGTAACACCTAAACGCTCTCAACCATGAGGTTGAACTTACACAAACCTTATGCCCCTATTGAACCTATTGTATACAAAGAATGGGAACAAGCAGGTATAAGCGTGTTTTTTAAACGTGAAGATTTAGCACATCCATTTATATCTGGTAACAAATGGAGAAAATTGCATTACCATTTAACAACTGCGGCAACAAACAATGCGCGCGTATTGGTAACTTTTGGGGGAGCATACAGCAACCATTTGTTGGCTACAGCTGCAGCAGGTGCTAAATATGGTTTTGAAACCATAGGAATAGTAAGAGGAGAAGCAGTCAAAAATCCTGTTCTAGGTATGTGTAACCATTTTGGCATGCAATTGTTGTTCATTGACAGAACTGCTTACAATGACCATGGTGCTTATAAAGAAAAAAATCCTGTTGATGATGCTTATTGGATTCCAGAAGGAGGTGGGGGTGCATTGGGAGAAAAAGGAATGGGTGAATTGTTAGAAGAAGTACCTGTTGATTTTACCCATTTGTGTTGTTCAATTGGAACTGGTAGCAGTTTTTCAGGTTTATTGTACAAAGCTGCTGAAAGTAATTTAACCATTCAGTTAGAAGGATTTGCGGTAATAAAAGGTGGTGAATATTTAGCGAATGGCTTTCAAGAATTGAATTACAAACACTATACTTATCATACACATTCACATGGAGGTGGCTATGCCAAAACCAGTCCTGAATTGCTTGCTTTCATTGAAAAATTTAGCAGGGCTACAGGTATACTCTGCGACCAAGTTTATGAAGGTAAAATGCTGTATTACTTGGATGAAATGATAGTCAATGGTTATTATGCGAAAGGATCCAAAATTTTAGTCTTGCACAATGGCGGATTGACGGGAATGCTGAGTCTGTTTGCATAAAAAATAAGGCGGAATGCTTTGCATTCCGCCTTATTTCACACACTTAAATTTATACTTTATTGTTGCAATGTTTTTAATGTTGCTTGATTGATTTGAACAGCATATTTGGCCCTCAATTCTTTGATCCAATCGTTCATCAATACATCTTGGTAGTCACTTGTTACCAAACCTTTTGCCTCTTTTAATTCTTTTGGTTCAGCAGCTATTTTGCCAATAATGTAATAAAACTTATGAGATCCATCTTCAGATTGAATGTCTTCTACGCCTAATTTATCCCATAATTTAGCTGCTGTTGGTTCTGACTGTTCGCCTTTAACAATTTTTGAAGAAACGCTACCTGCTAGTTTTTTGTTGAGCTTTTGAAGCATTTCCATTTCTGATTTGCCTGCACGCAATAACTTCATTGCAGCTTGTTTGGTTTTAGCATCTATACAAGTGTAAATTCTGTATTCTAAACGCTCTTTCCACATGTATTTATTTTTGTTAGCATTGTAGAATTGTTCAAGGCCTAGCGTATCCAACATGGCTTTGCCCCATACTTTTTTATCCGTTAAATCGAATAATAAAATACCATCATGGTATTCCTGCATGATGTTCCTGAAATCATCATATTTAACCTCTAACATGCTTTCTTCATAGGCCAAACATTTTTCACTTGACCACTCGTTGAACATGTTTCTAGCCACCATTTGAACATTTCCTTTATCAAGAGGCTTTTGGTTCAATTGTAAATACTGACCAAATTCTCTGGTACTGTGATTTTTGTTACCGATGGTAAACAAAGTTTTATTTAAAACCTTGGCACTGTCATATTCCCACACACCTTTCATGAATCCTGTATCTAGTTTACTTAGGAGGTATTTTAAATTGCCTTCATTGACAGTAAAATTGCCTTCTTTTTTTACCCTCGCTATTACAGCCGCTTTAGAACTTTCAGAACGGGTATCTCTTGATACTTTACTTTTTACAATGTCTTGCACTTCTTTGAAAGTTCCCAATGGACGCTTCTCTAACATCTTTATCAAATGCCAGCCAAAATCAGTTGCAAAAGGTTTAGACAATTCGCCTGTTTGCATAGCAAATGCAATGTCTTTGAATACATCAGGAAATCCGCTCAAGCTAGCCATCCAGTTCATATTGCCTTTGTTGGCTTTGCTTCCCTCATCTTGAGAATATTGCTCAACCATTTGCTCAAAACTTGCACCTTTTTGTAACTTCAAATAAACACTGTCAATGATCATTTTTGCATCAGCAATTTGTTCAGGAGTACTGCCAATTCCGGTTCTGATCATGATATGCTGTACTTTTACCTCTCCCCTGTTTGCTCTTTTATCATTGAGCTTCATCAGGTGGTAACCAAATTGTGTTCTGAACGGTTGACTGATGTCTCCAACATTGAGTTGGTAGGCCACATTCTCGAATGGATAAACCATTTGAAAAGCAGTAAACCATCCTAGTAAACCCGTATTTCTTTTTGCCGAGGGATCTTCTGAGTAATTGAAAGCAATGCTGTCAAAAGATTCACCTTTTAAAATTCTTTTTCTAAGGTCGTTTATTTTGTTCCATGCAGCTAAAGTATCGGAAGGAGCAGCATTCTGACCAACATTGATTAAAATATGAGAAGCATTGACTTCTGCTTTCATTCTTTCATATGCTTCTGCCATGAGGGCTTCGGTTACTTTCTTATCGCTCATGTATGGTACAGCCAATTGTCTTCTGTAACCTGATAATTCAGATTTGAAAGATGGATTGGTATCTAATTGCATCGCCACTGCTTCTTTTACCTTCAACTTAAAATTGATGTAAAGGTTGAGGTAATCGTTCAATTCTGTTTCTGATGGTAAGCCAGTTTCTTTTCTGTTTTTGTTGAGTTGTCTCAAAAATTCAGGCTTGTAAACGGTGTCGTTTCCAAATGTAAAAACAAATGCTTGAGTTGCAGTTGATGGTTTGTTTGCTGGCTGACTTTTTTTGGCAGCCTTTTGAGCCATGCCATTTATTGAAATCAAACTTGCAAAAAGTGCCAGCAAAATCGCTGATTTTCTCATATCTATAACTAATTTAAGTGATGCAAAAATATAAAAATGTCATGCCTAAGCAAGTATCAATGTGAAGAGACTAATTACGAACAAATTGAACCTTGTCAAATTAAAGCGTACAATACTGGCTTAGAAGGACTTGCATCACTTTGAATGGATGCAATTTGGAGGTTAAGTAAATACTTCCCATCTGGAACCTGTTCAGGAACATATACCATTTCTGTAATGGTACAATCTAAACGAGGACTTTCAGGGTAATTCCAAAATGCTTTGTGCGCCAGCATTAAACCATTGTCTGATTCAGGGTCAACGGATGGCAAATCGAGCAACAAATGTTTGATACCAATTGCTGCGAATGCTTTACACAAATGAGGGTCTAAATACGCAGGAAAATTTCCTGAATAATTTGCAGTTAATTTGGTAGGGGCATTGGGCAAAGTTCTAATAACAAGGGCTTCAACTCCTGATTCAATAATTGAAGCAATACCTGGAGCAGTCACCCATTTGTTCCCATTTAAATCTGCACTTGTAGGAAGTGTTATGATTTGAGCCAGAAAATGAAAATTGTTTAATGTTTGGTGAATGGTAATGCGTTCGCTGGTGATATGTCCAACACATTCTGTATGGGTACCATTGCCATGCGGATTGATGAATAAATTTTCGCAATTGGCTGAACTACCAGCAGCAACAGCGCCTATAAAGTCTCCAATTTGTATAGGCTCAAAGCGAGGATGCGGTATATGGAATGCGTTTGGATTTGCATTTCCGTTTTGCATAGGAATTGAAATATCAATTGGCTGATTGAGTGCAACCAAATATGTTTGTGTTTGCCATGAAATTTTAACTTGCATTCGGTGTATCTTTGAAAACAAATATTGATTATTGTTCGAATAATTTGAAAAAAAGTTTCATGAAAGCATACCAACAGAAAAAATACTGGAAATTTTTCATTTTGGCGTTTGCCATGATGATTGGTGGTGTTTCGTTGTTATACACTAGAAACTTAGTTAAAAATTTAAGTATTCAGGAAGACAAAAAAATAAAGTTATGGGCAGATGCAACCAGACAACTGATTAACTCGGAAGGTGATATCAATTTTTTATTGAACATCATTGAAGACAATGAAACCATTCCTACTATTTTGGTAGATGACAATGGAGCCATTATCACTACCAGAAATTTAGACCCAGAATTTAGCAAAGACAGTTCCTTTTTACAAAACAAATTGGCTGACATGAAAAACTTACATGAGCCTATCCAAATTTGCTACGATGAAGAAAATAAAAAATACAATTACCTCTATTACGAGAATTCTGAATTACTCAACGAACTCAAAACCTATCCATTTATTCAGTTAGGACTCATTGCATTTTTTGCCATGATGAGTTACTTAGCAATCAGTAGCAGTAGAAAAGCAGAACAGAACCAAGTTTGGGTGGGTATGAGTAAAGAAACTGCTCATCAATTAGGTACACCAATTTCTTCGTTAAGAGAATGGCTTTCTTTAATCAAAGAAAATGGTCTGAATGAGGAAGTAATTACTGAAATTGACAATGATATCAAACGCCTAGAATTGATTACAGAACGCTTTTCTAAAATTGGCTCAGCGCCTGAATTAAAATCAGAAAACATGAAACAGGTAATTGATGATTGTGTGGGTTATCTGAAAAACAGGGTGTCGAGTAAAGTGAATTTTGAAATACTGAGTTCCAATACACAAATCCATGCTATGATGAATGTTCCATTGTTTGAATGGGTCTTAGAAAATATTTGTAAAAATGCCATTGATGCCATGAACGGAACCGGTAATTTGCGTATTCAATTGAGCGAAGACCCTACCCATGCATTGATAGAAATCAGTGACACAGGAAAAGGTATTCCCAGAAATAAATTTAAAACCATTTTTAAACCTGGCTATACAACAAAAAAAAGAGGCTGGGGACTGGGACTTTCTTTGTCTAAAAGAATTGTAAAAGAATACCACAAAGGCGATATTTTTGTAAAACATTCTGAAATGGGAAAAGGCAGTACCTTCAAAATTTCGTTAAAAAAGCCACATAAATGGGAAGAATACTAAGTTTTGATTTTGGAACCAAACGCATTGGCATTGCAGCCACCGACCCACTAAAAATTATTGCTTCAGCCCTTGATACCATTCACCCTAAAGACATTGTGGTTTTTTTAAAAACCTATTTGTCTAAAGAACCTGTTGAATGTTTTGTGGTTGGAAAACCTATGAAATTAGATGGCAGTGATTCTGATTCAGCCGTGCATGTTAAAAATTTTATATCTTTGTTGAATAAAAATTTTCCAGACATACCTGTTACTCAAATAGACGAACGCTTCACCTCTTTAATTGCTCAAAAAAGCATGATTGAGATGGGAATGAAAAAGAAAGACCGACAAAAAAAAGGGAACCTTGATCAAATAAGTGCAGTCTTGATTTTACAAACGTATTTGGAAACCAATAGCTAATAAAATGATTCTACCAATTCTTGCCTTCGGCGATGCTGTATTGAGAAAAAAAGCAAGCAATATTGATGCAGATTACCCGCATTTGAAAACCCTTATCGAAAACATGTGGGAAACCATGTATGAAGCAAATGGCGTAGGATTGGCAGCTCCACAAATTGGTAAAGCAATCAATTTGTTTATCATTGATACTGGAGCATTTGACGAAAAAAAACAAAGCAACAGCATTAAAAAAGTTTTTATCAACCCAAGCATTGAAGAAGAATGGGGTGACAAATGGGATTTTGAAGAAGGTTGCCTGAGTATACCTCACATCAGAGAGAATGTAAGTAGGCATTCACATTTAAAAATCACTTACCAAGATGAGTTGTTCAATACCTTAACTGAAACGTATTCAGGACTTGAAGCCCGTGTCATTCAACATGAATACGACCATTGTCAAGGGGTTTTGTTTACCGATCATTTATCGCAGCTAAAAAAGCGTTTACTCAAAAACAAACTCATTAATATTTCTAAAGGAGGAGCAATTGTAGACTACAAAATGCGCATACCTACTATCAGGTAAGCTTTATTTTTTGCTTATTCTGCAACTTTTTAATCTACTTTTGAGATGGAATAATTATGCAGAAATGTTTAATTGCAATTAATTTGTTAAAAATTATTTGCGCATGACAGACATTCCAAATTTTCCATCTTTGCATTACTATTTTAGAAATGCAGCCTACCAAATTAAAAAACCATCTCGTTCATATTTATACGAAAAAAAGAAAGATGCATTTGAAGCCTTCACCTATCAACAAGTCATTGACCAAGCAAATGCCATCAGCTCATTTTTTATAGCTGAAGGATTTGAACACCAAGATAAGGTTGCATTGATAATAGAAAACTGTCCTGAATACATCATGTTTGATCAGGGACTCATGCAAATTGGCTTGGTCAATGTTTCAATTTATCCTACCCTCAGCGAATCAGAGATTGAATACATCATCAACGATTCAGGTTCTAAAGCAGTTTTGGTTGGTACCCCCTTCTTACTGAAGAAAATTAATAAAATTAAACACAATTGTCCTGAACTCAAACATGTCATTACTACATTTGAAGCAGCTAGTAAAGCAGAAGGACAACTAACTTGGGAAGAATGTATAGAGAAGGGTAACCAATCATATCCAAACAACAAACTAAAAATAGAGGGGAGACTCGAGCAAATTAATCGCCAAGACCTGGCTTGTTTGCTTTATACTTCAGGTACAACTGGCAAACCAAAAGGAGCCATGCTTACCCATAACAATTTCATTACAAATGTGGAAATGGGTGTACACCTGATGCCAATAGTTAACAAAGATTTTCTTTTTTTATCTTTCTTACCATTGTGCCATGTTTACGAACGCACAGCCACATATTATTTGAGTACAATCATTGGAACTGAAATTGCATTTGCACAAAGTTTAGAAGCATTGTCAGCAAACATCATTGAAGTAAAACCAAACGCCATTTTAACAGTACCACGTTTACTGGAACGAATAGAAGAAAGGGTTCGTAAAAATGTAACGGCTAAAGGCGGTTTCAGTTTAAAGATTTTTAACTGGGCCATTGCGCAAGGAGAAAAAGCAAGACATTGCAGAGAGGCTGGCAAGGACTATTCAATGATGCTGAAATTAAAATTAGCCGTTGCTGAAAAACTTGTTTTCAAAAAAATCAAAGAACGCTTGGGTGGACAGATGAAAATCATTATCTCTGGAGGTGGCGCCATGCCTCAGCATGTTGGAGAGTTTTTTGGCAATATTGGGGTATTGGTTTGTGAAGGCTATGGCTTAACCGAAACCTCTCCATTGGTTTCTGTGAATCAGCCCTCAAGGCCTTTGTTTGGAACTGTTGGAAGAATTGGTAAAGGCTCTGAAGTTGCTATTCAAAACCCTGATACCAAAGCAATCATCACCATTCAAACATATGATAGTTTTGATCCAAATTTTGAATCTGCTGAAGGAGAAATTTTGGTAAGGGGACAAAATGTAATGAAGGGCTATTGGAATATGCCTGAACAAACCGCTGAAAGCATTGATACCGAAGGTTGGTTACATACTGGAGATGTAGGTAAATTTTACAAAGGTTATTTAAAAATTACCGATAGAATTAAAAACATCATTGTCAATTCATTTGGTAAAAATGTTTACCCTACACCAATTGAAAACACCTATTTAAAATCTTCTAAAATTGAACAAATATTTCTGATTGGCGATGGTCAAGAATACTTAACCGCCATCATTGTTCCATCAAAAGAAGAATTAAAGGAAAGTTTTGGCTTGAATGAGTCTTACTTTAATGAAACAGATGAATTCATCACAGACCCAGAAATTCACAAATGGATTGATACTGATATGCACAAATATGCAGTTGAATTAGGAAAGTTTGAAAGGGTCAAACACTTTATTGTAAAACGCAGGCCTTTTACTTTAGAAGCAGGTGAATTGACGCC
>JAIXWI010000006.1 GCA_027491355.1 Bacteroidota bacterium
CAATTTTTCCAAAAATTGAAAAACTAATTGATGAACTTGAAAAGTTAAACTCATTAAAGGAAGTCCCTAATCTCAGAAAGCTGAGTGGCTTCAAAACTTACTATAGAATTAGAATAGGAGATTACAGGATAGGCTTCGAAAAAATTGATGAGTTGACAATTCGATTGATTACCATTGCTCATAGAAAAGAAATATACCGTACTTTCCCATAAAAACTAACAGACAACAATTTAAACCTCAATCGTAAAGACTAAATTTTAAACTGGTTGAATCAAATTTAGTACATGATTTTGTCATCTTTGATGATGATAAATCTTTGAATGGATTGCCAGAACCCATTAATAAAACTTGTCTTAACAAGTGTTTTGATTGGTTTGAAACAAGAATTAGTTAGGAGTGTGAATGGTTTTTGATGGGTGGGGGGAATGAAGGTTTGTATTATTAGAAAATAACTAGTATTAATTTAGAGAGTGATGTTTTCTTTGATATTTAGAATTAGTAACGTTATTATTTAGTGAAATAAACTACTCCAAACAAGGATATAGTTAATAAGATAATTATCAGCATTACTTTTTTAAAGTACCAATTAAATGTCAGATCTGTTTCGTTTGGATTTTCAGCTAAATTCAAGATGCTGTCAAGGAAATTATTTATTACTTTAATAATTCGATTTTTGAATTCGATTTTTAAAATCTTTCCATCTTTAACAGTTATAATTTTAAAATAATTGAAATCAATTATTGCTTCTTCTATCAATTTACCATTAATCACAACTAAATCACCATTGTTTATTTTATATATGTTTTGATGTCTAATAAAAATTTCTTCTCCATTTTTAGTAATGTATTTTTTCTCTTTCAGGAATATTTTTTTAATCTCACCATTCTGTATTTGATAATATACATTTCCATTTTCAAGTTGATAGATGCCGTCAACTATTGGTAAGCCATCTTCTGTTGCCTTTGAACCTATTGTGACTTCGTCATTTCCCTTATTTGGTTCTACTTCTATTATTCTTCTGCCCTTAATTGGTATTTTTATAATTCTTAACTTTTCAATACGAATAGTATTCAAATATTTTTTAACGGATTCAACGGAGTTTATTTCAATGTCATAAACTTCTTTTTTTATAAATACAGCATATTCCATCTTAGATTGAAGTTTAAGGGCCAATATATTTTCATTGATGAAACCATGACTGAAAATAAAACCTGCTCCACTTACTTCAATAAAAATTGTATTTGGATCAATAAAATCCCATTTAGTAGTTTCAACTACTATACTGTTATTAGAAATTAAAAGTTCTTTGTTACACTAATTAAACTATTGGGGTTTTGCTCTTCAAGTAGTACCCATTGTTTATTTTCTAATAAGGTCAAATTATTTAGTCTTTCAGAAAATCTTTGAATGCTTGGTATTATGTCTAGTAAATACGTAATCATTTTAATTTAAAATAAATTTTAATATGGATTTTAGCCATTAAAGTGGTTAGTGGAACAATTGGGTAGTCACCTATTCCAAATATACAATTTAATAGTAAGATGTAAATGAAAAGGGTAAACGGAAGCTACGTTTCTTTCAAAAAAGTGTACCCCAAAGTGTACCCCGATTTAATATATTCAAAAACTCTGTTTTTTTCTTGAGCAAGCTCAATTTATTTTAGGGGATAATTGTGAGTGGAGGTATTTAGTTAGCCTTCGGCCAAGTAGTTTCACGAAGCAATGAGAATTTTATGTTCTCTGTCTGCAGCATACGAAAGAGCGGCTTGAAGCTCTTCTTCTGTCAATTCAGGAAAGTCACTCAGGATATCTTGCTTTGTCATTCCAGATGCAAACCAACCCAAAATATCATAAACGCTAATTCTCTTTCCACGTATGGAAGGTCGACCAAATCTGGTCTGTGCGTTTATTGTAATTCTTTCTGAATAGTGTTTCATATTGCTGAGATAAAAAAAGCAAACTGGTTTTAAATTATTGGTTTTTCTTGCATAACCGCCCTTTTTTGATGTCAAGCAGTTTTCATTACATCTGTATATACTCTTACTCAATTATTTTCCAATATCCTGTTTTGTCACTACCAATACGTTCTATTTTTCCGTTGTCTCTAAGTTCTTTAATTTTTCTTCTTACGGTACTTAAACTCATTTTTAAGCGTTCGCCAATTTCCTTAGCTGTTATTTTGTTGTCTTGCTCAATGAATGAAAATACAGTGTCATTTACAGTGTCATTTTGTGGTTTTACAGTGTCATTTACAGTGTCAGCTAGAATGTGCATTTCACGGTTTTTGAGTGAAAAATTCCCTTTAAGCAGCAAGTTTGAAAGAAAGCGGATTAAGAATTTTTCTGTCCTATAAATGCCCCTTGACAAGTCTTCGTAGTTAGCTCTTACCAATGCATTTCTGAAATACCAAGAGTAGTTGGCATACAAGTCATTGTTAACGTTTTTGAATCCTAATTTTCGCAAATACTTGATTAAAAAGATAGCGGTTGTTCGTGTGTTCCCTTCGCCAAAAATGTGAATTTGCCACAGGTTTGAAATAAAGTGAGCTATGTGTTCTATAATTTCTTGCTCGCTTAGTCCTTTGTAACTAAATTTTCTTTCTTGCTCAAAGTCGTATTCTAAGGTTGCTCTTAAACTGTCAGCACTAGCATAAAGAACAGTTTCTCCGTTCAATACCCATTCTTTTTTTGTGATGTTGTAATCACGAATTTTTCCTGCAAAATTGTAAATACCAGTAAATAACCTACGATGAATTGTCAAATAATCTGCCAGTGAAAAAGTAAAGGTTTGCTCACTCAATATTTCAGCTATTCGTGCCGAAACTTTGTCGGCTTCTTCGGTTCTGTCTTCGTCTGTTTTGGTTGGGTGTTGTAAGTAGTAACTTTCAATGCGTTTTTTTACTTCATCAATTGTGATGTCACCTTCAATATTTTGTTTGGCCGTTTCAATGAGATATTCAGAAGGTTTTAAGCCATCCACTTGTTGCAAGCCAATAGCCGTTTTCCAAACCTTCGCTTTCTCTGCTTTGTTCGGCTCACCTTGTCTTAAATATTCATCAAAGTTTTCCATTATTTATTTTATAAAGGTCGTTTTTTTCTCTTATTCTTTGTTGTCTAAGTTAACGAATCTAACAATGGAAATTTACTGTTTTTTACTTATTTGTTATAGGGTGTAGTTAGGTTAGTAGGGTTGGCATCTAACTTAAAACTACCCAAATAAAGTTTCGAGTAATTTATTTACCGATTACCAAATTTAGGGGCATTTACTTTTTAGCTTAAGAATGGTATAAACTCAAATAGATTTTTAAAAGGTGTACCCCAAAATGTACCCCAATGGATTTTGAATAACGATAGATTGTTTTACACTTAGCCTTCGGCCAAGTATAGGGTAAACTTAAAATTGTTTCAGTAATGTTTCAGTAGCGAGTTGTTGAAGGTATGTTGCTTAGCCTTCGGCTAAGTTGTCAATCAAAAGCAATGCTTTTTTCCTGTGCAAGCACAGTTCATTTCAATACAGTATTTGATAAATTGGCAGGAGGGATTTTAGCCTGCGGCTAAGTTGTCAATCAAAAGCAATGCTTTTTTCCTGTGCAAGCACAGTTCATTTCAATACGGTATTTGATAAATTGGCAGGAGGGATTTTAGCCTGCGGCTAAGTTCCCTCCTGCCAATGCAGCCATAACAAAGCCACTGCTAACGCAGTGCTTTTTTTGTTCTCAAATGCTTGTTTGTGCGAGCACAACGCGCATTTTTCGAACAAAAAAAGGCCCAATTTTTCAATTGGGCCTTTGTTCTTTCATGTGGTGTGGGAGGGAATCGAACCCCCGACACAAAGATTTTCAGTCTTTTGCTCTACCGACTGAGCTACCGCACCTTCTCTATTAGAGGAATGCGAAGGTAAACATTTTGGTATTTATTCCAAATTTTTTTAATGATTTGTTCAGGTTCAGGGCTTTTCCTTATTTTGTGCCATGTATCAATCCATTCTATTTGTACTTGTTAGTGCCGTTTCGGTTTATTTCTTTGCAAGGAATCTGGCCAAAATACGCCGCAATATTCTATTGGGTAAAGACTTAGATCTTACCGACCAACCAGGTTTGCGTCTCAAAACCATGTTAAAAGTAGCTTTTGGTCAAACTAAAATGACCAGCAGACCCATTCCTGCTTTTTTTCATTTTATAGTTTATGTCGGTTTTGTGCTCATCAATATTGAGGTGCTTGAAATTTTAATGGATGGTATTTTTGGTACACACCGTGTATTTGCAGCCTTGGGTCCTGTTTACAATATTGCCATAGGCTTTTTTGAAATCCTAGCTGCATTGGTAACCATTGCCTGTGTGGTTTTCTTAAGCAGACGTTTCATTTACAAATTGCAACGCTTGAATGCGCCTGAATTAAAAGGTTTCCCAACCAAAGATGCTGCTGGCATTTTAATTGTTGAAATTATACTCATGGGGGCTTTGTTGAAAATGAATGCCTGTGACCAAATTTTACAAGCCAGAAACGTAGCGCATTACATTCAAGCAGGGTCGTTTCCAGTTTCACAATTTTTAGTTCCTTTCTTTGACACATGGACTTCTGAATCATTGGTCATAATGGAAAGAATTTTTTGGTGGTTCCATATCTTGGGCATTTTCGCCTTTATGAATTACTTACCTTTCAGTAAACATTTTCATATCATTTTGGCTTTTCCTAATACCTATTACTCAAGTTTAAAAGCCAAAGGGGAACTCAACAACATGGCATCAGTTACCCAAGAGGTGCAATTGATGTTAGATCCAAGTGCTGCAACACCTCCGGGTTATACAGCCCCTTCCAGTTTTGGTGTGAAAGATGTACAAGATTTAACTTGGAAAAATTTATTAGATGCCTACAGTTGTACTGAATGTGGTAGGTGTACCAGCATGTGTCCGCAAAATTTAACGGGTAAACTTTTGTCGCCCCGTAAAATCATGATGGATACCCGAGACCGTTTAGAAGAAGTGGGTCGCAACATAGATAAAAACGGCAGTTTTGAGCCAGACAACAAGAACTTACATTCATATATTTCTGAAGAAGAATTATGGGCTTGCAATACCTGCAATGCTTGTGTAGAAGCTTGTCCAATCAATATCAACCCAATGGAAATTATTGTAGAAATGCGCAGGTACAAAGTAATGGAAGAATCAGCTGCACCTAGCTCACTCAACAACATGTTTGCCAATTTAGAAAACAACCAAGCGCCATGGCAATTCAGCCCTTCAGACAGAGGCAATTGGATGCAAGACCTTAATTAGTACAAAAATGACAACAGAATTTAAAGTTCATACATTGGCAGAATTAGCTGCTCAAGGAAAAGAAGCCGAAATGCTATTTTGGGTGGGTTGCGCTGGTAGTTTTGACGAACGTGCACAAAAAATAACCAAAGCAGTTGCTAAGCTATTACACAAAGCAGGGGTTCAATTTGCAGTCTTGGGTACTGAAGAATCGTGTACTGGAGATCCTGCTAAAAGAGCTGGAAACGAGTTTTTATTTCAGATGATGGCCATGCAGAACATCAGTGTTTTGAATGGGTACCAAGTAAAAAAAATTGTGACGGCTTGTCCGCATTGTTTCAATACCATCAAAAATGAATACCCTGCATTAGACGGACATTACGAAGTTTTACACCACACTACTTTATTGAACCAATTGCTCGGTGAGGGCAGGTTAAAAATAGAAGGCGGTGCTTTTAAAGGCAAACGCATTACTTACCACGACAGTTGTTATTTAGGCCGAGCCAATGAGGTATATGAAGCCCCAAGGGCATTGATAGAAAAATTAGATGCCGCTTTGGTTGAAATGAAACACAGTAAAGCACAAGGATTGTGTTGTGGTGCTGGTGGTGCCCAAATGTTTAAAGAAGCAGAACAAGGCAAACAAGAAGTAAACATGATGCGTGCAACTGAAATGCTTGAAACTGGCTCCAGTACTGTTGCTGCAGCTTGTCCGTTTTGTATGACCATGCTCAGAGATGGCATCAAAAACAACAACAAAGAACAAGAAGTTCAAGTGCTTGATGTAGCCGAGTTGATTGCCAACGCAATGGACTTGTAACAATAGCTTGCATGAAAAAAGTTCTGGTTTTTTGTTTGCTTATTGGCTTTTTAAGTAGCGTAAATGCACAAGTAGACAATGTAGTTTTGACTGATCAGTTTCCTTTACAAGCTTCAGATTCTGGTCAATTTACTTTTGAAATTAATACCAATTCATATTTCAGAAATACGGAATATTTTAACCCCATTGAATTGGGACGAACTTTGTTGGGTTATCAATTACAACCTCTCATGGCCTATCAACTCAATGCCCATGTTAAAATGCAAGCTGGTTTGTATTTAAGGAGAGATTTTGGGGCTGCAGCTGTATTTACCGAAATGCAACCAGTTTGGCGTATCAAAGCACAAAAAGGAGCGTTTAGTATGTTGGTTGGAACTCTTGAAGGGGCTTTAACACATGGTTTTCATGAACCAATTTTTGATGTCAACCGATACATTGAAAGGCGCAATGAAGAAGGGTTACAATTTAAAATTCAAAATCAACAAACCTTCCTAGATTTATTCATTGATTGGAGCCGTTATATTTCTAGAAGTTCAAATGAACAAGAAAAATTTGTAGTGGGTTTGCATGCCAAACGTAACCTTTTGCCCAAAGCAAATAGGTTTAAAATCATCCCAGATTTACAAATTATTGGTAAGCACCATGGAGGGCAAATTGGCAGCAATAACGATCCTGTTACTATGCGCTGGAATACTGCATTGGGTATCCGATTCGAACAAGGCAATGTTTATCAAAAAGGTTTTTTTGATGTCAATTACCTTACCTACTCAGAGCCTGATAAATCAGGTTTATGGCCAAGCCATTCAGGTTATGCTTACCTGTCTAGTTTAGGTGTTCAAAAAGGTGCTTTAACTTTATCTAGTACACTGTATTTGGGCAATCAATTTTTGGCACCCATTGGTACGCCCATTTATGCTTCACAATCAATAGAAAATCCAAAAGTTTACCAAGCTGAAAGAAAATTATGTTACCTGAGATTGTTATACGAAAAACCTTTGATGAAGAGTCAAATCAAAACATCACTCAGGTTAGAGCCAGTTTATGATCTTAACAATGACTTATTTGATTATAGTTACTCACTGTATTTGGTGTACAATTTTAGCCACAAGCTTTCTAAATAATTGGAAAGTCTTCTTCAATTAAATTAGCCACTATTTTTCCTGAGTTCAAACACAAAGGAATGCCGCCTCCCGGGTGAACACTTCCCCCACACAAGTACAAACCACGGTATGTTGAACTGTAATTTTTATGCCTTAGAAATGCTGAAAATTTTCCGTTGCTTGAATTGCCGTATAATGAACCACCAAAACTACTGGTTTTGCTTTCAATGGTTCTAGGGTCTAAAACGCTTTCTTCGGCTATCAACAAATCGATGCGGCTGTTTAACATTCTATTGAGTTTTTGAATGACAGCCTTTCTTGTTTGTGCTATAAGCTCATCCCAGTTTTGACTGCCATCATTGTGTGGAGCGTTTACCATTACAAACCAATTTTCGTGATTAGTAGGGGCATCTGCTTGGTGGTATTTAGAACTGATGTTGACATAAACAGTTGGGTCATCCGAGAGCGTCTTGTGCTCAAACAAATGCGTGAATTCTTCTTTGTAATTGGCAGAAAAGAAAATATTGTGCAAATCCAGTTCAGGAAAATGCGATTGCATGCCCCAATAAAAAATAATGGCAGAGGAAGATTTTTCTTGTTGGAGAATGCGTTTGGGCAATTTGATACCAGGCATTAATTTGTAATAGAGTGCATGGATGTCAATGTCAGATACTACCAAGTCTGATGCTATTTTTGTTCCATTCAATACAATGCCTTTTACTTTATTTTTTTCAATCCAAATTTGGTCAACTTTGCTAGAAAATTCAAAGGTAACTCCTAAGTTTTTACAGGTTTGATACAATGCATTGGTGATAGACTGCATGCCCCCATCAGGAAAATAAGCACCTAAGTTTTGTTCTAAATGCGGAATCATGGTTAACAGGCCTGGTGCCTTGTAGGGGTTCGATCCATTGTAGGTAGCATAGCGGTTAAAAAACTGTACCAAATGCGGATGTCCTAATTCGTTTGTATTGACCTCGTGCATGGTTTTAAAAACATCTAAAGCAGCAATGTTTTTAATTCCTTTCCAAACTTTACTGGGTTTCAAATGCCCTATTCTGTGTATGGTATCTTCAACAAATAATTCAGCAGTACTTTCATATTTAAGTGAAGCTTTTTTTAAATAATTCAAAATGTTTTGTTTGTCAACCCCAGTTTTATTTGAAAGTTCATTTGCCAGTTCATCAGGGTCTGCATGGGCAGTTAATCTCAGACCATCCTCATAAAAATAATGACAAACTTGGTTGAGTTTTTGGTAGCGGAATGGAATGCTATCAGGGTTTGGATTCAGCGCAATGATTTCGTCTACCAAATGAGGTAGCGTAAACAAAGAAGGGCCTGCATCAAAGCGGTAGTTTCCAAGTTGAATGCTTGTTAATTTACCCCCCGGATATGGATTGGCTTCAAAAATAGTAATTTGATAACCTTTGGCGGCAAGCCTTGCAGCAGTAGCTAGTCCGCCCATTCCGGCTCCAATGATAGACACTTTCATGTTGTAAAAATAAAAATAATGAGGAAATCAAAACAAAAAAGGCGATATTCCTATTTATTACTTTATAAATGTTTCAAGCTACGTAAAGTAATTCCCTTCATGAAAAAGAAAAATGCAATCGTAATTGGCTCTGGTATAGCAGGTTTGTCTGCAGCCTCTTACTTGGCTAAGAGCGGATACGAAGTTGTCATCTTAGAAAAAAACAACCAAGCTGGTGGGAGAGCCAGACAATTTACTGCTGAAGGTTTTGTGTTTGACATGGGTCCAAGTTGGTATTGGATGCCCGATGTTTTTGAGAAATTTTACCAAGATTTTGGCCATACAACTGCCGATTTTTATGACCTCGTACGTTTAAACCCAAGTTACAGGGTTATTGATAAAAATGGGCAATCTGTTGACATTCCCGCAGACATGCATGAACTGGAGGCGTTGTTTGAAAAATATGAAAAAGGTGCAGGTTTACAGTTACGTCAATTCTTAAAAGAGGCAGCCTACAAATATGAGGTTGGTATCAATGATTTGGTTTACAAACCAGGTCTGAGTCTTTTGGAATTTGCTGACATTAGGTTGTTAAAAGGTTTGCTAAAAATGGACGTACTCAACAACATGAGAAGCCATGTCCGTTCTTTTATCAAACACCCTTTTTTACAAGAATTGTTAGAATTCCCGGTTTTATTTTTGGGTGCATTGCCAGAAAATACACCTGCCTTGTACAGCCTCATGAATTATGCAGATATGAGCCTTGGAACCTGGTACCCAATGGGGGGTATGCATAAAATTATCGAAGCATTTGTACAAATTGCCAAACAACAGGGTGTTCAAATCCAACTGGATACACCGGTTGATGCCATTTTAGTAGAAAACGGAAAAGCAATTGGTGTTCAAACTTCAAATGGTAAATACTTGGCTGATGTAATAGTTGGTGCTGCCGATTACCATCATATTGAAAGCAAATTACTAGCACCTGCATACAGACAGTACAGTGAAAAGTATTGGGAGAACCGTAAAATGGCTCCTTCTTGTTTGTTGTATTACATTGGACTGAACAAACGCATTCCCAACATGCGTCACCATACCTTGTTTTTTGATACTGATTTTGAACTGCATTCCAAAGAAATATATACTCATCCGCAATGGCCTGAAAACCCCTTGTTTTATGTTTCTGCGCCTTCAGTTACAGACCCTACTGTTGCACCAGAGGGTTTTGAAAATATATTTCTATTGATACCTGTAGCGCCAGGCTTAACTGGTGATGACGAGGCAACTAGAGAAAAATACCTGCACCTCATGCTCCAACGCATGGAACAAAGATTGGGCATTGCACTGGCTGAACATGTGGTATACAAAAAGAGTTACAGTATTCAGAATTTCACAGCGGATTACAATGCTTTCAAGGGCAATGCCTATGGATTGGCAAATACGCTTAGCCAAACAGCTATTTTAAAACCAAGACTCAAACATAAACAAGTAAAAGGGCTCTACTATGCAGGTCAGCTAACGGTTCCGGGTCCGGGTGTACCTCCTTCAATTGTGAGCGGTAAAGTTTGTGCCACCCAGATTTTAAAAGACATTAAAACAAAAGATTAGATTTTGAGTTATACATTTAAATAGTGATTCACCCCTATATTATTAACAATGAAGTACAAATTTGACCAAATAGCCATTAGAGGAAGTAAAATGCTGACTCAAGCATACAGTACCTCTTTTTCTCTCGGAATCAGGTTTCTGGCTTCAAGATTTCACAATCCTATTTATGCCATTTATGGTTATGTGCGTTTGGCCGATGAAATAGTAGATTCTTTTCATGGTTACAAACAAGAAAAAATGCTCCAAGAATTAAGAAAAGATACCATTCAGGCCATTGCAGATGGTATTAGTATCAATCCAGTCTTGCATGCATTTCAAGAAGTTGTCAATTTATACAACATCGAGTGGGAACTCATAGATACATTTTTGAAGAGCATGGAAATGGATCTCAGCAAACATCAATACAACCAAGAAGAGTACGAAGTTTATATTTTGGGCTCAGCGGAGGTTGTAGGTTTGATGTGCCTGAGGGTTTTCATGGAAGGAAACAATGAATCATATGAAAAATTAAAACCATACGCCATGAAATTGGGCTCTGCATTGCAAAAGATAAATTTCTTACGCGATTTAAATGCAGACCAAAACGCTTTGGGACGCCAATATTTTCCTCAATTGTTGAATGGTCAATTCACTGAAAAAGTAAAACGTGAGGTTGAGGCTGATATTGAGGCCGATTTTGAATTGGGATACCAAGGAATTAAACTACTCCCAAAAGATGCAAGATTTGGCGTATATGTAGCCTATATTTATTATTCAAAATTATTGAACAAAATCAAGCAAATTCCAGCAAGCACTGTATTACATGAAAGGGTGCGTATATCTGATCAACGTAAATATGCTTTGTTTTGTAGTTCTTTGTTCAGACACAGCTTTAATCTTTTGTAAAGGTTCATGTTCAAATTGCTATTGTGGCTTGTTTTTTTGCCACAAACTCAAGAAGTCAACCTTTCTGTCAGAACACGTTTTCATCAAGCAATTGATCAGAGTAAAATAGCTGAAGCTTTGATGCAAGACTTATCTGTGCAAAAATCCAAATCTGCTTATTTGGAGGCCTATGAAGCAGCTTTATACATGGTCAATGCCAAATACTTATTTTTGCCTACTTCTAAATATGCTAGTTTTAAAAAAGGTAAAGTGCAATTGGAATCAATCATTGCAAACAATCCAAACAACGTTGAGTTCCGCTATTTGCGACTAATTATTCAAAAGAATGTACCTCATTTTTTAGGCTACCACGACAAGCAAGCATCAGATCAATTATTTTTATTGTACCAATTTAAAAACATACAAGACCAGGATTTGAAATCGAGAATCAAAGGTTTTTTAATTAAAAATTGTAAGTTAGACGCAGCTCAAATCAAATACCTGAATTAAATGTACGAAGAAGTAATATTGGTTACTGAAAATGACGAAGAAATTGGCCTCATGGAAAAACTAGAGGCTCATCAGAAAGGCCTGTTGCACCGTGCTTTCTCGGTATTTTTATTCAATGAAAACCACGAAATTTTATTGCAACAAAGAGCGCTTACTAAATACCATTCAGCAGGTTTATGGACCAATACCTGTTGCAGTCATCCTAGAAAAAATGAACAGGTAATAGATGCTGCCAATAGAAGGCTACAGGAAGAAATGGGCATTGTGTCAAACCTCACAATAAAAAACAAATTCATTTACCACGCGCCTTTTGACAATGGTTTGATTGAACACGAACTGGATTATATTTTAACAGGTTTTTACAATGGTCCTGTGAATTTTAACAAAGATGAAGTTGCTGCGTATAAATGGATGTCAATGGAAGCCATTTTAAAAGATTGCGCTTTAAACCCAACCCAATACACTGTTTGGTTTAGGCATATTTTGAACCACCATATTCAGGAAATTTCAGCACTTTAATTTTAAACATCTTAAAGATGCACCCGATTGTTCAAAAAATAAACAAAGGTGAGGGAGAAGACTTAGACTTCAAACAAACCATATCCTCGGCGTCAAAAATTGCAAAAACTATTTGCTCTTTTGCCAATCACAAGGGTGGTACTTTATTAGTTGGTGTAAGCGATAACAAATCAATTCTGGGGGTTAAGAGCGAAGATGAAAAGTACATGCTCGACTTGGCTGCACAATTTTATATCAAACCACCTATTTCGCTCACCATTTTTGAATGGGAGTTTGGTAACAAAACAATTCTAGAAGCGGTAGTTCCAGATGGCATAGACAAACCTTACTTTGCCAAAGGAGAGGATGGAAAATGGTGGGCCTACATCCGGGTTAAAGACAAGTCGTTGTTGGCTAGTAAAATTGTGTTAGATGTAATCAGAAGAAATAATGGCAAACAACCTAACATAGTTCAATATACCAGACATGAAGAAAACCTCCTAAAATACTTGCGTTCAAACGAGCGCATCACAACCAAAGAGGTTTGTAAGCTACTCAATATTTCTAGATGGAGGGCTCAGAAAATACTGGTATCCTTGGTAAGTGCGGGAATAATTCGTAACCATACTACCGAAAAATTAGAGTATTTTACTTTGAGTTAAATGAGAAAAAATTAAGAGAATAAATAGCCCTTTTTAATTAGCTTTGTTTTAAACATTTGTCACATGCGTAAACTGATTTTTTTACTTCAGGTTCTTTTCTTTGTAGCTCAGGCCAGTGCTCAAGCACCCAATCCTAAAAACATAGAATTGGCCAAAAAATTTGTATATTTTTTAGACAACGGGTTCGAAAAAATTGATTTACTAAAAGTTTCTTCTGTAAAACGTTCTTTCTTCACCCTTGGCAGACCCAAATTAATCATTGCCGAGAAAACCGATAAAAGTCAAAAAAATTTGGTCAATTCGTATTCAATTTTAGTTAAAGGTGCAAGCAACAGTGACCATGATAAAAAGGCATTCCCTTGCCCATCACCTTTTTCTACAACCAAATGCAATGACTTTATTACAGTACAGCAGGCAAAATCTTCTATCACTTTTTTAGAGATAAAATTAAATAAAATAATGCCAGGGCAGCCAACAAACCCTAAGGTTCCAATTGGAAACCTACCTATTGGTTTTTATTTATTCCTCGACTAAAATTACGCGAATTGTTTTCTATGACCTACATTTGCAACAAATAAACAATATGAAGGTAGGTGTTGTCATTTTCCCTGGTTCCAATTGCGACCAAGATGCCATTTATGCTTTTAACAATCAATTTGGTTGTGAAACAGTTGCACTTTGGCACAAAGATGAAGATTTACAAGCTTGTGACTTGGTTTTTTTACCTGGTGGCTTCAGTTATGGCGACTACCTAAGAAGTGGAGCCATTGCTAAGTTGTCACCAATTATGCAGCATGTTATTTCATTTGCAAACAAGGGTGGTCTGGTAATGGGCGTATGTAACGGTTTCCAGATATTGTGTGAAAGCAATTTATTACCTGGAGCATTGTTACACAATGACCACCAAAAATTCAATTGTAAAAATGTTTGGATCAAACCACAAACATTACAAACACATCTTACTTCAGCTCTTGATTTAAATACTGCCTATAAAATTCCTATTGCTCATGGCGAAGGAAGATACTATTGCGATGAGGCAACACTAACTAGCATGCAGCAAAATGATCAAATTCTGTTCAAGTATTGTGCTGAAAATGGCAACATTGACATAGAATCAAATCCCAATGGTTCACTGGCAAACATAGCAGGTATTTGCAACCAAACCAGAAATGTATTTGGAATGATGCCTCATCCTGAAAGGGCTGTTGATGCTGAATTATTTAACACAGACGGCAGACTCATGTTCGAAGGATTGTTAGGGGCATTGATAAAGCATTAATTCATACAAATTTTATTCGAACAAGCGCTCCAAATCAGCTAATTTTTAGCTTTATTTGAACATGCGTCATTGTTTTTTAATTCTATTCTATTTTTGGACAACTGGTATTTTTGCACAGCAATCATATCCTTTAAATGGTCCTACTAATCTAAAGTCAGGGCGTTATGCTTTGACACACGCAACAGTTTGGACAGATGCTGATCATGTCATTCAAGATGCGCTTTTGCTCATTGAAAATGGCAAATTGGTTTATGTTGGAGCGTTCAAGGATGTTTCATCAAACTATACCATTATAGATCAAAAGGGGAAGGTAATTTATCCAGCATTTATTGATTTATTCAGCGATTACGGTATTAAATGGGAGCCTAAAAATGCCTTGAGAAATACCCATGGTTTTTACAGCGCCAAAAGAGGAGCTTTTCATTGGAACGAAGCCATCAGAGCTGAAGAAAAAGCGGCACAATACTTTAGCCCTGATGAAAAGCAAAAATCTGCCTATTTAGCTGCTGGTTTTGGAGTAGCAATGAGTGCTTTACAAGATGGCATTTGTAGAGGGAGTTCAGTATTGGTCAACACGGTAGCTTCTGTTCCGCATGAGGCGATATTAAGAGAAGAAGCCAGCATGAATTGGAGTTTTCATAAAGGTTCGTCAACAGTAGATTACCCTACCTCTGCAATGGGTTCAGTTGCACTGATTAGACAAACCTTGTACGATATAAAACGAAATTATACAGCTCAGGAAAACAATATCAGTTTTATGTGTTTGATGAAAAATCAACAATTACCAGTGTTGTTTGAAGCCGAAAACAAATGGGCAGTTTTAAGAGCAGCAAAAATTGCCAAAGAATTTTCAGCAAACAATTGGATCATCAAAGGCAATGGAGATGAATACCAAAGAAGCAAGCTACTAGCTGAAATGGGTTTACCCATGGTCATTCCAGTAAACTTTCCTAAACCCTATGATGTAGAAGACCCATTTGATGCCAATTTAGTTAGCTTAGCTGATTTAAAGCATTGGGAATATGCACCTGCCAACTTGGCCGTTGTACATGCAGCTAAAATACCATTTGCTATTACCATGAGAGGTTGCGAGGACCCACAAACATTCTTGAAAAATTTGCGGATGGCAGTACAACAAGGCCTACCAAAATCTGAAGCCCTTAGGGCATTGACTGAAACTCCTGCAAGGCTCATTGGAGCAAGTACTATTTGTGGTAGCATTGGTATGGGTATGCCAGCCAACTTTATTATTTGTGACAAGCCAATTTTTGACAAAGATGCAAAGGTTTTGGCCCATTGGAGTGGCGCTGAAATGATACCTTTAAGTTTTGAAACAACTATCCCTGTTTCTGGTTTATTTGCATTGCAATCGGAGTTGCCTTACCACCATTTACAATTGACTCAACAATCGGAAAAATGGAGTGGAAATTTAATAGGAACAGATACCATCCCATTAACGGTTACAAGAGAAGCTGGCACCTACCAATTGACATGGGCGCCTGATAAAAAAACTGTTTTGCATTGTACCATGCGTTTAGCATTTATCAATCAAAACAATCAAATTCAAGCCAGTGGAATTGCAACCTGGACTGAAGGTAAAACTGTTTCAGTAATGCTCAAACAGGAAACAGCAATACTCCCAAAAGATTTGCAGTTGCAAGATTCAACAACAATCATAGTGCCTGAAATTCCCTTCCCTTTTGTGGAATTTGGTAGAATAAATTTACCAGAACAAGAAGAAGTAATTTTTAAAGGGGCAAGCATTTGGACCAATACTGAAAAAAGCATTTTGTATGATCAAGATGTACAAATTAAAGGAGGAAAAATTGTTGCTATTGGTTCAGGATTGTATAGTACTACAGCCAAAACTATTGATGCAAAAGGGATGCATTTGACCAACGGAATTATTGATGAACACTCACATTTAGCAATTTACAGAGGTGTCAATGAATGTTCACAAGCCATTACTGCAGAAGTAAGAATTGGCGATGTCATACAACCTGAAGACATTAATATATACAGGCAATTGGCGGGTGGTGTCATTGGTGCTCAATTGTTACATGGTTCTTGCAATCCAATTGGAGGTCAAAGTGCATTGATTAAATTGCGTTGGGGTAAGTCGGCAGAAGAGATGAAAATAAAAGGTGCTGATGGTTTTATCAAATTTGCCTTAGGTGAAAATGTCAAACAAAGTGGGGGAGGGCCTGGATTGAGATATCCTCAAACCCGAATGGGTGTAGAGCAATTGTACTTGGATGCCTTTAAAAGGGCTTTGGCATATGAGGCAGAACTAAAGAAAAATCCCAAGGCATGTAGAAAAGACCTTGAATTAGAAGCATTGCTTGAAATTTTAAACAAAAAACGTTTTATCAGTTGTCACAGTTATGTACAATCCGAGATTAACATGTTAATGCACATAGCCAATAATTTTGGTTTTAAGGTAAACACCTTTACCCATATTTTAGAAGGTTATAAAGTGGCAGATAAAATGAAAACACATGGAGTAGCAGCCAGTACTTTTGCCGATTGGTGGGCATACAAATTTGAGGTAATGGATGCCATACCATACAATGGTGCAATATTGAATGACATGGGCATTGTGACTGCAATAAATAGTGATGATGCTGAAATGGGAAGACGCCTGAACCAAGAAGCAGCAAAAATGATTAAATACGGAAATTTATCTGAAGAAGCGGCCTGGAAAATGGTAACGCTTAATCCTGCAAAAATATTACACATAGACCATTTAACTGGCTCAATTGAAATTGGTAAAGATGCAGATTTGGTGCTTTGGAACAACAATCCACTAAGTATTTATGCCAAACCATTGTACACCTTTGTAGATGGTATTTGTTATTTTTCTATAGAAACAGATGCCAAACTTAGAACAGCAGTCAAGCAAGAAAGAAACCGCATTGTTCAAAAAATGATTGCCTTGAAACAACAAGGTATCAAAACACAAAAACAAATTAGTATCCCAGATGAAAATTACCATTGTGAAGATGAAAACTAAATTGAATCAGCTGCATTTTTTGAGCCTGCTTTTGTTAGCCTATATGCCTGTTTTAACAATTGCACAAGAACAACCTACTTATTTGGTAGGTGGAACCGTTCATGTAGGAAACGGACAGGTACTTTCGGATGCGCACTTATTAATGATGGATGGGAAAATTGTAGAACTTTCCAATCGGTTTGACAATCAAATTAAAAATGCCAACATCATTGATGTAAAAGGCAAGCATTTGTATCCAGGTATCATTGCGCTTAACAACATCATGGGCTTAAACGAAATTGATGCTGTGCGTGCAACAAGAGATTACAATGAAGTAGGCGCGTTCAACCCAAATGTAAGAAGTGCCATTGCATACAATACGGATTCAAAAATATTACCAACTGCTTTGTTCAACGGCATTGTATATACACAAGCAGTTCCTCAAGGTGGACAAATAAGTGGTACCAGTAGTTTGTTTTACACCAAAGCATGGAATTGGGAAGATGCGCTTGTACTCGAAGATGATGGGGTTCACTTGAACTACCCTGATTTGTCATCAGCCAATGATGCAAACGACCGTACGAGTCATTCGCAAAAACAATTAGAGGCAATGATGAACTTTTTACATGATGCTTTTCAGTTTTGCAATGTGCAAAATCAAACAGTTTTTAACCTCAGGTTTGAAGCCATGAGAAAAGTATTTGTGGGTAAAACTAATTTATATGTTCATGTCAATACTGCAAAAGGAATGCTTTCTGCTTTGGCTGTTATCAAAGACAAATACCCAGCAGTTAAATTAGTATTTGTAGGTGCTGAAGAGGCGTATCAAATTACAAACAGTTTGAGGTTATATCAAATTCCTGTAGTATTAACAGCCATTCACCGTTTACCCCTTCACAGTTTTGAAGCATACGACTTGCCGTATCAGTTGGCATCTATTCTACAAGATTCAGGTATTCAAGTTGCCATTGCTCAAGCTGGTAGTTGGGAATCTCGCAATGTGATGTTCAATGCAGGAACAGCTGTTGCATTTGGAATGGACAAAGAAAATGCATTGTCATGCATTACTCTGCAAGCAGCAAAAATTTTAAGTATAGATCACAGAATAGGAAGTTTGGAAAAAGGTAAAGAAGCAACTATTGTTGTTTCAGAAGGAGATATTTTGGATATGAAATCTAGTAAAATTACAGCTGTTTACATTAGAGGCGAGCAGGTAGAAATCAATGACGTACAACAAGCGTTGAACAAAAAATACCGCCAAAAATTCAAACTCAAAGAATAGTTTACCAATTAGCGGTAGGGTCTATTTGAAAAACTTCACTCATTTCTGTCACCAAAGTCTCCAAGTGCGCTAAATGGTATCCTTTACGACCACCTAAAACAGGTTCCCAACTTGATTGTTCAGGTACTTGTAACCCAGCTTTTTCTAACAAGGGACAAACTACGCTCATCCATTTATCTTGTAAGGCTTTTTCGCCTTCAAACACACCTTCATTTTTGAGTTCTATTTCGTAATTACCTTCCTCAAATATGCCCAATGCATAGTTCCAAGATTCATTCAGTGCAGTTTGCATTCTAATTTTGCTGATTTCATTAGCAGTGCTCAATTTTTGAATCCAGGTATTGCCATGAAAAACATGGTATTTGATTTCCCCTTTTACTTTCTTGGCCAATTTGGCTAATGGCTCGAATGAACTATTGGCAAACATTTCAAAACGAATTTGGTCTGCATGGTCAAATAAAAAATGACGCATCAAACTAAAATCATATTCACCATTTGGCAATTCTACAAAATGACAATTGTGGAATTGATTGGCTTTTCTTGAAAAGGCAATTTGGTCTGGATCTGCTTCGCCTAATTCATGTAAAATTTGGTAACATCCTTGGGCATGACCTAATTTATCTTGGGCCATTGAAGAAAATGCAATGTCTTCTTCTAAAATAGGACCTAAGCCCGTCCATTCACTGTTTCTGTGTCCTAAAACCAATTGGTCGTCGGCAACTTTATAAAGCAATTCTTTAATTGCAGCTTCATTCATATGCTTTTTTGTTAAGCTTTTTGTGATTTCTTATATTGATTGATCTTGTCCATCACTTTGTAACCACCAGCTTCCCTGTATATTTTATCTGTAGTGGTTTCAAATATGTCGGCATCTTCATACGTTGATGCAAATACGTTACGGGTGTTTACTACCCAAATATTCGCGGTCAAGCCTCTTCTCCCAAATTGTTCTTTGGCAAATGCTAAAGCCATTTCTGGATTGGCTGCATGCACAATTCCTACATGCATGTGTTGGTCTCCTCTTTTCTTTTGGTGAAATACTTCATAGGTTTCCCATTGGTCTAAAGTACCAAGTGGCTCTATGTTATTGTCAACTGAAATGGAAGCCCTGTTAATTCTTGGGTCTAATGATTCAATCATGCGTGTTGCGTTAGAGGTTTAAGCGAATGGAACAACATAAGCAGTTTGACCTGATTTTAAAGCTTCTCTTACCCATCTGCCTCTTTCCTCGGCATTTCTTCTGACAGCAAGTCTTTCTGCGTTGCAAGGGCCTCCACCGTTGATGACTCTCTTGAATTCATCCCAGTCTGGCTCGGTATATTCCCATTTACCAGTTGTTTCGTTTTTCTTCAAGTTGGTATCAGGAACTGTTAAACCTAAGTCCCAAATTTTTGGAACATACATATTTAAAAACTGTTGACGCATGTCGTCGTTGGTAGCCATTTTTACTTTCCATTTCATCAAAATTTCAGTGTGTGATGAAATTTTATCTGAAGGTCCAAAAAAGTGCATAATAGGAGGCCACCATCTGTTGAGTGCTTCTTGAACCATTTGTCTTTGAATTGGGGTACCAGTTGCAAGTGTTACAACATTGTCGTGTCCATATTTTAAGTGAAACGACTCCTCGGTACAAATTCTGTCCAATGCTCTGCAATAAGGTCCGTAGCTGCCTTTTGCATTTGCAACTTGGTTGATGATTGCACCCGCATCAATTAACCAAGCAATGACACAAGCATCTGCCCACGTAAATGCAGGGTAATTAAACACGTTTGAATATTTTGATTTCCCTGTAATTAAATCATTGATCATGGCTTCCCTACTTTTGCCTAAAGTTTCTGCAGCACTGTACAACAATTGCGCATGCCCTACTTCATCTTGCACTTTTGCCATCAATGCCAATTTTCTTTTGAAGCCAGGAGCTCTTGTGATCCAGGTTCCTTCAGGAAGTGCACCAATAATTTCTGAATGACCATGTTGTTCAATCATTCTGATCAACTGTTTGCGGTATTCTTTGGGCATCCAATCTTTGGGCTCAATTTTTTCACCTCTTTCAATTCTCGCTTCAAATTCAGCAAGTAATTTTGGGTCTTCATCTGCCAAAACCGAATGGGTTTTACTGGCTTCGTTTGGTTCTATATATGCGTTTCCGTACATAAAAATGATATTTATTATTGTTTGTAATTGCTATCTGTAACTAATTTTTTTCGAAGTCCGCCCAATACAAAATCGCTCATTTTTTCAGCAATCTCCTTGGGTTTCATATTTCCAGTTGGTTTGTACCATTCAATGATCCAATTCACAGAACTCAATACACTCAGCACTGCAAATTTTGAATCCACATCATCAAATACATCTTCTTGTATGCCTTCTGTGATGATTTGTTTGAATCCGTTTTCGTATTGGTTGCGAAGTGTTTTGAATTCAGACAAAAAAGGTTCATTGAGGCGTTTCCATTCAAATAAGAAAACAGCACTTTTAGAAAGGTCATTGACTATGATGCCTAAGTGCTGCTCAATAGCCATTCTGAGTTTTTGTTCGGCGTTGAAGTAAATATCATTGGTTTCGTCCATGGCGTCAATCAATTTGTGAGCCATTTCAAAACAAATGATGGAAAGTATTTCTTCTTTTGATTTAAAATGGTGGTAGAGGCTTGCTGCTTCTATATCTAAAGCATTGGCAATATCCCTAACAGTACAAGCATCATATCCCTTCTGCTCAAATAACGTAGCAGAGGTTGTAATGATTTGCGTTTTTCTGTTATTGATTTCTTTCATAAACCTAACAAGTGTTAGGCAAATTTAATCAAAGCATTCAAAAAAGCAAATGGCTGTTTTACAAGGGCCTAAATCCCTAATGCAAACATTACCGGCCTTTTGTGTAAATCAGGCAACTTGGCTTTCCAAGCGGCCAATGTTTGTGTTTGAATGAAACCCTCTTCTGTACAAACCTCGCATCCAATACAGAGCTTGGTTTGAGGATTACAGTTGAGTAAAATATCAGCCAGTAGCTGATTGTTTCTGTATGGGGCTTCCATGAATAATTGGGTTTGTCCTTTGATAGCCAATTGTTCCATTCCTTGAATTTTTTTAGCCCTTTGGTTTTTATCTATGGGGAGGTAGCCATTAAAAGTAAATTGTTGTCCATTGAAACCACTTCCCATTAAGGTTAGTACAATGCTGGAAGAACCAGGTAAGGCAATTACTTTAATGTTTTTTTGATGGGCTAGTTTTACCAATTGTGAGCCTGGGTCTGCTATACATGGCAATCCTGCATCTGATAACAATCCTGCATCTTGTCCATTGCTAAGTGCAATAAGTAGGTTTTCAATTTCAGCGGCTTCAGTGTGCTCATTCAACTGCCATAATTTAATTTCTTGTTGGCTGCATTGAATTTTTAATTTTTTAACCAAGGCCCTGGCATCTTTTTCATTTTCTACTACAAAATGCTTCAAGTGATGGGTCATTTTGCGCACCATGTCTGGAATAAAATCATCTTGGTGTTTGTCTGATAAAACATTGGGAATGAGGTATAAAGACCCATAATTATTGCTTGAATTTGAATGCTTTTGACTCATGAAACTTAGTTTTAATGGCTGTTTTAAAGGCACATATTTTGACGCATTTGCACTTTAAAAAAAACCTTTTTTGTTTATTTATTTAAGAAACACAAATATTCATTTGATTTTTTGAAAAAATGCCCGTTATTTTTGCCACTCTTTAAAATCTTATCAAATGGCAATTTTAACAAAAATAAGAAACAGGTCGGGTTTGGCAATTGGAATGGTTGGCGGAGCCCTGTTACTCTTTGTAATTTCAGATGCATTAAACAGTAACTTTGGCCTTTTTAGTGGTCAAGCAGCAAATAACAATGTTGGAGAAATAGATGGAGAAACCATTGGCATACGTCAATTCGAAGAAAAGCTCGAGCTCAATACTGAGAATTTCAAGATGCGCACACAACAAGAATCCATCGATGAAAACACGCGCACTCAATTGCGTGAGCAAACTTGGGCTCAGTATGTAAATGATTACATGATGGCCAAAGAATACAAAGAATTGGGCATTGAAGTAAGCAATGAAGAATTAGAAGACATGTTGATGGGTAAAAACATTCATCCACAAATCATTCAATCTTTCACTGACCCTAAAGTTGGTACATTTGACGTGAATGCAGTAAAGAGCTATTTGAAACAAGTTGCTGAAGGCACAGATGAAAAAATGAAAGCTCAATGGAAAGAGTTTGAAGATTTCTTGGTAAACGATGGCATGCAAAGGAAATATGTAAACTTACTAAAGAAAGGAATTTATACAACTTCTTTAGAAGCAAAACATTCATTCTTAGCAAAAAATAGTACTGTAGACATGGCTTTCGTCTCAATACCTTACATGTCAGTTCCTGATACAGCAATCGTTGCAGAAGAATCAGATTTGAAATCTTACTTCAAGAAAAATTTATACAAATACAAAGAGCGTGAAAATAGCCGCAAATTAGAGTTTGTAGTTTGGGACTTTGCTCCAACTGCTGAAGACAGTGCAGTGGTTATTAAATGGGCTAACGACCAAGTTGCACAATTGCAAGCATCAACCAACGATACAGCATATACGGATTTGAACAGTGAAACAAAATTTGATCCAACACCTAGAAACAGAACTGATTTTCCTGAATCAATACAAGATCAATTGTTCAATGCCGTTAACGGTACGGTTATTGGTCCGGTGTTTGACAATGGCAAGTACAACGTTTACAAAATAATTGGAGAGAAAGAAGATTCTGTTTACACCATGCGTGCAAGCCATATCTTGTTCAGAATAGAAGGTGCTACTATGGAAGATACCCTGAAAGCTAAAAACAAAGCCAATGAAATCATGGCTAGGGTTAAAAAAGGCGAATCTTTTGCAGCTTTGGCAAGAGAATTTGGTACAGATGGCACCAAAGATAAAGGCGGAGATTTAGGTTGGTTCAAAGAAGGCTCTATGGTTAAAGAATTCAATGATGTAGTAAAAGCTGGTAAAAAAGGAGATTTGATGGTTGCAAAAACTCAGTTTGGTTACCATTTAATCAGCATCACTGAAAACAAGTCTAAGAAATTACTTACAGTTGCTTGTGTTGATAGAACTGTAGCAGCAAGCGATAAAACAACATCTGCGGCCTATAATGAAGCCAGCCAATTTGCAGCAAGTTCTACCAATTTAGAAGACTTCAATAAAAACGTATCAGACCAAAAAATAGAAAAGCGTATTGCTGAGTATGTGAGAGAAAATGACAACTTTTTACCTGGTTTCACAGATGCGAGAGAAGTAGTAAAATGGGCTAATTTAGCCAAAGAAGGTGATGTGAGTGAAGTAATTACTATTGGTGGTGATAAATATGTGATTGCAGCATTGACTAGCATAAGAGAAAAAGGAAAAGCAAATTTTGAAGCGTCAAGAGAGCGTGTTTTAGCTGATTACAGAAAAGAGCAAAAAGCTGAGCAGTTAATGGAAAAAATGAAAACAGCAATGGCTTCAGGTTCAGCGCTAGAAGCAATCAGTAAAAACTTAAACCAGTCATTGAATCCTGTTACAAGCCAAACTTTTGAAAATGCTAGTATACCTTATGTAGGTTATGATCCAAGTTTTGTAGGTGCTGTAATGGGAACATCAGTTGGTAAACTTACAGGGCCATTTAAAGGAGATGGTGCAGTTTATGCATTCCAAGTAAATAAAATCAATACAGCTACTTTACCTGCAGATTTGGCTCCATTCAAAAACGAAATAGGTAGTGCAAATCAATCACGTGTTGAATACAGCTACTCTGATGTTTTAAAAGATTTAAAAGGCGTAAAGGATTTCAGGTACAAGTTCTACTAGACTTATGTTTTCCTATAACCAATACGGCGATAAAAATATACAGCGCAGTACACTGGTTTTTATACACGGCTTTTGTCAAAACAATACCTGCTTCAACGAGCAGGTATTGTTTTTTAGAGATAGTTATTCCATTGTTTGTATTGATTTACCTGGTTATGGTAATACCCAGCATTTACAAGCAAATAGTATCCAAGAAATGGCAGATGGGGTTATTGCATTGATGAACCAACTTGGTATTGAAAATTTTATACCATTTGGTCACAGCATGGGAGGCTATGTGGCTTTAGCAATTGCCCAAAAAATTCCAACCCGAATTAAAGGCCTTGGATTGATTCATTCTACTGCAAAAGCAGATGCTCCTGAGCGTATTGCAAAGCGTGTTCAAACCATGGAGTTTATTCAAGCCCATGGAATGGAAACATATGTAAAAGCGTTCATTCCGGGTTTATTCAAAGAACAGGATAAAGAGGGTTTAGCGGTCAGACAAGCCATTCAAAGAGGTTTGGCGGCAACTCAATCAGGCATATTGTGCTCAATTCAATCTATGATGCAAAGACCAGACTTGTCGAGCTTGCTTCATGAATTAACTGTACCTGTATTTTGGGTCATAGGTAAATACGATGTTTTACTACCAGAGCTTGATTTATTTAAACAAGCAAATAGCTGCAAATCAGGATTTATTTGCTATCTTAAAAACAGCGCTCACATGGGTATGATTGAAGAGTCAGCATTGTTCAATCAAGCACTCTTGAATTATTTAGCAATGCTCTAATGAGACAATTGATTCAATGATTTGAGAAGTATTACAAAATCTTTCTCTAACGAATAATCTTTGGCATACAAAAAGTTTATTTTTTGTAGGGTAATTTCATTGACAAGTGGTTCAACCTGATGCACAGGGCTAACAATTCCCTTTTTTATTTTGGGTAAATTCTGAATGTTTGCATTGGCTGCATAGCCAACCCAGGTACAATTTCCAATAATTACCTGTAGCCAATTTTTTAATAGTTGAGCGGGCTGTTTGTTAATCAAAATCAAAACAGGTATGAATGGCAACAAAACAAGTGAAATGAACAAATCAAACAAACGTTTTTTCCTTTGTTCATAGGGTTTTGCCAAGGCTAAATTGAATTCCAAGGTGTAAAAATCGCCCGGTGTATCTTTAGAGTGGCTCCCTATTACAAACAAGCTTTCTTGTGGCACAATCTTATACATTACTTTAGGGTTACTGATTTTTCCCATCCAATTGATAATTTGGTTGGCCGATAAATCTTTACTGCAAAAAATCAGCTCATCTACTTGCATCAAATCAACCAATTGGTTTAGCTGTGAGGCATTACCTAGGTACAGGGGGTTGTTTACAGCATGATTGTCTACACCTATAAAACCTAAAAAATCTGTTTTACTTTTAGATTGAATTAATAAACTTTGAACCCGCTTAACTTCAGCTTCGTTTCCAACTATAACTGTTCTTAAGCTGCTTTCTAATTTGAAACTGATGCGTTTATTCAAGGCAAAATAAAATAACAAACGATTTAAATAAGCAATGCATACTACGCCAATACTCCCCAATAAAATTAAGGCTCTTGAAAACCGAAAGCTGTCGTCGGCAAATGCATAAAATACAGCAATGCCAATGGTTCCTAGGAATATGCCTTTGCTTACACTTAAAAAAGTTCTTCTTTTATCGTAGGCATTAGCTAGGTACAAGCCAATCATCCATAAAATGGTATAAACACTGGTGTTAATCCATACAATATTCTGTGGGTAAGCCTGACTGTTTGCGTATTTAATTAAACCCCATTGACTACTCAAAGTTAAAAATCCAATACCAAACAGTACAAAATCAGCAATGGGTAAGCCAGCTTTTTGAACAAAACCACTCATGACTGCTAACAATGCCCTCAAATAAATGGCTATGTGAATCAATAAACTAAACAGTTTGGCGTTTGATTGAGAGTAGTGTTTATTGGCAAAAATGACCATGGCTCGGTAAAAGGTAAATACATAATTGACCGATGTTCTTTTTGTACTCTCTCCTTTGTAATGGATGATGGTAGTATCTGGGAAATAATAATTTTTGTAGCCGGCTTTAGTAATACGGTAACTCAAATCAATGTCCTCTCCGTACATGAAATAATCTTCATCAAGAAGCCCTATTTCATCTAATACATTCTTGCGAATCATCATAAAAGCACCTGCCAAAACATCTACTGAATGTGTTTCTTTATGAGAAAGAAATCCCAAATGATACTTTCCAAATCGGGTCGATTTAGGAAACAACGCAGACAGACCAAATATTTTATAAAATGCAACTTCAGGGGTGGGTAAACCTCTTTTAGATTCAGGTAAAAACTTACCGGCTCCATCAATCATTTTTACACCAACAGCCCCAGCTTCTGCATGACTATCCATGAATTGGATCACCTTTTCAAAACAATCTTCTTCAACCAAAGTATCAGGGTTGATTAACAATACATATTTGCCCTTAGCAAGGTGAATGGCTTGGTTATTGGCTTTAGAAAAACCTGTATTGACTTTGTTTGCTATGAGTTGCACCTTCGGAAACAATTGTTTTACCATTTCGCAACTCCCATCTACCGAGTTATTGTCAACTACAAATATTTCAGCTGTTAAGTTAGTACACGCTTTTTCTATTGAATAAAGTGCTTGTTCAAGAAAATGCTTGACATTGTAATTGACAATTATAACAGATAGTTGCATGGTGTTGACCTAACGAAAATAAGGGATTCTGATGGTTTTTAACAGTTCAATAACACAAATGCTTATTCGTTGTTTCCTGTTTGAATTTGGTTGCGGTAGGGAACCCTGCTTAAGATAGATCTTCCTAATGTTATTTCATCAGCATACTCTAATTCGCCACCTATTGCAATTCCTTTAGATATGGTTGATAATTGTACGTCCATCCCTTTTAACTTTTTAGACAGATAAAAAATGGTTGTATCACCTTCCATGGTTGCAGACAATGCCATGATGATTTCTTTGATCCCTTCATTTTTGACGCGTTCAATAAGAGATTCAATTTGTAATTGGTCTGGTCCAATGCCATAAATTGGGTTAATCAGTCCACCCAACACATGGTACGTGCCAAAAAATTGGTTGGTATTTTCTATGGCCAATACATCTTTCAAATCTTCAACAACACAAATAACTTGATTGTCTCTTTTGGGGTTACTACAAATATTACACACAGCTGTATCACTCACATTGTAACAACGGGTGCAATAGGTAATCTCATTGCGTAAACGAATAATTGAATTACCAAGTTTATCAGCAGTTTCTACATCTTTTTTTAGCAGGTAAAGTACCATTCTCAAGGCCGATTTTTTACCTACACCTGGAAATTTAGAAAGTTCCTGAACAGCTTCTTCAATTAATTTAGACGGGAAATTCATGTTTCAATATTACAGCCAAAAAAAGCAAACTTACACAGCGTTTATAAACAGATTTGTGTTCTTTTTGTGCATTGCTTACTTTTACTTCAGCATGGAATTAGCAATGGTATGTGAAAAAGCTTGTTTAGCAGCTAAACAAGCCGGACAGTTTATTCAAACACAAGTTCATCAAATTCAACTTTCAGATATTGAAGAAAAAAGCCTCAATCAATTGGTGAGTTTTGTAGACAAAACAAGTGAAGCAATGCTTGTAAATGCTTTAAAAACAATCATTCCTGAAGCGGCATTCATTACAGAAGAAGAAACAGTTCCCAGAACACATGCTAGTTATACTTGGGTTATTGATCCGTTGGATGGCACAACTAATTTTTTACATGCGTTGCCTGTTTACAGTGTTAGCATTGCTTTAATGAAAGACAATAAACCTGTTGTTGGTATTGTTTATGAGCCTAACAGGGATGAGTTGTTTTATGCATGGTCGGGAGCTGGTGCATATTTAAATGGTAAGCGTATACATGTAAAAACAAATACAGAATTGAGCAAATCGTTGTTGGCAACAGGTTTTCCTTATTACGATTTTAAGCGGATTCCTCAATATTTATCAACTTTGAGTGATTTGATGAAAGGTACACAGGGTATGCGAAGAATGGGAAGTGCTGCTGTAGATTTAGCATATACCGCTTGCGGGCGTTTTGATGGTTTTTTTGAATACGGTTTGAGCCCTTGGGATGTTGCAGGTGGTATTGTCTTAATTGAAGAAGCTGGCGGTAAAATCAGTGATTTCAATGGTGGAGAGGATTACCTATTTGGCAAAACAATCATTGGCGCATCAAAAGCTTTGTATCCTGATTTGTTGAACGTCATTCAAAGGCATTTCAATCAAGACTAAACTGTTGCAGGCACTTTAAATGTAGCCGTTTTGTTTGTCATTGATTTAGCTGTTTTTACAATAGCAGCAACATCGTAATTGCATTCAGCATAAAGTTCGTGTGGCTCACCATGTTCTATGTATTGATCAGGCATACCCATACGTATTACTTCAGATTGGTAGAGGTGATCTGCCATAAATTCAAGGATGGCAGAACCAGCACCACCCATGATGGTTCCATCTTCAATGGTAATGACTTTACTAAAGTTTTTAAATACTTCGTGCAGCATGGCTTCATCTAAAGGTTTAACAAAGCGTAAATCGTAATGTGCACCACTTAATCCTTCTTTTTGTAGTTGGTCTAGCGCTTGTGAGGCCATATTGCCTATAGTACCAAATGATACAATGGCAAAATCTTTTCCATCCCTGAGTTTTCGTCCTTTACCAATTGTAATTTCGGTGAATGGTTGTTTCCAGTCAATGATAACACCATTTCCCCTAGGGTAGCGGATAGAAATTGGTCCGGCATTTTTATCTAGGGTTGCAGAATACATGAGGTTTCTGAGTTCAACCTCATTCATTGGAGCTGATACCACCATGTTTGGTACACAACGCATGTAAGGCACATCTAGCATGCCATGGTGTGTAGGTCCGTCAGCACCTGCAATGCCTGCTCTATCCATACAAAATACCACGTGTAAATTTTGCAAGGCTACATCATGTACAACCTGGTCATAAGCACGTTGCATGAAAGTGGAGTAAATATTGCAAAATGGAATCAAACCTTGGGTTGACAAACCTGCGCTAAAAGTAACAGCATGCTGTTCGGCAATACCTACATCAAAAGCCCTCTCTGGTAAAGCTTTCATCATGATATTCATGCTACTTCCTGAGGGCATAGCAGGTGTTACTCCAACAATGCGTTCATTTAAATTGGCCAATTCAACCATGGTATGGCCGAATACATCTTGGTATTTAGGTGCTTGAGGAGCTGTATTGGGCGATTTATAAATTTCACCAGTAACTTTGTCGAACAAGCCTGGTGCATGCCATTTAGTTTGGTCTTTTTCAGCGTGAGCAAATCCTTTACCCTTTACAGTAACACAATGCAACAACTTGGGTCCTGGAATTTTCTTTAGGTCTTCAAATATCTTAACCATGTGATTTACATCATGTCCATCTACGGGGCCAAAATAACGGAAACCAAGCGCCTCAAATAGGTTGCTATGCTTGAGTAAACCACCTTTGAGGGTATCGTGTACTTTAGATAAAATGTCTTGCGAAACCTGTCCAAGTTTACTCAGCCTGTCTAGGGCTTTCCAAACATCATCTTTAAATTTATTATAAGTAGGAGAGGTAGTAATATCGGTGAGGTATTCTTTGAGTGCACCTACATTGGGGTCAATACTCATGCAATTGTCATTCAACACAACAATTACATTTGCATTTGCTACGCCAGCGTGGTTCAAACCTTCAAATGCCATACCACCTGTTAAAGCACCATCTCCAATAATGGCAATGTGTTGTTTGTCTAATTCACCTTTTAATTTTGATGCAACTGCCATGCCCAATGCTGCAGAAATAGAAGTGGAAGAATGTCCAACTCCAAATGCATCGTATTCACTTTCGCTTCTTTTTGGGAATCCGCTTAAGCCTTTGTAAATCCTGTTGGTATGAAACTGTTCTCTTCGACCTGTTAAAATTTTGTGTCCATATGCCTGATGACCTACATCCCAAACCAACTGGTCGTTTGGAGTATTGAATGCATAATGTAAAGCAACACTCAATTCAACTACGCCAAGGCTAGCACCAAAATGCCCCCCATAAACAGACACTGTATCAATGATGTATTGTCTTAAGTCTGAGCAGACTTTAACCAAATCCTCTTCTTTGACCTCGCGTAGATCTTTGGGAAATTCAATGTTTTTAAGGTAAGGACCGGGTTCTATTTTCATCATTACATGTCATAAACACACTTGTTGTGTATTTGTTTTTATATACTGTGTGCAAATTAGGGAAAGAAGTGTAAAACTAAAAACTGATTTTGTGTAATTAAACAATCAAAGCCTGGCTTCACTTACAACTAAATCTTTTGAGTGAACAGTCAGTATAGGAATACTTGCATTTTTAATGATTTGTTCTGAGTATTTTCCTGTAAATAAATCCATGAAGCGTCCTTCTTGTTCTGACATTATCACAATCATTCCAGCCTGTTTCTCTGAAGCAAATTGAAGGGTCTGTTTACTTGGATTTCCTCCCATTCTCATCTCTAAGGTGTAAGTTGTTCCTTTTTCTTGAATGTGGTTGCATACCTGTCTAGTATAATTTTTAATGGTTACTTCAGCATCTTTATCGGTATCATTTGATACGCCCACAACATGTATAGTTGAGTGATAAATACTTGCTATAGCTAATGCGTATGGTATTTTTTGACGGGTTTCAAATGAAGTATCAATTGGAACGACAATCGAATTCAAATCAAAATTTCCCTCTGCGGGAATGGTCAATACCATTCTTTCAAAATGATCGATGATATTGAAAACAGATTTCGCCTCAATTCCATTTTTTTGATTGTTGTTGAGTTGAACAATAACCAAATCAGGATTGTGTTTCTTGATCATCTTCATGGCATGGTTTGCAGAAAATGTGTCATTTAATTGCTCGAATTGAAAATCTAGCCCTGAATTTGCAAAAATTTGAGACACATTTCCTGTCCCAAAATGGCAGAAGTTCAATTTTGCAGCATAATGCTTGGTTAAAGCAAGCCCAATTTTTTGAGTCTGTTCGCTAAGGTGTTCACCCGAACTCAATAGCAAAATTTGTTGAATTTGAATGGCCATAAGCAATTGATTGAGATTGACTTGAAATTACATAAAAAAATTCAGTCAACAAACATTTGCCCCATTAAGTTTTTAATTAACAGATTAACAAGTATTTATAAAACTATTTTCCTGTAAAAACAGGTTTACGTTTTTCTATAAACGCCTGTACACCTTCTTTATAATCGTCACTTCTGCCTGCAATTTCTTGGCAATAAGCTTCATAAGCCAACATATGGTCTAAATCTGAATGAAAAGACTGGTTCAGCATTTTTTTCATTAAGCCTATGGCTTTGGTTGGTGCGTTTGCATAATAATTGGTGTAATGTTCAGTTGCCGCATCTAATTCCTCAATTGGTACAATTTTGTTTACCATTCCCCACTCAAATGCTTGTTTTGCCGAAACTTTACTTCCCATGGTTGAGAGTTCAAATGCTCTGGCAGAACCAACCAATCTTGGCAAGAAATAGGAAGAACCTGAGTCTAGCACCAATCCTACATTTACAAAAACTTCAATTAAACTTGCATTTTCTGCAGCTACAATTAAGTCACAAGCCAATGCAAGCGAACAACCGGCACCAGCTGCAACTCCATTGAGTTTACAAATAACAGGTATTGCTAAATTACGGATAGCTTTGATCATTGGGTTGTATCTTTTGTGGATACTTTCACTCAAACTTCTTTTTGTTCCAGCGATTGATTTTAAATCTTGTCCGCTACAAAATGCTTTTCCACTTCCTGTAATGACAAGTACTCGAATGCTTTTATCCTTTGAAATTTTTTTTAAAGCATCAATGACATCAGCACTCATTTGTTCATTGAAAGCATTGAAGACGTCAGGTCTGTTGAGGGTTAATTGCGCAACGCCATTTTGTATGTCGAGCAAGATAGTTTCGTATTGCATCATATTATAAAAAGATAACCATTGTTGTTAAACCGATAAAAAAACCACTGTAGAGTTCTTTGTGGCTGTGTGCATTTAAATGAAGTCTGGAAGAGATAACTAAACCTGCTATTACAAACAATGCAGCTAGTAAAATGCGAGTATCAATCAGACTCTCAAAAGAAGCCAAAAAAACCAGACCAATAGTTGCACCAATACTGGCAGCATGAATGCTTATTTTATGAAAAAAATTGATTGTTAAAATCAATAGCATTAATAAACCAGATGCAATTAAATAATTGACTAATTTTTGAGGTATAGGATAATTCGAAAAATTATAGTAACAAAATCCATACATGAACAAGGTAATGGCAAAAGGGAGGTTCCGTTCTTTTTTTTCATGCATGTGCAATGAACTGATTTTACCAATTTGTTTCAATACCAATGACATGATGACTGGTATGAGATGAGTACAACTGTAAATAAATAAAATATAAAACCACCTTGCTTTTGCAGGCAATGAAAAATAAACAGATGGAAACAATAAAAACAGCAGATAAATGCCTAGTAGGTTTACAAAAATTGGATGAAAGATAACTGAGAAAAAACGTGCTAAATGATGACTCATTGTTTAATTCAATGCAATTGCTGTAACACTGATTTCAACATTTGCGCCCAGAGGTAATCTGACTACTTGCACAGTTTCTCTGGCAGGGAAATGTTTGGTAAAGAATGAACCATACACTTCATTGATCGCAGCAAAATCATTTAAATCTGTACAGAAAATAGTTGTTTTGACAATGTCAGCATAGTCCATGCCAGCTTCTTTTAAAATGGCACCAACATTTTCCATCACTTTTTGGGTTTCTGCCTTGATGTTGTGTTGAACCATTTCTCCAGTTTGTGCATCTTTGGCAACTTGACCACTTACATACAAAGTATTTCCAGCTTTTACTGCATGGCTATAAGGACCAATTGGTGTTGGTGCACCATTGCTTGTAACAATTGTCTTTTCCATTTGAATAGTAAAGTTATTTTTGTTTTAAATTTCAACTACGAATATGAAGATTTTGGCCAGAGGTTCAAAGCAACAGCTCAAAGAATTACAAGAAAAATTACAAAATTCAACGCATTCACTTGAATTTGCTGATGAATATCAAGATTTAATTGGTCAAATTAACGCATCGGATTTATTAATTGACCTACATTTTGATGCCGTACTTGGACGTATACAACAATACAAAGGAGTAAAAGTTCCAATGCTTTTGTCTGCTGTAAAAATTCAATTGGCAGCAGCGCTATCGCAAGAGGATGTATCCTTGTTTCCACCAATTTTTGGATTCAATGCATTGCCTACTTTTATCAATAGAAAAATTGCAGAAGTAAGTTTGGCCCATCCCCAACAAAAAAATGAATTGAATGCTTTGATGCAACAATTAGGTTGGGAATACAAATTGGTGAATGACCGCGTTGGCATGTTTACTCCTAGGGTTATATGCATGCTTATAAATGAAGCATGTTATACCTTACAAGAAGGCACAGCCTCACAAAAAGACATTGATACAAGTATGAAATTGGGAACTGGTTACCCTCATGGACCTTTTGAATGGGCTGATTTAATTGGAATTAAAGACGTATATGAGGTGCTAGAAGCCATGTATTCAGATACCAAAGAGGAACGTTATAAAATTTGTCCATTGTTGAAAACACATTATTTAAAAGCTGAAAAATTTTATCCAAATGCCAACTAAATCATTCCTAATTTTATGGCTGATGTTGAGCTCTATTATAGTTGTTTCAGCCCAAGAAGATGCATGCAGCAAACAAAAAGCACTGTTCAAGTCTGCTTTTAAAAAACCTATTCATTCAAACACTTACTTGAATTTAATCAATGCATACGATGTATATTATCATGCATTAGATTTAGCAATTGAAGCCGATACAACTTTTATTTCTGGAAATGTCTTGACTGCATTCACAGTCAACCAACAATTGGATACTTTTGCGTTTGAGTTGCACCAAGATTTAATGATTGATTCAATAAAAGGATCCAATCAGCAAGCACTCGGTTTTTATAGAATTTCGGATGAGGTATTTGTGAAGCTGAATCAAACAATCCCTGCCTTAGGTAAAACACAGGTACAAATATTTTACCATGGCACACCTCCAACAGGTGCAAGCGCTGCAATTGGAAATGGATTTTCAAATGGGGTTTCAGCCAATTATGGAAAAAGAGTTACATGGAGCCTCAGTCAGCCTTATGCTGCTAAAGAATGGTGGCCATGTAAACAAGCTTTAACTGATAAAATAGATTCAGTAGACATTCATGTAACCACAGCTCAAAACAATAAAGTTGGGAGCAATGGTTTACTCAAACAAATTGTTCAATTGCCCAATAACAAAAATCGTTACGAATGGAAAACAAACTATCCAATAGATTTTTATTTGATTTCTGTGAGTGTAGGAAACTATTTTGAGAACATAGATTATGCAAAACCAAAAGGTTTAAAAGACAGCATTTTAATCCTGAACTACTTGTACAATGAACAAGCTTACATAGACAACAAGAAAACATTAGGTGAGTGTAAAGACATCCTTTCACTTTTTAGTGAGTATTTTGGCATGTATCCATTTTACAAGGAAAAATACGGACACACCATGGCACCTTTTTCTGGGGGTATGGAGCACCAAACCATGAGTACAATGGGAATCATTTCATATGATATCATGGTTCATGAACTGGCACATCAATGGTTTGGTGATTACATTACATGCAGTTCTTGGTCTGATTTATGGCTCAATGAAGGTTTTGCATCATACATAGAATTGCTTGCATATGAAAAATTCTATCCCCAATATTATTATAACAAGTTGTTAGGTAAAATGAACAGAGCAAAACAAACATCAGGTTCTGTTTATGTATTAGATACCGCATCGGTTGAACGTTTGTTCAATAGTAACTTAACCTACAACAAAGGGGGTATGGTTTTACACATGTTGCGCTGGACACTTGGTGACAGCTTATTTTTCGCTTCTTTAAAAAGTTATGTAAATGTGTATGGCAATAAAACAGCTAGTACAACAGATTTCAAGAATGTATGTGAACAAACGAGTGGTAAAAATTTAGGTAGCTTTTTTCAAGAGTGGATCATGGGCTCAGGATTTCCTAGCTATACTATTAACTGGAATTGTACAAATAAAGATTTACATTTAAATGTATTTCAGTCAAATGTTCAATCGGCAGGAAGTTTATTTTCAATAGATTTACCACTAAGAATTTATTTTGCAAATGGTGATTCCATTGACCTCAGAATACCTGGCGCTGCATTGGCTTCAAACTATTCAAAAATACCTTTAATTGATAGTGTGATTGGTATTCAATTCAATTATAACAGACAAATCTTAGCCAATGGTATTGTAAAACGCGATTCCTTTTTAACCGCAATTGAAACCATCAATCAGTTACCTGACATTGAGTTGTATCCAAATCCTAGCAATGGCAAATTGACCGTTCAAATAAACATGCAATTGCCTGTCTTGATTCGTGTTTTTAATATGACGGGAAAGCTTATGTTTGAGCATTTACAAAATCAAAGTACCGAACTACTAGAATTACCAGCTGAAGAAGGTCTATACATGATTGAAATTGGTAATGAACATGGAAGAATGATTCAGAAAATTATCAGAACATTTAGCAACTAATCTTTGAATTCGATATATACAGGGCAATGGTCTGAATGTACTTCTTCTTGCAAAATACCTGCATCTTTCAGGTGTTCATTTAATGCTATACTGTTCATACAGTAATCTATTCTCCAGCCTTTGTTTCTTGTTCTCGAGGCTGCTCTGAAACTCCACCAACTGTATTGGTGTGGTGCGCTATTAAAATGCCTAAAACTATCTGTAAATCCATCACTGATGAATTGGCTTAACCATTCCCGCTCTTCCGGTAAAAAGCCGCTCGAGTTTTTGTTTCCTATTGGATCGTGAATATCAATTGGTTGGTGAACAATGTTGTAATCACCACAAATAACCAGTTTAGGAATTTCTTGTTTTAAGTTTTTGATATAATTGTCAAAGAAAGCAAGCCATTTCATTTTGTAAGCTTGTCTTTCATCACCACTTGATCCGCTTGGGATATAAACACTAATGACAGAAAATTTATCAAAATCAGCACGGATTATTCTTCCTTCAGTGTCGTATTCAGCATTGTTAAACCCTATGGTAATTTTATTAGGTGCTATTTTAGAGAAAATAGCAACACCACTGTATCCTTTTTTAATGGCACTGTTCCAAAATCGGTATTTAAAACCTGTATGGTCAAGTGAAAATTCATGTTGGGCTATGTTTGCAGCTTCAGCTTTTGTTTCTTGAAAACAAACCACATCAGCATCTGTTTTTTGTAAAAAATCAATCAATCCTTTGTCAATTGCAGATCTGATTCCATTTACATTGTAACTAATTATTTTCATACTTTTATTCTACTCCGTGTTCGCTTAATAAATACATTAATCCGGTTAAAACAACACTTCCAAATTGAAGTTCTCTTTTATTGACATGTTCAAATACATCATTCTCGGTATGGTGGTAATCAAAATATTTTTGACCATCTGGATGAAAGCCAATAATAAGAGCTCCCTGTTTTTTTAATGGTCCAATATCTGCGCCACCTCCGTTTTCATCTATTGCTTGAACACCATAGGGTGCTAATAAATTTTCCCAACTTTTATAGGCATGTAATTTTTCTTTTGGTAAAGCAAAACCTATGTGTCTGGGCATAAATCCACCTGCATCCGTTTCTATTGCGGCTATGTGTTTCTCTTTGTTTTTTTCTGCAAGCTCCGCATATTTTAAACCGCCCTTGAGTCCATTTTCTTCATTGATAAATAGTACAACACGTATGGTTCTTTTAGGACGCATACCTAGTTTTTTAAAGGTATTGATAGTTTCTATACATTGTACCACACCCGTGCCATCATCATGCGCGCCTTCTCCAATATCCCATGAATCTATGTGCGCTCCTAGTACAATTATTTCATTTGGTTTTTCAGATCCTTTAATTTCAGCAACAACATTATAACTCAGAACTTCAGGCAACATTTCACAGAGTTGTTTAAAATAGACTGTTACTTGAGGGTCCTTCTCAATTGCATTACTTAGCACCGTGGCATCTGCAGTACTGATAGCACAAGCGGGTATTGATGGAAAACTGTCTTTGTATTGCGTTGCACCTGTATGTGGGAAATGATCATGCGCATGGGTCATACTTCTTACAATCACTCCAATTGCACCCTTTTTTGCTGCTTCAATAGGGCCCATGCTTCTTTGGTTAACAGTCATGCCATAAGCAACGCCGCCATATAAAACTGTATCTGGAAATGGTCTTGAAAAATACACAATTTTACCACGTACCAATTCATTTGGTTTGGCTCGCAATTCTTCAAAAGTTTTTACTTCTATAATTCCAGCTTTTATACCATTTACTGGTGTTGCCACACTGTTTCCCAAAGCACAAATTGCGAGGTTTATTTTCTTGTTTTGATAAATCAAGTAGGCTTCTTCTTTTTCCCCTCTTTTCCAATGAGGTACCATTACTGGTTGTAACCAAACCGAGTCTGCTTGGGTTTCTGTTAGCTTTTGCAGCCCCCAGTTGATTGCTTTTTGAGCAGGTTCACTGCCACTGATACGCGCACCAATATTTTTACATAAATATTTTAAGTGAGCATAAGATTGACCGTTGGTGAATATTTCATGAAAAATTTTCTTAATAACAATTGAATCTTTTTGCTGGGCTTGGATTTGTAAAGAAAGTAATACAAAAACAAATAGTAATAATTTTAATTTAAATGCATTCATGAGAAAATCAATCTAATAAGGTGATATAATTTCTGCCAAGCTTGACAAGACCTTTTTGCTCCATGTTTCTGAGCAATCGGCTAATTGCTTCTCTTTGTGTATGTAGTTCGGTAGCAATTTCTTGGTGAGTAATTTCTAAACTAGATACATGCAATGCTTTACAACGCTCTCTTAAGTAATGTAGCAATTGTTTGTCCATGTTGTTAAAAGCAATCAGGTCTATTACATGCAGTAATTCCGCAAAACGTTCTTGGTAATTTTTGTTTACAAAGGCTTTCCATTCAGGGTATTTTTGCCAATCAGCAGTTTGTTCTACAGGAATCATTGCTAGGGTTAAATCATCTTCTGCTATTGCTTTGATCATGCTTTTTTGAAATACCTGACAACAGGTTACAGACATTGCGCATGTTTGACCTGGATACAGGTGGTATAAAAACACTTCTGAGCCATCTTCGTTTTCACGGATAATACGTACACTACCTTTTAAAACAATTGGAATAAAAACTATCGTATCTCCAACATCAATCAAAACATTTTCTTTTTGTAAATGCTTGATGGTAACAAAGTGTTCTATTTCTTGCAATAGTTTTGTGTCAGTAAATTGAATTGTATGCAGTAGGTCTTTCATAAAAACTATTTTCCTTCTCCAATTTGTTGTCTCCACATAGCAAAGTATAGTCCTTTTTCCAATAGCAATTCGTTGTGCTTTCCTGCTTCTACAATTACACCTTTTTCAATCACATAAATTTTATCAGCATGCATGATCGTTGACAGTCTGTGTGCAATTAAAATAGACATATGTTCTTTGCTTGAAGTTACAGATCGGATGGTTTCATTGATTTCTTCTTCAGTAAGAGAATCCAATGCTGATGTAGCCTCATCAAATACCAGCATTTTTGGTTTTCGCAGTAAAGCTCTGGCAATACTCAGTCTTTGTTTTTCACCGCCTGAAACTTTCACCCCACCTTCGCCTATTAAAGTATCAATACCCATACTAGCTCTTTCGAGTAAATTTTGGCAGCTGGCGAGGTTCAGTACTTTGTACAATTCTTCATCAGTTGCTTCAGGTTTTACAAACATTAAATTTTCTTTGATACTACCTGAGAACAATTGTGTTTCTTGTGTTACAAAACCTATCTGTTCTCTTAGCTCATCAAGGCTAACATCGATTGCAGGTACATTATTATAGCTTATTGACCCTTTTTGAGCCTTGTATAATCCTACAACAAGTTTAACCAATGTTGATTTTCCTGATCCTGAAGGCCCAACAAATGCAATGGTTTCACCAGTTTTTACTTCAAATGTGATATTGTCTAGTGCAGCCCTATTTGATCCATTGTATTTGTAACTGACTCCGTTAAATTGGAGGGTTGTTAATGATTCAATGTGAACAGGATTGATTGGTTTTTGTTCAGTTGGAGTGTCTAATATTTTCTTAAAATTAGCAAAACTCACTTCAGCTTCTCTGAAAATGTTGATCAAGTTACCGAGTTCTTGCATTGGTCCAAAAATAAAGAACGAATAAAACATCATCATGAAATATTGTCCAATTGTAATTTCATTTTTAAAAATCAAATACATCATTACAAACATGATTGATGTTCTCAGTAAATTAACACTTGTTCCTTGAACAAAACTTAAACTACGTATAAAACGAACTTTTTTTAGCTCTAATCCTAAAATTTTGTTTGTAGTAGCGTTTAAACGATTGATTTCTTGTTTGGTTAAGCCTAAACTTTTAACCAATTCAATATTCCTTAAAGATTCAGTGGTAGAACCGGCAAGTTGTGTGGTTTCGCCTACTATTAATTTTTGCATTTTCTTGATTCTTTTGCTCAGTACAGAGCTCAAAAATCCTAGAATTGGTATAACCGATAAAAAAACAGGTAAAATGAGCCAATTAACTTGAATGGCAATGTAACCAACAAAAAGTAAACCTATAAATGTAGTAAACAAAACCGAGATAAATACTTGAATTAATTTTTCAGTGTCTTGTCTTACTTTTTGTAATATACCGAGTGTTTCACCACTTCTTTGGTCTTCAAATGCTTCAAAAGATAAATCAAGAGAGTGTTTGATACCGCTTGAATAAATATCGGCACCTATTTTTTGTATGATAACATTGGTAAAATAATCTTGAAAATTTTTGGCAACCCTAGATATAAAAGCAACTCCAATTGCACAAAGTAACAATTGCACAACGCCTTTTATAAAAACATCAGCGGCCATTGTTTTTGATTTTAGTAAATAGTTATCAATAATAAATTGAGAAATGTAAGGGTCAAGCATTGAGAAAATCTGGTTTACAGAAGCCAGAAATAATGCCAAAAATAACAATGATTGATATGGCTTTAAATAATTGAAAAGTAATTTCATGATGTTGTAGCTAACAATATTACTAAAGAACTTTTAATTTTCTTGTCTATTTCACTCATCATGCGGGTTTATTATGATTGCCTGCTTCCAGATAAGTATGCTAATAAAAAGTAACACTTTGCTTTCCACAGCCACAATGGTTTTTTAAAGTGTGATATAAGTTTTATTTGAGCAATGTACAATGCAAAGCACGTGAGTAATAATTCAAGCAGCAGCCTAATGACTAAAATGAGAATTTCATGAAACAAAAGCGAAGCAGGTATAGCCAACAGTAAAAGTGAACTTCCAGCTATTTGCCCAAGTTGAGCAATTGGATGTGCGTGTTGCGATTTAAAATTCTGATAGTAGAGGTTGAATGCATTTGCTTTGTTTGTCATGTTGTAAAAATACTTGCTTTTGAATGAAACTCGAATTTTGAATACCGATTTTGTTGCGCTAGCTTTGTTAATCATGAAAAAACTAGCAGTTATTGCCATTTTGGCCATGTCTTGTAATACCCAAAATGAGGCTCAGGTCTTAAATCAACAATTAATGGACTTACACGACGCTGTTATGAAAAACAGTAGTCGGGTTTTAACGCTAAAAGCCAAGTTACAACCACTCATTGCAGCATGTACTAGCCAATCACACAAGGACAGTTTACAAAAGGCATCTGCACAGTTACACATAGCAGACCAACAAATGTTGGATTGGATGAGAAAATATCAAGAACCTCATATGGAATCGGATACAGCTGTTCAATTTTTTCAAGCTCAAATTGCATTCATGAATCAATTGAACATTCAAACTAAACAATCAATTGAACAAGCTAATAAACTTATAAATGAATCAAATTAATTGGATTGGAATAACTTTATTGTTTTTGTTTTCATGTGGCAATGAATCTTTGCCAATTCTTGGCAATAGAGAAGTAAAAGTAACCCCAAATGGAGCTTCAGAAACTATTGATACTGTTTACCAAACCATACCGGATTTTGAATTTCAAGATCAGTATGGAAATGCGTTTACTTCAAAAAATACAGCAAATAAAATTTATGTTGCCGATTTCTTTTTTGTCAATTGTCCTAGTATTTGTCCAAGAATGAAGCGCAATTTATTGAAGGTAAATGAAGCATATGGTGCAGCACCCAATTTTTTAATCTTATCGCATACCATAGATCCTGAACATGACTCTGTTCCAGTGTTGTTTGATTATGCAGAAAAATTAGGGGTCAATAAAGGCAATTGGTATTTTTTAAGAGCAAATAGAGCTTATACTTATGAGCTGGCAGAACATGCCTATTATGCTTCAGCCATAGCCGATTCAACTGAGCCAGGAGGTTTTGTTCATAGTGGCGGTTTAATTCTAGTAGATAAATTAAAACGAGTTAGAGGCATTTATGACGGCACTCAAACAGAGGATACTCAAAAATTAATCGATGACATTCAAATTTTAATGCATGAAAGCGATTAGTGTAATACCATTGATTTTACTAGTTGCTTTATCATGCCAAAACGAATCAAACAATTTTGTGCAATTGGCATCAGGCTATGAATTGTATCAAAAAAATTGTTCCAATTGTCATGGTGACGATGGCAGCGGTTTAGCTAAGTTGATTCCCCCATTAAAAAATTCAACCTATTTAAATTTAAACAAAGATTCTTTACATGCCATCATTAGAAATGGAATGCAATTACCAATTGTTGTCAATGGTATCAGTTACACTAGCCCAATGCCTGGTAATCCAAAAATTACAGATGCTGAAGCAACTGCAATAATTGAATTCATACTGATAAAATTCAAAGGCCAATCAGAAAAGTAGAATATTTACTTATTCTGAGTTGATATTGAAATTATTGCTTACATTTAATGTGAACATTTTGGGTTTCTTTAGTATTTACTAATTTAAACGTATGAGAGAAAGAATTTTATTGATAGAGCCAGATAAGTTACAAGAAAACGAAATCGTGTCTGAATTGAACAACATTGGACTTATTGTTGAAGCAGCTATTTCTTTAGACCCAATATTGGAAAGTATAAAAGAGCATCAAATCGATTTAATTGTTTGCGACTATCATTTATTCAGAAGTGTTGGTATTGAAGCGCTCAAACAAATTCGTTTGGCACAGCCTAATCAGTACATACCATTGATTTTGATTTCTTCTGAAGAGAATTACCAAGTTTACAGAGAGGTCATGCAAAAAGGAGCCGACGACTATATCCTCAAACCATTGAAGATTCAAGAATTAATAGGCTCTATTAAGCTACATTTGAGAAAATTTAATTTTTGGAAAGAGCGCCTAGAAATGCTTGCCAGTTTTCCTGATGAAAACCCTAATCCTGTAACCCGTATTGAACACGTATCCCTTGAACTGACCTACAGTAATCCGTCTTTTGACAATCATTTTAAAAACCTAAACAGTGAGGAGCAATTAAAATTTGAGAATTTTTTGAAGTCTAATTGTTTAAAAGCAATTGAAACGGAGTTTACTTTAAATGATACGCTAGAATTAGAAGGCTATACTTACAGTGTTTCGTTTTCACCTCAAATGAGAAAAGGTTATACCAATGTATATTTCAGTGACATAACATTGATAAAAGAAGCGGAAGACAAAGTAAACAAGCAAGAAGCCTTTTACAAAGAAATTTTAGACAATATACCAGCTGATTTAGCGGTGTTTTCTCCTTCACAGATTTATTTATATGTGAACCACCATGGAATCAAAAACAAGGACATTAGAGAATGGATAATTGGTAAAACTGATGTTGATTACATAGCATACAGAAATCCAACTAATACAACATTTATTGAAAAGCGAGGAAAGGCATTTAGAGATGTTATCAATACTTCTAATGATGCAATTTGGCTGGATGAATTTAAGAATGTAGATGGCAAAGACCAATACATCCTTAGAAAGTTCCATCCAGTTAAAAATGATAAAAATGAAGTGACCCTTGTTATTGGTTATGGACTTGACATATCGGAACGTGTGCTTGCAGAAAATGAACTCAAAAGAAGTCGATTGCGTTACAAGGCTTTGTTTGAAAGCAATCCACAAATGGTATTCATCATTAACAGGCAGGGGACAGTATTGGATGTCAATAAAGCAGCAACTGTTCAATTAGGGTATGATTTTGATGAGTTAGTTGGCAATTCAGTTTTGGGAGTCTTTCCAGAACAATACCACACTGCAGTAACTTCAACATTAAAGACTTGTTTTGATGAGAACGATAGAGAACACCAATGGGAATTGATCAAACATAAAAAAGATGGAACTCTCATCAATGTGTTTGAAGTAGCTAGAACCATTCAAATCAATGAGTCTGAAGATTATCTATTGTTAGTTGTTTGTACTGATATAACAGAGAAAAAACAAAATGAAACTTTACTAAAAGAAACATCTGAACTGAATAGGAAATTGTTGGAACAAATGCCTGTTCCAGTGGCAGTGATGTACAAAGAAAAAGTCATTGATGTAAACTTGGCATTTCAAGAATTATTCAAAACAGACAACCATCAAATCAAATTCAAATCAATTCTAGATTTGGTGAATGATACAGATGAAGGTATCCTAAACAATGCCATCAGCAAAATTTACGAATCAAAACACACAGATTTAATTTGTGAAGTTATGATGAAAGTAAATGGTAAAGTAAAATTGAATGTCATGATTTCTGGCAATTTGTTCTCTAATAAAGGTACAGATTACATATTAGCTGTATTTAGTAATATCACTGAAATCAGATCGGCAGAGAGTAATTTACGTGCATTGGCACAAGAACTTTCAAAACAAAACGAAGATTTAAAAAGATTCGCTTACATCACATCGCATGATTTACGTGCTCCAGTCATAAACCTCAATGCGCTTTTGGAATATTATGATTACGAGGATCCACTTTCTGATATCAACAAAGAATTGATTGTAAAATTCAAGCAATCAGCAGAGCGGATTTCTGATACTTTGAACGATTTGTTAGAGGTTACTAGAATTAAAGACAGAACCCAATCTGAAATTAAAGATATGTGTTCAATTTCTCAAATTTTTTACAATTGTATTCAAGACAATGCTGAACAAATTAAAAAAGTTGAAGGATTGGTTTTAGCTGATTTTAGTCAAAAGGATAATATTTATTTTACTAAATCAGTACTCAATAGTACGTTTACCAATTTGATTACAAATGCAATCAAATACCGCTCACCTGAGAGAAACTTAGAAATTAAAGTAAGCACTGATACAAAAGGAAGTAACTACTTGATTCGTTTTACAGACAATGGATTGGGTATGAATATGGATAAAATTAAAAATCGGTTGTTTACACTGTATCAGCGCTTCCACTCTCATGTTGAAGGTAAAGGGCTTGGTTTATACCTTGTAAAATCGCAATTAGAGGCGCTGGGTGCGAATTTAGAAGTAGAGAGTGAAGAAAATACCGGTACTACCTTCATCATTTCAATTCCCATACAAAATCCCAAAAAAAACATTAAATTGGACAAATAAACATTTTAAATCTCTTACTGACTGTGAAAAAAGTTTTACTGATAGACGATGACAAAGTGAGTAATTTTTTAAGCTCATTGATTATCAAGAAAACCTTGAAAGCTGAGGTTGTAAAAGAATGTTTGGATGGCCAAGAAGGACTCGACTATTTAAAGGGTTTAGGAACAGCTAACGAAATCCCTGATATCCTTTTTTTAGACCTCAATATGCCCGTTTTGGATGGATGGCAGTTCCTTCATGAATTCATTCTACTAGACCAAAAAGTTCAAATGCCTATCTATATTTTAACCTCCTCAAATTATGAAGGAGATTTAATCAAATCAAAAGAATTTGATGTGGTTAAAGGCTATATCGTAAAGCCCCTTTCAAAGGAGTTAGCAGAATCAATTTTTGATCAATTGTAATTTATTGTTGTTTTTGGTTTGGTGTAGCTCTTCTTGTAGGTGTTGCCTCCCAAGGGTTTTCGGGCCAACTGTGTTTAGGATACCTCCGTTTGAGTTCATTTTTAATACTTGGATAAGTGTTGTTCCAAAAGCTCTCAAGGTCTTTTGTTAGTTGTACTGGTTTGAAACCTGGTGACAATAAGCTAAATAAAATACTTTGTTGATGGTTGTTAATTTTTGGACTTTCTTTCAGCCCAAAAACTTCTTGTATACGTACTTCAACCTTAGGACTTTCGCCTGTTGTTTCGTATTGCAATACAATGTTGGAGCCACTTGGAACTTTTAAATGCTTAGGAGCTAATTGGTTGATGATTGCTAAGTTCTCTGAACCTATAAAATAGTTCAAAGCATCAAGGGTATTTATTTTTTTAAAGTCTTCATTTTTTTTAATTCCTATTAAAAATGGTTCGAGCCAATTTTCAGGTTTTTGCAATAAGTTTTCAAGGGTAATGTTTGGTAAAGCCAGATTTGGCTCCCATTTTCTCAACGATTCAACCCTTGCAATCAGTTGTAGAAATGGTTCCTCTATGGAAAGCAAGGTATCACCTTCCTTTCGTATGATATCTAGAATTGCATTGTTGATAGCTTTAGAACTTGGGTTGCTCAATGGTTTTGATTGCAAAACGATGTTCCCAATTTTTAGTTCTTTGTTTGCAATGAGTCCGCCTTTGTAACTATCCCACTTTACAACCTCTGTTTCTTTTACCCTTGAAATTAAATCTTTGGGTTGAATAGGAGCTGCTAAGTATATTTTACCCAGCCCGTTTCTGGCATCCATGTGTGCTATGGCAAGCCAAGCTTCATTGGCTAAATCGTCTTTATGACCAGCGGCAGCTATTTTTCCGTTAGACAATAAAAATTGAGCATTGTTTCCGGGTCTTGCAGAAGCGATGCGTTCTGGGTAGGCATATGAAATCAACAAGCCTACCTCGAAGCTGTCAATGGGTGCATTGTCTTGCGTTGATTGCATGAGTGCACAATAGAATGCAGAAAGTTGGTCAATGCGTTTGAGCTTGTTTCCTAATAGTTGGTTCTCCCTGTCCCTTCTTAGTAGTTCAATTCTTAAACAGATATCAATGCCTGCCTCTTTGGGCAATGGATCTTTTTCTTCTAAGATAGCAGCAATATCAGCTGCCAATGCTACTTGTTTGGTAGCATTGGCGGCTAACAACATGTGCCCAATTCGAGGGTGGCATGCCAGTCTGTGCAGTTGTTTTCCATGTTCAGTGATGCTCCCTTCTTTGATTGCCTCAAGCAAGTTTAATAAATCAAATGCCTGAGCCAAATGCGCTTCAGGTGGTGGCGTTACCCATAACAATTCTTTTACATCTTGGATACCCCATTTGGCCAATTCTAACACCAAACCGGCTAAATCTGCTACTATTATTTCTGGTGTGCGTTGTGGAGCTAAACGTTCATGGTCTATTTTACTCCACATGCGGTAACAGACTCCAGGGCTTAACCTTCCAGCTCTTCCAGTTCTTTGCTCGGCTGCATCTTTACTAATTGGAACAGTTTCTAATTTGCTTAAACCTGATTTTGGATCAAATTGATTGTTTTTTTCTAGGCCACTATCAATTACAATGGTAATGCCTTCAATGGTCAAACTTGTTTCTGCAATATTGGTTGCCAATACTATTTTTCTCTTTCCATTTTTATTTGGTAAAATGGCTGCTTGCTGAAGGCTTTGCGGCAATTTCCCGAACAGCGGATGAATTGCAAATTCGGGTAATGCGTTTCTTAAAATGACTTCACATTTTTTGATATCTCCTTCTCCAGGTAAAAAAACCAAAGCATCACCTGGGTGTTCATTGACCGCGTTGATAGTTACTCTGGCAGCAGTTTCTGCAATCATCAATTGATCCTGCCCATTCACATAATTTACAGTAACTGGAAATTGTCTGCCTTCACTTTCAATTACTGGGGCCTTTAGCATTTCTGCCAACTGATTGGTTTCCATGGTAGCAGACATGAGCAAGAGTTTTAAATCTGGCCTAATAATTTCTTGTGCAGCAGTACACAATGCTAAAGACAAATCTGCATGCAAACTTCTTTCGTGAAATTCATCAAAAATGACCAAACCAACTGCTTCCAAAGTACTGTCTGATTGGAGCATTCTGGTTAAAATACCCTCTGTTACTACTTCAATTCGCGTTTGTGCACTGATTTTGTTTTCAAAACGGATCCGATACCCAACTGTTTGGCCAACACTTTCTCCAAGCAATTCAGCCATTCTGTGTGCAACACTTCGAGCTGCAATACGACGGGGTTCAAGTAGGATTATTTTTTTATCATTGAGCCAAGCTTCATTTAGTAAACAAAGTGGAACCAGGGTACTTTTTCCAGCCCCAGGGGCAGCCTTTAAAATTAACCGATTGTTGGTTTTTAACAGGCTCAATAAATCAGTTATGACTGAAACTATGGGTAGTTCGGATGTAATCGGATTGAATTTCAATTTCTAAATAATTTCAAAAATAATTGAATTTAGGTTCAATTAGACTTTAGTTCGGCTCAGATTCTATTATTTACTTGAAATCAAATACTTTTGCGGCTCATCGAATCAAAAATAAGCGTATGAGCTTGGTAGAAGAAATCAATAAACGAAAAACTTTTGCAATCATCAGTCACCCGGATGCTGGTAAAACCACTTTAACAGAGAAGTTTCTATTGTTTGGAGGTGCCATTCAAGTGGCAGGGGCTGTAAAAAGCAATAAAATCAAAAAAACATCTACCTCCGATTTCATGGAAATTGAAAAGCAAAGGGGAATTTCAGTTGCTACTTCTGTGATGGCTTTTGAATACAAAGGGAAACGGATCAATATTTTAGATACTCCAGGTCACAAAGATTTTGCAGAAGATACTTACAGAACTTTAACTGCAGTAGACAGTGTCATACTTGTTGTAGACAGTGTTAAAGGGGTAGAAGAACAAACAGAAAGACTCATGGAGGTTTGCCGCATGCGCAATACGCCAGTTATTATATTTGTAAACAAAATGGATAGAGAGGGAAAAGATCCGTTTGATTTACTTGAAGAATTGGAGCATAAACTGAGCATTTCTACAAGGCCTTTATCATGGCCAATCAACCAAGGAGCTACATTTAAAGGAGTATATAATTTATACAAGAAATCACTGAATTTATTTGAAACAAATAAAACGCAGTTAGCCGATGAAGTAATAGCAATAGCAGGTTTGGACTCGCCAGAATTGATGCAATATTTGCCTGAAAAAGATGCCATAAAATTAAGGGAAGATGCCGAGTTGATTGAAGGTTTGTATGAGCCTTTTGATATAGATTTATACCAAAGTGGTTTATTGGCTCCAGTTTTTTTTGGAAGTGCTATCAATAATTTTGGTATTCAAGAGTTGCTGGAAACTTTTTTAGACATTGCACCCAGTCCAATGAGTCGTCCGGCAATTGAAAGAGAGGTAAAAGCCAATGAAAATGCTTTAACAGGTTTTGTTTTTAAAATCCATGCCAACCTAGATCCAAATCACAGAGACCGCATTGCATTTTTAAGAATTTGTTCCGGAAAGTTTGAACGCAATACATTTTATTACCATACTAGAACAGGAAAAAAATTAAAGTTTGCCAATCCAACTACTTTTATGGCCAATGAGAAAATACTTACAGCCGAAGCTTGGCCTGGTGATGTAATTGGTTTGTATGACAGTGGTAATTTTAAAATAGGAGATACCCTAACTGAAGGAGAGCAACTTCAATTTCAAGGTATTCCAAGCTTTTCTCCAGAAATTTTTAAAGAGCTCGAAAACAGAGATCCTTTAAAAACCAAACAACTTGAAAAAGGCATTAGTCAGTTAACGGAAGAAGGTGTTGCACAGTTATTCATTCAAGAGCCAGGTCACCGAAAAATTATTGGAACTGTTGGTGAATTGCAATTTGAAGTAATTCAATTCCGATTGGAACATGAGTATGGTGCTAAATGTGCCTTTGTACCCATGAAATATTACAAAGCATTTTGGATTGCTTGTAAAGACAAAAAAATGCTCGAACAATTTATGCATAGAAAAGCACATGCCATTGCCAAAGACAAAGAAGGCAATCCTGTATTTTTAGCAGAATCTGAGTGGAATGTTACGTATGCTAAAACTGATTTTCCTGAAATTGAATTCCATACCATTTCAGAGACATCAGGTAGGAGTAAATAAAATTTACAACTTAGTTTCTTTCAAAAAGCTTGCTTCGTCAATGAGGCCCATGTGTTCCCAGATTTTTTCGCCATTGTGGTACAATTGTAAGACTGGAATACCATCAATGCCCATTTTTTGAAGCAAGGCAGGATTCAAATCAGCATCAATTTTAACCAATTTGAGTTTGTCGCTTTTTTGAGCACTTATTTTTTCTACCATTGGTCCAATTTGTTTGCAAGGCTTACACCACACTGCAAAAAAGTCTACCAATACGTATTCTTTTTCTTTTACTAATTCCGCAAAGCGTTCGCTGCTCATGCCTTGGTCTGCTGATGTATTACTTGCCCCTGCAGATTCAAGTGGTAAACCTTCTGCGTTCCATTTTAGAATACCAGGCATTTCATAAATGGTTTTGAAATTTTTTGTACGCATCATGCTTGCTGCATTCCCGCTTCTGCCACCAGACAAACAATACACCAATACAGGTTCTTCTTTGTTCAATTCGTTCAGTTTTGCTTCAAATCCATCTTGGTTAATGTCAATATTTTTGGCTCCTTTGATATGACCTTCATTGAATTCTTCTGCTGTTCTCACATCTATTAATTGTGCATTTGGATGTTCTGTTAAGTATTGATTGAATTCTTTTGGACTCAATTTACCTCCAGCAGTATTTTGTTTGTTTTGACAAGATACCCATATCGTGCTTACTAAAAGCACTAGCATTGAAAATAGATATTTTTTCATGTTTGTTTTATTACGAATGTATGATTTTGAATTGCTATTTAACAAAAAGAGGTTAATAATTGTTTGAGTTGCGCTTGCTGAACAACTCCTGACTGCCTCCATTTAATTTTTCCATTTTTAAAAATAATGAGAGTTGGTACACCTTGAACTTGGTATGCTTGTGCAGCTGAAGGGTTTTTATCTACATCAATTTTGAGGATACGCACTTGCTCTCCCATTTCTTTCGCTAATTCCTGTAAAATTGGTGACATCATTTTACAGGGTCCACACCAAGTTGCAAAAAAATCTACCAATACAGGTTGATCAGACTGAATGATTTGATGAAAATTCATACCCATTATTTTTCTAAATGTGTCAATCTTCTCCAACTGCCTCCATTGTGTACTTTCTCATATCCGGCTTGTTTGAGCATACTTTTTGCGGCAGCACTGCGCATACCAGAAGCGCAACAGGTAATAATAGGTACTTCTTTTTTGGGAAGTTTTTTTAGGTTTGCTTGGAGTTGGTCTACTGGAATATTGATGGCATTTTTAAGGTGACCACCTTGAAATTCAGCTTTGCTGCGAACATCTACTATGATGGCTCCTTCGCTAACCAATTCTTGTAAGTCCACCTTGGGTCCAAAACCCAATAACTGTCTAAGGCTGTTAATCATGTTTTAATTATTTAATAAATAGTTGACTTGTGTCCATGGACCACCATTGATGCAATCAATGTCAAGGTCACTTAAAAATTGTGTTGCTTGACCACTTCTACCACCCGAAGCACAACATAAAACAATTTTGGAGGAGTTGTTTTTTAATTCATCAATCCTTTCTGGAATTTCATTTAAGGGAATGTTGATGCTACCAACCACATGTCCGCCCAAGAATTCCTCAGGAGTTCGCACATCAATTATGGTTTTGTTTGCTGCTTTTAGCGCATTGATTAAGTCTTCCATTGTATTAAATTATTATTGGATACAAAGGTAATTAGTAAAAAACTTTAGTAAGGGAACATTTGTTCCGTTTAGCGTTTGTTTTTGAGTACACCAACTTGCTCAAACTTGTCAAATACAGTTGGTAAATGTGGAGCTTGTTTTATTTCTTCGGTTAAATCTTGACCCGCCCAATGCTCATAATGTTTTCCGTTTCGCCATAACCTACTTTTGCTAACATCATAAATTTTACCTTCATAAGCGACCCATATCTCTGGCTTGTCTTGTCCATTTCTCAGTGCCAATTGTGCACTTGTAAATTCTTCAAATGCATGTGCCATTTATTTTTTAAATTTAGGTTTAAATGGTTTTCTTTTGAATACATGTCTGACGCTTGGGTCGTATACTGGAGATTGACCCAATACTTCAGGTACATTTCTTTTAGGAATGACACGTTCAATTAATTTTTCTATGGCATCAAATCGTTTTTGGTCCTTGTCATTGATAAATGTAATGGCTGTACCTTTGGTATTGGTACCTCGTGCTGTTCGGCCTATTCTATGCACATAATCTTCTGGATCTGGTGGTACATCAAAATTCAACACCAACTCAATGTCATCCACATCAATACCCCTTGATAAAATATCGGTTCCAATTAAAGTATTTAGCTTTTTGTTTTTAAAATCATTCATGATTGTTTCTCGCTCGTCTTGTTCTAGGTCAGAGTGGAATGATTTACAGCGAAGCCCTAATTTTTTCAATTCGTGCTGTAAACTTTTAACCTTTTCTTTGGTAGAAGCAAAAAGAATCATGCTCTCAAATTTATTTTCTGCTAAAATATGCTCAAGTAATTTTATTTTTTGACCATCATAACACAAATAAGCAATTTGATCAATACCCTCAGCAGGTTTTGAAATAGCAATATTAATTTGAGCAGGATTGTTTAAAATTTTACCTGTAAGTTGCCTAATTTTTGGTGGCATGGTAGCAGAAAACAGTAATGTTTGCCTGTTAGCTGGAAGTTTATTGATGATCTTAATCAAATCATCGTAAAAGCCCATATCTAGCATTTTATCAGCTTCATCTAGCACCAAATGCTGCAGCCCATCAAATTTAATTTCACCACTTATTAATTGAGATATTAACCTGCCTGGAGTAGCTACAATGATATCAGCACCTTTAACTAAAGCTTTCTTTTGTTGCTCGTAACTGAAACCATCTCCTCCACCATAAATTGCAGTAGCACTCACGTTTACAAAATAACTGAAACCTTGAAGTTGCTGGTCTATTTGAAGGGCAAGCTCTCGGGTTGGAACCAAAATAAGTGTATTAACGCCTTTGTGTTGACTGATGATAATTTTGTTTAATATAGGCAATAAATAAGCAGCCGTTTTCCCTGTTCCAGTTTGTGCACAAGCAATTAAGTCTTTGTTGTCAAGAATAACTGGAATGGCTTGCTCTTGAATGGGTGTAGGTTGGTTAAACCCCATAGCGTCTAGCCCGTCTAAGAGCTCGTATTCTAAATAGAAATCGTCAAATGTCAAATTGGTTTGGATTGAATGAGTAAATGTTATCCAAATGTATTGAATTTATTGCGCAATCGCTGCATTGAACCAATTTTGGGTAATCAGGTATTCAGCTATTTGAACGGCATTGGTAGCTGCTCCTTTTCTTAAATTATCAGCCACAATCCATAAATTCAAAGCATTCTCCATTGATTCGTCTCTTCGGATTCTGCCAACAAATACATCGTCTTTTTGGTGTGAAAGCAAAGGCATTGGATAAATACCTTTTTCGGGTTCATCTAATACAGTAATGCCCTTAGTGTTTTTAAGTATTTGGCTTATATCATCTAAATGATAAGTATTGCCAAAAGTTACATTCACACTTTCGCTATGGCCACCAACAGTTGGTATTCTAACACATGTTGCAGTTAATGCAATGGAGTCATCTTGCATAATTTTTTTGGTTTCATTCACCATTTTCATTTCTTCTTTGGTGTAGCCGTTGGGCATGAAAACGTCTATTTGCGGAATTGCATTTTGGTCTATTGGATAGGCATAGGCCATTTCTCCCTTGATGCCCTTTCTTTCATTTTCCATCTGTTGAACAGCTTTTACACCAGTACCAGTAACACTTTGGTAGGTGCTCACTACTATTCTTTTGATTTGGTATTTTAAATGCAGCGGATAAAGTGCCAATACCATTTGTATGGTTGAACAATTTGGGTTGGCAATGATTTTATCTTTTAGCCCCAATAAATGTGCATTGATTTCTGGCACAATTAACTTTTTAGTGGGGTCCATTCTCCAAGCTGAAGAATTGTCTATGACAAAACAATTAGCAGCTGCAAATTTAGGTGCCCATTCCAATGAAGTTGCACCTCCAGCTGAAAACAATGCTATATGCGGCCTGGCATCTATAGCAGCCTGAAGACCAACTACTGTAATTGCTTTTCCCTTGAATTGAATGGTTTTTCCTACCGATTGCTCAGATGCAACCAGGATTAAATTATCAACCGGGAAATTTCTTTCTTCAAGTAAGCTTAACATGACACTACCTACTAAACCAGTAGCACCTACAACTGCAACTTTCATTCTTTTTTTGATGCAAAATTAAGGCATCGTCAGCAAACTAAAAACCACTTTACAAATTCGTTGTAACTTAAAAGTTTAAAGATTGAAATATGATATTAAATCAGTTGAAATTTGGTTTTTTAATGAGCTTATTCACGCTTCAAATTGCAGTAAAAGCTCAGGTTTACGAGCCTTTCAACCAAACTGTTCATCAGTTAAAAAGCAAGTGGAATTTTACAGATTCATGTTTTTGGGTAAACCCTAAAAACCAATTACAATCTCAGGTTTTGGCAAAAAATATATCAGAAATTTATGCCAATATTTTTATCTCTTCAGGTCTACAATCAAATCAATGGAGCAGTTCAATTGCTTTTGATTTCAATCCAAGTTCACAAAATCAAGTTAGGTTTTATTTGTATGCAGATTCAATGAATTTCAGCAAATCAACCAATGCTTTGTTCATACAATTTGGTGGCATCAATGGAACGGATGATCTGATAGAATTGGTTCAAATAAATGAAAATTCAAAACAAGTTTTAGCAAGTAGCTTACCTGGTTTTGTTAAATCAAATAACAATCAGTTCAGGTTTAAATGCACAGTAGATTCTATTCAGCAATTAACATTAGCAATAGATACTGTTAGTTTTTCTAGGTACAATCAAATTTTCAAGTGTTCAGTATCAACAATTCCTTCTAATTTTTATACGGGCTATTGGTTTAAATTTACTTCGAGTAACGCCAATCGTTTAATACTAGATGATTTTTATTATGGAAAAGAGCTTATCAATACTCAACAAGTAAAACTTGTCAGCTCAGCACTGGTCAGTGATAGTTGTTTACAGTTTACTTGGGATGGTGCTATAGATACTTCAAATTTTATCCAAAAAATGACTTGTGATTTTGGTGCTGCAAGTTACTGTATGTTTAGTTCAACACATCAAACAGTTGCTATCTTCTTTAATCATCAGCTCTCTAAAATTGCTGCTTTTGAAATTTGTTTGGAGGGCTTGTATTCAAACCAAGGAAAGACAATTACTGATACCTGTTTAAGCTGGAATCAATACAATATAAATACCCTCGATATCAGGTTTTCTGAGTTAATGATAGACCCAGATCCTGTGATAGGCCTTCCTAATGCTGAATTTATAGAGTTATACAACCAAACAGACTATGCTTTCAATTTAAATCGATTCCTTGTAACAGATTTACATACAGCTGCTGAACTAGGAAATTATATTTTATATCCTCATACTTTCGTTGTGATTTGCGCAAAGAAAGACAGTGCAAAGTTTGATGGTATTCCTTTACACTGCGTACCTAGTTTGCCCAGTTTAAACAATTTATCAGATACTTTGGAATTATACAGTAAGCATCAACTACTTTTAGATCAAGTAAATTACAATACCAATTGGTACCATTGTAATCCTATTCCAAATGGTGGTAGAAGTTTGTGTTTGATCAATGCCAACAGCAATTGTTTACCAATAGAAAATTGGCGAGCATCTGGAGATTCAAGTGGAGGAAGTCCAGGTTTTTCTGGCGTTTATTGGAATACTTCTATTGATACAATGAAGCTAGAATTGCTTCAGTTTACAGCTCTAGACTCCATTCATCTCTTATTGGTTTTTAACAAAGCGCTTTTATCTATTGATTTCAATTCAGTTGGTTTACAAACAAGGTTAATTTGGCAATCATTAGGGGGAGATAGTTTTTTATTTTCAACAGATCCATTGAATGCCAATCAAACGTTTAGCTTTCAATTGAGCCGAACATGTGCCTGTAACTACAATTGTTTAGATACGGCCTTTAATTATAGTTATGTACCTCTTAAAAATGCATTTTACAACGATTTGGTTTTTTCTGAGTTACTTTTTGAACCGATTGCCAATGCGCCAACTCAAGAATTTATTGAGTTGTATAACAAGAGTCAATTCAGGATTCAATTATCGGGCTATCAAATTTGCAAGGGCAATCAATGCATCGTTCTGCCATTTTATGAATGGTATCCTGATAGTTTTGTTGTTCTGACAAAAACCCCAATTTTAGGTCTTAAAAACCAATTAGTGCTACCTAAACTCTTTTCATTGAATTTAACTGATACACTGCTTATCAGAAACAAAGAAAATTTACTCGTTTCTTTTCTACCCTACAGTCAAAGTTTTTATCACGATTTGTTTAAACAAACCCAAAAGGGTTGGTCAGTAGAGTGTATGAATTTAGAGTTGCCATGTAAAGGTCAAGAAAACTGGCATGCCAGTGTCAATGAAAGCAAACATACCGCAGGGTTAAGAAACAGTATGGTACAGTTTACCGTAGATACCATTGCGCCCCAATTAAATAAGCTTTATCCAATTGATGCGTTTCAATTGCTGCTTGCATTCAATGAGCCTATTGATACAGGTTTTATTGATGCACAGACACAAATCAGCATCAAAGATCATACAATGAATTGGCATTTTGAAAACAATACACAGACATTGATTTTAGATTTATTTCCCCCCTTACAGAAGAATAAGTTATATGAACTAACAATCAATCAGCTTCCTGATTGTGTTGGTAATGGCTCAATTGAAACGAGTTACCTATTTGCTTTGCCAGATAAAATAGATACAGGAGAATTACTGCTCAATGAGGTACTGTTTGATCCCGTTATTGGTGGCTCAGATTTTATAGAGTTATACAATCATAGTGCGCAATACCTTGATTTGAAATCAGTTTATTTTGGTTTCAAATCAGCACAAGATGCTCAGTTAAAAGAATTATGTACTGTTGCTCCTCAAGGTTATTTGCTTGCTCCAAATGACTATGTGATCATAACAACCTCAGATCAATCCAATTTTTTTTCAGAGGTGAATAGCGCTAAACAAGTTTTCATCAACCTGCCCAATCTCTCTAATGATGGTGGTTGGCTTGAATTACTTACAAAAGAAGGAAATTGTATAGATGCAATGCCCTACAATCAAGCCATGCATTTTCAATTATTGCCTAATTTTGAAGGAGTAAGCTTAGAACGTTTGTCATTAAATATTTCTGCATCAAATGCTGAAAATTGGTTTTCTGCTTCGGCTCAAGAAAGATATGCTACACCTACTCGAAAGAATTCTATGCGTTTGCTACACCCACCACTTGAAAACCGCATAGCTATTGCTCCTGAAGTTTTCTCACCCGATAATGATGGTTATGATGATTTACTTCAAATTAACTACCAGTTCAATCAATTAGAGAGTTTTTCCGAGCTCAGTATCTTTAATTTGCATGGTTTTCGCGTAAAGGATTTTGCCAAATCTTATTGGGGTGGTAGTCAAGGCTTATGGATTTGGAACGGACTTGACAACGAAAACAATCCATTACCAGAAGGATTTTATGTTGTTAAATTAACAGTATTTATGCCTGATGGCACACTGGACATTCATAGAAAAACTTTGGTATTGGCAAGAAGGGATCGTAATTAAAATTTGGTTTGAACACCCAGTTTTAAAACTTGTAATACAAAAATAAACAAGCAGATTGCATGGATCATAGATGCATTTTTCCCGTAAAACGAATTGTATGCATGCATGCTCACCTGCGATTCAATAACAGCTGGAACCCACCAGTCTGTTTGTTGAGTTATTACTCCTTCATCATTGATAAACGCACTAATACCTGTGTTGGCACACCTGACTATGGGTGTTCTGTTTTCTATGGCTCGGAGTTTTGCATAATTTAAGTGTTGTCGGAAGCCAGGAGTATTTCCCCACCAACCATCGTTGGTAATGATACAATATAGGTCTGCACCTTTTAATTTGTATGAACTGAAAAAGTCAGGAAAAACACTTTCATAACAGATAACAGGAGCAATATTAATATGGTGTTTATTGTCAAAAACTTTTGATTCGCCATCAGCTCCCAAACTACCAGATGTACCTCCTAAATCAATTGCGAATTGTTCTAAGAAACCAAATACAACAGGGTATGGCATTCGCTCTACTCCAGGAACCATTTTGTTTTTATGGTATACTTGAATAGGATTGTTTTCCGCTAGCAGTAAAGCGGTATTATAAGCATCAATACATTGCTGTACGCTAGGATAAAACCTTGCAGTAACAGGTTTTTTAATGTCATTTGGGTCAAATGTTCGGTATGTATCTGCTCCAGTTAATAGCATTAATCCTGGGTGTTTAGATAAAAATTGTTTACATGATTTTATTAAATAATCTTGTTCCAATTCTTGCTCATATAAGCCTCCCAATAAAGCAGTTTCTGGAAAAACAACCAACTGTGTTTTAGCGTTTAACTTTTTTTCTGCTAACTCAAACATTTTGTTCAATTGTTCTTGGTACCCTATACCATTGAATTTTTCAGAATAGGGGTCAATGTTTGGCTGAACTATCAATACATTAGCTGTTTTAATAGCGTTATTTTTTTTGTAATCCTTAAAGTTTTCTAATATAAAGTATGAGCCCAATATTGGACAAAAAATATAGATGAAGAGGATGTTGAACAAACGGAGTTCTTTACCAATAAAATTTCCTTCCTTGTACTGCTCAATCCATTTGAATAATTTAGTGTTTACAATTAAAATCAAAAAGCTGCCACCCAATATTCCAGTATATTCATACCATTGTACACCATTTGTAAAAGAGCTAAAAACATTGCCCAAAATGAGCCAAGGAAATGCTAGGTCCCAATTGAATTGTAAAATTTCTATGGCTAACCAAGCAAAAACAAATAGGTTGTAATTGGCACGATTGTTTTTTTTACCCGACAAATGTAATAACAAAACAGGCAGAATCATTGGAAAGCTGTTAATCAAAACTGCTGCTATAGCCCCACCATTACTTGCATTCCATATCCACCAAATTGTACCTCCGTTCCAGCCAATAAATGCAAGCCAACTGAATATAAACACATCCAAAGTAGTTCCGCTTGCGTTGTTTCTACATTCTTTTTCCAAAAACAACAAAGGTATAAAGCCTAGATAAGCCAATGGAAAAAAGCCAAAAGGTAAAAAAGAAAATGTAAACAGCAAACTACTGAGTAAACTGTAAACCGTAAAGCGAAGCTTATTATTTTTGATGGCCAACAACAATGACAAATTCTCCTTTTATGGGTTTGTTTGTAAAATAATCGTGTACACTTTTGCAGGTTCCGTTAACTGTTTCTTCAAACATTTTGGTCAATTCTCTACTTACAGATAAAGGTCTATCTTCACCTAAGTATTCTATTAATTGTTGAAGTGTTTTTAGTAACCTGTGTGGGCTTTCATACAAAATACAAGTGCGTGGTTCATTGGTTAAGTGCTTCAATGCAGTTTGCCTCCCCTTTTTTTCAGGTAAAAAACCTATAAAACTAAATTCATCACAGGGGAATCCACTTTTAACCAGGGCAGGAACAAACGCAGTTGGTCCTGGTAAGCAATCAATTTCTAATTCATTTTCTTGACAGGCTCTGGCCAATAAGAATCCAGGATCACTGATACCAGGAGTTCCAGCATCGCTAACTTGTGCAATGATTTTACCTGATTTCAAATCTTCAATCACTTGTTGAATCAGTTTATGTTCATTGTGGGCATGAAAAGGCTTGAGCGTATTCGAAATTTGGTAATGCGAAAGTAATTTACCTGTTTGTCTGGTATCTTCAGCTAGGATGTAATCAACCTCTTTCAGAATTCTTAGAGCCCTGAGCGTAATATCTTCTAAATTACCGATAGGGGTGGGCACTAAATAAAGCTTTCCTGATTGCAACATGTTACAAATTAAGCAGCTTTATCTTAATTTTTATAAATTGCAAAATTAAAAGGTCAATACCATAACCAAAATGAATCGTATATACAAAAGATTGGAAGTTTATGTGCTGTATTTTTACGAATACCTTAGGTATGGAGAATTCGCTTCTTTGTACCAGGCCTTCGTGTTTATTTTTACAGGAAAAACTTCCACAAAACAAAAAGTTGTTAGGTCAAGCATGGGACAATTTTTGGTTAGAGCCAAGACTTTAGACTTCCAGTACATCAATTATGCTTATGAGATAGATATCAAGCGATTTTTAATGCGTGAACAGTTTGATGTTTTTTTGGATATTGGTGCTTGTTTGGGTGAATATTCTATTTGGCTGGGCAAAAATGGTAAAAAATGTTTGGCTTTTGAACCTGTAGTAGAGAGCTTTCAGATGATTGAGCACAATATTCAATTGAACAATGTTTCAAATCAAGTACAAGCGTTCAATTATGGTTTGGGCAATCAAAATACCATTGCAAACTTTAAAATTAACCAAACCAATCCAGGAGCGAGTAAAAGAGTAAAAGACAAAGATAGCAATACATCTGAATTACAAATTTGTAAGTTAGATGATGTTTTTGAGCAATTCAATATCTATCCAGATCAGCGTATCGTCATTAAAATTGATGTTGAAGGAATGGAAGTTGAAATGTTAGAAGGCGCCAAGAATTTTATCAAAAAGTATCCGCAAATAGTACTCATCATTGAGGAAAAACTATCGGGTGAAGGCGAAATTTTAAATGTATTGAACCAAATCAGTAAGTTTGAATATGGAACCATTGACCAATTCAATATTTACGCCAGAAAACTAGCTTAATGTACTTGTTTTTTTTTCTCTTTTAGCCAGTTTCTAATAATTGGAATGGATGTTACCAAAATAAAACCAATTACAATCCAATCTAAATAATTTTGGGCTTCAGGAAAGAACTTAGCAGTATAGTAGCCACCTGAAACAATGCTCAAAGGCCAAAAAACTGCGCCTAATACATTGTAAAAAGTAAACATCAGTGGATTTACTTTTACAACACCCGCTAAAATTGGAGCAAAGGTTCTTACAATAGGTAAAAAGCGTCCCATGACCAATGCCAAGCCACCATATTTTTTGTAAAAACGCTCTGCAGTTTCAATGTATTTCTTTTTAAAAAACAATGTGTCGGGTTTATTATACAATGTTTGACCTGTTTTGATGCCGAACAAGTAACCAGCATAATAGCCAAGCAATGCTGCAACACTGATACCTGCAATTAACTCGGTTAAAGGTATACTCAGAATATTAAGATAGCAGAGTAAACCCGCAGTAAATAAGAGGGAGTCACCAGGTAGAAAAAAACCAAAAAAGATTCCATTTTCTAAAAAAACAATTGTTAAGAGCAAAAACTTGCCGCCATAACGAATGAGTTCTTCAGGTTTAAAAATGTCCCAGATACTTTCCAAGTTTTAGCAATTAATGCTACGATATAGTCAGATTTTTTGGTTAAAACAAATCAGGAAGCTCTTGTGCTTATTTAAAACCGATTGAATTTTTGCCTTTTTCTACTTTTTCGGCTTTTATCAGAACTTCTTCTTTCATTTTGGTTTTGTAAGCATCCATTTTATCTGCAAGATTGCTATTTGAAGTGCCTAAAATTTGAATGGCCAATAAACCAGCATTTTTTGCATTGTTGATGGCAACTGTAGCAACAGGCACACCACCTGGCATTTGAACAATTGAAAGCAATGAGTCTAGACCCGATAAAGTTTTTAATTGAACAGGCACACCAATAACAGGTAAACTGGTACATGCAGCAACCATTCCTGGCAAATGTGCAGCACCACCAGCGCCAGCAATGATGACTTTTATTCCTCTCTGTCTTGCAGAATTGGCATATTCAAACATTCTTTCAGGAGTTCTGTGCGCAGAAACCACCGTCATTTCGAAGTCAATTCCGAAATCTTTCAAAACTATGGCGGCCTCATTCATGACCTCCAAGTCACTATCAGAACCCATGATAATTCCTATCTCTTTCATGAAAGATATTTTATATGATTTTGGTTCAATAATTTAAGGCTTATGCCTCTTCTTCTTCAGTTCTTTCAATACCTTCCATTAAATCTCGGATTTCTCTGAGTTCTTCTTGGTTGTATTTGTTGCCAAAATCGGCCAATAAATCTAGAAAGTATTCTAAGTTAGCTTTACTGTCTTCTTCCTCTAAAAACAAGAAACTATAGCTACCATTGTTTTCAATGTCTTCATAAGCCAAACGAATCATTTTAACCAAACCTGGTTCTTTTAAATGGTCTTTGAAGTAAGTTCTTAACTCTTTGAGCAAATCAACAACATTTGATTGGTCTTCATTGCTTTTGCTTAGTTCTTTTTTAATTTTTGAAATAATTTCTTTCATGTGATGGGAATTATACATTGCAAAATTAAGTTTTTTGCGCGCTTAAAAGGAATAATATTTTAAAATATGAAAAATGGTGTCTAGACAATGCGCTTATTGGGCATAGCCAATTTGTTTATGCATATGGCTTGGTGCGGACATTGCAATTTTAAACATGGAGTTTGGAGTAAACAAATTGTTTACATGGAATTGTCTTAGTCAGTTGGTTAATTACTTTAGTTAAATATACTTTTCAAGTACCTTCAAACAAATTAGAATACATTTAAAATGGAGTACCGTTTACAGTTATTGAGCTAAAGACCATTCAAGTGGTACTTTCTTTCTGACTATTTGTTTGAGTATATGTCTTAGATATCAAAGAAACCTTACAGATTAAACAGCCAATAAGTTTTCTATTTGTTCATTTAGTTGCTTGGATAATTTTGAGGAAATAAATAAAAAAACCCGTTTCCGGGTTTTAATGTATTATGCTCCAATTAAAGATTTATAAGCTTCAACGCTCATCAGTCCGGCAATCTCATCTTGGTTGCCAATTTTAACTTTGATCATCCAACCATTTTCATATGGTTCACTGTTTACCAATTCAGGTGAACCATCCAATTGTGGGTTTATCTCCATCACCTCGCCAGTTAAAGGCATGAATAAGTCACTAACAGTTTTTACGGCTTCAACAGTTCCGAATACATCGTGTTGACCAACTGTTTTACCTTTACTGTCAATATCAACATAAACAATATCACCCAATTCTTTTTGGGCAAAATCAGTAATACCAACAGTAGCAACATCACCATCAACACGAACCCATTCGTGGTCTTTGGTATAATAGAGATTTTCAGGTAAATTCATTTTTGCGATTAATTTATTTGCACGCAATTTAAGTTTTATCAGTCAATAAAAAAACGGCAATCGTTGCACTTGGCAATAATTACCCGAGTGTTTTTTTGGAAAAAACAGCCTCCATAACAGTTATTGGAATTAGCAAGCAGCTGAGCGCATAAATAAAATCTTCAATAGGGATAGTAATGAAACGGATACCTATAATGTCTTCAGAACTGTACCAAACAATAGGATTGGGTGTGATTGCGCCTGTTAATACACCATTAATGATAATAAAAGGCAACAAATGGACTAAATATGCTATCCAAAAATAAGCCATGTACGCTTTCTTGAAATAAAACTGATGGGATGCCAACAAAACAAAAGCAATGCTTGTATTCACCAGGGTGTAAGTTTTGTCATTGAAAAAAAACAATGCTATTAAACATAAAAACAGTCCCATATAGTTGAAAACACTTACCCAATTTTTACTCATCCCATTTTTAAGATATACCTTCAAACAAGCATAAATAAATACACTTGCATAAGGCACAACAATAAAGAAACTAAATTCCTCAATGGGCAAACCCCAAAACTTCAAAGAAGAGGAGTAATCAGGGTTAAATCCCCAAATTTTTTGTTGCGTAAACCAAATGTCCCAAATTATAAATAACAAAGCGTTTGATAAAATACCAAAGGACAATGCTTTCCATTGCTTGTAAAAGGCCACTTTTTTATCAAATGACAATGCAAGAGGACCTGCAATAGAAAGTAACATCAGCCAAGCATATAGCGTCATTAGTTTGAACTGTTAGGGTTTTTCCAATATTTGAGAGGAACAATGAGCATTCCAAAATTTTCACCTTGTTCTTTTTGCAGGTGCTTGTGGTGAATTTTATGTGCCCGTCTTATTGCTTTGATATACCTATTGTTTGAATGGGTAAAATATTTAAATCGTTGGTGAATGATGATTTCATGTACAATAAAATAGGCCAATCCATACAGTGAAATGCCAATACCAATGTAAAATCTGAAATCATGGTACATGCTACCTGTAATGTAACAATAGGCACTTGGTATGGCAAAAATTAAAAAGAAGGCATCATTTTTTTCAAAAAAACCAGGTTCCACCTGATGGTGGTCTTTGTGTAAATACCATAACAAGCCATGCATGATATATTTATGAGTGAACCATGCAACAAATTCCATTGCAATAAAAGTAAATAAGACAACCAGTAAATTCATCATAAAAAACAAACAAGTTAATAGAAAAAATGTTTCCTAAGTTACAAATTTAGGCTAACAAAAAAGAGCAATTGAAGCAAGTATAAAAAAGTAGCATACTTGCTTTTGTTGTGCAGTTGTTGTTGTACAATCCAATAACAAAAAACAAAACCAAAAAAGAACCAAGCAGTATAATTTTGAAGCGGAATGATTCCCCCGTCCCATTCCCAGAAACCAAGTATTGGAGCGATGGGTTCAATAAACACATCAGTTAATACCATTAATAAGCCTCCTAAAATAGAGGCAATCAACTGATTCAATTTAATTTTGAATTTTTGTGCGAACCATTCTACTACACTGATACTTGAAAAACTAACCAAAACCCAATTCACACCAATTAATATTGGTGTTTCCAATAATTTAGGGCCCAAGTTTTCAAGATAAGTATAATTGCCAAATAACAATCCAGATTTTACACCAATTACTTCTAAACTGTAACCTGCAAAAAACAACAGTAAAACTTGAACATAAAATAAATTGTTACGTTGTTCAAAGCTGTAAATGAAAAGTGCAAAATTTAGGAGTAAATGAAAGGGTGTCAATTGCGCAAATTCAACATTTAAAAGAATGCCAATGGTGCCTATTACAAAAAACAAGAAAGAAATCCTGCAACTCAATGAAAATGGGTTGTTAAGAATATTTTTGATGCTTGGGTAGGTATTCAATTTATTTTTGATTTAGGTGGGTTTTTAAGGTTTTGGTAACCCGTTAAAGACATGGCAACAGATCCAATAAAAATTTCAGATTCAACTTTTAATACCATATGGTTGTCATCATCGCTTACCCATATAGTGAGGGCATCTTCAGACTTGAATAAGTCTCCACTTTTAACCTGAGGTCTGATTTTAATGGCATTGAATTTTCCTGCATCTACCTTTACCTTTTCGCGACCCAAAAATTTGATGCTGTAATTGTAAACTTTACCATCCATATAAAATTCTGTTGGATAGGTGTCTCCAATTTTTGCATTGGTAACATCCCACAGCCTAGACCAATAATAAACTGAAACTAAGTCTTGTACTTGATAAGGTGCATCGGAAATATTTCCTTTTTTGGTATTGATGCGCCTGTTGTCGTGATCAAACAAGGCAAAATCCGAATCTCGGTACTTACCTTCTTCAATTTTTTTGGTATATTTAACAGGAACCATTGCATCTACATCCAAAAAGCTTTCATAGTCGTTTCGTACTTTGTTGTACAAAGCATCAATGGTTTTAGAAGACCTCGCTGAACATTTGATATTCATGGTTTTTCTGCCATTCAGTAAAACTGGTTCAGGCATGATTTCTAGACTTGCATATCCTGCATTGAATGGTCCATAATGCATTCTATACTCTAGTTTTTCTCCAAAGCCAAAAGCAAAGTTATTCACCTTTGTAAAAGCATTCCTGTCATCAGCTTTTTTCTTGGGCATTTCTGCCTTGCTAGCCATTGCAAAGGCAATCAAGCAAAGGGTAACAAAGAAAGAGTGTTGTAAATTTTTCATACAATCAATTGCTTTGCAAATGCCATACCAAAAAAGGTGTTGTCAAATAATTTCAATTACAAATCAAACTTAATGCCTTGTGCCAAAGGCAATTCTTTGCCATAATTGATGGTGTTTGTTTGTCTGCGCATGTATACTTTCCATGAATCACTGCCGCTTTCTCTGCCTCCACCAGTTTCTTTTTCTCCACCAAAAGCTCCACCAATTTCAGCTCCACTCGTTCCTATGTTTACATTGGCAATGCCACAATCACTTCCCCAAGCACTTAAAAAGTGTTCGGCTTCTTGAATGTTTTGAGTGAAAATACTAGAACTCAAACCTTGCTTCACATTGTTTTGCATAGCTATGGCATCGTCCAAGTTTTTATACTTCATGAGGTATAAAATGGGCGCAAATGTTTCAGACTGCACAATCGGAAAATGATTTTCAGCTTCACAAATTGCCGGTTTCACATAACAGCCACTTTCAAAACCCAGTCCTTGCATTGTTTCACCACCATAAATCAATTGCCCGCCTTGCTCTTGCAATGCTTGAAGTGCTTCACTAAATGCATTTACAGCAGCAGTATCTATCAGAGGTCCTACTAGGTTACCAGTCAATGGATTACCAATACTCAGTTGTGAATAGGCTTTTACCAATTTTTGTTTAACTGTATCATAAATGCTTTCGTGCACAATCAATCTTCTGGTAGTAGTACACCTTTGTCCTGCCGTTCCAACAGCACCAAATACCACTCCAATCATTGCTAAATCTAAATTTGCATTTTCAGATAAAATAATGGCATTGTTTCCACCGAGTTCTAATAATGCTTTTCCGAACCTTTGTGCAAGTGCCGTACCAACAGCTCTTCCCATTCTTGTAGAGCCAGTTGCAGATACCAATGGAATGCGTTCATCATGACTCATCCATTCTCCTACATTCGCCTTGCCATTGATTAAGCAGAAAATTCCTTCGGGTAAATGATTGTCCTTTAATACCTCTGTCATTAAATTTTGACATGCCAATGCAGACAATGGAGTTTTTTCTGAAGGCTTCCAAACACAAACATCGCCGCAAACTGCAGCAATCATGCTGTTCCAACTCCAAACCGCAACTGGAAAATTAAATGCTGATATAATACCTACAATACCAAGTGGATGGTATTGTTCATACATTCTATGGTTAGGTCTTTCACTGTGCATTGTTAAACCATTTAACTGACGGCTTAAGCCAACTGCTAAATCACAGATATCAATCATTTCTTGCACTTCACCTAATCCTTCTTGCAAGCTTTTCCCCATTTCATAACTTACCAATTTACCCAGTGCATCTTTATACTTTCTGAGAACATTTCCATATTGTCTTACAATTTCACCCCTTTTTGGGGCAGGAATTTTTCTCCAAACTTCAAATGCACTTTGAGCGCTTGCAATTACTTGTTCATATTCTTCTTTGGTGGTTAGGCTGATGCTAGCTATTGCCTTTCCATCTACAGGGCTACAAATTTCAATAGTTTCTGCATTTTCACTGGCATAAAAATTTTGACCTGTTGCTGTGCCCTTGTTTAGTTTATTGATTCCAAGTGGAATTAAAATTTCTTCCTGAATATTCATTGATTTAATTGATTGAAAAATTTCTGATAAGTTTAATGGGATTGATTTCTTTTAAGTTTAAAACAAAATTTGCTTTTTCAAAGAAAGCATTTTGATTGTTCAAGTTCCAATAATTTCTCAATTCATTTGAACACAGAGCTTCTGCAGGAAAATAAAAGGCAAAAATATCTTTGTAAATAGTGAAGTATATACCTCCAACATAATTCAATTGCTTGTTGTAAGTGATAACATTTGTGGAATTTTCAATTTGTTTTAATGGGGCGTAATTCATGTCAAAATACAATCCTATTGGGAGTTTGATTTTGGGAATGGGTATACTTAAATTCAAGGCAGTCATCCATTTATCAGAACTACCCAAAACTGCATTGGCTCTGAACGCGGCTTCGTTTAAAATGATTTGTTTACTGAAAATATTTCCGTTTTGAACTGCTGTTTCTGATCTTCCTAAAAGGCTTTCATCAAATAAATAATCATTGATACCAGTATTGGCTCCAGCCATAAAATAAGCTCTTTGATTGCGAAGCTCGTCTGCATTTAATTGTTTGTTACTTTGAAAAAACAAACCTGCAAAAAAGCGAAGCCTAATTGTTTTTTTACGTTTATCAAATTCAAAACCTTGTTCAATGCTCATCCCCAATTTATTGATGCTGCCATTGTTCAAATTGTATTGGTAATCTAATTGGGCTTTTACTGGGAAAAAGCAAACACTTCTTTCGTAAGTGTAATTCAAATGAACCAATCCCATGCTCCTTGAGTTCCAATGGAGGTAATTATATCCACCTATGCTATTGTTAATCAATGCCCAGGAAGCAATGAATTTTTGACTGATATTGCTTCTTGCATAGTTGGGTTTAAGATCAGCTTCAAAATAAGGTTCAAATTTACTGTATTGGGCAGAAGCATTGTTTTCGATGATATCATTGTGTCCATAACTTTTTATTCTGAAACCAAATGCAAGGTTTTTGAAACGCGATTGATTTGGATAAAACCTGTGTTTGAAATCTAAGTATCCGTTAAGG
>JAIXWI010000037.1 GCA_027491355.1 Bacteroidota bacterium
CCTTTTTTGGGCTTCGGACCAGGTGCTTTTTCATTTACCTATGCGCCATACCAAGACCCAGAATTTAAAACACCCATTACCACTGCCTTTGGCGACCAAGGCCATGCGCACAGTGAATTCCTGAACCCTTTGGCCGAAAGTGGTTGGCTGGGCTTACTTACCTTTGTTGCAGTTTTATTGGTGGTATTTAGGGTGGGCATGAAACTGGTTTACCATGCTGAATCTTTCAATGTACGCATTTATGCCGCTGCCATTTTATTGGGCTTGGTCACTTATTTTACCCATGGCTTTTTAAACAATTACAGCGAACAAGATAAAATTGCCGTCTTAATTTGGGGCGCCTTCGCCATGATTTGTGCGATGGATTTGTATCATCATCAGAAGAAGGTTGAGTAGGGATTGATGTATAAAAAAACTCCCTGCTGTGGGGCAAGGAGTTGAAGTTTTAATAATTTGATTAATAACTTGGTTTACCTTTTAATTCTATTAAAAAATCTGAATTTTCAAATAAAGTACCATAACCATTGTTTATACTTTTAACATAACTTATTTTTTGATTATAGAAACTTCCTCCTGTTAAACTATTATTAACTATAAAATCATGATAATAAAAACATATTAGTATATCTTGCCATAAAGAACTATACATTAATCGGTTGACAAGTTGCCCCATTCTATTTTCAATTACTTTATGAAAATTATTTGTAAATTTTGAATTTACATTAATACTTGAGTCCCAATCTAAACCAATACAAATATTCGGATTATTACAATAATAATAGAAATATGTCAAATCAATTTGACCAATTCCAGGAACATTTTGAGGCACAAAACCCAAAAATATCCCTTTGTTTGTATCTATGGGAAAAACAATATTTGATTTATTAGTAATCTTAAATTCCTGAACTTCAAACTGATCATAAACTCTTAGTGTATCTAAAAATTTATAAATAGTTCCATTTAAATCTATGCCAACAAGTTTAATAACATGGATTCCTTTAGTAAATGCTCTTTTACTTGGTTCTACTTTAGTATCAAAAATAGAATCATTGTCACTCCATTCATAACTCTTTATACCATTTGATTCATTTGTAAAACTTAATAACTCCCCTTCAAAAATTCCCTTTGAACTAATCGAGAATTTCACATTAGTTGTATTTGAATTACTAAGCTGGACTGAAGCTTGTTTTGTACAAGATGTGATAAAGACAACTATAATAAATAAAGAAACTAGACTGATTTTCATAAATGTAGATTTAAAAAAACAATTAATATTATTAAAACAAATATATAATTTTAACAACTAAACAAATCAGATTTCTATCAATTAGTTTCTTCAGAGTATAAGTTCAATCACATAATTAGGGTAAAATGAAGCTCAGAAAATTGCATTATTAATTACAATTAGTTCAAATCTGTTCAAGTTTAGAGAATTAATTTTTGTGAGTTTTATATTTTAATTCTTGCAAAAAAATTGATAATAATTCATCTTTTGAATATTTCATTTATGAATTTTTTAATCTTACTTTTTTTAAAAAAATTATAGCCATTAATTTTTGAAGTTTTTATTATAACAGTATAATTATCATCGCACCAATTTTCTTTGTTTTCAATACTAAAAAACAATTTTATTAGTATTTGATTTTTGAATTCAATAATGCTGAACATATAGTTTTCACCCCTTGAAATTGGGTAATCAATTACAACATTATCAAATGCAAATGTGGTAAACGTATTATTTAAATTAAAACCCAAAACATTAATTTCCGTTTTAATATTATTTCGATTTACTAATTTACTGTAAATAACCGCTGTTTCGTTTTTTTTATCTATGTTCAAAAAAATACCATTTTTAATCAAAAGTGTAACTTTGCCAATTGGAAATTTGGGACCATTTACTATCATATATCAGAATTGTTAGTTAGATTTTGAAAATATTTTATATTAATTTAGAGCTCCCCCTTTTTTTTAGGGGTAGTTGATAATTGAATTTCTCTCTCCAATTTTCAAGCATGTAATCTAACTTATTTACACCACAAGGAACTCTAGCTGCAAGACTTGGTGATACTAGCGGTATAATATTTGGTATTTTACTGATTTCATTTTTCCAGTCTCGTAAATTTGAACCTTTTCCCCAGGTGGACAATACCTTTAAGTTTGGATTATTTTCTATAATTTTCTGTATTTCTTGAGTGTTATATTTCCTAATTACAGAATTATTAATTATTGCAGAGTCTGAATAACCTTGGCCTATTACTCTTGTTACATAATTATCAGGAACAATTACCATGTCAATCATATCAACACATGCAATACCATGTTGTTTTAGCAAAGCGAAAAAATCAGGTGAGCTTGGATTAAAGTTTACCCCAAAAATTTTAGAAAGTAAAGACCAGGTTTGGTTTCTTGTCCTTGCATAATAATAATTTACGGGTGCACCTCCCTCAGGATTGAATGTACCTAAAATTAGAAACTTAACTTTCCAATTAGGAAAATAATTTGAGTTAGTCGAAAGTTGATGTCTTATTATCATTGTATTACTTATTTTTTTTTAAATCAGAAATAATTCCTCTTAATTCTTCATTCTCCTTTTGTAAAAGCATATAATGTTCTACGATATTTGGAACTGGATTTGGCCATTTTAATGATTGAGGTTTAATCAATTCTGCTTGCTCCAAAGGTGCGTTTATAAAGAATTTTTCAGGATTGGGATTATATTTTTCAACGATATCATAAAGCGATTGTCCCATATAAAATTGACTATGCATAGCCCTTCTAACTGCAGGGACCTTTTTATTGTAGTCTTTAACTAACTGAAGAGCTTCCTTTTCATCACATGAAAATGTTTGCATAATTAAAACCTGTATTTGATTTTTCCATAAAAACCATCCATTGGTAAAAAGCGTAATACTCTCAAACCCTGGTAAAGGCTTAATAAAACTTTCGTAATTAAAGTTTTCAAAATTGTGTGTGGTAATTAAATAGGCAAAGGTTTCAATATTTACATTTTGCTTCACTATACCTAGTTTGTCCAATTTATCTCTGAGCTTCAATTGTGGCACCTTATTCCTAAAGTCAGTACTTGAAGTTTCTAAAAACACAACCTTTTCTATGTTTTCTTTAACTACATAAACCACATGGTAATAAAAGGTATCAATGGGAGTAGATTCCCCTAAATAAGCACTTACTATTTCAAGAGACTTATCTTTCACTTCTGAGTTAGAATAAATTTCATTCATATTTTACTTGTTTAAAATTCAACAAATATAATTATTCTTTTATTATATACATAACCCTATGTGTATATTTAATTTTATTTTAATTTATGTTTTAAAAAAATTTGATACTTTTGTATATGCTATTATTAGAAAGATTTGAATTAACTTTAAGCGATGTATTTAAAATTGAAGGAGGTATAAAAGTCCAAAACTGGGGAGAATTAAGAAAAGTAAAAATGATAAACCCCTCGATGATCCCTAAATTAGACTACCATCCTATAATAGAAGAATTCGCAGAAATTAAAACCTCTAACGCAAAGACAGAAAGATTTCTATTGCCAAATGATTACCTCATAGCTTCTAAACAAAATATCAAAGGCTATAGTCTTATGAACACAGATAATATTGATGGAAATAATATTGTAGCATCAGAACACTTTCTAGTTTTAAGGTACAAACCAACATGGAATGCAATATTTGGTAGTTCATATATAGTACATAATTTATTAGATATTTTGGTAAAAAAACTAGCAATTGAAAAATCTAAAAAGTTCGGGGCTCAGAAATATATTACTATTGAAGATGTTGCAAACTCAAAGATTTCATTCAATTTAAATGGTAATAATGAAATTGATGAAAACTATAAGAATGTAAAAAAGCTAATTAGAAAGGAAATTGAAGGTATAAATCAATTCAAACTTTTTATAAATAACTACATTGTAAAGAATAAAATTGAAATCAAAGTTGATGAATCAGAACAAATAGAAAAAAAAGCAAAGACGAACAAATCTACAGGTGAATATGAATTTTATATAAAATTAGGAGTTGCCTATTTTAATCAACCTTTCATAAATATTAAAAAAATTAATCAAGACTTTTTCGGAGAACATTTATCACAATTAGATGTACATCTGGGAAATTGGGATTCTGTTCCTATAAATTCAAAAATTAATAGGAAAGCAAATCCTAATCAAACACCTAGAATAATATTTGAGGGTTCTGATTACAATAGATACATACAAGCAAATCACGAAATGGGAGATCTTATAAAAGTATCATTTGAAGAAACGAAACCTGTCAAAAGAATATTGATTAGTTAAACAAAACTCATAATTCCCCTCCCTACTGCCCCCTGTTCAATCCAATTTGAACACTCACCATATTGCTCATAGATAAGAACCCCTGGTTGAAGGCATTGCCCAAAGCATAATCAATGGCAAACCGGTTCAATTTAAACCCAGCTCCTATACTGGGCATGGCTTGGTAGGCTGTATTTCCAGAAAGGTCTTTGGCCAATTGAATTTTCTGCAAACCCGTTCTCAAATAAATTTTATTTTTGTAGGCAATTTCTAAGCCCAATCTGGGATCAATATTGAGCACTTTGCTACTGATAAGGACATTGCGTTGACCATCAGTAGTCAGTTCAAAATTCAACTCTGGTTGAACAGCAATTTTATCATTGAACAAGCTGAACTTTCTGGCAACCCCGAATACAAATCTAGGCAGGGTAATTTCTAAGCCACCTTTGGGTATTGAATTGCCTGTAGCTAGCAATTGCGCTTTGTCATTAGCCGACAATTGATAAGACCAAGCATTGAATGTGCCTGTAACATCGTAACCAACCAATGAAAGTTGGTAACTTGATAGTTGGTATTTGAGTCCGGCATCTAGTCCAAAACCCCATGCACCACCAAAATCACCCACTGTTCTTCTGATGATTTTTACATTGGCACCACAACTGAGGTTTTTAAACAAAGCCTTAGATGCATAAGAACCTATGAAGGCATAATCAACTGCTGAAAACTCTTTGATGTATTGGTAATTGATTTGCCCATTTTGCATCAAATAAAGGGTATTGGGAATGCCATCTATGCCATAACGGATCATGCTCACTGCTGCCCTACTGTTGTCGTTGATGGCAAAAGAAACACCCATAAAATCATGCTTGGCAATACCTGCAAATTGTTCGTTGTGCATGAAACCAAGTTCAAGTTGATTGCCGGTTTGAAGCAAGCCAGCTGGATTCCAATAAGTGCTGTAAATATCGTTTGTACTTGAAACCACTGCACCGCCCATTGCCATTGCCCTTGCTCCTACTCCTATGCCTAAAAATGCGTTGGAATATTTAGGTGCTTGGGCAACTGATAATTGAACAACCGAAATAAGAATCACAAAAATTGTTAATCGTTTCATGTACCAATTTGATTCAAGTCAAAAATAAGTGAATATCTATCGAGAAAAAAACTTTCCTCCAGCTTCTGTAACAATTCTACCAATTCATTCACGGTTGCCCTGTCTACATTGGGTATGCCAACATTGGTCATGATTCTCCAAATTGAAAAGCTAAACAATTGGTTACAGGTATAATTGACAATGTATTTGGAGGCTATGAATTGTTCCCACCTGCGGAGCTGTTTGTCATTTATTTGAATGCCATGTAAAGCCATGAATTCAGCGTAAAGTTCTGCATTGAGTGCAGATAAATCTTTGTAAAACTGATGCACCAAATTGGGGTAATGTTGGAGCAGTAACCTGTCTATGAGCATTTCAAGTGAAATGTGAGCAACAAACCATTTCCTGGGCAAATTAACCAATTGTTGATGGGCATTGATTTCCTTTAAAAAGAAGGCAAGCCATTGCTCAAAAATAATGGATGCATGAAAATGCTTGTCGTCTAGTTGGTGTTGGTGACAACCTTTTAACAAGCTGTTAATGGTTTCAGGATTATCTGGATGAACTGCATTGAAATGACGGATGTCTTTTCTGAGCATATCTGGTAAAATCAAACCAGCATTGAACAAGGGCTGTTGATTGATTGCACTTTTAAAATAATGACTCAAGAAATTCAAAGGCTTTTTTTGTTTGCAATTTGAATAAAAAAATTGGTTGAATCACTTAAATTTTGTTTTGCATGCTTATTTTCGAATTCCTAATTAAAACCTTGAATGAATACGGATTTCATAGCTGAGCTCAAATGGAGAAGAATGTTGCATGATAGCATGCCTGGAACTGACGAATTGTTAAAAAAAGAATTGTGTTCAGGCTATATAGGTTTTGACCCAACTGCAGACAGTTTGCACGTTGGGCATTTGACCCAAATCATGACCTTGATTCACTTCCAAAGAGCAGGCCATAAACCTTATGCTTTGGTAGGTGGCGCAACGGGCATGGTGGGCGACCCTTCTGGTAAATCACAAGAAAGAAATTTATTAGACGAGGAAATACTCAGGCATAACCAAACCTGCATTGAAGAACAATTGAAGAAGTTCTTAAACTTTGATTCAGGCAGCAACAGTGCGGTAATGGTAAACAACTACGATTGGTTCAAGAGTTTTAGCTTCTTAGATTTTATCAGAGATGTTGGCAAGCATATTACAGTGAACTACATGCTATCTAAAGACTCTGTAAAGAAAAGATTGGAAGGCGAAAACGGTATGAGCTTTACAGAGTTTACCTACCAATTGGTTCAAGGTTTTGATTTTTACTATTTATGGAAAAACCATGGCTGCAAAATCCAAATGGGCGGTAGCGACCAATGGGGCAATATTGTTACAGGCTCAGAGTTGATTAGAAGAAAATCGGCGGGAGATGCCTATGCCATTACCACCAATTTGATTAAGAAATCGGATGGTACCAAATTTGGCAAAACGGAAAGTGGTGCGGTTTGGTTAGATGCAGCTAAAACTTCAGCCTATAAGTTTTACCA
>JAIXWI010000039.1 GCA_027491355.1 Bacteroidota bacterium
AATAAAAAAATGGATAATAAAATGGTTGTTCTTTTCTTAATTATCATAAATTGTCTTTTTTGTTTTATTTTTTAAATTCTCTTCATCATTTTGTGCGGGGCGGTTGCAGCCAACGTTTTGCGTGTAGGCGATGTTGCCTTGTGTTGCGCCTGCGGCAAGGCAATATTGCTTACACGCTGTTAGCAGTAGTTTTTATTATTTCTTTTATCTCATCAATTGTAAATGCTGGTCTTTTTGAGTGTATCATAGAATGACAATTCGGACAAACAGGAATCAGATCATTTTTTGGATCGATTTCATATTCTTTACCAATTCCCGCAATTGCGTTAATGTGATGGACATGAATAAAACCTTTTCCGATTTCACCAAATGTTTTTTCAAAATTGAACTCGCATATTTGACAAGAATATCCGTGATGTTTTAAACAAGTTTTCCTTGCTTGCGGATTCCTTTCATAACGTGTCTGAGTAACTTCTTTTGATTTCCCTTCCATGAATGACTCTGTCTCGTCTGAAACAACATCATTTGAAATAAAAGCATTGCCGATATATTTGTTCTCCCGTATAAAATCAAACCAATTTGATTCTAACGAAGAAAGAAGTTCTGGCTTGATTGAGATTCCACTTTGTTGTGGAAACCATTGTTGAATTTTATTCGGGTCTACTTTGTCTATATCGTCTTTAGCGAAAAGAACATTTTTTCCGGGATTTATTAAAATGTCAAATTCAATGTCAATATAATTTGCCGTTTTCCCTTCAGAGCCGTCCCAATGCGGTGAAACATAGTAAGAAGATTTGGCATAGCCACTTCCCATAATTCCTCTAGGCTCTTCTCCAAGTCGTACGAGAAAAACTCTGTCTCCTTTTTTAATTTTTTTTGAGTTACCACAACTCCAACGTCTCACTACATATCCAATATTTTCGAGATGGTCTATGCTTTCTTGTAAATCATTCCAGTTCCATTTTTGTGGATTCCATGTGAAAAGAAAAGTGTTTACGTTTTTGTCTGTGGAAGTTGAATTTGAGTATGTTTTTATTTGAGTCAAAAGTTGATCTAAAGCGTTATCATTTTCTTTATTCGTCCATGAAGGAGTGTTGCGATTAGAGTCGATCGTATTTGGTTTAATAAATTCGGTAAATTTGTATAAAGGTGACGTTGTACCGGTCACAAGACCAATTTCGCATTCAGGTTCGTCTGTCAGTGGTTTTATGTAAAATTTACTTGCATTTACCTTAATTCCGTTTTCCTCAAATTTCTTAAGAAGGTTTGGGTGAATAAATACCAATTCGGATTCTTTTCTTTTCTGAAGATGTGGTTTTTGTTCTTTCTCAAAGTGAAATCCCGCTTCCTCCATCTTCAATTTTAACAAGTCATATATAGCTTTTCTGTCGGTCATTTATTTGCAATTTGTCGTCTTTATAAAATTACTGCTAACGGTTTGCGTGTAGGCGATGTTGCCTTGTGTTGCGCCTGCGGCAAGGCAATAGTGCTTACACGCTGTTATGTGCTGCCTTTCTTTTCATTGTTTCACTAATTTAATTGTTCTATTGTCAATTCTAAGGAAATAAAGTCCATTCGTTAAGTAAGAAAAATCCTGCTGTTCAATATTTTTACCTATCCAAATAACTTGACCAAAATAATTGATAAGAGTAAAATTTTCATTACCGGTCGTGTTAGTTAGTTCAATCTTCTCTGAAAATGGATTTGGGAATGCTTCGATTTTAATATTTTTTTCGTTGATATTTTCAATTCCAGTTGTTAAACAGCTTGTGGTATAATTCTGAAAAAACTGCCACATTAAATATGTTGCACTAAATTGATTACTGACAGTTACAGTTCCTGAAGAAAGTCCACCAGGCCAAGAATGTTCCCCGTCATAGCTTACAAATTGCTCTATTATTGCGTTACAGGAGCAGTTTGAATATTTGAAATGATCATATTGGCTAGTGTTGTGGAATAAGGTGTCTTTTAAAATACCGCAGGAATAATTTGTACTTATTATATTAAACATACTGTCTTGCGGTGGAAAATATGTTCCAGTTGAACCAATTGTTACGCCTCCAAAATATTTTACATTCTGGTCTTGATAAGAATGAAAACTAATTATTGGGATAGATCTTGCAGGATTCCAAGGATAATACATTAGATTACCTGCAACTGGCGCTATGGCGGCAAATCGATTTGTTAGTTGGTTAGCAAGTCGATAACACAACAATGCACCATTTGAAAAACCTGTCGCATATACACGAGTTGTATCTATTGGTCTGTTTGCAAATAAATTATTTAGTAAAGAATTTACAAATCCAACATCGTCTATATTTTGTGTTGTTGATGGGGCGCAACAACCTCCTGCGTTCCAAGTTCTATTTCCTGCAATTTTTACTCCTTCGGGATATACAACAATAAAACCTGCAGTATCTGATTTTTGAGATAAACGAGATTGATATTGAATGGATTGATAACCTAATAGACCACCACCGTGAAATGCTAAAACTAATGGGTAGTTGTTCGAAGTATTATATCCTGTTGGAAGATGAGTTAAAAAAGTTCTCCAACGACCACCAACAAAAATACTGTCATAAATATTCGTTTGAGCAAAAGTCAAATTGGATAATGAAATAAACAAAATGAATTGTAAAAATATTTTTTTCATGTCTTTTTATTTTTTTTGACTAATTCTTCCTACGATAGTTTAATCTGTCTTTTAGGGTTGCACATAACGTTCCCACGCTTGGCGCAGTGGGGGATTTTGGAAAACTAAATTGTCAGCCAGCACGAATTTACAATAGAAGCACAAAGTTTCAATTAACGATGTTAGCCCCCATTGCGCCAAACGTGTGTTAGCACTTCGCCCTTCTTTTCTGTCGTGGTTGTTCGTTGTCATTTCGTGTCTGTCTTGGTGCGTTGGCTTGGTGGCTCTTTTGCTGTTTTTTGCTTTGCTTTGTGCGGTTGGAAAAACTGCAAATGTGCCACCAAATACGTTGGCTATTTTAAATAAATTTCATCTCTTACATAAGTGTTATTAAGCCAAAAACAATGTTTGGTATATTCTTTTGCTTTCGTCAATTTGTCTTTGGTCGGCAAAGGATATGTGTCTGCTGCGTTTGTGGCGTGTGGTCTAACGTGTGATACTGAATTGAAAGATTTGTTTGGAAAGTTTGTATAACGAGTTGTTCCAATAACTTCCTTTACAATTTTGCCTTTTGAAACAATCTCCTTTGTCTTTGCCCAAACTTTTTCTGCTTCAAGAATGTCAGCATATGGCATATTCCAAAACTTAACTTTTCTCAAAACTAGTTGCTCGTTTTCAAATTGGAAAAACACAAATAAAAATTTATGTTCCAAAATATCTTTGAAATTGGAGTCGTCCCATTCTTCATTTACGATTTCTTCGTATTTGAAATTTGGAAATGAAATATCCTCTTTCGGTAAATTGTTTTCTTTAAGTCTTACAGTCTTTACAATGATTTCAGCCTTTTCAAATTCTTCAATTTCTTTGTCAAGTTCAATTCCTAAAATTGCTTTTGTAAGATTTGCATAAAAACTCTTTGCACTTGTATTTAATTCAACACCTGTCGATGCAAGTATTTGCTCAATTGTCTTTCCGTAATATGGTTGGAATTTTGAAATTACGATTTCTTCAATGGTCTGTTTTTTTGCAATTGCAACAGACGGGATTAATTTGCCATATACACTAGTTACATCATTTGCAATTGAAGCAATAATATGATTTACATAACCTTGTTTAAGTGAATATGCTCTTTGTTTGGCTGGCTTGTCGCTAAAAGGTTGTTTCCGAACTGATGAAGCATTTGCTCCTTTTGTGCAAGCTCCCAAATAAAAAGTATCACCTTCTGAAAGTTCGTGTGCTTTACCGTCAGCAATCTTTTGTTTGATTAACTCCCAATCCTTTTTTATTATTTCTAAGTCTGCGCTTGGAAAATTCCACTCGTCAACAAGTTTTATTAGGTAATCTAGAATGTCATAACCTGCTTGATGCAAATAAAAAATCAAAAGAATATTTGCATTCTTTTTCCAAAAGTCACTTTCCTCAAATTGTTGATTTACAACTTCTAGGTAATTGATTATGTTTAATACTAATCTTTCCTTTGAACGATACTCATTGTTCTTCAACTGCTTTAAAGGTGAAGTTTTGAGTTCCATTCCAATCTCAAAGAAGTCTGCTTCTGATTTGGAATTAGGATCATAACCAAAGTAATACTTCTCAAGTATTTGCCCGAAGTTTCCTTTACCTGTGTAGTTGTGTTCTAAAATTAGTGGGTCGCAAATCTGTCTTAAAGTTTTTCCTTTAAGCAATTGAGCATAATCAATAACTGATTTTTTATCTTTCGGATTGTAGGGCAACTTCATTCGTAATTTTTTGATTTAAAGCAACTCCAATTTTTTCAATTACACCTACAACCAAAGCGTTACCCATAAAGAAAGCTCTTTTGGTATCAGAAACTCCTTCAAGTTTTGTATGGTCGTCAGGAAACATATTTAAGCGTTCAAGTTCTACTGGCGAAAGTCGTCTGTAACCTTTTGGAGTTTGGATTACGTGTTTAAATCTTGATGGAGATTTTCCTCCTTCACCGGTTATTATTGTTCTTGAAGGTTTGTCTAACGGATCTGGAAAAATCATTCCTCCCTCGCTGTAATGATATTCAAAGCCTTGTGTATTTGTCCGCATTTCTTTTTTTGGACCTTTTAGATACGCCCATTTGTCAAGGTCGTTTTTGTCAATATAAAACTCTGATGTTACCTCTCCGTTTTGAATAAGGTCTCTCAAAATTGTGAACTTTCCATCATAGTTTGGTTGTGTCTTTAGAGTTGTAACAAAACCGTTTATCATTAAACCTGTGTTTTCAAAAAGTCCTGTTGTTCCGTTTTTATTGAAGTTTTCTGATATTGAAACAATATCACCTTTGAGTTCAAATTCAGTTGGAAACAATGAATTTTCAGAAGTCACTGGAAATGCTCCTGCTAAAGTTCCCTCATCTAAAATCCATTCAGTTGGAGTAACTTCTTTTAAACTTTCGTGAATTGATGTTCCTTCTAAATATGCTAGGATGAAAACTCTTCTTCGTCTTTGTGGCATACCAAAATCTGCTGCATTTACAACCCTCCACTCAACAGCATAACCCAATTCATTTAAACTTTGTAAGATAATTGCAAAGTCTCGTCCTCGTTGTCCTGATGGCGAAATGAGAAGTCTGTCAACGTTTTCAAGGAATAAATACTTTGGCTTATTCTTTTTCTCTGAAATTATTCTTTGAATACTCCACCACAAAACACCTTTCTTTCCGATAAGTCCTTTGGAATTTTTTAGTGTTGTGGCAACCGAATAATCTTGGCAAGGAAAACCGCCTACTAATAAATCGTGGTCGGGAATTTTGGAAACATCAACTTGTGCAATGTCTTCATTTGAATGTCCATTTTTTCCAAAACGATTTTCGTAAACCAAAGAAGCGTGTTGAGTTTTTGTCGATGGTTCCCATTGGTTACTCCAAACCACTTTATAAGGCGATTTTAGTGATTTTTTATACCCTGATGATGCAGATTTTCCATTCCATCCTTCAAGTCCAAGACGAAAGCCTCCAACACCTGCAAATAATTCTACGACTTTAATTTCATTTTCCATTGTGAACAGTTTTTAGATATTTCACTTTTTCCTCAGCAACTTTTAAGATACTTAAATCTGCTTCCTCGTCAAGAATTTTGTAAGCGATTTGATCACTTAAAAAATCATTCTGCAATTCTTTTTCATCAACTTTAAAAAAGTCAGCGACTTGCTTAATAATTTGCTTTGTCGGCTGTCTTTCGTTGCGTTCAATCTTAGCTAGAAGGGAAGTGTCAATACTAATTTGCTCTGAAACAAATTTCAAAGTCAATCCCGCTTCCTCTCTTAGATGTCTAAGATGTTCTCCAAATGATTTTGTCTTCTTAATTGTTGCCATTTTGGTCAAATAATGTCCAAAAATAATGATAAATAATTAATGGACAAAAAAAGTCCAAAGAAGTTTTCAACAATGTTTGGATGGTGGGTGGGCTTGGGTGTGTCGGGCAAAATTAAATGTGCTGTTTGGGGTCGGCTTGTGAAAGGGAAAACAGCTCTTTTAATTTTGCGAAGCGTTGGCATTTTTCTGTTAGTTTATTGTCGGTCGTGTCGTTTTTTAGGGTGAGTGCTAACGGTTTGCGTGTAGGCGATGTTGCCTTGTGTTGTCCCGCATGTGCGGGGGCAAGGCAATATTGCTTACACGCTGTTATAAGCTGCTTTATTCATTTATTGAAAATATTGGTGATTGAATCCTGAACTGAAATGACTATGTCTTTCCATACTTTTTTAGACAATTTAAAGTAAACTTATGAAAAATGCCCCCTTCTTTAAAGCTACTAGACTTATATTTATCAAAAATACCAACTAGAGTATTATTTCCTAAATATGGTGGTTTTTTAAGTTGAGAGTACAATGGTAATTTTTTAAAAATACGTATGTTGTTTTCAATTTCGTATTTACAATTATCTATATCAGCGTAGTAATTCTTATATCTTCCAACTCTAGGGTGTGGAAATCCAATTTCCTTTTTTATACCCTGGAACAAAGAACCATATTCATCTTCAACATATTTGAAATATCGTTGAAGTTTACCAAGTTCCTGACATGAATTTGTTGAGGAATTCCATTTTCCCTCATTAATACCATTTAGGTATACTAAAACATTTTTTCTGAAATCATTGATTTTATCGGATTCCAAATCAGTAAAACCGTATTTCTTTTTTAACTCTTCAATGAAAGGAAAATATTTTCCTCCTTTTCTGAATTGTTCAATTCCTACTTGGGAATAAAGACTATTGAAAGTGTTGTCTTTTCCTTTTTTCCCTTTTATTTCACTGAATTGAAGTAGTCGATTATATTTTCTCCAGTTTTCTTCTAATTCATAGCGAACATTATCCTCATTATTATAATAACCTTTAGGTCTTTGAACATGTGGTGGAGGGTATCCAAAATACTTCTTTATGTAGTTGAAAAAATCTCCATATTCAGTTATAATGAATTTATAAATCCAACGATATTTTTTCTCAATACCATTATTACCAGTAAGTGGTATTTCTCCATCATAATATCTTTTAATTACGTTTTCTAGTTCGTTTCTTTTAGCATCTTTTTGTTCTTGTGATAAATCCCTGAATCCATATTTTTGTTTTAAGTGCAAAATGTGGGTATAAAAGATTCCCCCTTCATTTACTGATTTGACACCCCAATTACTATAAAATTGATTCAATACGTAAATGTTCATGAAGGTAGTTTGTGATTGATGAACATTTGGAATATGTTTTTCTCTTTTGAATATTTCTTCTAATTCATATTTACAGTTTTCAACGTCATTCCAATAATTTTTTGGCCGGTTTACATAATTTGAAGGATACCCAATCAATTCTTTAATTGAATGGAAAATTGAATCGTAATTTTCATATACATAGTTGTAGTATGTTCTGTACTTTTGAACAAAACCATTTCCATTTTCTTCATCATCAATAATAAGTTTACCATCATTGATAGATTGTAAAATTTCCTTGAGCTTGTCAATAAACATATCTCCATTGAGCGAAAAGTTTACAAAGTATTTATTGAAATCAGGAGATTTTAGTTTTCCAAAAATTTCTTGGCATCTGGTAAATATTGATTGAGTTGATTTATGACCATCTACGTGAATAGGTTCATAATTAAATCCTTTGAGACCATAAATAAGGTTTTTTTGTTTGGACTTTTCATTGTAGTCAAACCTTGTTCCTAATCCAAGAATTTCAATAAGCATATTGAATTTGGGAACAAAAAAATCAGGCACAAAATTTTCCACTTTAAAGGGCTCATATTGGTACTCTATGCCGTTATAGTGAAGAATACAAAAGAATTTAAATTCAAAAGATGACTTGAGGATTCTACCATTATGGTCTTGATAGTAAATTTTACTATTCAAATTTATTTCACGAGTTAATTGTAAATAAAGTTTTAATCCACCATGTCTTTCGATGTATAGATGCACTTTTCTCATTAAAGGGTTTGGTGAATCTCTCATTTGACTGAATGGGGTTAAATACCCTAAATTTTCGAAGTCATTTATGATTATTCTTTTGCAATCTAATTCATTGAGACCAATTAATGTTTTATTGTCACTTGGCCACTCACCAAAAAGTTCCCATTTAATTTTGTCAATTGTTTTTTGATAACCAATTCTTTTTCCGTTTGAGGTATAAGTGTAACGAATAAAGTGTGTATCTCTTTTTTCGTTATAACTGACTTTTAATTCTTTAGTTTTATTGGTTATAATGTCATTTACGAGGTATTTATTCTTTTTTAAATCAAATAGAATTTTATATCGTGAATTTAAAAAGTCAATCTCTAATAATTCCATTTTTTCAATGTTTTTCAATGCTAGTCAAAACAAAATAAATTGTCATTCAATTTTAATTTATTTGTTTGTTTTAAAGTTGCTTATAACTCCCATATACACGCTATTTCCTCCCTTTTTACTTCCCAATACTTCCTCAAATAGCAGCATATACGCAAGTTTGTTTCTGTTTATCTTTATTCAATTCTAATGTTCAATTTATCAAATGGGCTTTGAATTTTCTTGAGTGATTCATTGCTTACATGAGTATAAATTTGTGTGGTTTTTGGACTTTTATGCCCAAGAATTTCTTGTATCATTCTCAAATTGGTTCCCTGTTCCAACAAATGTGTTGCATAACTATGTCTTAACATGTGTAATGTCAATGGTTTTGTAAACCCTGCTTGTTTTGCGGCATTCTTTAAAACAAGTTCAATACTTCTTTCCGAATATTTTCCTCCATTTACCCCTTCAAATAAGTAATGTTTTGGTTTATACAATTTATAGTATACCCTAAGCATGGTTAAAATTGTATTTGATAATGGAACATATCTGTCTTTCATTCCTTTTCCTGACCTAATGGCTATTAAATTTCTGTCACTTTCAATGTCACTTATTTTTAAATTTAAAAGTTCACCACGCCTAAGACCCGCACTATAAATTAAACACAACATTGTTTTATGCTTCATATTCTTAATGGAATTTAACAATAAAAATATTTCTTTTTCAGATAGTACTTTTGGCAATGAGTTCTGCTTTTTTGGTCTAATTAGTTTTTTAGGATCTAATTTTTTATTCTCATTTATGTTATAATACAATTTAAGTGCATTGATAAATTGCGATTGATAGGTTCCAGATAATTTATTTTTTAGGATATATTCAAAATTGAATATAATGATGTCATTGCTTACAATTTCACTTGGCTGTTTTGTGTTAAAAAATTTGAAAAATACAGAAAGTACATGCGTATAGGTTTTTATTGTATTGGCACTGTATCTTTTTGAAAGCATCCATTTTTTTAAATTCTCAATAGAAGCAATGGTGTTTTCGTTTTCTTTTTGGTTATTCAATTTTTCAATGGATTGAAGAATGAAGTCATCATCCAGAACATCCCAAGCATTTATAATTGGGTTCCAAATAGTACCTGGAATTTTTTTAATGATTTGATTGATGTTTTTATCCTCATTAAAATAAGCCAATACTATCTTTTTAGAATCAAACTGAATCTTTTCCATTACAACTTCATTGTAAACACTTGTTCTCATAGGCTCTTCATAGTTTAGCAGTGTAAAGATTTGGGTAAATCACTGACGCAAATCAAATATAAAACTATTTATGAAAATGTAAATGGTTTTTACCTGAATAGGAGGGTAAGGTTTGAGGAATGGGCAAAAAAAAGCGGCTGGTTCTTCGAACCAGCCGCGTCATTATCAAACGAAACAATTTTTTATGAAACCGTTGTTCCTACATTTTCGCCTTGGCAAACACGTAAGAAATTTCCTTCTTTGTTCATGTCAAAAACCACAATCGGCATTTTGTTTTCCTGGCAAAGGGTAATGGCTGTTAAGTCCATTACATTCAAACCTCTCTCATACACCTCGTCAAAACCAATTTGTTCGAAGCGTTTGGCTTCAGGGTTCTTCTCTGGGTCTTCGGTATAAATACCATCCACACGGGTTCCTTTCAATACCAAATTGGCTTCAATTTCAACGGCTCTTAAAGAAGCAGCCGTATCAGTTGTAAAGTATGGGTTCCCTGTTCCAGCTCCAAAAATTACCACACGGCCTTTTTCAAGGTGTCTAACCGCTCTTCTTCTAATAAATGGCTCAGCTATCTGTTCCATGTGTATGGCGCTCAATAAACGCGTTTTAATGCCTTGTTTTTCCAAAGCACCTTGTAAGGCCATAGAATTAATCACAGTAGCCAACATGCCCATATAATCGCCTTGGGCACGGTCCACCAATCCACCAGCTACACCTTGTACGCCTCTAAAAATATTTCCGCCACCAATCACAATGGCTACTTCAACACCGGCATCTACTACTGTTTTAACATCTTTGGCATATTGCTCCAATTGTTTAGGGTCTATGCCATATTGCATGGTGCCCATTAAAGCTTCACCGCTTAATTTCAGTAGTACTCTTTTGTATTTCATTTCAGGGTTATTTGAATTTAAATTTAATCTTTTCACAAGAGATGCAAAAAAAATCCCCACTTTAAAGTGAGGATTTTTTAAAATTATAATGAAACTCGCTTGAATGCGATGACGCTGAGTCCGCTCTCTGCTTCGTTGAGCATTTGCGCTACCGTTTTGCTGCCATCTTTTACAAACTCTTGGTTCAATAAAGTATTGTCTTTGTAGAATTTACCCAATTTACCTTGAGCAATTTTCTCTAACATGTTTTCTGGTTTGCCTTCAGCACGGGCTTGGTCCATACCAATTGCAATTTCTCTTTCAATGATGGTTGGATCAACATCTGCTTTGTCAACACCTACTGGGTTCAAAGCCGCAATTTGCATAGCTGCATCTTTACCAGCAACTGAATTGGCTTCAGAAGGCGCGTTGTTCAAAGAAACCAAAACACCCAATCTGTTTCCAGCGTGGATATAAGCAACTAAGTTGTCACCTTTTACCAATTCGTATTTAACGACGTCAATTTTTTCTCCAATTTTAGCAACTTGGTCAGTGATTTTATCACCTACAGTTGCACCATCCATAGCCAAAGCTTTGAATGCATCGATGCTTTCAGGTTGGTTAGCCAAAGCTACTTCAGCCAATTTATGAGCAAATGCTACGAAATCTTCGTTTTTAGCTACGAAATCGGTTTCAGAACTCAATTGTACAATCACACCCGTTTTTCTGTCTGCAGAAGTTTTTGCAATGATTGCACCTTCTTTTGCGTCACGGTCTGCTCTGTTTGCTGAAATTTTAGCTCCTTTTTTACGGAGAAAATCTACAGCTGCTTCAAAATCACCATTGGTTTCTTGCAAGGCTTTCTTACAATCCATCATTCCGGCGCCAGTCATTTGGCGTAATTTGTTTACATCGGATGCACTAATTGACATACTATTAATTTATTGTTATGTTATGAATGGTCTATTTAAAAAAAGAGAACTTGAAACTTACCTGGTAATTTTCAAATTCTCTTTTGTATTTTTTTGATTAGAGAAGGACTATGCTTCTTCTTTTTCTGCTACTGCTTCTTTGTCTACAGTTTCTTCTTTTTCACGTTTACGCTCGCTCAAACCTTCAACAATTGCGTCAGTTACATAACGAGTGATCAATGAAATTGATTTTGCTGCATCATCATTAGCTGGGATTGCAAAGTCAACCAATGTAGGATCTGAATTGGTATCAACGATTCCAAAAGTAGGAATGTTTAACTTTGTTGCTTCTGCTACTGCAATGTGCTCGCGTTTGATATCAACGATGAACAAGGCTGCTGGCAATCTGTTTAAATCAGCGATACCACCTAATACTTTGTTCAACTTTACTTTTTCACGCTCAATCATCAAGCGCTCTTTTTTGTTGATGTTTACATACGTACCATCTGAAGCTAATTTCTCTAAGCTTTGCATTTTCTTGATGCTCTTACGAACAGTTGCAAAGTTAGTTAACATACCACCTAACCAACGGTCAGATACATAAGGCATGTTGACTCTTTGTGCTTCGCTTTCGATAATTTCTCTAGCTTGCTTTTTGGTAGCAACATAAAGAACTTTACGTCCAGATTTAACAATGTTTTTGATGGCTTGTGCGGCCTCATCTAGTTTTACAGCAGTTTTGTGTAAATCGATGAGGTGGATTCCATTCTTCTCCATAAAAATGTACGGAGCCATCTTTGGATTCCATTTGCGGGTAAGGTGACCAAAATGTACACCCGCTTCCAACAACTCTTCTTGAGTGATTTTTGACATATGATTTTTAAAATTCGGATTAACGTTTTACGAATTGGAAACGTCTACGTGCTTTCTTCTGTCCTGGTTTCTTACGTTCAACCATTCTAGGGTCACGGGTTAACAATCCATTTACTTTTAATGCTGGTTTTAATTCAGCATTGTATTTTACCAAAGCTCTAGCAATCGCTAATTTCAATGAGTCAGCCTGACCATGAACGCCACCACCATTCAGGTGTGCTTTCACATCAAATTGCCCCAATGTATCAGTTACCTCAAAAGCTTTATTTGCAGCACTTAATAATACGATGCTCGGAAAGTACTCTTTGCTTTCTTTTCCGTTAACAGTCATTTTGCCGGTTCCAGGTGTTAAATAAACACGGGCAACAGCTGTTTTTCTTCTTCCAATTGCGTTATTCACTTCCATCGATTAGAATTTTAATTCTTTAGGTTGTTGAGCTCCATGCGGGTGTTCAGCACCTGCATAAACATGTAAATTGCGGAAAAGCTGAGAACCTAATTTGTTCTTAGGCAACATACCTTTAACAGCATGCTCAACAATGTAGGTAGGTCTACGAACCAAAATGTTTTTTGCTACCTCATACCTCAAACCTCCTGGGTAACCTGAGAAGAATTTGTATTCTTTCTCATTCATTTTGTTTCCTGTAAAACGGATTTTATCAGCGTTGATAACAATCACGAAATCACCACAATCTGCATGCGGTGTGTAGTTTGTTTTGTGCTTGCCTCTTAAAATATTGGCTAGCTTACTGGCAAAACGACCTAATGTTTGTCCTTCTGCGTCAACAACTAACCAATTTTTGGTAGCTGATGCTTTATTAGCAGATACGGTTTTGTAACTCAATGCGTCCACGACTCTTCTTTGTGTTTAAATGGGTTGCAAAAATAGGACATGATTTTATAATTCACAACTAAATGTTTAAAAATCATCTGTCAACTATTTAAGGGCCTCGAAATTAGGGCTTTTCATTGAATTTGAAACTATAAGTCATTGGCCAAATAGCTTATTTTGGATGCATTTATGTGTAGCTATCAGAAAATCAGACGAATAAATTTAGTTCCTTATTTACAATTTCAGGAATTTTACATACTTGTATTTGCCTTCACTGTTGTAAATGAGTGCAATGTAGGGTCCTCTGGACAACATTGGTAGTTCTAACAACTGAAATTCGAACAGTTTTTGTGCAGGTAATGTTCTTTGAATATAAATTTTGCCCCAAACATCTACCAGCATAAAAGTGGCAGACTTTTCAAAAGCTTGTGCAAAAGTGATGGTTAAATTTTGGTCTTCGGCTACTATCAGAGGAAATACATCTAGTTCAAAACCACTGCAAGTTCCATCTATATAGGTACTACCTGGCGTTCTATTGCCTCCGGCTCTTTCAAAATAGCAAAGGTTTCTGTATGTATTGCCATCGCAGCCACAAATGGGTTTGTACAACAAATCAGGACAGGGGCAAGTAGGGCAAATACTCAAAGGGTCTATGCATTGGGCTTTGGCATAGAAATTTCCAAGAAACAAAGCCAGCACAAATAATATAACAGGATGCTTCATTTTCATGTATCTTTAAATAGGCCAAGTAAAGTAAAAACGAGCACCTTGACCAATTTCCGATTCAATCCAAATTTTACCACCTTTTTCAGTGATGATTTTTTTTACGATTGCCAATCCAACTCCAGTGCTTTCAAAAGTATCTCTGGCTTGTAATGTTTGAAAAATGACGAATATTTTTTCAAAAAATTGAGCTTCTATTCCTGGGCCATTGTCGGCAACACAAAATTCATGAAAGTGCGCGGTTTTGGTATAGCCAATACGAATTTCAGGTTTGGCATTGGTATTGTGTTTGACTGCATTGCTGATGAGGTTTGAAAAGATTTGTTCAATCCAAATTTTTTCAGTTTCCAGTTCAGGTAAATTAGCTTGGATATTGAATTGTACATGCTCACCTGGACTAATAGATTCAATGATTTCAGGAATCAAGTCATTAAGTTGAAACTTACTGATTTCTTGTTTGATCCTTCCAGCTCTTGAATACTGTAAAATGCCATCAATCAATCCTTCCATACGCTTTACACGTTTGCGCAACAGTTCAAGGTTGTTTTTGGTGTCTTCTTCCAATTTACCATCCAAGTCTTCTTCTATCCACATCGATAAATTGTAAATACCCCTCAAAGGCGCTTTTAAATCATGCGAAACAACATAAGCGAACTGATCCAGTTCTTTGTTTTTCTTTTCTAGCTCTCCGTAATATTGTTCTAGCTTTTGGAGTGATTCTTTTTCTAAGCTAATGTCTTGAATGATACCCCTGATTGACTTGACAACTTTGTTTTCAATAACAGGTAATCCTTTGATACGAATGAAAAATCGTTTGTTTTTTTGCAAATTGAGTTCTGCTTCAAACTCAAATGCTTCAAACTGGTTCACCGCATTCATTAGAGCTTGTGCTAGTTTGTTTTTTTCTGAATCCAAGAACAATTCTTCAAAATGACTGTAAGCAATTTCAAGTCCGTTTTCAAAACCAAGTATGCCGTACATTTCACGGCTCCATTTCATTATTTTTGAATCAGTTTGTAGTTCCCACGCTCCAATTCTTGCAATTTTCTGCGCTTCTTCTAATTCATATTGTTGTTTAATGATTCTGGCTTCAGTCATCTTCCTTTCAGTAATGTCGATGCCAAAACCAATGACAAATTCTACCTTTCCGTTAGCTCCTTCCACTGGATACATTCTGCGTAGAACCCATTGGCTGTTACCTTTATTGTCAATAATTTGTTCTTCTTTTTCTACTTGTTTTTTTGATTTGACAGCTTCATTGAATAAACGTCTTCTTTCGTTGGCAAAGGTTTCTGACAATCCAAATTTCTTGCAATAGTCAAAATCGTCTTTGCCTATTACCCAATTGCGTTTTTCAGGGTCTGAAATGGCGTGTTCGTTTGCAAACAAATAAGCATGCTTGTCGTTGAATACAGCTATGTCAGTTGGAATTTTATTGAGTATTTGCTCGTAAAATTGCTTGAGGTTGATATTGGCTTGTTCTATGTTTCTTCGTTCTGTTATATCAGTGATGACACCAATTAAAAAATCGCTGTTTCTGCTGTTAAAAATAGTCTTTTTTACATGTAAGTGTCTCTCAGTGCCCTCCTCCGTAACATTGATGTCCTCCCTTACGGTCTCTGTTTGATTTTTGAATTGTTCCTCATCCAATGTTGTATATTTAGAGGCATCAGATTGGCTTAAAAAATCAAATTCTGTCTTACCCAAAACATGCTCTTGGGTTTGTCCAAGCATTTTTAAATAAGCAGAATTGGCCAAAACCGACTGGTGTGAACGATTTTTAACAAACAAAGGGTTGGGGATGGCATCTAAAATTTCATGCAAAAAGTTTTTAGATACCTCGGCCTCCAATTGTGCAGTTTTTAAAGAAGTAATGTCACGTGCTATGACTTGAAAACCTTGTAAACCATTTTCATCAAAATTACCTTGAGCATGTTGACCTAGCCATACCATTCTGCCACTTTTTGTAACAATTGGAAATTCATGGTAAGGGATATTGCCTGTTTCGTTTTCAGGCGCATCGAAATAAAATTTAATTTCGTCTTTGAACCGAGGTTCTATTAACTCAAATAAAGACAACTGCTTGAGTTCATGGTCGGGGTATTCTGTAATTTTAATACAAGTTTCATTGTTGATGATAAAAAAACCATTTTTATCAGTAATGTAAAACAAGTCTTGAGCCGAATCAAGCAATTGAAGGATCTCCAGCGCACCTGCAGATTCCGTTAACTTTTCTACATGCTTGTTTTTTTCAATCTTACCATTGCTGAATTGAATATAGCTTTGGTTAACTTGCTCAATGAAGCGAACCATATCGGGAGAAAAACTTAATTTGTCTCCAAAAGTTGCATTCAGTTGTTCAAGTAAAAGTTGATGCAGCATGCGTTCAGTTAAGCGTTAAGGAATAAAAATCGCTCTAATTTAGGCTAAAACTATTAAAAAACTCAATGAGTCAAAGAAAATTAATTTACCTCATCAGACACGGTGAAACAGATTTCAATAGGGAGGGCATTGTTCAAGGTTCAGGAATAAACCTGCCATTGAATGCCAAAGGGCATGAACAAGCGGCACAATTTTATCAGTGTTACAAAGATGAAGGATTTGAAGTAGTGTTTACTTCACCACTTGTAAGAACCATTGAAAGTGTTTCAAGATTTTTAGCAACAGGGCTACCTCATTTAGTATTACCTGAAATCAGAGAAATTTCTTGGGGAAACCTTGAAGGGCTCAAACAAGAACCTCATCACCAATTGCAATTCAATACGGTCTTGAACCAATGGCAATTGGGCAATTACGCAGAGGCAGTTCCTGGCGGAGAAAATGCTTTTGAATTGCAAAACAGACTCAAGCTTGGTATGCAAAAAATTGTGGCTTATAATGCTCAAAAAATATTGGTTTGTTTACACGGTAGGGCTATGAAAGCGTTATTGTGTGCCTTGTTAGAAGAACCATTGTCAAACATGGAATCGTTTAAACACAGCAACCTTTGTCTTTATGTATTGGCCTATCAAGCAGGCAAATTCGAATTGTTACAAGCCAACCAAACCAATCACTTATTGGATTGAATCAATTCAACTCAGTTGCATTCAATTCAATGCTATCAATGGCATTCTTACTCCAATTAATGAGTGTTTGTTTTTGAGCTGCTGATAAATTGGCAGTTGGATGCATGGTAACGTAACCCGACATTGGCATTTCGCCTGCTTCCAATTGCTCAGCTATTTCATGTAGTTTGTGTTTTTGTTTCTTAACAGTGTACGTTGCAAACTCTGAAAAATTAAGCTCATGCTTGCCTTCGTTTACATGGTGTTTGATTAAAAAACTAACGGGTACAATGTTGTCGTACCACACACGATTTGTATAATTAGAATGGCAATCCATGCAAGCCAATTCAATGCTTTTTTGAACAGATGAATCGGTATTGATTACATGCGTGTAGTCGTTTGCACCATACCAAGTTCCGTTGTTTTCTATATTGTCGAAAAAACTAGCAACTACAATACCAACCAACAAAGTAATGCCTACATAACTAAGTGTTTTTTTATTCATATTTGCTGGTGTCTGTTGAATTTATCTAAATGGTATTTTTTGATGGCATACAATACCCCAGTAACCCATCTCTTTCTTGCTTTGGCATAGGTTTTACTGATGTGTTTCAACCAAATGCTATTGTGCCGGCTATTTTTAATTTTAGCATAGTATTTTCTGCTCGAAACTATCTTGCAAAAATCGGCGTAAGAGGCAGAATCTGTATCGTATTCTTTGTATTTTGAACGGTAAGATTTATGCCTATGTCTCAGGTTATTTTTGCCTTTGATGCCAAAATGATTTTTGAGTAACCTGCAATTTTTACTGTTTCCGTAACCCGATTCTACAAAGGCAACACCTAATATAACTGAGCTTGGAATTTGAGTTTCTAAGCTCAACTGAATGGCAATGGGCGCAAATTTTGCAATGTAATTTTGTGGCGTATACCCACGTGCACCTACTAAGTTCGCAGTGCAAATGAAACCCAAGAGCCAATACAATTTTAGTTGAGCGCTCAATATGTAGAATTTATGTTTCAATGTACTGCAAGATAAACTTTCAGAATTAATTCTATTTTTTATGCAAAGTCAATTCTTTTTTAAGAAACACACCTGTATGGCTTTTGGCATTGCTTGCAATGGCTTCTGGCGTTCCCTCACATAAAATTTCCCCTCCGTTTTTTCCTCCCTCCGGTCCCATGTCAATCACCCAATCAGCTACTTTAACTACATCTAAGTTGTGTTCAATAATGAGCACTGTATTGCCTTTTTCAACCAATTTATGAATCACCTCCAACAATACCCTCACATCTTCAAAGTGCAAGCCAGTTGTGGGTTCGTCTAATATATAAAAAGTGTTGCCTGTATCTTTTTTACTCAGCTCAGTAGCCAGTTTAACCCGTTGGGCTTCTCCACCGCTTAAGGTATTTGATGCCTGACCTAAGGTAATGTAGCCGAGTCCAACATCATTCAACGAAACTATTTTTCTCAAAATTTGAGGGGTATTTTCAAAGAAAACAACTGCGTCTTCAATAGACATGTTTAACACATCATTGATGCTTTTGCCTTTGTACCTGATTTCGAGTGTTTCTCTATTGTAACGCTTGCCATTACATGATTCACAAGTTACATATACATCAGGCAGGAAATTCATTTCAATGTTTTTCATGCCTCCACCTTGGCATGTTTCGCACCTACCACCTTTTACGTTGAAAGAAAACCTGCCCGGTTTATAACCTCTGATTTTTGATTCAGGTAAGTTGGCAAAAAGGTTCCTGATTTCTCCAAAAACTTCTACATAAGTTGCCGGATTACTTCTAGGTGTTCTGCCAATGGGACTTTGGTCAATATCAATTACTTTGTCAACCTGTTCTATTCCCTTGATTTTTTTATATGGTAAAGGTTTTTGGTGTGATCCATAAAAATGCTGTCTTAAAATTGGGTAGAGGGTTTCGTTGATTAAACTTGATTTGCCGCTTCCACTGACACCACTGACACAAATCAATGTGCCCAATGGAAACTTTACATCTACTTGCTTTAAATTGTTTCCATTTGCACCTATTAACTCAATGAATTTTCCATTCCCTTTTTTTCTTTTGGATGGTATTTCTATTTGCCTTCTACCCGTTAAATAATCGGCGGTAAGTGTATTGGCTTTTGAAATTTCTTCAAAAGTACCTGCAGCTGCTACATGCCCACCATGAATGCCTGCACCATGTCCCAAATCTAAAATATAATCGCTCTCCTCCATCATGTCTTTGTCGTGTTCAACTACAATGACACTGTTGCCTACATCTCTCAAGTTTTTGAGTGAGTCTATGAGCCTTCTGTTGTCTCTTTGGTGTAAACCAATACTAGGCTCATCAAGAATGTACAACACACCTGTTAACTGTGAACCTATTTGAGTAGCCAAACGAATGCGTTGGGCTTCTCCGCCACTGAGTGTTTTAGCTGGCGAATTGAGACTGAGGTAGTCTATGCCAACATCATTTAAAAACTGAACCCTGCTTTTTATTTCTTTGAGAATTTCTGCGGCAATGATGTTTTTCCTTTCATCCAATTGTGTTGCTACGTTGGCAAACCATTTTCCCAATTGGCCAATTTCCATTTCTGCTAATTCAGCAATGTTTTTATCAGCTATTCTGTAATGTAATGATTCAGCTTTTAAGCGTGCTCCTTTGCAAGTTGGACAAGGATGAATTTCCATAAATTCTTCAGCCCATTTCACAATTGAATCCGTGCTTTTCTCGTGGTAATGTCTGGTGATAAACGGTATCAAACCCTCCCATTTGGTACTGTAATTTTGGGTATACCCTGAGCTGTATTCGTAAGGAATGCTTAAACTTTCATCTGAGCCATAAAGAATGGCATGCATGGCTTCTTTACTAAATTTTTCTATTGGCTCAGTAAAAGTAAATTTATAAATTTTACCCAGCTCTTTTAGCTGCAGGAATGTCCAGTTGTCTCGGGCTTCTCCAAGAGGTGCAAAACCGCCCTTATTGATAGATATTTTTTTATCAGGTACAATGGCATTTTCTTCTATACTGCTTGTTAAACCCATGCCATCGCAACTTGGGCAAGCTCCATAAGGTGAATTGAATGAAAAAGTATTGGGTTGTGGTTCCTCATAACTCAAGCCACTTATTGGGTCCATCAAAAATTTTGAATAATAAACAATTTCATCTGTTTCCAATTTCAAAAGGGCCATAGAGCCTTTGCCTGTTTTGAGTGCATTTTTAACACTTTCTTGAATCCTAAACTTGGCCGATGATTTAGGTTCTATGCGGTCAATCAGTACTTCAATATCATGTATTTTATAACGGTCTAATTGCATTTTAGGTGCAATGTCTTGTAAAACGCCATCAACTCTTACTTTGGTATAACCTTGTTTTCTAATTTGTTCAAACAATTCACGGTAATGTCCTTTTCTGCCTTTAACCAAAGGAGCCAGCAACATTATTTTCTGGTTTTCGAACCTTTGAATGATGCTGTTTACAATTTGATCTTCACTCATCTTCACCATTTTCTCACCACTCAAATAACTGTAAGCATCGGCAGCTCTGGCATACAATAAACGCAAGAAATCATAAATTTCTGTTATTGTACCTACAGTTGATCTTGGATTCTTATTGACAGTTTTTTGTTCGATTGAGATGACTGGAGAAAGCCCATTGATTTTATCAACTTCAGGCCTTTCCATATTACCAATAAATTGTCTGGCATAGGCCGAAAAACTCTCCATGTACCTGCGCTGCCCCTCAGCAAAGAGTGTATCAAAGGCCAATGAAGATTTACCACTTCCACTTAAACCTGTAATGGTAACCAGTTTGTTTCGTGGAATTTTAACATCAATGTTTTTGAGATTGTGGACCCTTGCGCCCAGTACTTCTATGTATGTAGATGCAGTATTTTGTTTGTTTTCAGGCTTTGTCACTGTCTTGGATTACTAGTATTTCCCAAAAATAACGAATCTTTAATGGAAAGCACTCAAATACTTCTGTCGCTTAAATTTTGATGTTTGCTAGAACAAAGGCATCCACTCAAATTTAGGCGAACCTTTCACACCCGTATTTGAATAAAAATCTGTGAATCGGAGTTTGTAGTATTTTTTTGTAGGACCTTTTACTGCCAAAATATAAGTAACATACTTTCTTGTCCAATACTTTCCATTCGTAAAATCGTAAATCTTCCAATCATAACCAATGATATCTCTTTTGCTACTGTACTGATATTGATCAACAGCACTCAATTGTATGTCTTCAAATTTGTTGGTACTGTCAACAGCAACTTCAATTTGACTGGTATTGATAAAAATACCCGTTACCAGATAAAAAAGTGGTGGATTGAATTCATAATAAATCCATCGGTATTTTAAAAAACACAACTGCCAATTGTTAGTGTTGGGTTCAATGTTTAACTGTTCAAACTTATCTGGGTCAAGTTTAACCAAAATTGCTTCTTTGCTGCCATCTTTTAAAATTGTTTGTGACTGTTCATTTGTGCCATCTAAATTTGCAATTTGAATGGTATAAGTGCTGGCATTGTGTTGCAATAATTTTAATTGAACATATCTCTGTTCATCACCTTGAACTTGACCTCTGTCAACCAAGTAAATAGTGTCTGAGCCCATGCCGTTTTTATCGCACCAATTCAATAAAAAAATAGAATCGCCACCACTGGCCTCATCCCATTTATAATTGAATTGTTCAGGGTTTGAAATTTGTTGAAATTGTAAGTAGTTGGTTTTGGCAATTCTGACATTTTTCCCACCATTCATTAAAATTCTAAAGCCTTCTGGTTTTGCCTCAAAAGAGAGGTCCCAAGCATTGCTTGCAAAACTGGTTTTAACTGGAATAGAATCAAACAAATTGACATATACTTGTTCGGTATATTTTTCACCTAGGTTTACCTGACTGACTATTAAATTGGCATTTGGTTTTTCTGGTAATACGTATGGTTTATCGGCCTTTTCACAACCCAATAATGTGGATAACACCCCTAAAAAAAGAATGCATGCTAGTTGTTTCAATTTGATTTGCTGAGAGCCCATTAACTGCCAAATGTATATTTTAAGTTGCAAAAAACGGATCTGCCCATTCCCATCATGGCTGTATTGTTTCCTGTGCTGTGAGGTCCATTTTGCATATTGGCATTCACATTCGTGTAATTCAACAGATTTTTGAACCCATAGGTAATACTGAGCTTTTGTTTGAAAAAGTTTTGACTACCCGTTAAATCAACTATTGTAAATGGATCCACGTAACCAATAGTGGTTTCATTTTTATCTGCTTGGTACAAATAGTTTTGAAATCTGCCATTGTATTTGGCATACAGGTTGATACTAAGTTCAGGTTTTTTGAACACGTAGCCCAATTGTAACTTTACTTCTTGGTTAAAATAAAAAGTGTTGTTTGATTGACCATTGAATAGGGTACGGTTGCCTATGTATGCATAAGCCAATCCCATTTGTAAGCTCGAAGAATTGAGGTCACCACTTACATTGAAACCGATGTTATCAAACTCGTTTAAGTTAATGTACATGAACGACACGTTGTTGGAAGTGCCCGATTTTGCCAGGCCTATCATATTGTTGATGTGGTTATAAAACAAAGCGGTTTCTAACTTGATAACATTGCTTGAACTTGGTTTTTGGAATGTTAAATAAACCTGTGTATTCATGGAATGTTCGGGTTTAAGTTGTTGGTTTCCGGTTATGTTATGGTTGATATCAGAAAATTGTATGAACAATTCCTTCATTCCTGGAGCTCTGTACCCTTTGGCAATACTCGCTCTTAATACGAGTTGCTCTGTTAGGTCATATTTTAAATGCAATGAAGGTATCAAAGGCATCTGGTATTGTGAATTCAGTCCTGCTCGTATTCCAGGTCTTATAACCATTTTGTAGGAAGGGCGGTATTCTAAACTACTAAACAAACTGTATTCACCTATAAACTGTGTACCATTGAATTTTGAACCATATGCCCAATCAAGGTTGCTTTCATAACCCAGTTGAAAATTTGCTTTTTTGTTGATGCGGTTGGCATAGGTGCCTCTTGACATGAGGTTGTTGAGTTCTGATGTATGTTGTGTTTCTTGTGAAGGAATAAGGGTTTCTTGCAAAGTCACTAAATTCTTCAAGTAAGTTTCCATTGTACGAGCATAATAATTATAGCCAATAACAATGTTTAAATTTTCATGTGTTTTAATTTGATGGTCCCATAAAAGTGTAGCACCCATTCTTTTGGTAAAATAATATTGGTCTTGTGCCGATGCTTTTGTCCAATCAACCTCTGCAATTCCTCTGTTGCTGAGTTGTTCATAAAAGGCGTAGTTATTAAGTTGAATGTTTCCAGTTTTGTATTTTTTGGCAATGTTAAAGCCTGCATTGTATTGGGTGCGTGGTTTCCATAGCTTAACTCTTTCACTCGGGTTCACTGAGAATCCCTCAAAAAAGTTACGTGCACCAAAAGCTTGAATGCTTCCTCCTTTGAATCCTATGTTTGTGTTTAAATCTAGGTTGTATTGTCCAATACTTTCGTAATAGGAGTTCAAAGTAAGTTGCTTTTGATTGACATCTGCTTTCTTGGTTATTAAATTTATAACTCCACCAAGGGCATCAGAACCGAAGTTTACACTCATTGGTCCTTCAACCATTTCTATGCGTTCTATGTTGTTTAAATTGAGTTGGGTTAAGTCTATGTTACCAGCTTCTCGGCCTATAACAGGAACACCGTCCAATAAAATTTTAATATTGTTACCACTTACGCCTTGTAATTGAAGGTTACTTCCCAACAATGGATCTTGAAAAACCCGAATGTTCAATTCCTTGCTAAGCACCTGTTGCAGGTTGAATGCGCCTTGTTGCTTGATTTGTTTGGCATCAATGAGCCTTACTTTGTAAACAGATTTGGTCAGAGAATTTTCTTCCAATTGGCCCGTTACCACCATCTCATTGAGCTCGTATTGTTTAGAGTTTGGTTGTGCATTGGCCATAAAAGTACTTGCCAGCATCATCATTGAGACAATGCCGGCAAGGCACAAAAGATATGTATGTTTAAATGTCAAATTAATAAACAACCAATTTCTTACTTGTTTTCTTGTTTTGGTTTATCACATTTACCAAGTAAATGCCACTTTCTAAATTTGGTAACTGAATGCTTTGGTTTGCCCCATCAATTGTTTGTTCAAATATTGATTTACCGTCTAAGGTTGTGATATGAATTTGCGAAGCGGACACATTGGTGGTTTCAATGTTTAGCGTACCGTTTCCATTGATTGGATTTGGATAAATACTTAAAGGTAATGATGATTGCATGTATTGCTCAACTCCAGTTGTTTGCAAAGCATAGGTGAACAAATTGAACTTTGTGTATTGACTGTTTTGACCCGAAAAATATTCTGTAAAAATAATACGGGTAACAGTTTTTGGGGTATTGACATCACGTAGGAAAAAGCCTAAGCTGTCTATGATAGGTGCAAAACCAGGTACTCCAGGAGCTTTCCAGTCCCAACCAATAGTATTGACTTGGCTTGTGAACAATGCACTGTCAGCTCCATTACCAATTTCCATGCTTGCAACATTTGCTTCTTTTATTCTAGCAGCCTTGGTTGTCGGACTCATCAAAACCCCCATTACAGGGTATGGCAACGTTTGACCCATTAACGTAACCACAGTTTTGTATCTTGTAAACAATAAATTCCAACTACCTAAACTAGGTTCTCTGTCTATCAATGAATTGCTCAATACATTGTAGTAGGCATGCATTTTACCTTTGTAAGTAGGTTTGTGAATTTCTACGGTATTGCTGTCGGTTCCATCCAAGTTGGCAATGGTAAAAACCCACATTGTATCAAATACAATTTTTGAGATGTAGATTTTCTTCATAAAACTCTTATTGCTGTTGGTTAGTAACCATATGTGCTTACCTATCACCTCGTTGGTGTTCATGTTGTAGGCACCCCATCCGTAATCAAACGGATCTTGCATGTTTTTAGATTGATTGAGCGCACCCATTTCCCATGCTTTGTCGTCATTAATTGGGCTTGGCCAATTGGTATATCCCGAAGTATCAAAGCTGTTCCAATCGTTTATGGTTTTATTAGATTGGTATACTTCCACACCTTGTCCGTCATTGATGCGGATGGTGGTAGCCTGCATGGTATTCATTGGGTATTGCGCTTTTCTAACCGCAAACGCCAAATGCCAATTGTTGGCACTAACCGTGTCTTTTTTACCTGTTTGCATGTTGTAATAAACATCCAATGCTGTTCTAGGCAAAGTAGCTACGCTGTCTTCATTGATTTGAGCTGAAACCAAATTCGGGAGCAACAAAATAGAAAGTATGAATTTTTTCATGTGGTGTTTTTTGATGCCACAAAGAAAGTTTCCGAATGCTTTCTAAAAAATGATTTTAGTCCTGAAAAAGGCAAATGACAGACTTTTGACAATTCATGAAAATAAGCCCCTTATAACAGGACTGAACGAATTTTGGGCTTTTAACAATTTCAATTAGCTTTGCCAACCGAAAACTAAAGCCATAGGCGAAACCTATTTTATGCAGATTCAAATACTGAAATCGAAAATTCACCGTGCCAAAGTAACTCAAACAGAATTACATTACGTAGGCAGTATTACCATTGATGAAAACTTAATGGATGCGGCTCAACTGCTCGAATACGAAAAAGTGCAGGTTGTAAATGTAAACAATGGAGAGCGCATAGAAACCTATATCATTAAGGGAGCGCGCGGTTCAGGAATGATTTGTTTGAATGGTCCTGCAGCCAGAAAAGCAGCCGTTGGCGACCATGTGATTGTAATTTCATATGGTATTGTAACACAAGAAGAGGCAAAAAATTACCAGCCTATTGCTATATACCCTGATCACAATAACCAATTGCCTGCTTGAGTAAATCCATCAAGAATATTTTAAAACTAGCACTGGTATTCGGTATCGGTTTTGTTTTTTTATATTTTGTATTTGAAGATGTTGATTGGGATGCTCAGTTAAACAAAATGCTGAATGCCCATTTGGGATGGTTGAGTTTTGGAATTGGGTTGTCAGTAGTGAGCCATTGGCTGCGTGCTTATCGTGCAAACTTATTGTACAAAGCCATTGGTTATCAAGTTAGTCATTCCAATAGTTTCATGGCTGTTATTGTGGGTTACATGTTCAATTATTTCATCCCAAGAGCAGGTGAAGTTTCAAGGTGTGCATCTTTATTAAAAACGAGTCAATTACCCATTGATAAGTCATTGGGAACAGTTGTAACTGAGCGTATCGTAGATTTATTGATGCTGGTTTTGGTTCTTGCTTTGATTTTTTTACTGCAATTTGAAATCATTTGGAATTTTATCAGTGCTTATACACCCCATTCCAATGAGGGATTTTCAAACATTCAGCTTGTTGGTATAAGTGCTGCGCTGATTGTATTGGTTGTATTGGTATTTAAATGGAAGCAAGTTGTATCCTCCAAACCCATTCAAAAACTAATGGCCTTGTTACAAGGTTTCAAAGAAGGAGTAACAAGCATTTTTAAATTAGAACAACCTGTCTTGTTTTTAATTTTATCACTGGCAATTTGGGCCGGTTATATTTTAATGATGTACTTCTGTTTGTTTGCCTTGGAAGCTACTTCTCAATTGTCGTTTATAGATTGTTTAACAGTTTTTGCCATTGGAACAATTGGTGTGGTTCTACCTGCGCCTGGGGCTGGAGCTGGAACCTATCATTTTTTTGTAACACAGGCATTGCTTTTGTTCAGTGTTCCCAAAGCAGATGGCTTGGCCTATGCCACCTTGGTACATGGTTCACAGATGATATTGTTAATTGTATTGGGTTTGGTAGCCTCTATTGTAATAATGGTTCAAAAAAGAAAGCATGAAGATGTACATGACAAAGCCTAACTACACACATATCCTTCAAAAAATTCAAACCAAAGAAAGTTTGTTGCAATTAGTTGCCCAATGGCAGCAAGAGGGTCAAAAAATAGTTTTTACAAATGGTTGTTTCGATCTCATTCACAGGGGTCATGTTGATTACTTAGCTAAAGCATCAGATTATGGGACACGTATGGTTGTTGCCTTGAATACAGATGCTTCTGTTGGTAAACTAAAAGGTCCGCACAGGCCTATCCAAGATCAAGATTCTCGTATGCAAATCATGGCCAGTATGGCAATGGTAGATGCGGTTGTTTTGTTTGATGAAGCAACACCACTTTCATTAATTGAAGCCATTCAACCCGACGTATTGATAAAAGGCAGTGATTACCAACCAGAAAACATTGTTGGTTATGAAGTTGTTAAAGCAAAAGGCGGAACAGTGGCAACCATTGATTTTCTTCCTGGTTTTTCAACATCTGCCATTGAACAAAAAATTAAACTCGCATGATTTTGTTCAAATTTGAAAAATTTGGACAATTAAATAAATATATTCGCAACGTAAAATATTAAGTATGAATTTCGATTTATCAGAAGAGCACATCAACGTGCAGCAAGCAGCCAGAGATTTTGCACAAACAGAATTGTTACCTGGTGT
>JAIXWI010000004.1 GCA_027491355.1 Bacteroidota bacterium
CTCACAAGTAATTTAATCAACCAATCCACACCAAGTGGGCTCTTGTACAGGTGGTCAATTGGTATTTTCAACAATACCAATCAAGACATCACCTATACCTTTAGAAATGTTGGCATCAACGATACCCTCGTTACAGTGAAGTTGGTAGTGATTGCAGGTACTGGTTGCACCGATTCTCTCAGTAAAATAGTTAGGGTAAAACCACTTCCACGGCCAGTTATTCAAGCCACCTCGCTATCTAATTGTTTCCCAAATTCAAGTGAGGCAAACAATATTTCAGACCCAATCCCTGTTCTGAATCCAAGTGCTTTTAAGTGGACTTATAGAGGTGCGAACAGCATTGTATTTGCCAATGATACGGCATCAGTTAAAACTGCATTTAACTTTGTTCAAGACAACCAAACTGGATTTAGTCAAACAGGGGTGCTTTGGTTGAAAGCGCAAACAGATTATGGTTGCATAGACAGTGCGCAAAAAAGTATTGCTTTACCAACCCGTCCAAAAGCAATGTATCAATTCATTGGAGATACCGCTGCCTGTGGGCCAATTACAGTAAACTTAAACAATTCAAGCTTGTATGGAAACAGCTATTTATGGAAAACAGAACAGGCCGGCATCAGTATTTCTGGTAATACATTGTTTCAGCCCCAAATTACATTCCCTAAGCATGCAGGCAATGCAGATTCTATTTATACCATCAAATTAGTTGTAAAAACCAACAATGGGTGTTTAGATTCTGCCAATAAACAATTCCGAATTTATCCTGAGCCAATACCTTTCATTACAAGCAATATAGATTCAGGTTGTTCTCCTTTGGCTATTACTTTTTATAACAATACCATTGTGAAAGGACCCTCGGTTAATCAATGGTTATATGGAGACAAAAGTCTGCTCCAAACAAACAATGCCGATACCGTATACAAAACCTATATCGGAAGTGATTTACAAGACACCATTTATACGGCAAAACTCATGGTTACATCTGTCAACTTATGTAAAGCTGAAGTAAGCAAGAGCATTAAAGTAAAAGCCAGTGCAAAAGCATTGGTGGCTGTTCAGCCTTCTATTTATTGTACAGATAGTTTAAATCCTGTCAAGGTCATCATCCGAAACAAATCTATAGGGAGTGTGAGCAATTTTGATTGGCAATTTGGTGATGGCAAAGTTTTGTATACCAATAAAGATACCACTGTCAATCATCCTTATCCAAAAGAAGGCACCTATTTGATCAAACTCAAAGCAAGCAATGTGTGTGCTACCAGTTTTGATTCTACTTATATTGTAGTGCAAGAAAAACCAGTTCCAAATTTTACTGTCAGCGATTCTTTGGGATGTGGGCCATTGACGGTAAACTTTACAAACCTAAACAACAGTTTAAAAGTAAAATACCTTTGGGATTTTGGAAATGGCAAAACTGATACAGCTAAATTCCCTAAGCCAATTACCTTTGCAAATAGTTTACTCGCTGACACCATTTATCAGGTAAAATTAAAAATCAGTAACAGTTGTGGCGATTATGAAGCTTCAAATAAAATTAGGGTATTACCATTTCCAAGTGCCTCATTCTTAACCTCACAAGATTCAGGTTGTTCTATTCTTCCGGTTTATTTTGTCAATACCTCTAAAGGAGTGCCTACTGCCTATCATTGGGATTTTGGAAATGGCGACAGCACCAGCAGAATGAACCCATACAGGCAGCCAATTAAATACGAAGCAATAGATAGTTTAACCATTTACCAAGTGGTGTTGACGGCTCAGAATATGTGCGGTACAGATACAGCTAAAGCCACCATTTTTGTTCAGCCTAAAAATGTACAGGCCTTCTTTAAATCTAATGGCAATGCTGGTTGTGCACCTTATACCGTACAATTCAAAGATTATTCTTGGGGTGCATTGAACTATGGTTGGGACTTTGGAGATGGAGCTACCTTCAATGGCAAAGATGCTTCGCATACGTTTAAAGATCCGGGCATTTATTATGTGTACCATTTTGCAAACAATGATTGCAGTTTTGATACCACATTTGGCATCATACAGGTTTTTGATTTACCCAAAATTAAATTAGATATTCCAGTTAAAAGGGCTTGTCAAAATTCGCCATTTTATTTCAATGCAATCACACCAGACACCGGTGCAATTAAATGGGATTTTGGAGATGGAACAACAGCCAATCTTTATAACCAAGTGCATTACTACAATAGCCCAGGTTGGAAATACATTCAAGTAAGTTATTTGTCAAAAAACAACAACTGTCCAAAAGTTTTAATAGACTCTGTAGAGGTGTTACCAATACCTCAAATTGGCATCGCATTAGACAGTGGAAGAGGTTGTGCCAATAAGGTATTTACTTTGAATGCCATAGGTTTGCCACAAAACAGTTATACTTGGGAACTTTCAGATGGCAGCACTTATACAGGTCCCAGAGTAAAGCACCGTTTTTTAGACACCGCTGTCAATACCATAACGCTTATTGCTGAAAATGAATTGGGCTGCGCCGATACCACCCAAACAACGGTTACCATTTATCCGATTCCAATAGCAGATTTTGATTTCAATCCAAAAGACACTTGTACAGGCCCTGTTACAGTAAATTTTACAAATTTCAGCAAAGGTGCCAAAGGCTATGCCTGGTATTTCGGAGATGGCAACAGTGCCAATGTATTTGAACCTAATCATACTTATGAAATAGTAGGAGAGTACCCCATTTATTTGATTGTGAACAACCAATACAATTGTACGGATACTGCAAAAGCAATATTTAACATTTACCAAAAACCTATTGTAGCATTAGATTTCGATAAAAATTCAATCTGCCCAGGAGATACTGTGAAATTTAAAAACTTATCACAATTTGCTACCAATTATACTTGGTATTTTGGAGATGGTAGCAGCTCTCAATTTACTAGCCCTAATCATGTGTACTATAACCCAGGCAAATACAATGTGAGTTTGGTGGCCAAAATAGGGCAGAACTGTTACGACAGTGTATTCATACAAAAGAATATTGCTGTGAATGCAAAACCTAATACATATTTTACTGTCATCCCTGATACAACAAAGCATCCGTATCGCTTAATTGATGTGAAGAATTTAACAGATTCAGCTATGTTGTATTTATGGAATTTTGGAGACAACGATCAATTGTATTCGGGCAAAGATTATACCTACCGTTACGAAACCAATGATTCTTCTTGGAGAACCATTACCCTCTATGCCAAAAATAACAATGGTTGCGATTCAACCTATAGCACCCAAATAAAATTACCAGCTTATTGGAAAGGACTTTTTGTACCCAATGCCTTTACCCCAGATTACGGAACAGATGAAGTAAGGGTGTTTAAACCTGCGGGTGTAAACCTAAAAACTTATCATTTGAAAATATTTAATCAGTGGGGTGAGCTTTTATGGGAAACAACAGAACTAACTTCAGATGGACAACCTGCTAAAGGCTGGGATGGCACCAATGCCAATGATGGCAGCGCTTGCATGCAGGGTGCCTATATATGGACAATAGATGCAGAGTTTAATGATGGAACAGGTTGGGATGGAATGTTATACCCTGGCGCATCAAAATCAGTTACAAAAGGAAATGTTACATTAATAAGATAGAAAATGAGGAAGGTATTAGTAGTTTTATTTTGTTTGATATTTGTAAACCTTTTTGGTCAGGAACAATTTAATTCTCAATTTCAAATAAATAAAATTGAAAGTAACCCAGCTAATGGCGATTCATATGGTGACAAAAAACTATCTTTTGGTGGGGTATTTAAATCATCTTTTTATCCAATTCGAGGCCCATATAATTTAAGTAATGTATTTTTAAATTATTCTTTTCCTTCCATCAATAATTTTAAATCTAATCTTGGTTTCTTATTTAATAACGAAACTCAAGGAGATGGGTATTTGTCGTTATCTAAATATTCTTTTAATTGGGGATGTTCAATTAAAGTTAAAAAGAAAGGTTGGTTTAATATTGGTTTAAGACCAGGGCTTTACAATCAAAGTATTAATTGGAACGAATTGACTTTTTCAGACCAGTTAAATCCAATCTATGGAATTACAAATAATTCGAATAATCAATATGCAAGTATTAATAACTCTACTTCTTTTAATCTTGATTTAGGCTTGAAGTTTAATTTTGTATTCGACAAGTCTAATGATCTAAATTTAGGCATTGGTTTTTTTAATGTTTTAGAACCTAAAATTGGAGTGTTGAACACTTATACTCTTCCTAGAAGATTTAGCTTTCAAATTAACTATATTGGTAAATCAGAAGAATTTAAATTTCTACCAATTTTTAATCATCATTTCAGATGTGAAAGACAATCAAATTTTAAACAATTAGCATATAATATGGAGCTGATTTTTAAACAAGGTTATAGTTTTGGAGCTGGTTTAAAATATTCAAGTTTTTCTAACATAAGTAACAACCTCTCTTTACCAATCATGATTTCTTACATTTATGATGATAAGATAAAATGTTACACAAGTTGGGAGCCAAACATAGTTGGGTATAGCTCAAATACTTTTGAATTTGGAATAATTTTTATATCTTCAAATGAAATTGAGGGATTCAAAGATGTTAAAGACTTTTTTGGCAAATCTAATTGCGGAAATAGGTTTTAGTTTCAATAATATTGTTTCCCTATTCTCCCAATAACCTCAATTCTGTTCTTCGGTTTTGTTGGTGTTCTTCTTCCGTACAATCTTTTACGCCATCTGCACATCTATTCACCAATTGGCTTTCTCCATAGCCTTTAGCAATAATCTGTTTGGCTGAAACTCCTTGTTTAATGATATATTTTACACAGCTGTTAGAGCGTCTCTTTGACAAAGCTATATTGTATGCTGCGCTTTCTCTTGAATCGGTATGTGAAGACAATTCAACCTTTAAATCAGGGTGTTCTTTCAGGTATTTCACCAATTTGTCTAATTCAATTTTACTCTCTGGTCGTAAAAAAGATTTATCTAAACTGTAGTAAATATTTTTAAGGTTAATGAATTCTTCGGCTTGCTTTTGTTTGAAAACAAGCTTGTAAAATAAGGTGTCTAAACAGGTAGTTTTACTAGGTTTTATAAGTGATAAATGCGCATCATCATAATTGATTAAATTGCCATAAACAGAGTCTAATTTCTCTTTGTTACTGAATATAATTTTACCAGTGCTGTCTGTTAATACGCGTTTGATAAAGAATTTCGCATGGTAAAAATTCACCATGGCGCCTTTAATCAATTCCCCAGATTCTGTTTGTACCCATAAACAATTTACCTGCTCTTTGTTTCTAATTTTGATTGTTTTCTGAAAATGCCCTGGGGTTTTTGCTTGAAAAACAATGGAGTCGGCAAAAGAATTGGCATTGCCTTCATATACCAATACATACTGATGGCCTTTTTGAAGTGCAGCTTGGTAAATGCCATTAGAATTGGTTTGTACTTTTTTGTCGGTTGAATTGGTTTTGTCTTTTAATACAAGAGGAATACCGGGTAAATTTCTACCTGAACAAGCTTGTAATTTAACTTCTAAATCTACACCCAATACAATTCTATTGAGTTCGTACAATTGGTCTTTTTGCTGATTTCTGTTTGAACTGAGATAACCTTTGCCCGTTTCTTCATTGATGTTCAAAGCAAAATCATCCCCATTTGAATTAATGGGCAAACCTAAATGTTCAGGTTCATCTTCAAGTCTGTCAGACCTGAAAATATCAAGTCCACCCAAGCCTGGCCAACCATTAGAGGCAAAATACAAATATCCTTTAGCAGAAACATAAGGGAACAATTCATCTTTTGCCGTATTGATTGAGCTTCCAAGGTTGACTGGTGCAGACCAATGGTCACCTAACCAATTGCATTGGTATAAATCTGCGCCTCCAAATCCTCCGGGCATATCAGATGCAAAAATCAGATTCTTATTGGTGTCAATAGCCGCGTGACCAATGGAGTAGTCGGGTTTGTTAAAAGTAAAACTCAAATCTTGTTCCCATTTTCCAGCTTTCTTGTTAAAGATGACTAGCTCTAATTTGGAGAGTTTTAAATCATCATTTGTAGCTGTTTGGGCTTGGTTTCTGGTCACAAATACCTTTTTAAAATCTTTTGAAAAAGCAACAGGGCCATCGTGTTCGCTGATAAAATCAATCTCCTTCCATTTGTTTTTATAGCGAAGTTGTTTTTCAACTTCTTTCAAGTTTTCTATATAAGCAATTTCAGTAAAATTCTGATTGGTTCTGCTGTAATTGGGGTTGTAAATGCCATGTTTAAATTGCGTGGTCACAAATAAAATCCCTTTTTTATAAGGAACAGCAGCAAACTCCTCAGCATTGCTGTTTGGTCTCAGTAGTTTTACCTCAAAATCACTTTTTGTGGTATCCATGATGCTGAGTAATGGGAGCTTGTTTTTCCAAAGTATGAGTTGTGGTTCTTTGGGGAATTGTTTCAATGCCATATCTACAATGTTTGACAATTGATATTGTTTCTGGTTGATATTGGCTAAATCAAACAACTGTTCATAGTCTTGCACCGAAGCCCATTGTTTAGCAACCAAAATACTGTCCCAATAAAATGCTTTCAAGTATTGCTCGCATTTAAAAGCAGTATTGGCGGCATTTCTAATGTATTCAATTTTGCCTTTTTGATGGCTTAAATAGTCGGTAGCCAATTCTTCCCAAACTGGCAATGCTTCAAAATAAGCAAGTTTATTAGTTAATGAAGTGGCATATTTTTCTTTCAATTGCTGAGCAAATAGAAAGGGTGAAATAATGCAAAAAAGAAGGCTCAATACTTTTTTCATGTTAAAAATATCTAGGGCTGATAAAAGCACGTTTTTTAGATTTGAATTCAAGTGTCAGCACCAATTCATGGTTGCCCCATTGTTGTGTCCTCATGCCATTGATAGGATAATCAAATGCATAACCCAGCATGAATCTGTCACTCAATTGATAAGCAGTATTGATACCAATGGCTTCATTCATTCGGTATAAAGCACCTAACCAAACCTGTTTGTAAAAGAAAGCTGATACATTTAGGTCAATGGTCAATGGCGCATGTTCAACATATTTCAGCAACACTGAAGGTTTTAAGTCAATGACACTGTTAATGGGTTTCACAAAGCCCGACATCAAATAAAAATGCTGCGCCAATTGAATAGTTTGGGTATTGTTTTGCTGGGTTAATTGAACAGTTTTGGGAACCGAAGCGCCAATGTAAAATTTCTCAGCATGTAAATAAATACCAGAGCCCACCAAAGTGCTGAGGGAATTGTTAGCATTGACATAATTGGGATCTGTTTGGTCGCTTACTAGCAAGTTTGAAAAATTTAAACGGTCTTGTTGTATGCCCATCGAAAGTCCAAAAGACAATCTCAAACCATCGTCATTCAAGGGCAGGTGGTAGGCAAAATTTCCTTTGGCATACAAACGTGATCTAGCACCAATTTGATCCAAAAGTAGGGTAGCTCCCAAACCTATTTTTTGTCTGGCAACTGGCGATTGAACACTTAAGAATGAGGTTTTAGGTGCACCATCCCATCCAAGCCATTGAGCTCTGTTGACAGCTGTAACGTTCAAATATTCTCTAGAGCCAGCATATGCAGGATTGAATTCCAATGGGTTGAAAAAGTAAAAGGAATGTTGCGCTTCTTGTTGAGCGATGATGCTTGAAATTTGCAACACAGAAAATAGGAATAGGATGATTCTTTTCATAGGATTAGTGTTGAATTTCAATGAAACCTTTATAAGGAGCTTGCGATTTTTTGTTGGTATCAATCAAATAAAAATAAGTGCCATCTGGTAATTGACCGGTTCCTGTATTGGATACATTAGATTCTCCATTCCAATTGTTTTGATATGGTTTAGCCTCATACACCAAATTCCCCCACCTGTTAAATATTTGAACGGAGTTATTGGGGTACAAGTTTAAATTTTCAATTGTCCATACCTCATTTTTTCCATCATTATTGATTGAGAGCAATTGAGGAACACGAATAGGAATCAAAGGCACACAACCTATGGCAAATGAAGTGTCGTAAGCACAGTTGTTTTGGTCTGTTACTCTAACCCAATAATTACCAGCATCTATGTTTTCAATTTTTGGACTACTTGTGCCATTTTGCCATTTAAACTGATAAGGAGCCAAACCACCATCTGCACTAATTTCTATGTATCCAGAGGCTTCACCGCATTCTCCATTCAAACTATCAATTAAGTTAATTTTCATAGGAGGCGGTTGGTTAATGAATACAGTAACAGAATCTTCACATTGGTCGTCATTGGTAACAAACAATTGGTATTTACCTTGTTTTAAATTGTTCGCATTGGCAGCATTTGAAACATTTGGAATCCATGAATAATTCAATTGTTGGTTAGCTGGAACGGTTGTAATTTGAATGCTTCCATCACTTCCACCATAACACTTTACATCATCAGACTGAACATTGTTGATGTTCAAAGGTGTTGGTGGAGCTACTTCAATTTTAAAAGTGTCTGCACAACCAAATAAACTGTCAACGGCAATCAATTGGTAAATGCCAGCACCTTTAACCTCAGGACTGAGTGTATGAATGCCAGATAAAATCATTGGCCCGCTCCAAGTGAGTTTACAATATGTTGGATCTATTTGACCAGTTATAAAACAGGCATTGGTTTTACAATTCAAACCAGTGCTGGGGTTTAAAACAGAATTGAATGCTGGTTTGGGTTGAATGGCAACATCAAATGTATCTGTTTCGGCTGGACAATTGTTCAATTGAGCAGTCACTTTTATGCTACCCTTCAGAGCAGTTCTGTTGTTGTGTTTGGGGGCGAACCAAAATGGAATGGTACCTTGGCCTGAGCTGGCTAAACCAATTTGCGTATTTGAATTTGCCCAATTAAAAATGGCACCAGATGGAACAGAAACAAATGGTAATGGTTGGATGGTATCTTCCTGACAAACATTGAAATCTGGATTTTTATTTATTTTCAGTGGGGGTTGGATCCTCACTTTCACATCTACTGGTTTAGAAGGACAGAAGGCATTGGTAATGCTAACCTTGTAATTGACTGTATCAAAATCTGAACTGGTATTGAAGAGTTGTTGTTGAATATTGTTTCCTGATCCATTGCTCTCCCCAATTACAGAAGCATCAGCAGATGCAATCCAATTGAATTGACTGGAACTGATATTGCTGTTTAATTTGATATCAGTAGTATTTCCGTTGCATATGGTAGAAAAAATAGGTGTTGCTGTTACTGTAGGAATGGGTTCAACATCAATTTTAAAGTTTGTTTTGGGTACATTGCTACAGCCTACTGTTGCAGTATAAGTAATAGACTTTAATGTATTCGAATCATTGATCAATATCATAGAGTCAATTTTAAGTGGAGTGATACCAGAGCCACTCAACTGGTTGATGCCTCTAATGCCATTTGTAGCAGTAATTTCCCAATTGATGCGATAACCTGGCACAGTTGATGTTAAAACGATGACAGCAGAGGTATCTCCGCTGCAAATTTTTTGAGTAATTGGATCCGCTAATACACTTGCAGTTGGTTTAATTTCAATTGTTTTTAAAAGTGTATCTATACCACAAGTATTGCCTGTTACCAAAGTAATTTTATAGGAAATAGCACTGTCAAATTGAATGAGTAGTTCATCACTACCACTCATCCAACCCAAAGGATCTTTTGTTTGATCTCCATACCCTGTATCACCAATTGATACAATAAACCCTACTTTGGGTTCAATTTTCCAAAAATAAAAATAAGATGAATCGCAACCATTTGAATTGATACTTTCGCCTCGCTCTGATTTATTTTTAAATTTCACCTTTTCATTTTTACAGATTGGAGAAGCAGGGGAGATGTCAAAATTGGCTTTAGTTGGTGTTGAAATGGAAATTGGACCAATTGTAAGAACTGTTGGTATGCCATTGTTTGAACAAAAGTTTTGTGCAATGATGGTACCTGAAAAGGCATTTTCAATTGGGGGCATTCCTGGCGCATAAACATAATCTACACCACATGAACTACTGGTGAAATTATGAGAGATGGTGGTGTCCTTTGAAGTTTTGAATTGTATGGGGTTGGTACCATCTGAGAAGCTAACAGTAAAGTTAATGGGCACATCATTTGATATCAAATCAAAAGAATAAGGTGCCGGTAAACAGGTGCTTTGACCCGCACCCGAAACGGTTACTATAGGAGCACTTCCATTGAATACAGTATAGGTTTTGCTTAGGCTACATCCATTTGAAAACAATATGGTATGGGTAAAAATGAATTCTCCTAAAGGGTATGCATGTGACAATAATTTGCCAGCTAGAGAATCTTGTGTGGATTGACTGCCATCACCCCAGTTAAAAGTTTGTTGAATGGATTTGTCGTAATTTGATTCAAAAATATAAAGAGCCGTATCAGTTGCGTTGCAATTTTTAAACAGTTTGGTGCCATTTAATAGGGTAGTGCCAAAACCTTTCCCAGTTGATTTGAGTATCATGTTGGACACAGGAGATGCAATTACTACAACTGTAATTGATTTGCTGGTTAAAGGACTACCATTGTTATTGTTGATACTTAAAGTTACAGTTGTTCCTGGTGTAACAGTTTGATAAATTACCGAAATAGGTGAACTTAAATTTGAATTATTTGGATTGGCTCCAGTTCCAAATACCCAATTGTAACTACTGTTTGTATTTGTATTTGTTGATTGGTCAATGAAAACAACACTTTGACCTTGACAAACTTTAACTGTGTCTGAAATTGGTGCAGGATTACATGTAAATTTTACAAGCGCACTTTGCCCCCATGCATATTGGGTGCAAAACAAGAAGGTTAAAAAGAATTGAAAAACGCAGTTTCTGAGAAATATCCCTGAGTATATCATAGGCTTTGATTACTATCCAAAAGTAATCAAAGATTGTCAAACTAACAATTCACCAGTTTTCAAAAATCAAGGCTCATGCCATCAAAAGTACCACTGCTCATGAGTAACAAATTCTCGTTTCCTGAATAATGTGTTTGAATCCAATTGTATAAAGCTTCTTTGTTGCTAAAAGCTTTTGTATTGCTGCCAAAATTATCAGCAACTTCCTCCTCGCTGAGCATAGGCATTTTCTTCATTTCAAGCGCATGTTTACTAAACAATACCGCAGAAAAATCAGCAGCTTGCATGCTATTGGCATAGTGTGGTAAAAAGGCTTTGTCTAAACTGCTGTAGGTATGCAATTCATAAACTGCAATCAATTTTCTGTCAGGATACAATTCTCTAACTGCATTTACCGTTGCTTTTAATTTAGAGGGCGCATGCGCAAAATCACGGTAGATCATGCTTTTGTCTGAGGCACGTAAGGTTTCTAGTCTTTTTGCTGTACCTGTAAACGATGTAATGGCATTGAAAAATTGAGTGCTTGTAACTCCAGCTTCAATACAAGCATTGTGAGCAGCCATCATGTTTTGTAAATTATGGGTGCCAAAAATTTGTAAAGTAAATGCTTTGCCTTCATGGTATACTGTTATTTTACCATTATGCACTTCGAATTGAGGTGTTGTATATGGAATTTTTCTTGCTTGAAGAGTGAGCGCGTTTACCATTTCATTTACTGCTTTGTCTGCAGCGCAATAAATCAATGCGCCATTGGATGGAAGGGACTTTGCAAATATTTCGAACTGCAGTTTGTAGTTTTCGTAAGTTGGAAACACATTGATATGATCCCATTCAATGCCAGTTATGATGCCAATTTCAGCTTGGTATACGTGGAATTTTGGTCTCAGGTCTAATGCAGAGGTCAGGTATTCATCACCTTCAAAAACAGCTAACTTACTGCTTTCAGAGAAGCCAACCATTGTTTCAAAACCTTCCAATTGAGAACCAACCAAATAATCAAATTCAATTCCATTTTTCTTGAGTACATGTAATACCATGGCAGTAGTAGTAGTTTTACCATGACTGCCTCCAATTACAATGCGTTTTTTGTGTTGGGTTTGTTCATACATGAATTCAGGAAAAGAATAAATCTTCAAACCTAAACTTTTTGCTTTCTCCAATTCAGGGTTGTTGGCACGGGCATGCATGCCTAGAATTACCGCATCCAAATCTGAACTAATTGAATTGGCATTCCAACCAATTGAATGGGGTAGGAGTCCATATTTTTGTAAACGAGACTTAGCTGGTTCGTAAATTTCATCATCTGAACCAGTAACTATGAATCCCTTTTTATGAAGTGCAATTGCTAAATTGTGCATCACAGCACCCCCTATAGATATAAAATGAACCCTTTTTTGCATAGTGTTAAAAAAAATCAAAAATACTCAGAATAACTTATCTATCATGGAGTTTGGTTTTGTTTGTGTAAAATTTTACCCACAAATTAAGAAACATGTCCAAAAGCATGTTGCAATCAAATTGAATCTATTATCTTCGGCCATATTTGATTCAAATGAAACCAATTACTTTCGGACATGTACACGGCGATTTCTCTAAAGTTTTAAAAGATGAAGTGGCCAATTATTTTAAATTAACAGGTAAAGACAAAACTGGAAATGCACTGTTGTATACAAAAACAGGAATATTTTTAGGAGGTTTAGTTTTAGTTTATTTATTACTCATGTTTGTAAGCATGCCTGCTTGGTTAGGCCTCATGATGTCTGCATTATTAGGTTTCTTTGCTGCTAGTATTGGTTTCAATATCATGCATGATGCTTGTCATGGTTCATACAGCAATTCAAAAATCCTCAATGAATTGGCTGGTTTAACAGTTAACTTAATAGGTAGCAATGCATTTTTTTGGAAACAAAAACACAACATCATTCACCATACATATACCAACATAGATGGTTTAGACGATGACATTGCTATGTCACCATTATTGAGACAATGTGAAACTCAACCTAAAAAGAAAGCCCATCGTTTACAATTCATCTATATGTTTCTATTATATGGAGTAAGCAGTATTTATTGGGCATTGTACTCTGATTTTCAAAAATATTTTTCAGACAAAATTAACAATACAAAAAGATGGAAAATGCCAGTTTCTGAGCATATCATTTTCTGGGTAAGTAAATTGTTTTATGTGGTTGTTTACATGGCATTACCAATTTATGTTCATGGATTTTGGACTTGGTTACCAGCTTATTTAGTCATGAATTTGGTATTTGGTGTTTGGCTTTCAATCGTATTTCAATTGGCACATGTGGTAGAAGAAACTTCATTTGAAGAAGCTTCTGAATCTGATGCTAAAAAAATAGACGACTGGGTTGTACATCAACTGAGAACAACTGCTGATTTTGCACCTAAAAACAAAGTCCTGAATTTCTTGGTAGGTGGATTGAATTTTCAGGTTGAACACCATTTATTTCCTCATATTAGCCATGTTCATTACCCAGCCATACAAAAAATTGTATCAGAAACTTGTGCCAAATTCAATATACCATACCATTGTAATCCAAGTATGGTTGGAGCAATAGGTTCACATGTAAGACGAATGAAATATTTAGGAAAGCCTTAATTGAGCCTGTCGAATGAAATTACATGTTGTAGAAACAGGTTTTTTTAAATTAGATGGTGGCGCCATGTTTGGTGTGGTTCCTAAAACTATTTGGTCTAAAATACACGAGCCGGATGCCAATAACATGATACAATTGGCCATGCGCTGTTTGTTAATTGAAGATGGTAAAAGACTCATATTGATTGACAATGGTATTGGCAACAAACAGTCCGATAAATTCTTTGGCTATTATTATTTAAACGGTGATGCCACACTCGACAAATCACTCCACCAATTAGGATTTCACCGCAACGACATTACGGATATGGTTTTGTCTCATTTGCACTTTGATCACTGTGGTGGCAGCATTGCGTGGAACAATGACCGTACAGCCTATGAAACCGCATTTCCGAATGCCACCTATTGGATTGCTGAACAACATTGGCACGAAAGTTTGCAACCCAATGCCAGAGAAAAAGCAAGTTTTTTAACTGAAAACATATTGCCCATTCAAGAAAGTGGTCAGTTGAAATTATTGGGAACTAACCAAAAGTTTCACAACGACATTGATTTGTTGTTTACCCAAGGACATACCAACTCAATGATGCATGCGGTCATTCCATACAAAGGAACCCACGTCATTTATATGGCCGATTTGATTCCTACACTTGGGCATATCCCCATTCCTTATGTCATGGGTTATGATGTAAGACCGCTCGATGCCATGAAAGAAAAGCAAGATGTGTTGCAAATGGCTGCAGATTGTGGCTATGTGTTGTTTTTTGAGCACGATGCCAAACATGTAGCATGTACAGTTGAGCAAACAGAAAAAGGTGTTCGTTACAAAGAAATTCTAGCTGCTGATTATTTTTCTTAATTTCAATTTTACTGAACTTTCAACTCAAACAATTGGTAACAATTGCTGCGGTTCAACCAGCCATTAAAATTAAATGTTTTGAGCCATTCAGGATAGCTGCAATAAACCTGTTGAATAGAATAATTTTTTAGGTATTGTGGTGTTTCAAATGTATTGCAAATGATATAAGTAGGCATGTTCAGATGAACTTGTAAATGAATAGCAGAATCTATGGAAAGGTGTTCAAAAGCTAAATTTTTTTGCCAATAAAAACTGTTTTTATTATGACCGCTGTAAAATGGATGTTCTTCTGTGAAGTATACCATTGAGTTTTCAGGAACGTTTTCTTTAATGGCATTCAATAATGGAGCCAATTGATGTGCAGGACTCAAACCTACTAAAAGCAAAGCAATGATGTTTACGGTTATGAATACTTTTGAAACTACCGGCAAAAGCTTCGGGTATTTATTTGCATACCAATCACTCAATTGCTCAAATACCAATACGCACAACAATGGCATAAAATATGCAACTGGAAACAAGAAACGGAATTCTTTATGCCCAACAAAACTATGTCCTAATAAAAAAAACAGCAGGCCAAATCCAATCATTCTGTAGGATGGTTTCCATATACAAAGTAATAAACCAGCTAATATGGCCAGGCCAAAAGGAGGGATGAGTTTTTCATTGATTTGAAACAAATACCAATACCAAGGCTCTGTTCCAAATGAGGCTGCAACATGGTGGAATATATTTAAATTGAAATAGTTCCATGGAGTAAAAGTCCATTTTTGGTAAAAGTAACAATCAAGTAAACTACAAAGTCCTATGGAAACAATTGTACTAGCTGCAGCCAAAAGCCATTTTTGAATGTTGTATTGTTTTTGAATCAATAAATACAATCCAATTCCTAAGCTGTAAAATCCAGTCTGAAATCGGGTTTCAAAAGCTAATCCCAGTATAAAAAATCCGAGTGCAATATGTTTGAGAGTATTTTCCTTGAGTAAAAAACCAGTGCCCAATACCAATAACAAGCCTGATAAATTTTCAGAGGAGAACCTCACATGTACATATACCAAAGCCCACATAAACAATGACAGCAAAAGGTGAATGTTTGATGATTGTTGGTTTCTTAATTTGAGTTGCTTGTGAAAATAAAATGCCGCTCCAATGCTTGCAAAGCCAATCAATAAACGTATCAAGAAGCTGATGAGAAAAGAATTGTGAAGGCCAATAAAATGATAAAATTTTATTTGAACATAGCTCAACCAAACTTGAATACTAGGGCGCATGGCTTGATGGTATTCCATTGGTAATTCATTTACTGTCACTTTTCCATCAACAAATTGTGCAAATTCAATTAACTGAAAATGTTCATCCGGATGGTGCCAACCACTACTGAACCATGCCGCAATTGTGTGCACAATGATTGCCAGTATGAGCAATGTTGATGTTGAAAATTGAATGGGCTTCATGCTTCAAATATGCAAAAAAGGCGGCCCTTTCGGAACCGCCAGTTTTGTAACCATGAAATATTTTATCGAATGATCAATTTATTAGCAACTCTGTTACCAGCTTGATTGGTGTACCAATCGTTGTTGTTGTTTCCTCCAGAGCTAGCCCAATTAAAGAAATTAGGGTAAGCAGAAACGAAATCAGTTTTTTCAATAGTATAAGGAATAGATTGGTCAATATTCAAAGCCCAAGGCAATCCTTGTTCAGACTTAAAGTAGGTGTTGTTAGCAGGAACAGAACGGTCGTTGATAGCACCAAAGTAGTTCATGTTCATGAGTTCGGAAGGAGGCATGTTAGCCAAATGCACTTCTTTACC
>JAIXWI010000029.1 GCA_027491355.1 Bacteroidota bacterium
GTTTATTTGCATCCCCGAAAAATTGGTAAACAATTCAAGGAAATGGTTCCATAGCTCAGCTGGATAGAGCAACGGTTTTCTAAACCGTGGGCCGCAGGTTCGAGTCCTGCTGGAACTACAAAAACCGAGTAAGTGATTGCTCGGTTTTTTTGTTTAAAATTGACAATTATTGATTGTTAGTTTGTAAGAAAATTCAAGTCTGCATTCGGGATCAATCAGTATATTTACAATGAGAATGACATTGTAATTGTATGCACTACATTTTAAACTGCTACCCAATATGAAAAATCACTACCTGATACTTCTGTTATTAACTGGATTGATTTCCTCAGCACATGCTCAGTATGATAACACTCATTTTGAACGTAAAATAAAAGACTTAGAAATACCCAAAGTAACCCAGCATGATGCCATTGTCAAACACCTTGCCTATACCCTCAGTTACAATGAAAAACATGAGCAAGCCAATTGGGTGGCATATGAACTAACCCGAAATGAAACCATCAAGCATGTCAACAGGAGCAATCAATTTAATCCTGACCCTTCGGTGAAAACAGGCTCGGCGGATGATATAGACTACAGCCACTCAGGCTATGACAGAGGGCACCTAGCTCCGGCTGCTGATATGGCATGGTCAGAACAAAGCATGCGGGAATCGTTTTATTACAGCAACATGAGTCCTCAAAATCCTAGTTTTAACAGAGGAATTTGGAAGCATTTAGAAGAACAAGTCAGAAATTGGGCCATCGCATACAACCAAATTTATGTTGTAACAGGGCCTGTTTTAAAACCAGGCTTGTTTACCATAGGCCCTAATCATGTAAGCATACCCGAAGCGTATTACAAGGTATTGTTGCAAATCAATGATGACAATGAAATAAATGGCATTGGATTTATCATGCCTAATGAAGGTTCTAAATTGCCCATTCAAACCTATGCTTTTACAATTGACAGTGTAGAGAAAATTACTGGCATTGATTTTTTTGACAAGCTTCCTGATGACATTGAAAACGAACTGGAGTCGACCGTTTGTGGTTCGTGTTGGACATGGAATCAAAACCACCAATCAAGCATACAACAAACTTATTACGGTAACAGGAGCCAAAGTGAAAACCAGCAAGCAGTTCAAGGAGAAAGGGTTCAATGTTCAGGAATTACAAAAGCTGGCAATCGCTGTAAAAGAACAACAACCAATGCTTCGGGGCGTTGTTTCCAACATTAAACGCTAAAATTATTTTATGGGAGCAACTTTTCTTCAACCATGCGCTTGCTCACTTTTTCTGTAAATACTTCAGCACCTGTTCCACATAAATGCTGGATATCGTTGTAGTACAAATTGTTTTTCATGGACGCATCGTTGAAATAACTGACATAGGTAATACCTACCTTTTTACAAGCCTCTGTTAAAAAAGCATCCATTTCCTGTTCAGTTTCTGCAATATGAAAATGAGTAGCCAATGCTTCAAAATCTTCGCTTATAGGACCATTGAATACCATAACCTTACAATTTTTTAAACTTGCCAAATTGGCCAAACCTTTAGTCAATAAAGCTGCTTTGATGCCCTGGTTATAATGGTTTTCGTACCAAGGATGATTGAAAGCAATTTGCAAATCGGCTCTGAACTTTTTGCAAACTTGAGGAAGGTATTCTTTGTTCATTTCACGCTTGTAATTACCAAATGTTGACACAAAATTGTTTTCAAACAAGGTACGCTTGAACAAACGGTCTTGAATCAATATCCAATTGAACCACCTGAATTTGTACAGTTGAAATTGTTCTGCAAAAGTTAAGTCTCTGTAACAATCTAAACCCAAATAACCATCATCGAGTGCCCCATCATTGATTTGATAAGCGGATACTGAAAGTACTATTACTTTATTTTCGCAATTAATAGCCTTCAGGACTTTTGAAACAGCATACAAGTTCCAAGCATCTTTACTAAAATTGAGCACATTCAGATGGGTATTTTTATGTAAAATATCAGGATCAATTTGCCTATTTGCTCTTGAATCTCCACATACCAGCAATTGGGCCTCATTTATTTTTTTTTCGAATTCAGCTGGTATTTCTTGTTTGCTTTTGATGAGATGAGGTACCGCAAAAATAACCACCAAATAAAAAAACAATGGATACAATATAAAGCGTGCTTTTCTGAGAAATTGTTTCATTCTATTAGAATTGGAAATAAATAAATGAATCTGATTTTGCATTCAGAAAATGATACAAAATCACGAGGCTAATCATAAAATAAAACAGGTATTTATACCGAAATTGCTTCAATTGCCTCTCGTTTCTTCTGAAATACCAATCACCCAAAACAATTGGAATGATATATAAAAAGATGCGCTTCCCTTTTGAGTCGGCTATATTTTGAAACAAGTTTTCAGTAAGCAATCCTTGAGTCATTAATTTAAGATAATTGATAGCATCCGTAAGGGTATGCGCTCTAAAAAAAACCCAAGCAATGGTAACAAAAGTAAAAGTTAGCAACATTTGCCCCCATTCTTTGGCTGAGGGGAATAGACTTTGTTGCGCAACTGTATCAGAAACATTTTTTCTATTTCTGTCTAAAAACAAAAGGGGTAAAAATCCACAAGCATGAATACCTCCCCAAACAATAAAATTCCAGCTGGCACCATGCCAAAATCCACTCAACAAGAAAATGATGATGGTATTTCTAAATGCTTTGAATTTGCCTTCTTTTGATCCGCCCAACGGAATGTACACATAGTCTTTGAACCAAGAAGACAATGAAATATGCCATCTTCTCCAAAATTCTGCAATGTCTCTTGAAAAATAAGGGAACCTAAAATTACTCAAGAGTTCAAAACCAAGCAATTTTGCTGATCCCATGGCAATATCAGAGTAACCACTGAAGTCTCCATAAATTTGAAAGGAGAAAGCCAACATCCCAAAGAGCAATGACAAACCATTGTATTCACTTGGAGCTTCATACATTTGATTGACAACTGTAGCCAATGAGTCTGCAATCACAATTTTCTTGAACATGCCCCAAAGTATTAAACGACAGCCTTCAACAGCCTGCTGGTAATTAAAAAACCTGCGCGTTTGTATTTGTGGAAGCAAATGATTGGCCCTTTCAATAGGACCAGCTACAAGTAACGGAAAGAATGCAACAAACAGGGAGTATTCTACAAAATTCCGTATAGGCTTGAGTTTACCCCTGTAAATATCGAATACATAAGACATGCCGTGGAATGTGTAAAATGAAATCCCAACAGGAAGTGCAATTTTTAATAACCAGGGTGTAAAATGAATTCCAAACATGCCAATTGCCGCTTCAAATTCAGTGATGAAGAAATTGTAGTATTTGAAAACAGCGAGTATGCCTAAGTTATTCAATATACTGAGCCATAGAAACAGCTTTGCTTTGCTTTTGTTGGGTGATGCTACAAAAAAACCATAGCAATAATCGAGTAAAGTACTCAAACCTAACAATCCTAGAAACTTCCAATTCCACCAGCCGTAAAAGAAATAACTGGCAATTAATACAAGAATATTTTGCCACTTCAAAGATTTGTTAAACACAAACCAATACAATGCAAATACTGTTGTTAAGAATATAAAATAATCAAACGTATTGAATAGCACAGTTTTTAGTTAAAACACAAACATATATTAATTTTCCCTTAAAAACTCCTAAAACCACGCTAAAAGTACTTACAATTTGAATGTACTTTTAGAATTGGCAATCTGAATGTATCTACAACCATAAAAAACACCTTGATTTTTATCTTGTCTTATCAATACCTTTAATTATTACTTTAGTTGTTTTATTGTCTATTTTAATATTTCCATTCAGCAATTGATTGCATGAATTTAAGGCTATCATTTGAAAAACTACCTGAGTTTATGCTGATGATAAGAAAACAGTTTTAAAACCAGATTGGCAAATCATCCAAATTTAATCTACCAAACTACTGCTACCATTCAAATGCGAAAGGGAATCACCCTAAAAAAAAATCCCTACCAGTTTTGATAGGGATTTTAAATGATTTTTATTGTAAGGATTGGTTTATACCAAATTCATTTTGATGCGTTTTCCAATTTCATCAATATCGGCTTTGAACTTCTTGTCAGTTTCCATTAAGTCATTTACCGTTTGACATGCATGGATGACAGTTGAATGATCCCTACCGCCAAAATGCATACCAATGGTTTTCAATGATGACTTTGTTAAGTCTTTGGCATAAAACATTGAAATTTGACGAGCCTGTACAATTTCTCTTTTTCTAGTTTTAGACTTTACCTGTTCAACTGGAATGGTGAAATAATCACAAACCAATTTTTGTATGTACTCAATAGAGATTTCTCGGGTATTGTTTTTGACAAAGTTCTTAAGTATTTGTTTGGCTAAATCTAAATTGACTTCTTTTTTATTGAGACTTGCTTGCGCCAATAAACTTACCAAAGCTCCTTGTAACTCTCTTACATTTGTATTGATGTTATGGGATACGTACTCAACAACCTCACGGTTTAGGTTGATTCCATCGTTGTACATCATGTGTTCTAAAATGGCCAACCTTGTTTCAAAATCTGGCACTTGAAGGTCTGCTGAAAGTCCCCATTTGAAACGACTCAACAAACGCTCATCCATGCCTTTCAAGTCTTTTGGTGCTCTGTCACTTGTTAGGATGATTTGTTTGCCTTGTTGGTGTAAATGATTGAAAATAGTAAAAAATATTTCTTGAGTCTTTTGTTTGTTTTCTAAAAATTGAACATCGTCTACAATAAGCACATCTACTTGTTGGTAGAAGTTAATAAAATCTTGGCTTGAGTTATTTCTAATTGCATCTACAAATTGGTTGATGAATTTCTCAACAGGCACATACAATACAATCTTGTTCTTGTTGTTGAGTTTGATTAAGTTACCAATTGCATGAACCAAATGCGTTTTACCCAAACCTGTTTCAGAAAAAATCATCAAAGGATTGAATGAAGTTCCACCTGGCTTATTGGCTACTGCCAAACCAGCACTTCTTGCCAATCTGTTGCAATCGCCTTCAATAAAGTTATCAAATGTTAACGAGGCATTGAGGTTACTGTCAATATTGATTTTCTTGATACCCGGTATAATAAAAGGATTTTTAATACCTGGATTTAAATTCAAACCTTGACCGGCTTGCTGGGTATCACTTTTTTGTGAACTACTTCCGGGTAAATTCACAACATATGGACTCGATGTACCAGTACCATTTTCTACAATGATATTGTATTCTAGCCTTGCACCCACTCCAAGTTCTTGTTTGAGTGTTTTTTTCAACAAATTGACATAATGCTCCTCGAGCCACTCATAAAAAAACTGAGAAGGCACTTGTATGGTTAGCACTTTGTTGTCTAGTCTGATAGGCTTGATAGGCTCAAACCACGTCCTGAAACTCTGCGTAGGCACATTGTCTTGAATCAATTTCAGAATATTATTCCATACACTTTCGAAACTCTTTTCAGTCATAACTTTTTCCATGATAAATACGTTCGTGAAAATGATTAAAAAAGTTCACATACACAAACCTTATTCACATAAAAATGTATAAATGTTTTCGAAAAAAAATTTATGCACTGATTTTTAACATCATTTTATTTGTGAGCTAAATAAATTTTTTTTTTGAAAAAAAGTTACTATTTAAAATGAACGCTGTTTTTTCTGTTTTATAATACTGCGATGATTAGGGCTTAAAACCTCAAATACCTTTAAAAATTAAAGCATATGCTAACTAAACTACCTCTAACGCGCTCAATATGCCCGTCGTATGTTTCCAGTTGTTTTGTTCAAATTCAAAATCTATTCGACCAAGTTGCAAACCTGCCCAGCCCACTTGATTCACCAAAACTTGTTTCCCCAATTGATTCTTCACAACAATAGGCTCTTTTAAAAAGGTATGGGTATGGCCTCCAATAATTAAGTCTATATCCGCTTTTGAGTTGGCCAATACCAAATCGCTTACTTGATTGGTTTTGTATTCATATCCCAAATGTGACAAACAAATGATTAAGTCACAATGCTTTTTTCTGAGTATGGCTGCTGTTTGCTCAGCCACTGTAATTGGATCATAGTAGGTTAAATTTTCAAAGTTGGCATCAGGCACTAAACCCTTTAAAGCAATTCCTACTCCAAACACTCCTACTTTAATGCCTTTTTTATGGAGTATTTTGTAGGGCAGAACAGCACCGTTCAACGCAGTTTTAGTAAAGTCATAATTTGCATTGACAAATTGAAAACCAGCATTTGGTAATTGTTTAACTATTCCTTGTATTCCGTTATCAAAATCATGATTCCCCAATGTAGCCAAATCATATCCCATTGCCGACATGAGCTTGTATTCCAATGCACCCTCATAAAAATTAAAATAAGGTGTTCCCTGGAAGATGTCACCGGCGTCTAACAACAATACATTGGAAACTTCATTTCTAATTTGTTGAATAAGAGAGGCCCTTGAAGCAGCACCTCCCCTACCTGCATAGTTTTTATCTGTATCTGGAAAGGCTTCAATTCTGCTGTGCCAATCATTGGTATGTAAAACAGTAAGGTTTTTGCGTTGATCAATTGAGCCCAGCGCTGAAAATGGACTTGCCGCTATGGCTCCAAATCCAACCAAATAAGAACTTCTTTTGATAAATGACCTTCTATTGAGTGAATTGAATTCTGCCATCTTTTTTGGTTTGAATTGTTTGAGCATTTTTGGCCATTTCTCTGAGCGATGAAATCAAAGCATCTCTGAGCTTGGTTGGCAAGAATATTTTCTCATTGAGTTGTTTGAGCACATCGGCATGGTCTCCTCCATTGGCTAAATAATCACTGGTTAACACCCAATACTCTTTTTTATCTGAAATGTCCTGTCCGCTGATAGTTGCACTGATTAAACTATCAGCTTTATAAACCAAGCGAATACCACTAACTGGCGCACCACCCCATTCTTTTATCAATTTGGCAATATTGACAATGTCTTTGCCTTGTATCTTCAACAAGGTCAATTGGTTTTCAAATGGTTGCAATTCATACAAGGTTCTTAAATAGATAGGACCCGGATAAATGGCTGGCAATCTCAAGCCCCCTTGATTCAATAAACAGAAATCAGGCTTTGTACTAAGCTTGGTATTGGCGTAGTACATTAATTGATCGGCCAAAAAATTACCAAGCCCCCCTTCAGGCTGTTCTTTTTTTAACTCCACATCATTTTGAACAATGACCTCATTCATTTGACTGTCTAATTCTAGCTTGAAAGGTAAAATCTGAAGCAGCATTGAACTATCTGGTTTACTACTCTTATCAACAACCAGAGGTTTTAAATTGTAATTGGTTTTTATTAAATGTAAGGGTTTGTGACAGGCTGTAAACAAAATTGCAACAAGTAAAACCCCTACTAAATTTAACGAAATCAATGCCTTACCCAAAAAAAACTTATGCCTTGTATTCGCCATAAATATTTCTGAATAAATCTGCAACTTCTCCCAAAGTTGCATAAGCATCAACGGCATCTACTATGAAGGGCATCACATTCCGACCATCAATAGCTGCGGCCCTCAAGCTTTCTAAACGTTGGCTCACTATACCCGCATTTCGATCTTGCTTGAGTTGGTTCAATTTTTGAATTTGACCTATGCGAATATGATCGTCAATTTTAAATGAAGGGGGATGGATTTCTGAATCAATGGTGAATTTATTTACACCCACAATGGTTTTATCTCCTGATTCAATGTCTTTTTGATAGCGATAACTTGCATCGGCTATTTCTCTTTGCATGTAACCCTGTTCAATCGCTTTAACTGAACCGCCCATTTCATCAATTTGACGGATATATGCCCATGCTTTTTGCTCTATCTCATCTGTTAAACTTTCTACCAAATAAGAACCAGCCATTGGATCTACTGAATCAACAACCCCACTTTCATATGCAATAACTTGTTGGGTTCTGAGCGCGGTTCTGGCAGCAGCCTCTGTTGGTAAACTCAAGGCTTCATCAAAACCGTTGGTATGTAAACTTTGGGTACCACCCATTACCGCTGCAAGTGCTTGAAGCGTAACTCTGACAATATTGTTTTCAGGTTGTTGCGCCTGAAGTGTTGAACCTCCTGTTTGGGTATGAAACCTGAGCATCATTGCTTTTGGATTGGTTGCCCCTAATTCTTTGGCAATTTGCGCCCACATTCTTCTGGCGGCTCTGAACTTGGCTACTTCTTCAAAAAAGTGATTGTGTGCATTGAAGAAAAAAGATAGTCTTTGCCCGAACACATTGATATCCATGCCTTTTTCTATGGCCGCTTGAGCGTATGCTTTTGCATTGGCCAATGTAAAGGCAATTTCTTGAACTGCTGTTGAACCTGCTTCTCTAATATGGTAACCACTGATAGAAATGGTGTTCCATTTGGGCACTTCCTTGCTACAATATTCAAAAATATCTGTAATCAACTTCATGCTGGGTTGAGGAGGATAAATATAAGTTCCCCTCGCAGCATATTCTTTCAAAATGTCGTTTTGAATGGTCCCGGATATTTTCTTTAAATCAGCGCCTTGCTTTTTTGCCAATGCAATGTAAAATGACAACAATGTAGATGCTGTAGCATTGATGGTCATACTGGTGGTAATGTCTTGGAGTTGTATCCCATCAAACAAAATCTCCATGTCTTTTAAGCTGTCAATAGCTACTCCAACTTTCCCAACTTCACCTTCAGACATTATATGATCGCTGTCATAACCAATTTGAGTTGGTAAATCAAAAGCTACACTTAAACCCATGGTACCGTTGGCCAACAAATACTTGTATCTCTTGTTGCTCTCTTCAGCAGTACTAAAACCCGCATATTGGCGCATGGTCCACAATTTACCACGGTACATATCTGGCTGAACACCCCTGGTATAGGGGAATTCTCCTGGCATTTCATTTCTATTGGTTGCTTCAGTATAAACCGTTTTAATTTCTATACCCGCATCTGTAAATCTTTTATTTTCCATTTTCAATTTTAGGTGTAAATCAACTCGAATTCTTTCTTCAAAAATTTCAAGCCCCTGCTTGTTGGGTCTTCAGAAAGCATGCTTACTTTTTCAATGATATTTTTACTCAAATCAAACCCTGAACCGTCGGCATCCAACTCTCTGGCAGTGATATTGATTAAACCAAGTAATTCTTGTTTGATTTGTTGGATCAACTCCCAAGACTGTGCCGAGATATACAATTGTTGAGACACGTTGTGATTGAATTCTGCTTGCAATTCTTGAATGAGCGCTTGTTTGAGCTGATTGACTGAAAGTTCTGGCCTAAAAACCCTTACTACCAATTGGTCTAAGCTCACTCGTTCAAGGAGTAAAATACACCTTTCGTATGCCTGTAATTGAATAGGCAACAAGGTTTTTGATTGTTCATTTTTAAAATTCATTAAGCGGTTTCGGTTTTCGGCTTCAAAAAAAAGCTTGAACTGCCGCTGGGTAACATAAGCAACTACCAGTGCCGGTAAAACATATTTACAAATTTCTAATAATGTGGAAACGTATTCGTTCATGTACTGAATTTTGTTTCGAAAATAAGGCAAAACTATGAACAACGCTTAAAATGTTTTTTTAAATAGATAAGTGACATTTTGAATGTGCATAGGTTCAGAAAAAAAGAATTTTGAGGCAGATTTTATAGTAGATTCGTATGTATAGAAATGGCAAAGAAGAACATAGACAATAAAGTAATCATTACGGATGCAGAGGCCCCTTTTGAACAAGAAAATAAGAGCAGCCCTAAAACCGAAGCAATCAGCTCTGAAGAAAGGAAAGCAATCAAACCTTTCCGTTTTTTAAAAAACGAACAGATTTTAAAATCTATCGGCTTGTTTTTTATTTTTTTATCGGTTGTTGTGTTGCTCTCAAGTGTATCATTTTATGAGAGTTGGCAGGCAGATCAGAGCTTAATCAAAGGAATATCATGGGGTAGCTTACAATTGGAACGACCTGAAATTAGTAGTAATTTACTGGGGTTATTGGGTGCTTGGATAGGCTACTTACTCATTTACAAAGGCTTTGGACTTGCCTCATTTGCTTTTGTGTTGATTTTATTGGCAATGGGAATAGTTTTAGCAACCCAGACCGAACCCATTCCAGTAGGCAAAACCCTTAGATACAGTTTTTTTGCTGGAATTTGGCTATCTGTTGCAAGTGGCTTTGTATTCCCTAACTATCCTTTAATTGGCGGTTCTTTTGGCTTTTTTGGGGCGCAATATTTGAGTGTATTCATGGGCTCTACGGGTACATTGCTGGCCATTGTTTTGTATGCATTGGTTTTCTTAGTAGCTGTTTTCAATATCAATTTTTATGCGGCACCGCTTGTAGAAACACCAATAACCAACAAAGATGTCATTCCAAACAACATCCAACCTGAAGTTCCTGTATCAATAGAACCAATTGCCCCAGATGAAATTGAAAGCAATATCATTGAAGTGCCAGCTGCACCGGAAGTAGAACTTCCGGAGGTATTTGAAGACAATACAGAAACTGAAATAGAAGCTTTTGTGCAAGCACCAATTGAAACAGATGAAACAGATGCGCTCACATATGAAGCAGATGCTGAACCAGAAATTCAGCCTATTACAACTGAAAGTGGATTGGTTGTTGAAGTACAAGAAATAGATGAAGAAGAAACAATTGAAGACCATTCAGGTAGAACCCATTTTGGCATAGATGAGCCTTACGACCCAACCTTAGAATACAGTCAATATACCTACCCGCATTTAGATTTGTTAAATGAATATGGTGACAACAAAGCAAAGGTTGAAAGTGCTGAATTGAGCGAGAAAACAAGAATGATTGAAGATACGCTCAAGAATTATGGAATTGGTATCAAGAAAATTTCTGCAACCATTGGCCCCACAGTTACTTTGTATGAAATCGTTCCTCAAGATGGCGTTAGGATTGCAAAAATTAAAAACCTTGAAGACGACATTGCGCTTAGCTTGGCAGCATTGGGCATTCGAATCATCGCACCAATACCGGGAAAAGGAACCATTGGTATTGAAGTGCCCAATTTAACCCCAGCCATGGTGTCTATTCGCTCAGTTTTGGCTTCACCCAAATTTGTCAATGCTGACATGGACTTACCTGTTGCCTTTGGTAAAACCATTTCGAATGAAGTTTTTGTTACCGATTTGGCCAAGATGCCGCATTTGTTGATGGCGGGAGCAACTGGTCAAGGTAAATCAGTTGGTCTGAATACCCTATTGGTTTCATTGTTATACAAAAAGCATCCTTCACAAATTAAATTTGTATTGGTAGATCCTAAAAAGGTTGAACTGAATATTTACAAAACCATAGAGCGCCACTTTTTAGCTAAGATTCCAGGCGACCAAGAAGCCATTATTACAGATACCAAATTGGTAATACATACACTCAATAGTTTGTGCAAAGAAATGGATGACAGGTATGACCTATTGAAAGATGCCCAAGTGAGGAATCTCAAAGAGTACAATGCAAAATTTTTGAGCAGAAGATTGCCGCCAACCGATAAAAACAAACACCGATTCCTCCCATATATAGTTGTAGTAATTGATGAATTGGCAGATTTAATGATGACTGCAGGTAAAGAGGTAGAACTGCCTATTGCACGATTAGCCCAATTGGCAAGAGCAATTGGTATTCATTTAATTTTGGCCACACAACGTCCTTCAGTGAATATCATTACTGGTACCATTAAAGCCAATTTCCCGGCAAGGGTTGCATTTAGGGTATCTCAGAAAATTGACTCAAGAACAATTTTGGATGCCAATGGCGCAGACCAACTGATTGGTAAAGGAGACATGCTCTTTAGCAATGGCAATGATTTGATCAGGTTACAATGTGCATTTGTTGATACCCCAGAAGTAGAAAAAATTACGGGTTTCATTGGCAATCAAAGCGGCAACGAGCCTTATTTATTACCTTTGGTTCAAACAGAAAACGACGATTCAGGACCAAGCGAAGGTTTTGACAGTAGTAACCGAGACGATTTGTTTGAAGAAGCAGCCAGACTAATTGTTTTGCACCAACAAGGCTCAACCTCTTTGCTTCAGCGAAAATTGAACCTAGGTTATAATAGAGCAGGACGACTGATTGACCAATTGGAAAAGGCGGGAATTGTAGGTTCATTCAAGGGATCAAAGGCGAGAGAAGTATTGGTACATACAGAATTGGAACTTGAAGAAGTATTAAAGGCTCTTCGTTAATCCAAAATTAACCTTTGAAATTGGGTCTTTGATACTTTTATTCCCATATTTGTAAGGTGAAAAAATCAATTTTATACCTCATTGCCTTGCTGTTCAGCGCTGGTTTATTTGCACAAACCCCTAAAAAAAATGAAGCAGAACTGTTAATGGATCGGATTAGCAAACGCTACAAAGCATTCAAAACCATGAAGGCTGATTTTAGCTATGCCATTGAAAGCAGACAGAATAAAAACACTGAAAAGCAAAAAGGTCAGATTTTAATCAAAGGCAATAAATTCAAATTAGATATTGCCAACCAGTTGATTGTATGTGATAACAAGACCGTTTGGACTTACAGTAAAGAAATCAATGAAGTACAAATTAGCAAATACGATTCAAAATCGAATGCAGTTAGGTTGGACGATTTGTTTACCATGTACAGTAAAGGTTTTTTATACAAGCTGATAGAAACCAAAAAAGAATCAGGTAAAGAAATTGTTTTGGTTGAACTTACCCCAAAAGACAAAAAGAAGAATTTTTTTAAAATCAAGGTAACTGCTGATAAAACCAATCAGACCATTATTAGCTCACAAGTATTTGACAAAAGTGGTACCATTCACACCTATACTGTTATCAATCAGGTACCTAACCTTATATTCAAAGACAACCAATTTGGCTTTGATCCTAAACAATACCCGGGTTGTGAAGTGATTGATTTGAGGTAATTAAAAACCTCCGCCTACATCAATTTTTACAGGACTTTGAGGCTCAGATGGTATTTCCTCTACAGTACCTTTTATACTCAACAAAACAGAACCATTTTCTGCGTTTGATTGAACTGTAATGCCTTTACCGAATTTACCTTTGTAGGAGCCAGGATTATATATGGCTTTGATTTTACTTTTCTGACCAGGCATGATTGGTTCTTTAGGCCATTCAGGAGTAGTACATCCACAACCTGGTTGAACACTTGACAACACCAATGGGGCTTTCCCTTTATTGGTAAAATTGAACTCACAGGATACCGATTTACCTTGGTATACTTTGCCAAAATCATGGGTTGTAAATTCAAATTCAATGATAGCTTTGGCCTCATTTTTTTTAGTTTGAGCCTGCACCATACCACTAAATGCAACCAATAATAACAAACATATTTTTTTCATAAGCGTTCAATTAACTAAATAAAAAAAGCCCCGCAATTGTACGGGGCTTTCAATGAAATATCAAATTATTTTACATCTGCAGGTACAGTTTCTTTTGGTTTTACTTCACCTTTTAAATAAAGAATGATGGTTGAAGTTTTGGCATTGCTCATAACAGTTACACTCTTAGTGAATTGTCCTGGAGCTGCAGCATTGAACGTAGCTTTTACAAAACCTGTTTTACCTGGCTTGATTGGCTCTTTTGTCCACTCAGGGGTGGTGCAACCACAACTTGCAGAGGCGTTTGTTATGATCAAAGGAGTTTTTCCTGTGTTTTTGAAATTAAAGGTGTAACTAGCTGGAATTCCTTGAGGAATGGCACCAAAATCGTGTGTTTCTTTGTCGAATTTGATTTCAGTTTGGTTGTCAGCTGGAGCCGTTTCAGGTTGAGTAGTTTGTGCATTTGAAGCGAAGAACATTCCAAATGTAAAGGAGGCTAATAAAATTAACTTTTTCATATGATTGATTTTTTTGATTTAAAATTCTTTAGTGGACTTGTACTTTTTATATAAACTCAAATATTACTATCAAATCCTGTTCCAAAATTACCTTAATTGCTGACTTTTCAAAAAAAATCTATCATAAAATAATACTAATTTATTTAAGGCTAATTTTCTCGAATCATTTAATTTAATGGGCAAAGCCTTATTTTTACCAACGAATTGTATTTACTCAAAATTTGAAATGTGCTGCATTTCAGAAATAGGTTAACAAACATGAACAAACAAGAAATCTTAAATGATTACAAAATAGCCTTCCAAAGCAGGCTAGCAAGTTTATTGGGCAGAAAAGAGGTTTTAACAGGAAAAGCCAAGTTTGGAATTTTTGGAGACGGAAAAGAACTCCCACAAATTGCTATGGCCAAGTTTTTTAGAGCAGGTGATTTTAGAAGTGGATATTACAGAGACCAAACATTCATGATGGCAGCTGATTTGTTAAGTGTACAAGCCTTTTTTGCGCAATTGTATGCTCACACAGATATTGTGGCTGAACCTGCAAGTGCTGGTAGAATGATGAATGGGCATTTTGGCACAAGACTTTTAGACGATGAAGGCAACTGGCTCGATAGTAAAAATACCAAAAATTCTGCTTCGGATATTTCACCTACAGCTGCTCAAATGATTAGACTCATTGGTTTGGGACTCGCTTCAAAATATTACAGAACTAACCAAGAATTAATTGGCAACAACTCGTTTTCAGACAATGGCAATGAAGTGGCATGGGGTACCATTGGAAATGCAAGTAGCAGTGAAGGGCACTTTTTTGAAGCCATCAATGCTGGTGGTGTTTTACAAATACCAATGATTGTGTCTGTTTGGGACGACCAATATGGTATTTCAGTACCTGCCAAATACCAGACAACTAAAGAAAATATTTCGGAAATTTTAGCAGGTTTTCAAAGAACAGCTGAAAAACCAGGGTATGAAATTTTTACAGTCAATGGTTGGGATTACCCTACTTTAGTTGAAACTTATGAAAAGGCAGCTAAAATTGCCAGAGAAGAACATGTACCTTGCCTGGTCCATGTAAAAGAATTGACCCAACCTCAAGGCCACTCAACTTCAGGTTCACATGAGCGCTACAAAAGCAAAGAAAGACTTGATTGGGAAGCTGAGAACGATTGCATGGTCAAATTCAAAGAATGGATTTTATTAGAGGGCTATGCCAACACTACTGAACTAGCGCAAATTGAAGACGAAGCCAAAATTCATGTCAATGTTTCTCGTAAAAACGCGTGGGAAGCCTATTTGAACCCTATTAAACAAGAAGTTGACGCATGTAAAGTTTTGTTAGAAAACTTAGCCGCAGGTTCTGCCGCATCCTCATCCATCATGAGCATTGCTGAACAACTTGGAAACACAACTGAACCCATCCGTAAAGACATAGCAGTAGCTATTAACCAAGCACTCAGGCTAACCTATGGAGAAGCCAATGAAACACGTCAAGCACTTGTGTCGTTTAAATTAGATTTTTTAAGAAACAATACAGAAAAATACAGCTCTAACTTATATTCCGCATCAGCGTCTAGCGTATCAAAAGTAAAAGAAAACAAACCTGTTTACACTGATAACAGTAAACTGGTTGATGGACGAGAAATTTTAGTGGCCTATTTTGACCATTTACTTGGGAATGACCCTAGGGTATTTGCCTTTGGAGAAGATTTGGGAAAAATAGGTGATGTAAACCAAGGTTTTGCTGGATTACAAGATAAATATGGAGAGTCGAGGGTTTCAGATACTGGAATTAGAGAGTTAACCATCATTGGTCAGGGAATTGGAGCTGCATTAAGAGGTTTAAGACCAATAGCTGAAATTCAATATTTAGATTATTTATTGTACGGACTTCAACCTTTGAGTGATGACTTGGCTACATTGCAGTACCGAACCAAAGGAGGGCAAAAAGCTCCATTAATTGTAAGAACTCGTGGGCACAGACTAGAGGGCATTTGGCATTCTGGCTCACCAATAGGTATGATCATCAATGCATTGAGAGGCATGTATGTTTGTGTACCTAGAAACATGACTCAAGCTGCTGGCATGTACCAAACACTCATGCAAGGAGATGAACCGGCATTGGTCATTGAATGCTTGAACGGTTATAGATTAAAAGAATTGTTACCTGAAAACATTGGTAACTTTACCGTTCCACTTGGTAAGGTTGAGGTATTACAGGCTGGAAAAGACATTACCATTGTATCGTATGGCTCAACGTTGCGCATTGTTCAAGAGGCTGCTAAACAACTTGAAGAAGTGGGCGTTCATTGTGAAATCATTGACATTCAAACTTTCATTCCTTTTGATTGCAATCAAGAAATAGCCCTATCTATTCAAAAAACAAACAAGTTGTTAATTGTAGATGAAGATGTACCCGGTGGTGCCAGTGCATTCATTTTACAACAATTAGTTGAAGAACAAGATATTTGGAAATATTTAGATTCAAAACCTCAGACTTTAACTGCAAAAGACCACCGTCCGGCTTATGGTACTGATGGAGACTATTACAGCAAGCCTTCTATTGAAGACATCTTTGAAAAAGTAATGTCAATGATGAATGAATATGACCCAGGTCAGTTTAAAGCCTTTATTTAAAATAAGTACTTAGTAAGATTCTATTTCTTGAGCCCCGTTTGAATTTGATTCAGCCGGGGCTTGTTTTTGGAATAACAATATGAGTACAAAACCAACACTAATTGCTGCATCTGCAACATTGAAGACAGGTCTGAAAAATTCGAACTCCTCGCCAGCCCAAAAAGGAAACCAGGTTGGAATAGTTGTTTGAAACAGTGGAAAATAAAACATATCTACTACCCTTCCATGAAACCAAGAGTCGTATTGAAATAAAACGCCATAAAACACCGAATCTATGATGTTACCAATTGCTCCTGCAGCAATCATGGTCCATGCCAAAACATAAATTGAACCAGCATTCTTTTTAAGCAAATCAAGAATATACCAGAAGATACCCCCTACAAAAACAATTCGGAATAAGGTGAGTAATACCTTACCTAATTTCCCGCCAAACTCAATTCCAAAGGCCATTCCATAGTTTTCTGTGAAATGCAATTTGAACCAATTACCAAGTACAGCTATTTCTTCTCCAAGAAAAAAATGGTTTTTGATGTACAATTTAGTCCATTGGTCTGTTAAAATAATAGCAACTATTACCAGAAATGGAAGGGTGTATTTTTTGTTCATTGACAGCAAAGCTATTGATTTGAATGGGCAAAAAAAAACTGTGTCAATTGACACAGTTTTTAGAATTGTATACTTGAGTAAATTATTTGTATTGTTTCAATTTAGCTTCCATACTCAAGGTAGTATGCGGAACTGCTCTCAATCTTTCTTTAGAAATCAACTTGCCTGTTTCTCTACAAATACCATAGGTTTTGTTTTCGATTCGAATCAAGGCATTCTCGAGGTTCTCAATGAACTTTCTTAACCTTGCTGCTGATTGACTTAAAAACTCTTTTTCAGAGGTTGATGAGCCATCATCAATTTTGTTGTAAGCATTGTCCGTATCTGCACCACCATTTAAACCTGGGTTTTGCATTTGACCCATTAAATTGTTGTATTCCTCACGAACCGGACCCAATTTTCTGATAATAATTTCCTTGAATTCAGCTAAATCAGCATCACTGTATCTTTTAGATTCAACAATAGGAGCTACCGTTTGCTTTTCAACAAAAACTGGTGTTTTGCTAACTACAGGAACCAAAGGCTTTACAGGCTTTTTGTTATTCAAAGGTTTTAAATTGGCTGTATTGATTGGCTTTGCTGTTGCTTTTTTTGTTGAAACAGGTTTTGAAGCCGATGGTACTGCTTTGGCTGGTTTTACTTTTGAAGCAATTGCTTTGCTTGGTGCGGCTACTTTGTTTAGAGTTTTAGCTACAACTTTAGTTTTGCTTTTGGTAACAAGCACTTTTTTTGCAACTGGCTTTGCTGTCACCTTTTTAGCCACTACTTTTTTTGCTACTACCTTCTTTGCTGTAACTTTCTTTGCAACAACCTTTTTGGCAATTACTTTTTTAGTGACTGACTTTTTAACAACTGGTTTAGCAATAGCTTTTTTAATTACTTTTTTGGCTACCACTTTTTTAGCAACTATCCTCTTAGCTGGTGCTTTTTTTGCAACTGGCTTTTTAACGGCAACTTTTTTAATAGGTGCTTTTTTGGTTACTGTTTTTTTGTTTTGAACAACCACCTTTTTTGCAGCAGCTTTTTTCACCACAGGTTGTTTTACCGCTTTTTTGGCAACTGTTTTCTTAGCAACTACCTTTTTTGCAGCGACTTTTTTAGCAACTGTTTTTTTAGCTGTAGCTTTTTTAACTACAGGCTTTGTGCTTGTAGCTTTTTTTGCAACCACTTTCTTTTTGGGTTGTGCCTTTGTAACTGCCTTAGTAGCTACCTTCTTACTTGTTGTTGCCTTTGCAGGTTTTGCTTTGGCAACTGGTTTAGCAACCACTTTTTTAGCTGCTTGTTTTTTGGCAGGTGCTTTGCTAACTGCCTTTTTCACCACTTTTTTAGCAACTTTAACAGCTACTTTTTTAGCAGGAACTTTTTTCATCTTCTTAGCCATACTCAATTTACGCTTTATGAATGCTGATTCGAACTGTATTTTCGTCAACTTCTATTGTATTATTAAGGCTTTCAGCACTTTCGAATGCAATATCGTTGGCTAACAATTCGGTGCAAATATACATTTTGAACTGATTAATAGCACTTTTTATATATTCATGGGCTTCAATTTTAATTTGAATGCGATCCATCACCTCAAATTGTTGCTCTTTTCTGAGAGTTTGAAGTTTACTGATAATTTCCCGAGCTATCCCTTCTTGTTTGAGTGGCTCATCTATCTCAATATCAAGGGCTACACTTATTTTACCATGAGATGCAACTTTGTATCCTGTAATTTCTTTTGAAACTATTTCTACATCTGCCAATTCAATACTAACCCCCTCATTTTCAATACTTAAAGTCACAAAACCATCGTTTTCAAGTTTGGAAATCTCTTCTTGGCTCATTATTTGGATGGCGGCAGCTACTGCTTTCATTTTAGCTCCTACTTTTTTCCCCAAAACTTTAAAATTAGGCTTGATAGATTTATCAATCGCATCCACAAAATTCAATTGCTTGACATTGACTTCAGCCAAAATTAAATTTTTAACATGCGCTATTTTTTCACGGATGGAAGTATCTACCAAAGGAATTAAAATCTGTTTGAGTGGCTGCCTCACCTTAATATTTTCTTTTTTTCTGATTGATAAAACCAATGAAGATATGATTTGGGCATAATCCATTTGTTCTTCTAAAATAAGATCTATGGCATTTTCTTTGACCTTTGGAAAATCAGTTAAATGGACTGAATCAGCTGCCCCATTTAAATTTTTGTAAAGCCAATCAGAGAAAAAAGGAGCAAACGCCGACATTAACTGACTGGTAACCAATAAACATTCATACAAAGTTTCGTATGCAGCTTGCTTATCTTGGTTCATTTCACCTTTCCAAAACCGCCTTCTACTCAATCGCACATGCCAATTCGATAAATGGTCAGAAACAAACTCTTCAATGGCTCTACAAGCTGGAGTAGGATCATAAGCATCCATATGGACAGCTACTTTTTTTACCAAGCTTTGTAGTTTAGAGTATATCCAACGGTCTAATTCCGTTCTACTCGAAAGCGGAGTTTGTTGATTGGGGTTGAATTCAAAACCATCAATATTGGCGTAGATGGCAAAGAATGAATAGGTATTGTAAAGGGTTCCAAAGAATTTCCTTTGAGATTCAGCTACTCCTTCAATGTCAAATTTTAAATTGTCCCAAGGGTCACTGTTGGCAATCATGTACCATCGGGTGGCATCAGCACCGTATTTGGCTATTGTGGCAAATGGATCCACTACATTGCCCAATCTTTTACTCATTTTATTGCCGTTTTTGTCTAGAACCAAGCCATTTGCAATGACATTCTTGTAGGCAATATCGTCGAACAATAAAACAGATAAGGCGTGCAAAGTAAAGAACCATCCTCTGGTTTGGTCTACACCTTCTGCTATAAAATCAGCAGGGAAATTCTGCTTAAAAATTTCTTCGTTTTCAAAAGGCCAATGCCATTGTGCATAAGGCATGGCTCCACTGTCAAACCAAACATCTATCAAATCAGGTTCTCTGAACATTTTTTCTCCTGTTGACGAAACCAATACAATTTCATCTACATAAGGTTTGTGAAAATCTTTTAGCTCAAAACCTTTTGGCATGTAGCCTTTTTCTATGGCTAAAGCCAATTCTTTGTTGAGTTCTTCAAGTGAACCAATACACTTGGTTTCTTCATGATTTGTTGTTCTCCATATTGGTAAAGGAGTTCCCCAATACCTCGATCTAGAAAGGTTCCAGTCAACTAAGTTTTCTAGCCAATTGCCAAACCTACCTGTACCGGTATGAGCTGGTTTCCAATTGATTTTTTGGTTCAAGGCAACCAGCCTGTCTTTTACTGCTGTTGTTTTGATAAACCAACTCTCTAGTGGATAGTACAAAATAGGCTTGTCTGTTCTCCAGCAATGTGGGTATGTATGGTCGTATTTTTCTTTTTTAAAAAGTTTCCCTTCTGTTTGAAGTTTTAAGATGATACGCTCATCAACGCTCAGGTAACTTAATTTTGAAGTATCTTTAATAATTCCAGCGAGCTTGCTTTTTTGGACCTCTAGCGCTGCTGTTTTTTCGGCATCAGTTAAGTAGGCTTCTTTTACAAATTCCTCACCATATAAAAAGGTACCGTCGTTGATTTCAGGTAAAAACTTGCCTCTTTTATCAACCAAAGTTAAAGAACCGATGCCATTTTGTTTGGCTACTTTAAAGTCATCTGCACCAAAACTTGGAGCAATGTGTACTATACCAGTACCATCTTCTGTGGTTACAAAATCGCCTGTAATGATTTCAAATGCTTTCCCATTTTCAACCTGAGCAAAAGGCAACAACTGTTCATAGGTCAATCCTTTTAATTGAGCGCCTTTGAATTCATGTATCAACTCAAATGGAATGAGCTTGTCTCCTGGTTGGTAAGCTTCAAATGTGAGTTCCGCTTGTTCAGGTTTGAAATATTTAGCCAATAAATCTTTTGCCAAAATAACTGCACACAGTTCATTGGTAAATGGATGAACAGTTTTAACTACAACATAGGTAATTTTTTCGCCTACTGCTAAAGCTGTATTTGATGGCAATGTCCATGGTGTTGTGGTCCAAGCAAGTGCATAAACAGGAACTGTAATATTTAAGGCACTCGCATCTTGCAAACGGAACATAGCTACAGCTGTTTGGTCTTTTACATCTTTGTAGGTTCCTGGCTGGTTGAGTTCATGTGAGCTCAAACCAGTACCTGCAGCTGGAGAATAGGGTTGAATGGTATACCCTTTGTACAAATAGCCTTTGTCGTATAATTTCTTAAGAATAGACCAAAGGCTCTCTATGTAATTATTTTCATAGGTGATATATGGGTCATTTAAGTTTACCCAATAACCCATTTGCTCAGTCAGGTTGTTCCAGATATCCGTGAATTTCATGACATCTTTTCTACAAGCTTCATTGTAATCAGCAACTGAAATTTTGGTTCCAATGTCTTCTTTAGTAATACCCAGAGTTTTTTCAACCTGAAGCTCAACTGGTAAACCGTGGGTATCCCATCCTGCTTTTCTATTTACCTGAAATCCTTTGAGTGTATTGTACCTGCAAAAAATATCTTTGACTGCCCTACTCATCACATGATGAATACCTGGCAAACCATTTGCACTTGGAGGACCCTCATAAAAAACATATGATGGAGAACCTGCTCTATTTTCTATACTTCTTTCAAAAATCCTATTTGATTTCCAAAATGCTAACACTTCAGATTCAAATGCTGGAAAATCTAATTTTTTATTCTCCTTGTATTTACTCATTATCGGTATGCTCAGTTTAATGGGAATTTCAATTTCCAATTCTTGCGAAAATACTATTTACCATGTACAATAGAAACAGAAAATTTAGTCCTCGGTTTCTACATCAATCAGCGTAGTTTCAAACTCTTTTTTACTGTTAATTCTCTTCGCCAAGGACAGCAACATGGAAGGCAACAATAGTAAGTTCATTAGCATGCCTAAAAAGAGGGCTAAAGAGGTTAAAACACCCAAAGCAACAGTTCCGCCAAAATTAGAGGCTGCAAAAATGATAAATCCAGCAAATAAGGCCACAGCAGTGTAAATGATACTTGGCCCTGCCTCTCTCAAGCTTTCAGGAATTGCCAAATTCATTTCCCAATTGTGTTTTTTAAGTGAATTTCGGTACTTAGCCAAGTAGTGAATGGTAAAATCTACAACAATACCATAAGCTATACTGAAAATAATAATGGTAGACGGCTTTAGACGAATATCAAAAAAGCCCATTACACCAAAAGTCATCATTAATGGAATGAGGTTCGGAATCAATGATATGAGCACCATTTTCCAACTAAAAAACAAAAACGCCATCATGACTGAAATGATAATCAAAGCTGCTATCATACTCTGAATGAGATTTTCAATGAGGTAATCATTCCCCTTCAAGAAAATAGCACTGGTGCCCGTAATTTTTACGTTGTAATCAGATGGATTAAAAATGGAATCTATTTTTTGTTGTACCCTATGAGTCAATAATTTCATTTCTTGAGAGCCTATATCAGCCATTTGTACACTCACACGAGCAATTTGAAAATTGCTATCAACCATAGATTTTAATAAGCCTTTTCCAGTAGGACTGTTCTGTGGCAAATGCGTCATCATTTCACCAATCTCTACCACTCCTGGAACGATGTAAAACCTTTGGTCACCATTGTGAATTCCTTGATTTGCAAATTTTACAAAATCAACAATTGAAACTGGCTTTGAAAATTCTTTGAACTGAACCAATTCTTTTTCTAAGCGATTAATTTTTTGTAAGGTTACATAATCTTTGATTCCATCAGGCTTTTTGGTATCAATGCTCATTTCAAAAGGCAATGTACCTTTCAAATGTTTTTCGAAAAATTTTAAGTCTAAAAACACTTTGTCATGAGGCGGCAAATCATCAACAACATATCCTAAATTTTTCACCTTGAATGCCCCTATTAAAGCAACTCCTATTAGAATCAAAGTAATGCTGTATAACAATTTGCGTTTATTGTATACCAAATAGCTGCAATAATCGAGTACTTTATTGAGCCTAGCCCCTTCCAAATGTTTGATGTGATGAGATTTTGGCGGTGGCAAGTATGAGTAAACTACCGGAATAAACACCAATGATATTAAATAAATAAGCATGATGACAATTCCTGAAACAATTGAAAATTGATCTAGGACAGATGAGCCAGAAAAACTAAAAACAACAAATCCAACTGCAGTTGTCACATTGGTCAAAAATAACGCCAAACCATTTTTTGAAATCAGCCTTATTAACGCAAACATTTTATTACCATGCCGTGCAAATTCCTGATGATAAACATTTAATAAATAAATACAGTTCTGCACACCAATTATAACCATGAGTGGCGGCAAAATGCCCGTTAGCAAAGTTATTTTATACCCAAAAATTGTCAGTGTACCTAACGTAAAAATAACGCCTATAATGACTACTATTAAAGAAAAAACTACAGCTGAAAAAAACCTAAAAAAAATAAATATAAAGACAGCTGTTATGGCAATAGATAAATATGTAAATAATTTAATTTCATCTGAAACTTTTGAACTGAAAATTGTTCGAACATATGGTAAACCTGAGTAGTGAATTTCTGTATGGTGTTTCTGACCAAATTGATTGGCTAATTTTTCAATTTCATTTACCAAAGGAATTCTTGCTTTACTGTCGAGTTTATCTTTCTTGAGGCTAATTGCCATGAGCGTTACATGATGCTTTGGATTGTATAATAAACCTTCATAAAATTTCAATTGAGCAATTTCTTGTTGTACAGAATCAACTTGAATTTTACTGAGTTTACCCTTCTTAAGCAAGGGTATAAATACCAATTTATCAGAAGAATCGCTCAACGCTAGTTTGTATAATTTTGAGATTGAAAGTACTTTTTCAACACCGTCAACCTGCTCAATTGAATTTGACAATTCACTCCAATCATTGAAAACTGCAGAATCGAAAAGGTGGTTGTGCTGAATACCAATCACCATGATGTTGCCGTCTTCCCCAAAAGTTTCTTTGAATTGAATGTATGAAATAAAATCAGGATCATCTTTTGGAACAACTTTAGCAAAATCATAAGTCATTTTAACTTGGGATGCGAAATAAGTCATTACCATGGTCGAAAGCGCTAAGCCAACCAACATCCAGAACCTATTCCGGATAACAAATGTTCCAAATAATTTCCACATAAAACGTTGCAAATTAATACAAAATGGCTGCAGTTTGTTTAAATTTAATTGAATAGTTGCTGAATTATTAATAAATTATAGGCTCCTTTCAATTGAATGCGTTATTTTGTGGCGACATGCATAAAGTATTAAAATTAATTTTTCTGGTGCTTTCTCTCTGTTTCAGCATCTTTGAATCGTTTGCACAACAATCTAAATTGAATGCACTTGGTAGCTGGCGTGTGCATCTTCCGTATTTCTCAAATTTGTGTATTGAACGCGTTGGCAAGAAAATTTATTGTGGTTCTGAAAGTGGTATTTTTTCCTATAATACAGACGATAATAGCATTGAGAGGTTATCAAAACATACAGGCTTGTCGGATGTTGAAGTTTTAATTTTAAAACACAATACATTCAGCAACAAAACAGTAGTTGTCTATAACAATTCCAATATTGATATCATAGACCACGTTAGCGGAAAAATAACCAACATTCCAGATGTGATGGATAAAAACATGATTGGAAAAAAACAAATCAACGGTATTTATTTTTACGAGCATACAGTATATTTATCTTGTAGTTTTGGAATAGTATTGATTGATTTAACCAAAAACCAAATCAGCGATTCCTATCAAAACTTAGGAGCAAATGGCAACCAATTGGAGTTTTACAACTTAGTTGTGTTTTCAAATAGTATTGTAGCAAATACTTCTGATGGTATCGTATTAGCTGCTTTAAATGCATCAAATTTGGCTGATTACAGGTCTTGGAACAGGCTTTCATCAAGTACAGGCGGTAAACACATTGAACTTTTTAAATCAGAGGTTTATGCAGTCATTGACAGCACATTAAAAGTATATGATGGATTAGGCGCTTTTACCTCTTTTACAGGGATAACAAGTAACAAAATACGTTCATTAAAAAACGTAGGTTCTCAATTACTCATCGTTGCCCAAGAAGCCATTTATTTAATAGATGAAACTAAGAAATTAAGCACACGCCCTTTTACCTTCAGAAATGATGCATGCATAGACAACAGAGGTTTATTAGCAATGGTTGACAACCAATTTGGGCTAACAATTGATAGAACAGACTTGGGTACAATTGATTATTATACTCCCAACGGCCCGGCAGGAAAAACTTTTGGCAAGATGGCATTTACAGAGAATAAACTTTGGGTTTCAGGTGGATATGTCAATGATATGTGGAGTCCATTGGTCTTCAACAATTCAAAATTTTACACCTTTTCAGAGGAAAATTGGATCAATTACACAGCCAAAGACTTTCCAGCTATTGAACCAGCCAAAGACTTCATTGATGTTAAAAAAGAACCATTTAGCGATAAAATTTACCTGAGTAGTTTTGGCACTGGTGTTTATGAAATAGACGGTCAAAATAAAATGACACTGTACAATGAACAAAATAGTTCATTGCAGACATTGCAGGTTGCCGATCCAACATACAAACCTCTGCTTTCTGGAGGAATAGATTTTGACTTCTATGGCAATTTATGGGTGAGTAATTTTGGTGCTGCTAAACCGCTCAGTGTAAAAACAGCAGAAGGATGGAAATCATTTTCAATTGGCAGTATTTTAGTTGGAAACGAATTGGGCTGGGTAACTTGTGACGACTATAACAATGTTTGGGTAAACTCATTAAAAGACAAAGGAATTTTGGTTTACAACCATGCTGGAACACCAAACAATGCCAATGATGATAGCTATAAATTGTTGACCAAAGAAGTGGGTGAAGGCGCATTACCCAGTAATACAGTATTGTGTATGACCTTGGATAAAAAAGGAGAAATGTGGGTTGGAACCAATCAAGGTCTGGCAATTTTTAGCAATCCTGGTTTAATTTTTAATGGCAAAAAAAATAGTTATGATGCAAGGCAGATCATAGTTCAAGTTGGAAGCAATTACGAAGTATTTTTGGGCAAAGAATCTATCAATTGTATAAAAGTTGACCCTGCAAACAGGAAATGGATTGGCACCAGAAATGGGGTTGTTCTTGTTGCAGCAGATGGGTATACCGTTTTAAAAAAGTTTACTTCATCTAATTCTCCTTTGTTATCTAACAATGTAATAGAAATTGGCATTGACGAGAGCAATGGAGAAGTTTTTTTTGGTACAGACAAAGGCATCATCTCATATACTTCAGATGCTACCGCAGGTAACCAAGATTTCTCTAAAGTAAAAATTTACCCAAATCCTGTACATCCAACATACCAAGGAGATGTCACTATTAATGGTTTATTGACCAATGCCAATGTAAAAATTACTGATATCAGCGGAAATTTGGTTTATGAAACTACTGCAAATGGAGGAACAGCTACTTGGAATGGCAGAAACTACAGCGGAAACAGAGTGGCTACAGGAGTTTATTTGATCATTGCAGCAGATGCCGATGGGAACCAATCATATGCAGGAAAATTACTTTTTATACATTGACAAAATTTTAACAATACTGTGCAACACATAGTTGCAAAGCCTTGTTTGTTTAGTTACTTTTGTAAGCATATACGCTAAAACTCAGCTCATGAAAGTTATTGACCATATTAATCAAGCAAAGGATACACTTTTTTCTATAGAAATTCTTCCACCTCTAAAGGGAAAAGACATCAATAGTATTTTTCATGGCATTGAACCATTGATGGAGTTTAAACCTGCATTTGTAGATGTGACATACCACAGAGAAGAATTTGTACTCAGAAAAAGAAAAGATGGAGGCTTTGATAGAGTTTATACAAAAAAACGCCCTGGAACAGTTGCCATTTGTGCAGCGTTAATGAACAAATACCATGTTGACACAGTACCTCATTTGATTTGTGGCGGCTTTAGCAAGGAAGAAACAGAAATTGCATTGATAGATTTAAACTTTCTGGGCATAGACAATGTGTTGGTGCTTAGAGGAGATAATATTAAGAATGAGAGTAATTTTGTTCCTGAACCTGATGGCAATAAAGATTCCATTGAACTTTTACAACAGGTTGTAAAAATGAACCGAGGCTTATACCTAGATGAAGAATTAGAAAACCCAGCTACTACAAATTTCTGCATTGGTGTTTCTGGTTATCCCGAAAAGCATTTTGAAGCGCCCAACATGGCAAAAGACATTGAGTGGCTAAAAAAGAAGGTTGATGCAGGTGCTGACTACATAGTAACTCAAATGTTTTTTAACAATCAAAAGTATTTTGAATTCGTAGAAACATGTAAAAAAAATGGCATCAATATTCCAATAATACCTGGAATAAAACCATTAACTAACAAGAAGCAACTGACAATCTTACCAAAAGTTTTTCACATTGATTTACCTGAAGACTTAGTAAATGAAATAGAAAACTGTAAAGATGAAAAAGCTGTGAAACAAGTTGGAATTGAGTGGGCAATACAACAATCACTGGAACTCAAAAAAGCCAATGTTCCTGTATTGCATTATTATACAATGGGATTTGGTGAAACTACAAAGGCAATAGCCTCTAAAGTTTTTTAGTCAATAGTAGTATTCAGTATACCCGCTGAAAAATATAAATTACTCTTTGCAAATGCATACTTAGCAATAATTTCGGCAAGTTTTGATTGTGCATCCAAAAGTGTTCTTTCTCTTTGATTTACTAGAAAAAGTGAACTTTCACCAGATTCAAATCTCAGTAATTCCGCTGCCCTCATTAATTCAGCATTTTGAACTAAATTTTGCTGAATCAATCGCATTTTCTTAAAATTCTCTAGTTCATTGAATGAAACAGATACTTGATTGGCGATGTCTCTTTTACCTTGTTGGTAGGAAAATTCCGTTTCTTTCACTTTTAAAGTAGTTAAGTCTAATTTTCCTCTTTCCTTTCTGAGAAACAAACTTGACTTAAAATTTAAGCCAAGCTTATAGTTTTTAGAAAACAAGCCATTTACTTCATCTTCGTTTCCATTCGTGTAAGTTTGAAAGGGATAGTAAGCAATGTTTAACTGTGGTTTTAAATTTTCGATTGCTAATTTTCTATCTAATTGCAACTGGTTTATTTTTACAGCTATTTTTTGCAATTCAGGATGCGATGCTATTGCATATGTTATGAGTCTTGCTAAAGTATCATTGTTCATTACAACGAAATTGCTTCCCTTTGAAGAAGGTATTGTGTTATCTGTTAAAACTACAGGGTTATTAAATTCATCCCATAAATAAGCAGTCAGTTCTAATTTAGCATTGATGTATTCTAAATAAGACTCTGCCAATTGTACTTCCCTTCTATTGAGTTCAGTATAAGCTTCAACTGAATCAATGGGTTTTTCTTCTCCCTCTTTGATGCGGCTCTTAATAAAGTCAAGTCTGAACTGAGCCAGTGAATAGCCTTCTTTTAGGTAATTGTATTTTTGATATGCAGACTGCCATTTCCAATAATCTTTTGCAGCACTGACAAACAATTTATTTACGAGTTTGGTTTGTTCAGCCTTGTTTAAATCTAAGAGCAAACGAGCTTGTTTCAATTCAATCCTTCTTTGGTCTGTAAGTAACCCTCGTAGAATAGGCAATGAAAAACCTCCATAAATTAAACTGTAATTAACATCCAATGTTTTACCAGTTGATGGGTCGAACTTACCAATTTCAGGATTTACAGAAGCACCACTGCTTTGCTCTACTCCTGCTTTAAAATCCAAACCTATAAGTGTAGGTAATTTAATTTCTGGTTCTAAATATTGGTATGAATTTACCCCTTTTGTCGATTTCTTATCGTAATTAAATTGTAAAACTGGGTCAAAATTACCTCTAGCCATTTTTATTTGAGACAAAGCTAAATCGGGTAATAATGAGGCTTGCTTAGCAATGGGGTGGTTGATTGCAACCAGCTTATAAAATTGATCAAAAGAAAACACAATGGTATCTTGAGCAAATAGATTCTTAGCAAGAAAAAATACTAAAAATAGCGTGTTAATTCGAGTTAGTTTCATTTCTTATCTGCTGCTGAAGTTTCTGTTGAATAATTTTGAGACTTATTACTCATTTCTCCATTGTATTCGGGAGGAAACCCATTGAATTGTCTCCACAATTCGTACCATACCCTTACACTGTTTAACATAGCCCAAGCATACACTCCACCTCCAGACCTAATGGCTTCTGGCCATGGCATATCGGTAGAATCAGGTATCACTAATACCCTGAACATACCGTTCGAAGAATTTACTTTGTCTACGGCTTTAACTTCTCCACCAAATGTACCAACACCTATATTCGGCCACCCAGAAAAAACCAAAGCAGGCCACCCATCAAATTGAACCCTAACCTTCACACCAGGGTGTATCAAAGGTAAATCCATAGGCCTGATAAATATTTCAACAGCCATTTTTGCATTCGATGGCATAATGGTTAACAAAGCCTCTCCTTCTTTTATATTCTCACCAATACCTGAGCGCATGGCTTTAACAATAAAACCATCTTGTGGTGCGCGAATAACATAGAAGCCAGCCCTCATTTCGAGGTTTGACATTTCTATTTTCATTTTCGAAATTTCTGCTTGAGATTCAAAAATCTCTCCTGCTGTTTCGTTAACTGTTGACTCAGCTTTTGAAATTTTATCTAAATAATCTGCTTGTACTGAATTCAATTCTATTTCAGAGTTGATGAGTTCATTCTGTGTTGAATTGAATTTATTTTCAGCCTCAATTAACTTGGCATTTGCTTCTTGAGTTTTGCCATTTCTATTCTGCAATTCGGTCAGTGAAGCTAACCCTTTATTGTACAAAGATTCTAACCTTTTGTACTGATCTTGAATAAGTTTTTGATTAATTTTAGCAGCCTCTAATGCAGCTTTGTCAGCCTCAACTTTGAAACGCATTTGTTTGACTTTGTTTTTGGTTTGTTCAAGTTTAAACTTCAAACCTTTTCTTAAAGCGTTCACCTGAGCTTGTCCTGCTTGGATTTTATCCATTTTTGCCTTTACTGCATCTTCTTTGTTTAAGATTTGTGATGAGGTCCTTGCTAAAATTTGAGGGTCAAAGAATTTTTCTTTTACTTCACTAATTACGGCTAATGTATCTCCTTTTTTAACAAATTGACCTTCCTGAACTAACCATTTTTCAATTCTTCCACCAATTACACTTGGAACAATTTGGGGTCTATCTTGAGGGCGATAAGGAATTAACTTCCCATTTCCTTGAACATTTTGTTGCCAAGGCAAAAACAAAACCAACAAAAGACACCCTACAATTCCAAAAAGATAATTGCGAATAATTGTATATTTCTTTGGGGTCAATACCAATTTCAAAGAGTGAAAAGTATTGTCTGAATCGTTCATATAAATAGCTTATTGATTGATAAAAAAATTCAACGCTGATTTAGCTTGTAAATCCTCAAAACTTCCTTGATCTTGTAGTTTACCATCCTGAATTACATAAATGTAATCTGAACGTTCTAACAATTCTACTTGACTAGTAATCATCACAACAGCTATGTCTGGTTGATTAAAAATTGCATCCAAAATTTTAGCTTTATCTTTACGTTGTACCTGATAAAAAAAATCATCCAATAAAATCAGTTTGGGTTTGCTAACATAAGCTCTTGCCAGTAAAATTTTCTTGGCTATGTTTGAAGGAAGGTTCGCGGCTGTAGGTGCTATTTTAGTTTTCAATCCGTCCTGTAAATTCATAACAAATTGATTTAAATCAGCCCATTCACAAGCTTCAATTATTTGTTTAAAAGTAACAAAATGATTGCCCATACTGATATTCTCTTCAATGGTGCCTTCAAAAAGTTCATTTGTATTTCCTACATCGGCTATTAATTTCCTGTAAGAAGACAAGTTTAACTCACGAATAGAAACGCCATTTACTGAAATGGTACCAGAATAAGATTCATAATTGCCTGCAATCAACTTTAGTAAAGTAGTTTTGCCACTGTCATTGTAACCACAAATTGATATTTTTTGCCCCTGATGGATTGTTAAGTTTAAATCTTCGATACTTTTTTCTTTGGCAAGTGGATAGGTAAAATTAACATCGTGTAACTTGAGACTGAATTTATTCGTAAAATCAATTTCTTCAATGGCACGACCTTGATTACTTTCAAGAGGCAAATCAGAAACAGCCGAAACTTTATCGATGGCAGTTAATAAATCATAGACACTTGAAATATTACTAATGATTTTTTCTACAGAATTGATTACAAGTAATATGATAATTTCAGAGGCAACAAACTGACCCAAGTTGATTTTCTTTTGAAAAACCAACATGCCTCCCAAAATGAGTAAACCAGCAGTGATTAACGTTTTAAAAGCTACAATTGCTGTAAATTGTTTTACTAAAACTTTAAAATGTTGCTTTCTGTAATACAAATATTTATTGAGTAAGTGATCTGTTTTTTCGACACTGTATCCGGTGTACGCAGACAATTTAAATGCTTGCACTGCTCTGCCCATTTCTTCTAACCAGAATGCCAATTTGTATTTATACTTAGATTCGTTAATGCTAGATTCTAAACCAGCTTTGCCCGTAAATAAGAAAACAATTACAACTACACCTATAACTGCAATGCCAAACAAAATGAAAGAGGGGTGATAAAAAGACAGTAACAATAGCCCAAAAAATATCTGAATCAGTGCTGAGGTAAATTCAATCAAAATTTTGGGCAAGGATTTTTGAACATTCAAAATATCAAAAAAACGATTGACCAATTCAGGAGTGTAAAATTGAGTCAATGCCTCTGACCTGATTCTTGGTATTCTGTAAGAAAAATCGAATGCTGTTTTGGCAAATATGCGCTGTTGTAATATTTCAACCAAGGCCAATTGTTGAACTTGTAACCACCCTGATAACATGGTAGCAACTATCACTAAAAATATCAATACCATTACGGATTCCAGTAAAAGTCCACCCGACATCAAACCTATGATTGCTTGAATGCCTAATGGAATTGTTAAAGTGATCAACGACACTAGAATTGCAAAAAAGTAGATCAAATAAATGTCTTTTTTTTCTGCTTTGATAAGGTCAAGAAAGCGTTTTATAGGTGAGGTTCTGTTCTTTTTTGCTGCTATTGGCATAGTAAATCCGGTCATGAAAACAATGGCATCAGCTGAAGTAGCATTGAAATCATTTTGTATTGCTATTTCTGAGTCAATGCCATGTAATTTCTCAAAATCTTTGTATTGCTTGATTTGTTTGAACAGCTGGCTGGCATCTAGCGCTTGAGCTGGTAAAGCTTTTCCGTTGTCGTATGCTGTAACTTCAAAAGAATTTGCGTTTAAACCACAAACAACCATTGGCTCCAAAACATCTGTATTTGCTTTGAATACAATGACTGGTGATTTTAGCTCTGTCAAAAAAACTTTAAACTGATTTTGTTCGAGACAATTAACAGTTATGTGCATATTGATTTTGTCTGCAACAAACTTAGACTGCGAAACAAAATCTGCCAGTGACGTAATGGATTGCTCAGTTGAAAATTTAGAATCTTTAATTAGTTCATTGTAATCATCATGTTCTGATGAGTTTTGTTTTAGCTTAATTAAAGCACTTATGATAGATTTTTTTACCATTTTTTTGTAAACAGCATTTGATAAATTTTGTTTAAATCAGTACGAATTTATACTAAATAAATTACTGATTGATATCATTTTTTGACAATTATAAAAAATAGAATTTTGTGCATTCTAAGTGAATCACTTGGGAAAGGCAATTGGATTGTTTATTTTTGCATACACATTAACTAAATAACTGATAATGAATACAAAAGAAATCTTAGACTTGGTAATGAGTCGGGCTTCCAAAGCACATGTGAACCTAAATCCTGCAGAATTGGTTCGTCATGCAATTTTAAATGGTGAAGGTGTCCTCAACGATACTGGTGCTTTAATGGCAGATACCGGTGAATTTACAGGAAGATCGCCTAAAGATAAATTTTGTGTAGTTGACGAAAAAACCGCCGACACTGTTTGGTGGGGAGATGTCAACCAAAAATTTGACAGCAATAAATTTGAAGCGTTGTTGAACAAAGTTTTGAACCATTATGCAGGCAAACAAATTTATGTGAGAGATGCATATGCATGTGCAGATGAACGTTACAAGTTAAACATCCGTGTAATCAACGAAACTGCTTACCATAATTTATTTTGTTACAACTTATTCTTAAGACCAACTGCTGAGGAGCTTCCAACGTTCAGCCCAGAATGGTTAATCATCAATGCGCCTTCATTCAAAGCGGTTGCAGCAGAAGATGGAACCCGTCAGCATAACTTTTCAATCATTGATTTCAGCCGTAAAATAATTTTAGTTGGTGGCAGTGGTTATACTGGTGAAATGAAAAAAGGTATCTTCACGGTTTTGAACTACATTTTACCGCAAGAAAAAGGGGTATTGAGCATGCACTGTTCTGCCAACATTGGTAAAAATGGCGACACAGCTGTTTTCTTTGGCTTATCAGGTACCGGAAAAACAACGCTTTCAGCTGATCCAGAAAGAAAATTAATTGGAGATGACGAACATGGTTGGGCAAATGACAGTGTTTTTAATTTTGAAGGGGGTTGCTATGCCAAATGCGTAGACTTAACAGCAGAAAAAGAACCACAAATTTACAATGCCATTAAATTTGGTGCCTTGTTAGAAAACACACGTTTTATTCCAGGAACCGCAACTGTAGATTACAGCAATATCAGTGTTACAGAAAATACACGTGTAGCTTATCCAATTCACCACATTGACAATATTGCACAACCATCTTTAGGCAAAGCACCAGAAAATATTTTCTTTTTAACTGCAGATGCTTTTGGTGTTTTACCTCCAATTTCAAAATTGAATGCTGGTCAGGCAATGTATAGTTTTATCAGTGGATACACTGCTAAGGTTGCAGGAACTGAAGCAGGGGTGACCGAACCACAAGCTACATTCAGTGCTTGTTTTGGAAAAGCATTTTTACCTTTACATCCAGGAAAATATGCTGAAATGCTCGGCAATAAATTAAAAGAAAATCCAAATATCAATGTATGGCTCATCAATACTGGATGGTCAGGTGGCCCTTATGGTATTGGTTCAAGAATGAAATTGGCATACACAAGAGCTATGATTACCGCAGCATTAAACGGAGAGCTAAACAATGTTAACTTTGAAACGCATCCAGTTTTTGGTTATGCCATGCCTAGCACTTGTCCTAATGTACCTTCAGAATTGTTGAACCCAAGAAAAACTTGGTCAGACGCCACAGCATATGACAACCAAGCAAATAAACTTGCTAATATGTTTGTAAAAAACTTTGAGCAATTTGCAAGTGGTGTTTCTGAAGAGATTTTGAATGCAGCACCTAAAGCAGTTCAACACTCTTAATTTTAATTTTAGATAGTGAAGCGGCAGCCAAGGCTGCCGCTTTTTTATTGCATTGACATGGGCAAATTACTTTTTTTTCATCCTGATTTAGCTGCTGAATCATTTGCTTTGAGTGAAGAAGAATCAAAACACTTAACCCGCGTTTTGAGAAAAAAAGCAGGTGATCGCGTTCAATTTATAAATGGTGAAGGAATAGAGGCAATAGGTGTTATTTTGGAAGACCATGCCAAGCATGTTCACATTCAAATACTAGAAAGAATTACACATCCAAATCCTAGAAACTATCGTTTTCATTTGGCAATTGCCCCAACCAAAAACATAGAACGCATAGAATGGATGCTCGAGAAATGTGCTGAAATAGGTATAGATGAAATCAGTTTTTTAAGCTGCTCAAATAGTGAAAGAACAGTACTAAAACAGGAACGATTTACGAAAATTTTGATTTCAGCACTCAAACAAAGTAAACAATTTCATTTGCCAAAAATCAATGCCCAAATTACTTTTAAAACATTTATGAACCAGGTAAAGCACCCTGAACCAATTAAATGGTTGGCATGGTGCGAAACAAATGAGGATCAAACAATCAAACACAAATTGGCGGCACTCAATTCTGACCAATTCCAAGAAATATTGCTATTGGTAGGCCCTGAAGGAGATTTTACTACTGAAGAAGTTGAAATGGCAAAAAGCAATCAATTTGAAACAGTATCTTTGGGAAAAAATATTTTAAGAACAGAAACAGCAGGGCTATATGTATGTTCTGTATTGGCAAATCACTTCCAATGAATAAAAAAACAAGCTGCATAGTTCTATTTATTAGTTTGAGCATGGCTTTATGTGCACAAAACAATAGTTTACAGATAGCCCGATTAAAATACAATGGTGGTGGAGACTGGTATGCAAATAAAACTGCATTGCCTAACCTGATTCAATTTTGTAAACAACAACTTAAAGTAAGCCTTGCTAACGAAGAAGCCATTGTTGAAGTTGGTAGTCCAGATTTATTTCATTACCCTTTGATTCACTTAACCGGACATGGCAACATCGTTTTCAGCAAAGAAGAAGCACTGAACTTAAGAAATTATTTAATTGCAGGAGGTTTTCTGCATGCAGATGACAATTATGGTTTAAACACCTTTTTCAGACGAGAAATGAAAAAGGTATTTCCGGAATTAGATTGGGTAGAACTCCCTTATAACCACCCAATATATCACCAACACTTTGAATTCAAGAATGGCCTACCCAAAGTACATGAGCATGATGGCAAACCAGCTCAAGGCTTTGGTTTATTTTGGAACGGCCGATTGATTTGTTTTTATACCTATGAATGCGACTTAGGAAATGGATGGGAGGATGCTGATGTTTACAACGACCCAGAACCCATTAGAGTTAAAGCACTTCAAATGGGTACAAATATCATTGAATATGTTTTTACTAATTAATTAGCCCAGAGCTTTGATTTCACTGACCAATTGAGTCAATGCTTTTTTTGCATCACCAAAAAGCATACTGGTTTTAGGGTGGTAAAACAATTCGTTTTCAATACCTGCATAACCGGCCTTCATACTTCTTTTATTGACAATAACATGTTGTGCTGCTTCTACATCCAAAATAGGCATGCCATAAATTGGGGAGCTTGGGTCGGTTTTAGCTGCAGGATTAACCACATCGTTTGCACCAACTACGAGTACAACATCTGTTGTAGTAAATTCAGGGTTAATTTCTTCCATTTCAACCAATTTATCATATGACACATTGCTCTCCGCCAAGAGTACATTCATATGACCGGGCATTCTTCCTGCTACAGGGTGAATGGCATATTTAACCTCAATGCCCTCTGACTCTAATAACAATTCCAGTTCATGAACTACATGCTGGGCTTGGGCTACCGCCAATCCGTAACCTGGAACAATGACTACTTTTTTGGCATATTTCATTAAAATAGCCGCATCGCTTGATGTTAACTCTTTGATATTTCCTTGTATTGATGATGTTCCAGTTGAAGCTGTTCCAGATCCAAAATTCCCAATCAATACATTCAACAATGACCTATTCATTGCGTTGCACATTACAATTGTTAACAAGGTTCCTGCAGACCCCACTAAAATACCTCCAACCAACATCACTTTGTTGTCATATAAAAAACCTCCGCAAGCAGCAGCTACACCCGTAAATGAGTTGAGCAATGAAATGACTACTGGCATATCTGCACCCCCAATTGGGAAAACAAACAAGACACCATACAACAATGACAAAACCAATAAAACATAAAATGATTGTGTCAAACTTGATGGATCTAATAAGCATACATCATATGCAAAATAGACTATTACCAGCAACAATAAGATACTGATGTATTGCTGAAATTTTAAATTGAGGTCTCTGATTTTACCACTAAGTTTTCCCCATGCAACTATACTTCCAGAGAAAGAGATTGAACCAATGATTAAGCCAGCTAAAATAATAAGAGGCGATTTTTCACCGATATGCTGAAACTCGATGAGAGAAATCAACATTGCACATGCACCTCCCATGCCATTGAATAAACTTACCATCTCGGGCATGGCAGTCATTTGTACTTTTTTTGCAGCAACAAAGCCTAACAAAGTTCCAATGCCCAATGCTAAAAAAATATAAGGTAAATTTTTAAGGTGATTCCCCTGTTCTGTTTGGTATAAAAACATTGTTCCAAAAATGGCTAATGTCATTCCAAATGCTGCCAACAAATTACCTTTACGAGCGGTGGATGGGTGTCCTAAAAACTTCAATCCACCTATGAATGTCACAGAGGCAATTAAATAGATTATTTCAAGTATGTACTTTTGCATAACTACTGGCTTTTATGATTTTTTCTTTTTGAACATTTCGAGCATTCTGTCTGTCACAACAAAACCACCTACAACATTGAGTGTGCCTAATATGACAGCAATAAAGCCGATTGTTTGATAAAAAAATGATTCTGATTCACCCATTACAATGATTGAACCAATAATTACAACGCCATGTATGGCATTGGCTCCACTCATGAGAGGTGTATGCAAAACACTAGGCACATGCCCAATAATTTCTATTCCTACAAATACCATCAAAATAATGAGGTAAATTAGTTCCATGTGTTGATTGATAAATTCCATCTTTTAAACTTTTAATTTTTTACCTTCATGGGTGATTAATGTACCTGCTGTGATTTCCTCATTTAAGTCAAAGTGGAAACGATTGACATCCGACAAATACAACAATAAATTCTGAATATTTTTAGCGTACAATTCACTTGCATTTTGAGGCAATTGTGCCGGTAAATTGCTTAAACCCACTATTGAAACACCATTGGCATTAACAATTTTATCAAGTTCACTCAACTCACAATTTCCACCTTGCTCTACAGCCATATCAACTATCACTGAACCTAGTTTCATGTGTTGAACTTGTTCTGCTGTAATTAAAACTGGTGCCTTTTTACCCATCACTAAGGCTGTTGTAATAACCAAATCGGTCTGAAACAAGCTTTTATTGACAGCTTCTTTTTGCTTCTGTAAATAATCTGTTGATACTTCTTTGGCATAACCACCTTCAACTTTAGCCATTTCGGCTCCTTTTACTTCAATGAATTTACCTCCCAATGATTCAACTTGCTCTTTAGTTTCTGGTCGCACATCTGTACATTCTACAATTGCACCCAATCTTTTAGCAGTTGCAATAGCCTGAAGCCCTGCAACACCTGCACCATAAATTAAAACTTTTGCTGGAGTTACAGTACCCGCCGCAGTCATCAATAAAGGAAATATTTTACCCAGATAATTAGCACCTGTTATGACAGCTTTGTATCCTGCTAAGTTAGCTTGAGAGCTTAAAGCATCCATATTCTGAGCTTTAGAAATTCTTGGTATAGCGTCCATACTGAATGCCGAAATCTGTTTACCAACAAGCATTTCTATCAAATCAGGATTGTTATTGGCATACAAAAATGAAATCAAAACTGTTTTTGGTGACAACAGATTGACAACAGATGTATCAGGTGGATTAACCAGTAACAACACCTCTGCATTTTGAAGTAGCTGAGTTTGACTGCCCATACTACAGCCAGCTGCTTGGTATAATTCGTCGCTGAAATTTGACGCATAACCTGCACCTGACTCTATAAAAACTTGGTGACCATATTTTATAAGTTGGGAACAAACTTGAGGTGTTAGAGCAACCCTGTTTTCACCAGGTCTACTTTCTTTGATGACTGTTAGTTTCACAATGTGATTATTAGCGTGAGAAACTTTAAAATTGTATTCAAGTTTAAATAAAAAATTTGACAATGACACCATAGATAGTATGCATAAAAAGTCTGTTACATGTTAAAAATAGCCTGGTCTTCTTGTTTCAATCACCCATTAAACGAAGGACATCGATTCCCAATGGAAAAGTATGACCTCATTAAGGAACAACTGGTTTACGAAGCAATTGTAAGCGATTTGAACTTTTTTGAACCAACTATCATTTGCAGGAATGACATTGAATTGTGTCACAACAAGGATTACGTAGACAAACTAATTGGAATGAACTTATCCAAAGCAGAGATTAGAAGAGTAGGATTTCCATTAGAGCCCTCATTGGTTCAAAGAGAATTTAAAATCATGCAAGGCACCATTGAATGCTGTGATTATGCTTTACAATATGGCGCGGCAATGAATATTGCTGGAGGCACTCACCATGCTTTTGCAGACAAAGGAGAAGGTTTTTGCTTACTAAACGACTTTGCCATTGCTGCACATGTGTTACTAAAACTTAAAAAAGCCAGTAGCATTTTAATCATTGATTTAGACGTTCACCAAGGAAATGGAACTGCCTCAATTTTTAAAAACAATGACTCCGTATTTACATTTAGCATGCATGGAAAAAACAATTTCCCTTTCAAAAAAGAAATCTCAAATATGGACATTGAATTGAATGATGGCATTACTGATGTTGAATACCTAGAAAAATTAGCTGTAGGTTTGGAGCATATTTCAATGCATCAATCTTTTGATTTTGCATTTTATCAATCTGGGGTTGACATTTTAAAAACCGACAAACTTGGGAAATTAGCAATTAGCCAAGATGCCTGTAAATCAAGAGATCAAATGGTTTATGAGTTTTGTAAATCAAAAAAAATCCCTGTAGTAACAGCAATGGGGGGCGGCTATTCAACTAAAATTACTGATATTGTAAATGCACATTGCAACACCTTCAAAGCTGCAATTGCTACTTTTTTTTAATTTTTTTAAAAAAATGCTTGATTTTGTATTGAATCAAATTTTATTTCACGGAAATAATTTAAAGCCCCCAATAAATTGTATAAAAATTACTTTTAAATTTGCACAAGTAACTACATTTGAAACATGACTAAAGCTAGCAAACCGTCAGCAAAAAAAACAACAAAAAAAACTGCATCGCCAACATCTAAAGCAGCAGCCAAAAAAACTCCTCTCAAAAACACTTTCATCGAAGATGATGAAAATGAAGATGAAGATGATTTGGAAATTGATGAATTAGAAATTGATGAGCCAAAGTCGTTCGACGATTTTGACGATGAGGATGATGATGACGACGACTTTTAGTCGTATTTTATTTGTTCCAAATTATCACAGGGCTTTGCACAGTATTACTTTTGTGCAAAGCCCTGTCGTATATATACACTTCGTACATTGTAGTATCTGAGGCGTTGGGATAAGCATTTTGACTGATTTTTACTTCAATATCCCCTCTAATTTGTTTATGCCTTCCATCAGGAGTTAAACTTTCAAACCTGTAGGCATATGCAAGGGTATCTGTGACATTAAAAGGATTGGTAACAGATTGAAATTTACCTTCATATTTTTCAAAGTAATTGATGTGTAAATTTTGAAAATAAGGATTGAGAGACTTCCCTTCACTATCAATAACCGGATTGAATGGTGCAAATGTATCTGATTGGTTCAAGCCTAAATCACCATCACCGTCTTTGTAAGATATAACCAGAACCAATAGTGAATCTTTACCCTCAATACTTTGTAAAAAAGAGGCTCCCTTAAATGTAATCTGAGGTATTTCTGAAGTTATTTCTGTTTTTTTGCATTGCCCAAATACCACCGACAAACTGAGCACAAAAATAAAATGTCTGAATTTATTGAACTTTGGCCACATAAAATATTCAATCCAAATCTAAACAATTTTGAGGAATTGTGTTTGAATGCTTTTCAATTTCAATTTCAACACAATTCAATTTACAGGGCATATGCGGAAGTATGGGGCATCAAAAACAGTGCTGATATCAGTGATACCAGAGATATTCCATTTCTTCCCATAGATTTTTTTAAATCACATTTGCTGAAGAGCAGTCAACTGCCTACTCTCAAAACATTTGAAAGCAGTGGCACCGGTAAAACAGGCAACAGCAAACATGCTATTGTAGATTTAAAATTATATGAACAAAGTATTTTTACACAATTCGAAAACAACTTTGGCAGTCTATCAAATAAATGCATTTTAGGCCTTCTACCCTCCTATCTTGAAAAAGAAAATTCATCTTTGGTATACATGGTGCAGGCACTAATGAGAAAAAGTAAACATCCATTAAACGGATTTTACTTGTATGAACACGAAGCACTGGCTCATAAAATAAACTTATTGGAATCAAAAAAAGAGCCATACTTTCTTTTAGGAGTAACATTTGGCTTACTCGATTTTGCTAAAAAGTTTCCTGTTACTTTGAATTATGGAAAAATCATTGAAACTGGAGGCATGAAAGGTAGAAAAAAAGAAATAACCAAAATGGAATTGTATGATGAACTCAAAACACAGTTCAATTCCAGTTCAATTTTTTCAGAGTATGGTATGTGTGAATTACAAACCCAATTTTACACCGACCAAAATGGTTATTTCAAATCGCCTCAATGGGCTAGTGTTTCTATCTCAGACATAAATGACCCAAAAAGCATAGCTAAACCTGGCAAAACAGGCATCATTCAAGTAATTGATTTGGTAAATATTCACTCATGTTGTTTTATTCAAACTGCAGATTTAGGAATTGCTCACACAAACAACACATTTGAGGTTTTAGGCAGAAGTGACCAAAGTGAACAACGTGGTTGTAGTTTGATGGTTAGTTAGTGTGTTCTTGAATTTAATTTTCTTGATTTTTTAACTAAGTTTGGTTTTTAAATCAGTCAATGAATACAGCAACAAGAAAAGAACATGATTTTTTGGGTGAGTTAGCTATACCCGACGACTTATTTTATGGCATCCAAACTTTCAGAGCTAAAGAAAACTTCAACATTACTGGAATTCCCATCTCAAAAGAACCCTATTTTATAAAAGCTTTGGCCTATGTAAAAAAAGCTGCAGCCATTGCCAATTATGAGTGTGGCGTTTTAAGCGAACAAGTTAAAAATGCCATAGTATTTGCATGTGATGAAATAGCTACCGGAAAATATGACAATCAATTTGTATCTGATTTGATTCAAGGGGGTGCAGGTACATCCTGTAACATGAATGCAAACGAGGTAGTTGCCAATATTGGCTTACTAAAAATGGGCTTTTCTAAAGGTGCATACGAACACCTTCACCCCAATAACCACGTTAATTGTTCACAATCTACCAATGATGCCTATCCATCAGCATTTAGGATTGCATTGTACTATAAAATTACTGATTACTTAAAAATACTCCAAAAACTCGAGCAATCCTTTTTGCAAAAAGCCATTGAGTTTGATGCAGTTTTAAAAATGGGAAGAACCCAATTACAAGATGCCGTTCCAATGACATTGGGACAGGAGTTTAAAGCATTTGCAACCACCATTGGAGAAGATATCAGCAGACTCAAAGAAGCACAAGAACTTTTATTAGAAGTAAACATGGGTGCCACAGCAATTGGAACCCGAGTAAATGCTCCAGAAGGTTATGCTGAAATTTGTGTCAAACATTTGGCTGAAATTGCTGAAATACCGGTTTGTTTAGCCCCTGATTTAATTGAGGCAACAGGAGACACTGGAGCTTATGTTCAAATCATGGGGACATTGAAAAGAAATGCCATAAAAGTTTCAAAAATTTGCAATGACCTCCGTTTATTGAGCTCCGGACCGAGAACTGGGTTCAATGAAATAAACCTGCCTGCCAGACAACCAGGATCTTCAATTATGCCAGGAAAGGTTAACCCTGTTATTCCTGAAGTAGTAAACCAAACTTGTTATTATGTAATTGGGCAAGATTTAACGGTTACCATGGCTGCAGAAGCAGGACAATTGCAGTTAAATGTAATGGAACCGGTGATTGCATTTGCCATGTTTACCTCTTTAGAATATTTGAGGAATGCCATTCATTCATTGGTTGACAAGTGTATTGTAGGAATTACAGCAAATGCCGACAGAACCAAAGAGATGGTGATGAATAGCATTGGCATTGTAACCCAGCTCAATCCAATTCTCGGCTACGAAAAAAGTGCTGAAATAGCTGGTGAGGCACTCAAAACTGGCAAAAACATTTATGACATCGTAGTTTTAGAAATGAAAATAATTAGTCCAGAAAAGTGGGATGAAATTTTCTCAATAGAAAACTTAATTCACCCAAAGTTTATCAATAAATAAATTACTGACAGCCAACTTATTGTTTAAAAAACACGACTTGCATTTGGTCTTAAATGCTAGTAAATTAAAAATTAGTGAGCGTTTGCAATTTTGCCGATTTTTATGAACCTTGCGTACTGACTGATTAAATAAATAATTAACCACTTTATAAAATGAAAAAAACACTACTTAGTATGGTTGCTTTTTTAGCAATCGGGGGAAGTGCAATAGCTCAAACAGGCTATTATTCTATCACTTCTACAGGTACTCCATCAGATTACACTACTGCTCAAACTCAGGGTTCATCAATTATCCCTACTAATTCTAATGATGTATTGTCTGCAGCACAAACCATTCCATTTACTTGGGAATTTTATGGGCAAGTTGTAACAAGCTACAAAGCTAGTGACAATGGTTACATAACTTTTGACAATGCTGAAACAGTAAGCCAAAGCAACAACATCTCCATCCCAGATGCCAGTGCACCTAAAAATGCCATTTTTGGATTCTGGGACAACCTAGCATTGAAATCTGTTGTTGCTAACATAAACAATGTTGCCGATGCTGTAAATTCAACTACACTTGGAACAGCACCTAACAGAAGACACGTTATACAATGGTTCTCTGTGTCCTCTTCCATTTCAGATACCAGCTATTTGTATTTTGCTATTGTGTTGAAAGAAGCAGGCGGATTTGACCTCATCTACAACGATGCAAACTTTAGCAGAGCATTTACAGCTACCATTGGCTGTCAAAATGGCGATGGAAGCATTGCTACCATGGTTGGTGGAAATTCACTGAGCAATTTTCCAAATAAATTGGGTTCAAGAGACAATACAACCGACAAGGTATTCTCTTTCACTTATGGCAATCAACCAGCAAACAACGTAAAATTAGCAAGCGTTAACTTGGAAACTTTTGGGGTAATTAATGAAGACATTATCTTAACTGGATCAATTGTGAATTTGGGTGCTGATCCTTTGAGCGCTTTCAAAATCAAATATGCAGTTAATGATGGCGATTCATTTACAATGACTATCAAAAACATTACTCCAATTGTAGGTAGTGGAAACGGTAATTATAGCTTTACACACAACATTCCTTACCAACAAACAAATGGTGGTGTTGCCAACTTCCGAGTATGGATTACAGACCCAAATGATGGTATTGATGGTGACTTCAGCGATAACGAAAAAACCAACAGCATTTTAGTTGCTGATAGAGCCATTCCTAGACGTACTTTAGGTGAGGTATTTACTTCTTCTACATGCCCTCCATGTAACCCTGGTAATACCAAAATCAATAGTATTTTGAAGGACAAAGCTGGTAAATTTGCATTGTTGAAGTACCAGTATTATTTCCCTGGAACTGGTGACCCTTATTTTACATTTGAATGTTTAAACAGAGGTAATTATTACGGCGGAGTATCAGGTGTACCTCAAATGCAAATTGATGGAGGATGGTCTGACAATCCAAACTTCTTAACCGCTGAAATATTTGACAAATTCCAAAACAAAATTACAGCAGTTGATATGACAAGTTCATTGACGATGACAGGACAATCTGCCAATATCGTTATCAATGTTACACCTACTTTAGATATTCCAGCTGGCAATTACAAGTTAAGAGTTGCTTTGGTTGAAAAAGAAACTACTAAAAACATCAAAAACAACGGTGAAACTAAATTCCAATTTGTGATGAAGAAAATGTTACCAGATTCAGGTATTGCATTTACTTTCGGAGCAAAAGATGTAAAACAGACTATAAACATTGCGTACAATTTCCCTGGAGCATACAGACTTCCTTCTAGTGCAGTTGTGAGTTCTGGACAAGGTACTGCATACAATGGTGTTAATTTAGCAACTGAAAATTCAGTTGAAGAATTTTATGATATGGCTATAGTTGCATTCATTCAAAACGATGACACCAAAGAAGTTTACCAATCTACTTGGACCATGCAAGATTGGGCTTTGGGTATGGAAGATGTTAAAAAAGCTGAGAATACTTTTGAAGTATATCCTAACCCTACTCACTCTTCTTTCAATATCAACTGGAATGGCAGCCATTTGGCAACATTTAAAGTATTAGACATTAATGGCAAAGTTGTCATGAACAGCAGTGCTGTTAACATCAACGAAACTATCAATTGCGAGCAGTTGTCTACTGGTATTTATTTTGTTGAATTAAATGATGCTGGTAAAATCCAAACCAAGAAATTGACAATCATTAAATAAGCGGGTTAAGCCCAAATAAAAAAGGCGAATCACTGAGTGATTCGCCTTTTTTATGCGCTAAATTTATTCTTTAAAAATTAAGCCAAAATCCAATTGAATTTAAATTCTGTATCAGGCAATTTCATGCGTTCCGAAATTCTAGTTAATCTCTCTGGCAGCTTCATTAAATAATCTCTGGCTTTTTCTCCGTCTTCTTTTAAACCTCTTATTCCCTCAATCTGCCATTCTTCAATTAAACTCTTTAAAATGTCTACATAATCATTGGCAGTATATACACCAATGCGTTGGGCGCAATCAGAAAAACTTTCAAATGAATTTACTTTTTCTCCTAACTCCCTCAAGTATTGAGCAGGCATGACAATTTTCTTTCTCATCATGTCTTCAAAAGCCAATATCATTTCGTTAGGATCTAATTCTAAAATCTTTGACACAAACGTTTTGTATGCTTTTGCATGTCTGGCCTCATCGGCTGCAACCAACCCACACAGCTTAGACAAGATGGTGTTACCTTGTTGCTTTGCCAAACTTGCTACCCTTCTATGAGAAATATTGGTTGCCAGTTCTTGGAAAGAGGTATACACAAAATTTCTGTATGGATCATTAGCTGCTCCGTTGTTAAAGCCATCTCTGATTAAATATTGAGTGGAGGCTTCAAATGCTCGCATATTGATTCTGCCACAGAGGTATAAATAACGATTCAATGCATCACCATGTCTGTTTTCTTCTGCAGTCCATCCTCTGATCCAACGCATCCAACCATTGTTTTCAATTTGATCTATACCAGTTAATCCTGCTAACCAAGTTTCGTAGGTTGGTAAGGCTTCTTCTGTGATGGTATCTACAACCAAAACAGCCAATAAATCATATGATAAATTTGCAGCTTGTTCTTGAATGGTTTTGAGGTCTTGTATAAACGAATCGTCAGAGGTTAAAGGCAATAATTCTGAAGCTTGCCAGTTGGTTTCGATGGGTTTCAAATATTCTGTAGAAAATAGTTCTACCTGCTTACCCAAATGCAACATCACTTCGTTCCTGCTTGGAGACATTGGTTTGTTCATTGTAAATTTTAAAAAACAAACATATTCCTTTTCAGAGAGCTTAACAAACAGCGGTTAAAGAGACTTAGTTAAAGAGCCCTGTTTTTTATACCTTTACCTTGTGAAATGGATTGACATTCATACCCATAAAGCATACAAATATCAATGCGATGTAATCTTTATCAGGAATGCATTTCTGTATGCATATGTTCCAAAACAATTGAATTATTTTTGTTCAAATGGTTTGCATCCTTGGTATATAAATCAGCCCTTTGATTCAAATGAACTCTTGCAATTATTGAACCAAGAAAGCACCATTGCACTCGGTGAAATTGGATTAGACCGTCTAAAACCAAACTTCAATCAGCAATTAGATTTATTTAAAAAACAACTTAAAATAGGCCAACAATTAAACATTCCTTTGATTTTGCATTGTGTAAAAGCCTATCCAGAAATAATTGAGCTGATAAAAGATTATCAAGCACCAATTATTTTTCATCAATTTCAGTGCAACATTCATTTAACCAAATTCTTATTGAATCAAACAAATGTTTACTTTTCATTTGGTAAGCAATTGTTCAGGAAACAAATTCCACCATGTTTGGACCTGATACCAATTGAACGGATATTTTTAGAAACTGATACTTCTTCAATGCATGTTAAAGACTGTTACAAACAACTTGCAAAAATTAAACATGTAAAATTAGAGGCACTGCAATTGTGTATTGAAGAAAATTTTATTGCTGTTTTTGGAAAACAATTCAGGACATAGAACGCTTATATTCGAAACAAATTAACTGTATGGATCAAAATCTCAACATAGCTGAAATTAGAAAAGACTATACTTTGCTTGAACTTTCAATTGAAAAACTTGCTAAAAACCCAATTGAACAATTTCAGATTTGGTTTCAACAAGCCATAGCAGCACAAGTCAACGAACCCAATGCAATGACATTGGCAACAGTAAATAACGCAGGTATGCCAAATGCAAGGATTGTACTATTGAAAGGAATTGAAAACAATTCATTTATTTACTTCACCAACTACAACAGTCAAAAGGGAAGAGAACTAGCAGAAAATCCTAATGCTGCCCTGGTTTTCTTTTGGCCAGAATTACAGAGGCAAGTAAGAATTGAAGGACAGGTTAAAAAAATAAGCAATGAAGCCTCAATTGCTTATTTTAATAGCAGACCAATTGAGAGTCAAATAGGCGCAATCGTTTCGCCACAAAGCCAAAAAATTGCAGACAGAACTGTACTAGAAAATGCATTTACCAATATCAAAAACAATTTAAACAATACCCCTTTAGAAAAACCAGAACATTGGGGCGGCTATGCATTATCCCCTCAAAAAATTGAATTCTGGCAAGGAAGAGCCAGTAGATTACACGATAGATTTTGTTTTGAATTGCATGCAGAAAATTGGGAGCTTACACGTTTGGCTCCTTAATATTTTTATGTACTTTTATGAAAATTAATTTTATGAAGCATTTATTAGTCAGTGCCTTATACTTTTATATTTTCTTATTAAACAGTATAACTTTAGCACAAATAAAAAACAATTCATCTTTGAATATCGCTCCAATTGGCCCTATTTCTGCTACAAAAGATATACAAGAATGTTTGTCAACTAAGCACAGACAAGACATAGAGAGACAGTTAAAAATTAACAAGGAAAAACTGATACTACAGAAAAAACTACCTGACAGTTTAATATTTGGGCTACAAAAAAAAGCCTCAAGTTTAAAGTTGAGCTGGCCTGTATCTAAAAAACAAGGCGATACTTTATTTTTAAACAATTGGACTGTTTCAAATTTTTTAGACCTTAACAAAACTTCTGGTTCAATTCAAGACTACAATTGTGGCAATAGAACTTATGATGGGCACAACGGTATAGATATCGCCCTTTGGCCATTTGATTGGTACCAAACAGAAAATAATTTATCTACAGCAGTGGCGGCGGCATCAGGAGTTATTATAGGTAAAGACGATGGAAATTATTCAAAGAACTGCTCATTCAATGGTTCAAATTGGAATGCAGTATATGTTCAACATCCAGATGGATCTACAGCATGGTATGGTCATTTAAAAAAGGGCACATTAACAAACAAAGCTATAGGAGAACCCATTAATTCAGGAGATTACATAGGCATAATTGCAAGTTCTGGCATTTCTACTGGACCCCATTTACATTTTGAATTACACAACAACGCAAATACTCCGATTGAACCATTTCTTGGCACATGCAATACAACTAACTCAGATAGCTTATGGGTAAAACAAAAAAGCTATTTTGAACCTGAAATCAATCTTTTAGCTACTCATGCATCAATGCCTGTGTTTTTAGGGTGTGGAGATGCTGATTATCCAAATTTCCAAAACGAATTTCATAGTACTTCAAAAATCTACTTCACCTGTTTTTTTAAAGAATTATTGAACAATGATTCTATTCATTTTAGAATAGAAAACGCCAACGGTCAAATTAAAGTGGAGAGCAGGTTTAGAAATACAAGTGGAAGTTACAGTGCAGCATGGTATTATTGGAATTTGAATGCATCAGACATAGGTCCAGAGGGAAATTATGTTTTTAAAATCATCCTCAAAAACACCATTGTTAAAAGCCACTTATTTAGTATAAAAAACAATGGATTTCCTAAAATCTCGCTCCTTGGTGATTGTGTTCCAGGTAATGCTTGGAATAATGATATACCCATGTATACAAGTAATGGGATAAACTATTCTTTAAAACATATTTATTTAAAAAAGGGCGATTGTAAATTCAGAGCCAATGCAACATGGTCAATCAATTGGGGTATCAATCAATTTCCATCTGGAACTGGAATTCAAGATGGTGCTAATATTCAAATACCCGCTTTTGGTTTTTATGATGTTGACTTCAATTCAAATACTGGCATGTTTCAATTTACATTGGTAGAAACCATTCAAATTGGAATCATTGGTTCTTCTGTAAATGGTGCTTGGGTGAATGATGTAAAATTGGCAACCAAAGATGGTGAAAATTATAGTATTGATGCAATCAATTTAAGTGTAGGTGAAGCAAAATTTAGGATGAATAGTTCCTGGGATGCTAATTGGGGAGCGAATACATTTCCCTCAGGTACTGGGGTTAACAATGGTCCAAATATTCCAATTCAAAACGCAGGTAAATATCAGGTTTCATTGAATAGGAAATCAGGAGTCTATCTGTTCACTTCTATAAAAGACACTTTGCCTTACTTGAGCAATTTTTCACCCAGCTCAGGCAAGAAAAGTTCATTGATAACGATTAAAGGTAAAAATCTTAAAAATATAAACGGAGTCAAATTCGGTGGTGTAAATGCAAAAAGTTACAATTTGATAAATGATTCAACTATTGAAGCAATTGTAGATTCTGGTGCCACTGGTACAATTAGCGTATTGGTTGGTTCATCAGAATTGAGCCTAGCAGGTTTTGTTTTTTTAAATCCATCTAAAATTGTCATCGATGATTTTAGTCCAAAATTTGCTGCCAAAGGTGACACCATTACCATCTTTGCAAAGCATATTGGATTGTTAAAAGCTGTTAACTTGGGAGGCTATCCTGTTCAATTTTATTGGTTAGAAAATAATACTACTATCAAAGCCATCGTTGGAAATGGTGGCACCGGAAGTGTTATGATAGCAAATGAAACTGATACCGCATATGGAAACTCATTTAATTTCGACACAAAAATTCCATTTTATATCAGTTCTTACATGCCAAGTTCAGGAACTGAAGGAGATACGATACAAATTGTATTAAACAACACCGCAGGTATTAAACAAGTATTGTTTGGCAATTTGCCAGCTTCTAAATTTTGGCTGATTGATCAAAATAAAATTGCTGCTATTTTAGGTATTGGTTCAAGCGGTACAATATCAGTAATCAACCAAAATGATACTGCAAACGCTAATGGATTTGTTTTTATTAAAACACCTTTGATTGTTTATTCTTTCGAACCCAAATCTGGAAAAAATGGTGATACAATTCTAATTACAACGAATAAAACAAATGGAATTAAGCATGTTTACTTCGGAGGAATACCTGCTGCAAGTTTTTGGACCATTGATCCGTTTAAATTAATGGCAAAAATCGGTCAAGGCGCTAGCGGAAAGCTAACTGTTATGAATGAATCAGATACCACTCATTTAGAAGGATTCAATTTCATTCATTCAACGGGAATTGAAAACAATCAAAAAATAGCATTTGAATTGTATCCAAATCCAACATCTAGCAACTTATTTGTAAAATCATTCAATAATAATGTTTCAGACATTACAATTTCAATTACAGATATAGAAGGAAGGACAACCAAACAATTTAGTTATTCAAACAGAGCTCAAATAATTGAAATTCCGGTTGCCGATTTGGGTCAGGGGATTTACTTTATTCATATTTTAGCAAATAATTCTCATTACTTCAAGAGATTTATTAAAAACGACTAGCTAAAAGTTTGTTTAAATAAAAAATCTTTCATTTTAAAGAAGGCCTTGGCTCTATGAGAGATTTTATTTTTCTCTTCCAATGTGAGTTGTGCCAATGTTTCTGCATGGTTTTCTGGCACAAAAATTGGATCATAACCAAAACCATTCATGCCTGTTTTTTGATGAATGATGCTTCCATTTAAACTACCCTCAAAAAAATGGATTTTACCATTTATCATCAAACATATCCATGTCACAAACCTTGCTTCATTTAAAGACTTCGGGGTTAATTTAGACAGCAGTAAATCCATGTTTTGATTGGCATCAGAGGGTTCTCCAGCATACCTGGCGCTTCTAACTCCGGGCTCATTGTTTAAACAAAAAACCTCCAGACCTGTATCATCTGCAAAAACAGGTAAATTGAATTGAGCAGCTACTGCTTGGGCCTTGATGAATGCATTTTCTTTGAGCGTAGTTCCAGTCTCCTCTATTTCAGTTGTAAATCCGATATCCTGCAAAGTCAAGACATTGAATTTATCATCTAAAAGCACTGAAATTTCTTTGGCTTTATTGGCATTGTGTGTTGCAAAAATTAAATCCATAGAACTAGTTAAAAAACATTTTTTTCAATGCAAGCCAAAGTTTTCCTTTTGCTTGGGCATCTGACAAATAATCTGATAAACTTCCTGCTTTTAAAACTGAAACCCCCTGTAACAATGCTTGTTGATGCAATGCCAAATTGATGCGTGCATTGTTTAAAAAGTCATCACAACCCCAAAAAATTAAATGCTGAGGTTTGAGTTGTTGTAACAATTGCTCAAAGTTTGCTTTTTCATTGGCAATATTCAATAACCAGTAATCGTCTTGAGTTTTCTTTAATCCTTTATCGATGATGCCATTTAACAGTTCAAATTCATTTTCTGGAAGGTAGGCATGCGTTTTACAATCACTCAACATCAGTAATTTATGATTCCCTTTTCCAAAAGGATTGATTTGTATAGAAAAATCTGTTTCTTTGACCCCGTAAAGTTCATCAAACAGAGGAAGTAAAAATGCTTCATCTATTTTAAAATTATCGTTCATAAGATGGCAATTTCGTTAAAAATAAACAAAGTTACACAATCAAGAATTGAGCAATTTGACTTTGAACACATTGAATTTGGAAAGCACTTTTCAGACCACATGTTTAAAGTTGATTTCAAAGATGGTGAATGGTTGCAACCTGAAATTCTTCCATATGGTCCTATTGAAGTTGCCCCTTCTATTTCTGCTATTCACTACGGACAAGCTATTTTTGAAGGAATGAAAGCCTTTAAAAATGAGCAAACTGGAAAACCTCAGCTTTTCAGACCGCTTGAGAACCACAAAAGGCTCAACAAAAGTGCTGTAAGAATGGGCATGCCTGAAATACCAGAAGATTTATTCATGCTAGGCCTTAAAAACCTCATAGACATAGATCAAAAATGGATTCCAACCAAAGAGGGAAGTGCATTATACATACGACCATTTATGTTTGCCACTGATGATTTTGTTGGGGTTAAACCTAGTAACAACTACTCATTTATGATATTCTGTTGCCCCGTGAACAGTTATTATCCATTGCCAATTAAAGTTTTGGTTGAAGAAAATTATGTTAGGGCATCCGAAGGTATGGCAGGCTATGCAAAAGCAGCAGGAAACTATGGTATATCTATGTTGCCTACTGCTCTAGCCAAACAAAAAGGTTATGACCAAATCATTTGGACTGACGGAAAATCTCATGAATATGTTGAAGAATCAGGAACTACTAATTTATTTTTTGTCATCAATGATCGAACTGTTTGGACTCCTGCCTTAGACGGAAATATTTTAAATGGAATAACCAGAGATTCTTGTATTCAACTCCTCAAAGAAAAAGGTTTGACAGTTGAAGAAAGAAAAATATCAATCAAAGAAGTAATTGCTGCTGCAGAAAATGGAACATTAACCGATTGTTTTGGAACAGGTACAGCTGCAATCATTGCCAAAATAGCTGCAATTGGATACAAAGGTAAAGATTATGTGTTACCTGAAGCTGAAAACCGTTTTGTTTCTAATTGGTTATACCAACAAATTTATGGCATTCAAACAGGAAAGTATGCAGACAACTTCCATTGGATTGAAGCGGTATCCTAAGTAAATTTCGATAAAAAAAGCCCCGCAAACTTTGTTTGCGGGGCTTTTTTTATAATTACAATCTGAATTATTTAGTTGGTGTTTCGGCAGCAGGTGTAGCTTCTGTTGGCTGAGCAGCTTGTTCAGCTGGTTGTTGTGACGCTGCTGGTGCAGGTGCAGGAGTTGCAACAGTTGTATTTTCAATTGCATCTTTGATTCTTGAATCAGTTGAATTATCAGTACCTCCGCTGGTTGGTCTAAAGAAATTAGAAGCCAATGAAAGTACAATCAAAACCAAGGCAAAACCCCAAGTTGCTTTTTCAATGACATCAGTACTTCTTTTTACACCCATGATTTGACTGGGAGCAACAAAGTTGGCTACAATTCCACCTTTTGGATTTTGAATTAAAACAACACCTACCAACAAGATGGCGGCTACCATGATAAGAATAATAATAAATGTTAACATAATTTAATCTAAGTTATTGGTTGTTCTGATTTGTTCAATCAGGTCTGCGAAGTAAGCCTTTTTATCCGGATTTAGCAACTGTAATTTTTCGTAGGCTTGAATGGCTTTTTTATACAATCCTTGTCTGACATAAATTTTTGCAAGCGTCTCACTTACAACTTCTTCAGGCTCTTCAGCACTTTGTTTAGCCATATTCACAGGCTTAAAAAAATCTGACTTGGGTCTTGAAATTACAGGTTTGTCTTTCAAAAATTTATCTAAAATACGGTCAATTTCCTCGTCCCTTTTGCTTTTAGATTTTTTAGAAGAACTTGGTTTGGGGCTTGCTTCTATTTCATTGAAACTGGCAAAATCTGCTGCTTGTTTTTGAAGCATTTCAATAGACAAATCTATAGGTTCTGGAGCTATGGCATTTTGTTGTGGCCTTTCTGCACTGAAATAGCTTTCAAATTCTTTAGTGAAACTATGATCTGAGTAATTGAGTTTTTTATAAACTACAGATAGCAATTCATTGACTTCATATTTTTTTAAGCTTTCCAAAACATCTGTTTGTTCTGCTTCCTTTATTGGCGCTGTGGGCGCTTCAATTACTTGAATGCTGTTTTGAAAACTTCTGATGAACTCATTCTTATTTACTGTAGCCAATTCTAAAATCAGGTGTTCACGAAGTGCCATGTGCGCTTTATCAGCAAAACGTTCTACAAAATCTGATTCAACTGCAATCAATGGCTTGTTTTTAACAATGAATGGCTTTTGTGGTTTAACAGACAATATTGCATTGTCATCGTTTAAAATTTCTCTATGAGTAACCGGTTCAGTTTCTAAATTGATAGGGGTATAAGTTAGAACATGTTTGGTTTCATTGATTGGTATTTCTGAAGCAAGTTTTGCTGTGGTATCAAGAGCAGGTTTTTGTTCAATTGCTTCAAATGGTTCTTCAATTTGTTCTTCTTCATATTGAACCTCTGTTATGACAGTTGTTTTGGCTACTATTGATTCAGGAACAACTTCTATTTCAGGATTGGGAAAGCTACTCGTATCAAAGTGTTTAAGTATTTCTTGGTCTGCATCTTTTATTTTCTGTGCAGGAATCAAAGAACTATTTGCATCTCCATCAGGGTTTACAAATCGAACCAATTTTTTATTGCTAGTTGTCTGAGCATCTATGAAACTGAGTGCTTCAATCTCTTTTGGTTCATCATCTTCTTCAGTTGATGTCAAATCAATTTCGTCTAGAGGAAGTTCTTGAAGGTCATTGTCGTTTTCAATTTCATCTAAATCATACCTAATTGGAACCAACTTTAAACCTATACTTTTACTTGCATTTTTAGGTTGGTCTTTTTTGTTTTCAACTTCTTCCTCAGGATCGGTTGCTTCTACATTGTTAGAATGAACGGTTTCTGAATTTGCGCCCCCTCCTATTTTCAAAATTTTAGGTTTTACGATAGGCTCTGTTTCATTTTCTAATTCAGCTGTTGTCATCAATGGCACTTGTTCTTTTTCAATGTCTGGGATAACTGATTGATGCATTTCATCAGCAACTGTATCTATTTTTGTAGGCATTGGTGACAAATGTTCTATTTCTCTTGGACTAGTCACTTCATGCCTTTCTTCCAAAGGCAAGCCGTGAACTAAATTGTAAAGAACAGTCCTATCTCCGCATTGTAATGCTGCTTGTTCAAGGTATTTTTGGTATTCAAAATGTGAGGAATTAAACATTGCCTTCACAAGCAGGTTTTGAGCAACAGAAAAATACGGATATTCAAATACAATTTGTTTTAACAAATCAATATGTGATTCACCCAATTCATCAGGAGATTTGACCAATATGCCAAAATCGTATTTATTCAAGTTAGATGCGTTTGAGCGCTAATATACAATTATTTAAAAAATCTTACCAATTTATGAATGCCTTGTTAAATACATCCTGTACCAAGCCATCAGTAATTTTACCTATGAGCGACTGCTCAACAGAGGCAAAGTTTTGTTGTGCATCAAAATCGACAAAATTTGAAAAAACTTGGGTAAAATTCTTTGAAGAATCTAATTTACTTTCGAATACAATTTCAACTGAAACGGAAAGCCTATTTACAGCTGTGGTTTGATTACCTTGTATACCAGAGGGAGCAGTATTGTATTCCGTTATTTTTCCACTAAAATGAAAATCCCCAATTGTGTTGGTTAATTTCAATCCACTTTCATTGATACATTTGGTTTTGAGCTTTTCTGTTAAAACCTGACTCAATGTAGGGGCAACAATGCTGGCATTGTTAACTATGTAATCTACACTGAATGTGGTAGCGTCAGCAGGAACTGATGCACCACTGTGAGAATAAATATTACAAGCAGTAATGCTGACCAATAAACAGAATCCAATTAAAATTTTTCGTGTCAACATCAATTCATCGAATGATAAGTCTATTGATTGATTTTTGCAATTAAACAGATGTTTTCTTGGCGTCAACTGCTTTTTTCAACCATTCATAAGTAACCGATTTTGGTCTTTCAATTGGAGAACCCAATGCTCTGTCCCACAACAAAGAAGCCATAACACCCAAAGCTCTTGAAACACCAAATAAAACGGTATAAAAATCGTATTCGTTTAATCCGTAATGGAGTAAAAGTGCACCGGAATGGGCGTCTACATTTGGCCAAGGATTTTTAATCTTTCCTGTGCTCTCTAAAATTGGAGGTGCTACCTCGTAGATATTCCAAACAATATTGACCAATTCATCTTCAGGCATATAAGTTTTGGCAAATTCTTGCTGAGCTAAAAATCTTGGGTCTGTTTTTCTTAAAACAGCATGCCCATATCCTGGCACAACTTTACCAGCTTTTAATGTCTGATGAATGTAATCTGCAATTTGTTCTTTGGTAGGATTTTGACCAATTTCTTCTCTCATTTCTAATACCCATCTGATAACCTCTTGGTTAGCCAATCCGTGCAATGGACCGGCCAAACCATTCATAGCAGCCGAGAAAGCTAAATATGGGTCGCTCAATGCTGAGCCCACAAGGTGTGTTGTATGTGCAGAAACATTTCCTCCTTCGTGGTCTGCATGTATGGTTAAATACAAGCGCATTAACTTGTAGAATTCAACCTGGTCGAATCCTAACATGTGTGCAAAGTTTCCAGCCCAATCCAGTCCTTCTTTTGGGGCTATGTGTTCAGATTTTTTATATGTTCTTCTATAAATGTAAGCTGCTACCCTAGGTAACCTTGCCAATAAATTGGATACATCTTCAAAAGTTGGGTCCCAATAATCTTTTTTATTGATACCATCTCTGTATGCTTTAGCAAAATGAGAGTCTGTTTGCATGGCCATAATTCCAATACTGAATTGAGTCATTGGATGCGTTCCGATTGGCAATGCATCAATAGCAGCAAAAACATGTTGTGGCACTTCTGCCCTGCTGTTCCAGTCAGCTTGAATAGCCAATACATCATCGTATGTAGGCATCTCACCTAATAACATCAAATAAAACAAACCTTCAGGAAGTGGCTCTGTTCCACCTGGTACTTTGGGTAATAAAGCTCTGAGTTCTGGAATTGAATACCCCCTGAAACGGATGCCTTCATTTGCATCTAATAAAGACGTTTCAGTAAGCAATCCGATAATGCCTTTCATACCGGCATACACATCTTCTACAGTAAAGGTGCCCAAAGCTACCTGACCGTTTTCTTTGATAAATTGCTTAATTTCTGATGATAGAGGAAGTGCCTTTGCGGCAAATTTTGCTTTTAAATTTCCCATTTGAATGCTTCTGCTTTACGTATATTGCTATAAACCGCGCTAAGTTAGTATTTGTTTTTCAACTTATACAAAAAGTTCTTGTTTGAGTGCAAAATATTTTGAAAAAAGTTCATCGAAATGATGTTTTGAGGTCAGCATGCTACCCAATTGTGATTTTGAATTATATTTACCTCAATGAATTGTTATTCAAAAATTAGGGTTGAGCTTTTTCTTGTGCTATTACTATCATCACCAATTTGGCTGATAGCGCAAGATAAATTCAATGTAACAGGAACCATAAAAAATGTGCAAACTAAAACAGGTTTGCCATTGGTTACAATCAGTGAGAACAATTCTAGTATAGCTATTTCAGACAGTTCAGGACACTTTGAATTTGCGCTAAAACCTGGAAAACACCATTTAAAAATTTCTTGTGTTGGTTATTTTCAAGTGCAAAAAAGCTTAGATATCAATGCCCCAAATGAAAACTTGGTCATTTACTTAACGCCAGAAAACAACCTGCTCAATCAATTTGTAATTGCGGCTTCTAGAACACCCACACAAATTACCAGAGAGGTCAGCAGTGTCAATATTATTCAGCCATATTTAATCAGCAATACCAACTCAATGGACCTTGCTGAAGTCATTAATAAAGTACCTGGAATTGCTGTCATAGATGGCCAAGCCTCAATGAGAGGAGGTGCAGGTTATTCCTACAATACCGGAAGCAGAGTTGCGGTTTTACTGGACGATATGCCCTTAATGGGTGGGGATTTAGCAGATGTTATGTGGAATTTTTTACCCATAGAATCGGCCGAACAAATTGAGGTAATTAAAGGTTCAGCATCAGTTTTATATGGATCTTCTGCAATGAATGGTACCATCAACTTGAGAACTGGCTGGCCAGGTAAAAAACCAGTGACTAAAATTTCTACCTATCAAGGAATATTTTCAGACCCAAATAGACGTATAACCATTTGGTGGGACCGCAATACCAGTCCAACTCAGAATGGCGCATTTTTCAGCCATAAACAGCAATTTGGAAAATTTGATTTGGTATGGTGTGGAAATTTACATGACAACAAAAGTCACTTGCAAGGGGCTGATGTATTACGTTTTAGAAACTATATCAAAACCCGATACCGATTCAACAACAATTTGAGTGCTGGTATAAATGCCAATTTGATGCTTGAAAGGTCGGGTAAGTTTTTTTTATGGAACAATGCAGACTCTGGGGCTCTAAAGCCATTTCAAAATTACATCGCACAAGATGTTTACAGGGTATTTTCACTAGACCCACATTTAGATTACCAAATTGGCAAACAATTGCATGCTGTTAAACTCAGAATGTATCAAATTCACCGATTTGTAGATCCGATAAAATTCCCTGGCAGCAATGATGTCATTGCCAATTTGTATGCATTTGATTACAATTACAAGGCTCATTTAATGCGGAATTTAAATGTAACTGCAGGTACATACAACACACTTACTTGGGTCAAAAGCAATGTAATCAGAGGAGATTTTGGGGGATACAGTGCTGCCGCCTATGGTCAAATAGATTACCAATTGAAGCATTTAACCTTGTTGGCTGGAGGACGATTTGAACAAAACAGCCTAGCCAATGTGACTCAAAATACTGGTTTATTAAAACGCTTCGGAATCAATTATCAAATAGGAAATCAAACGTTTTTTAGAGCCAATTACTCTGAGGGTTTCCGCTTCCCAAGCATTGGTGAAAAATACATTGAGGACAGTGTTTCAAGCGTCCGCATTTTTTCTAATTCAAAACTTGTTTCAGAAAAAGGATGGACAGCAGAAATAGGCTTGAAACAAGGCTTTAGAATTGGAAGGTTCAACGCTTTGTTTGACTTGAGTATTTTTAACCAAGATTTTGATAGCATGATTGAGTACCAGTTTGCTCAATGGATTAAACCCCGAGATAACCCCGAAATTGACTTCTTACGAACCTTTGGATTCAAAGCCCAAAACATTGGTCAGACACGGATAGCTGGATACGAGGTATCCTTATCAGGAGAGGGAAAAATTGGCGAATTCTTGATACGGGTTTTAGGTGGATACACTTATTCATTCCCTGTAAATTTAAGTAGAAACGCATCTTTAAGGAACACAAGTAATTATCTAAATGCCTTTATTGATAATATGGGTCAATTGGATAGCGCTCAATTTTATGCAAGTATTTTAACATACAGGAACAGACAGTTAGGAAAATTTGACCTTGATGTCACTTATCAAAAATTCAATATTGGATACAATTACCAATACTTCAGCATTTTTGAAAAATACGACGAATATGTGGCCTTTTTACCTGGTGTTTATGATTTTATGAAAAGAAGTGGACAAGGCAATTCTATTCACAGTGTTCGTATAGCTTTTCAGCCAAACCAAGTGTTCAGAATTGCATTTTTAGTAAACAACCTTACCAATGAAGAATATGCTCTCCGACCTGGTAAAATGGATGCCCCAAGATTGTTTAGTCTGCAGTTGAGAATGCAATTTTAATTTTTAACTGAGGATGCCAATGGAATTAACTGAATGATTCCAAGCCAATGCATCAATTTCATAATTGGATAAACAGGATCAATTTCCCACCATTTTGCAGCAAAATTTGGTCTAGCTCCAGCATGGTGGTGGTTGTTTTGAAACAATTCACCCAACATTAAAAAATCAATTATTAAGGTATTCTTTGAATGGTCGTTTTCATTAAAATTCCTGTAACCATACTTGTGTCCAGCCCAATTAACAACTGCCCCCTGAATAGGACCCATTAAAAAATGAATGGGTAAGAACAAGAACATCCACCAAGCTGAAGCAAATTTGACATAAACGGCAATATAAACAAAAGCAAAAAACAGCCTGCTTGCCCAAGAGTCAGCTATTTGATCGATACGCGGATAAACTGGATAGTTTTTTTTAAACTTTTCTTCAATGTCTAAAGTATTGTGCAATACACCATTGTATATTTTTCTTGTATGCCACATCATGCTAAAAACTTCCTTGAAAAATTGAGGGGTGTGGGGGTCTTTTTCAGTGTCTGAATAAGCATGGTGCATTCTGTGTAAAATGGCATATGCCCTTGCGTTCAAGTAGGATGAACCTTGCAATACCCACGTATAAATGTACCAAAATTTCTCCCAAGATTTACTCATGGTGAACATTTTATGTGCAGCATACCTGTGTAAGAAAAAAGTTTGTCCAAATAAGGACAAATACCAATGTAAAATTAAAAACAATAGAATAACAGTCATGATGATAAAATATGGCGCAAATAAAAAGAAGTAATGGGATATTTTTATGACCAAAATTTATCCTTTTAAGAGATTGGATCAAAATTTGGGTTATCTTTTTTATAAGCCAGTCTACTTTTGGCTTTTTGAAGCATTCTTTCAATGATTAAATCAGCTAATTCTGGAGCTATTTGCATAGGTGCTGAATTTGAAAATAGGTATTTCACCTTTGTTTCGTTAACATCTATGCGGTAGAGGATGTTCCAAAGTTTCTCAGGTGAATTCAAAATCAATCTTATCAATTCAGACACCAATAATTCTTTGATTTTTGCTTGGTTTTCTGAGGTAATATCTAATTCAAATGCTTGCCCAACAAGGATTGCAAGTTCTTGATTTTGTAAATTTTCTATCATATAGTATTGTCATTGTATTTTTTAATAGACGAAATTCAATGAATGGTTACTTAATTCAATTTGAATGCCCTAAATTGCAACGCATTTGAAAAAAATGCATGCAATTTTCATCAATATAACTAAAATTAAACACAAAGCTCATGGTATTTGATTTAGAAATGATCAAGTCTGTTTATTCTAAAATGGACGAACGCATTCAAGCAGCTAGAAAAGTAGTTAACAAACCACTCACTTTATCAGAGAAAATATTATACGCCCATTTAACTGAGGGCAATGCTGGTAAAGCATATGAAAGAGGAAAATCTTATGTAGATTTTGCGCCAGACAGGGTTGCCATGCAAGATGCAACAGCTCAAATGGCGTTGCTTCAATTTATGCAAGCAGGCAGACCTAAAGTTGCTGTTCCATCTACAGTTCATTGTGACCACTTGATTACTGCAAAAGTTGGTGCTGAAAAAGATTTGGCTGTTGCCAATTCAGAAAGCAAAGAAGTATATGATTTCTTGGCTTCTGTATCAAATAAATATGGCATTGGATTTTGGAAGCCAGGAGCAGGAATTATTCACCAAGTAGTTCTAGAAAATTATGCTTTCCCTGGCGGAATGATGATTGGAACAGACAGCCACACTGTAAATGCTGGCGGTTTAGGAATGTTAGCAATTGGAGTAGGCGGAGCTGATGCCTGTGATGTAATGGCTGGTTTGCCTTGGGAGCTGAAGTTCCCTAAACTTATAGGAATAAAATTAACAGGTAAATTAAATGGCTGGACAGCACCTAAAGATGTTATTTTAAAGGTAGCAGGTTTACTAACTGTAAAAGGTGGAACAGGTGCAATTGTAGAATATTTTGGGGAAGGTGCTACCAGTATGAGTTGCACAGGAAAAGGAACCATTTGTAACATGGGTGCTGAAATTGGTGCTACCACTTCAACTTTTGGATATGACGAAAGTATGGAAAGGTACTTAAGAGCAACAGGCAGAGCAGCAGTAGCTGATTTAGCAAATGGAATTAAATCTCATTTAACAGCTGACCCTGAAGTGTATGCCAATCCTGCACTTTATTTCGACCAAGTAATAGAGATAGACCTCAATACATTGATGCCACATTTGAATGGTCCATTTACTCCAGATTTAGCTACTCCAATTTCTGAAATAAAAGAAGCAGCTGCAAAAAATGCATGGCCTTTAAAAGTAGAATGGGGATTGATTGGTTCATGTACCAACTCTTCTTATGAAGATTTGTCAAGAGCAGCATCTATAGCAAAACAAGCTATTGAAAAAGGTTTGAGTACAAAGGCTGAATTTGGTATCAATCCGGGATCAGAACAAGTAAGGTATACTGCTGAAAGGGATGGTTTGTTGAAAACCTTCACCGATTTAAATGCTTCTATTTTTACCAATGCTTGTGGTCCATGCATTGGTATGTGGGACCGAGTAGGTGCTGAGAAGGCTGAAAAAAATACCATCATTCATTCTTTCAACAGAAACTTTGCAAAAAGAGCAGACGGCAATCCTAATACTTATGCATTCGTAGCTTCACCTGAAATGGTTGCAGCTATTGCAATTGCTGGCGACTTGTCTTTTAACCCAATTACAGATACATTGGTCAACAAAGATGGTGTAGCTGTAAAATTGGATCCACCAACTGGAGATGAATTACCTGTAAAAGGTTTTGCTGTTGAAGACGCTGGATACATTTCACCAGCAGTTGATGGAAGCAGTATAGAAGTAGCGGTATCTCCTACTTCAGACAGATTGCAATTGTTAGATCCATTTGCTGCATGGAATGGCAAAGACCTAGAAAATTTAAAATTACTTATAAAGGCAAAAGGCAAGTGTACAACTGACCACATTTCAATGGCAGGTCCTTGGTTAAAGTACAGAGGCCATCTGGACAATATTTCAAATAATATGTTAATTGGTGCCGTAAACTATTTCAATGAAAAAACAGACAGTGTAAAAAATCAATTAACTGGTGAATACCAATCTGTACCTAAAGTTCAAAGACAATACAAAGCAGCTGGGATTGGCTCAATAGTTGTTGGCGATGAAAACTACGGTGAAGGTTCGAGCAGAGAGCACGCGGCCATGGAGCCTAGACATTTAGGAGTGAATGCTGTTTTGGTTAAATCTTTTGCCCGCATCCATGAAACTAACTTAAAAAAACAAGGCATGCTGGCCTTGACTTTCATCAACAAAGATGATTACAATAAAATTTTAGAGGACGACCAAATTCATATCAAAGGGTTGACCTCATTTAGTGCAGGTAAACCATTGACAATTGTTTTGAGTCATGCAGACGGCTCTTCAGAACAGTTTGAAGTAAGCCACACCTACAATGACCAACAAATTGAATGGTTCAAAGCTGGTGGAGCATTGAATATCATCAGAAAACAAATTGGGAAATAAGCTATACAAACAGCATAAAAAAGGCGGCAACTTCGTTGCCGCCTTTTTTATGGACTAAAATTTAAATCAAACTTTTAGTTCATGCTGGTAAGTGTACCATTCACATATAAATAATCAGAACCTATTTTTTTCCATACCACTATAATTGCACCCATATTTTCTGTTTTCCATGCTGGATTTAAAAGAGAAGTATAAGTTTTACTGGTTACATCTCCAGTAATTGGAATCACACTTCCCCATGCACTTGCAGTTGATACTGCACGAATAACATAGTCATGTTGTTGATTCACATTGGCTGGGGCGTTAGATATTTGTTGTGTTGAAATGACCCCGTTTTCATAAAAATAAACAGACATCAAGTATTCACCATTTGCATTGGTATCAAAAAATTTAGAATGTGCATCTACTGAAATTTTACCATCAGCAATTTTTAAATTATTCAATGCAACGCCTACAACTACGGGATTATTGGCAAGGAAGGTATCAACTGATGCAATAATTTTATTACCAGTTGCAGCTATGTCGCTGTAAACACCATTAGCGAAGGTTAAACCATTTCCAACTACTATACGTGGAACTGAATTTGATTTAAACCTTGGCAAATTTGAAACAGCATTCATAGCCGTTAAGCTCAAAGGATCGTTACTGTGAATTGCAATAGGAAGAATTTTATCTTTTCCTTTTGCAATGGCGTCATTGAAGCCTGGAATACCATAAGCTCCGCATGGAGGGCACCAGGTACCTGTAATATCAATTACTAGTGCTCTATTTTTCTGTTCAATGTTAACAGAAGGGGTTGTGTTGTTTGGACCAGCGCTCTCTTTCTTAGAACAACTGATGAGCCCCAAAGTGCAAGACATAATAAGGGCGAAAGACTTGATTCCTCTCATTTTCATTTAAAAATTATTAAGTTATTGATGCTTCAAGATATCTATTTTATTGAACTAAGCAAAAAATATGTGGCATTTGATAAAAACAAAAAAGGCGCCGAATCAAAGATTCGGCGCCTTTTAAAAAATATAAACTTGATTATTCAGTAACCATCAATCTTTGAGTTTGAGTAGTTTTACCCGCTTTTACGCTCACTGTATAAATACCAGGAGTTAAAGAAGATAAATCCATGTTGTATTCATAAATAGATGCACCAACATTACCCAAATCTTTTACCATCACTTCTTGTCCTAAAATATTGTGAACACTAACTGAAACATCAGAATTAGATTTTAAATCAAATCTAACAGCTGTTGACTTAGTTGCAGGATTAGGGAACAAACCAGTAATTGCAATGTGGTTACCATCTTCAATACCAGCTTTCACGCTACCTTGAATTCTCAAATTGAAATAACAATCTAAGAAATCCTCACCTGATGCAAACGCTTGAGAAACAATGTATCCTCTCCAACCTCTGAAAGATGCATAAGATGCAAATCCGTAAGCAAACATAGGAGTGTTATAAAAAACGGTATTGTTCCAACCTGTTGTTCCACTGTTAGATTCAAAACCAAATCCAAAATAATTGGTTCTACGTGGAGCTTTAGTAACAGTTGCAGGATCTCTTTGGTCAATGTACACTGCTGTATCGTTAGTGAAAGTATAAGTATAGTATGGCAACTGTTGCAATCTCAATGTTGCAGTAGACGCAATAAATGCTGAATCAATCACAGTACCTGCAGTGTCAAAAGTATAGTTATAGTAATCAGCTTTGTACACCGTTAATGTATCTGTTGGAGTTGTAGGATTTAAAACATCGAATCTTACAATTTGAACAGGAGGATTTAGAGTTGAATCAGTTCCCGGCAGCGTATTGTTGAAGAAATTAGTATAAGTTGGGTTGATGCTGTACGAAATAGAATCAACTTGATTGCCATTTACCAAGAAGCTTGGCGATGTTTTCAATGTAGAATCAGATTTTACTTGAATAACAGACGGTATGCCTGATTTGTAAGTTACAGTAAATGCTACAAGGTTGTCTGATTTGTTTCCATCAGAAATATAATCCATTCCTTTTGGTGCTGCCAATTGTGCATATTTAGAACTCCAACTATTTTCAAAGCCTCCGTTGCTGATTGCACGTGTAGTATCAAAATAATTGTTTACACCACTGTTTAACAAGAAAGTATCTATTTTAAAGCAATTTGCTGGCATTCTTGTTAAAGTATCCCATGCGCCAATAGGCAATGCATATCTGGTACTATCTGTAAAAGAACTTTTTCTGATTTGTGCGCCTTTCCAATATGCTATAAAAACAGTGTCTACGACAGGTTGATCAACGCCTTTGGCATCTTTCATAGTTTCTACATTTCTTACATACAAATATCTAAACAAAATAGAATCTAATGTATAGCTGTTAAACCTAGATAATTTGTTCTCTGGTTTTGGGTTGCCATCTGACAAATCAATGATATCATCTGTAGGATCTAAAATGTGACCTGCACTCATAATCCATGGATTTCTAACAAGACCATCAATGTCAATAAATTTGATGAGGGTATCATTGTTCATAAAATTTACAAAATACCTCAAACTACCGGCCAATCCGATATCACTTTTAGACATCATTTCTAATACGCCATACCAATCAGAAGAATCGTTTTCTCCAAACTTTGCTAAATTCTTTTTGTTTTGAAATGAAGTAGCAGAGTGGTACTTACTTTGGTTACGCGAGGTAGAAATTCTTGATTCTACATTCTGAGCAATTGCTCCTACCGCAACCATGAATAACGCTAAGGTTAATAGTAACTGTTTTTTCATGTTTGTTTTATTTATAATTTAATATTTATCTGTCAGAGGTCCCTGAAAAAGACGACTCCAATATTAAGTAATTCTTATTTAAACTCAAAGTCAATTCAAAACCTATTTTGGTTGCATTAGGTTCCAGGTTCAGTCCAGTCTCCATTTTGCTTGATAATATCTATCAATTCTAGAACGGCACTTTCCGATTGCACCCCCTTTTTAACAACTTCTTTTCCTTTGTACAAAGTTATCTTTCCAGGACCTGAACCTACATAACCATAATCTGCATCAGCCATTTCACCCGGGCCATTGACAATACAACCCATGATGGCAATCTTTACACCTTTTAAGTGGTCAGTAACTTTTCTAATTTTGGCGGTTGTTTCTTGTAAATCAAACAAGGTTCTTCCACAGCTCGGGCAACTAATGTATTCTGTCTTGCTAATTCTTGCTCTAGCTGCCTGACATATGCCAAAAGACAAGTCGTTGACTAACTGAGCATTACAATTATTAGCACTCAACATCAATCCATCTCCCATGCCATCAATTAATAAAGTACCAAAATCAGATGCTGTTTGCAACATCACTTGTTCAAACGGTAATTCTGAAACTGGGTTGATGACAATTGGCCCCAGAAAACCTTTTTGTTTTAAGAAAAAAATACAGTTTCTAAAGTCCATCAAAGGTGCCTTAGATTGACTGTTTATAACTAATACTGCTTGAGGAATTGACTGTAATTGATTGATGAAATCGGCTTGTATTTGACTGGTTGTAACATGAATAAAATTAAGACCAGATGAATAAATGGTATTGTTGTGTAATTGTTCTATTTTGAACATTGGATATGCACCAATTTTTTGATTCAGCTTCACCCAAGTAGCTGCATTGTAGATGGCAGCCATTCCCATTGGTAGCATAAAATCAGCCTGAAGATCTCCTAAATAGAGGAAATCAGCACCCAAATCAGACATTTTCCATTTGTCATTGATGACATCAAATTGATAGCCAATGGCAGACAAATCTGAGGGCATTATGGCTTTACTTTTGCTAAAATCTGCAAAAATTCTTGGCACCTGTTCACCGCCAATATTTAGCATTTCCTTACTTTTTAATTTTGTATATTGATAAGGGTTCCAGGTGGTTGTTGAATTGGAATCAATTTTTGGCATTTCATTTTCAAGTTCAACTACTGGCTGTTCTATTGTCAATCCAGTTCTTGACTGATACCTTTTTACCAAATCTCTTGCTACTGGGATTTCGAATTCTGGATCTTCTGTTAAAGATACCCTAACGGTGTCACCTATACCATCTTCTAACAAAGCACCTATGCCCAACGCTGATTTAATTCTTCCATCATTGCCATCACCTGCTTCAGTTACCCCTAAATGCAATGGATAATGAAAATTGTTCTCATCCATGGTTTTCACCAATAATCGGTATGCTTGAACCATCACTTGAGGGTTGCTTGATTTCATACTCAATACAATATTATGAAAACCCTCATTGTTAGCTATTCTTAAAAACTCCATGGCTGATTCTACCATTCCAAGAGGAGTATCTCCATACCTGCTCATAATTCGGTCGCTTAAGCTACCATGGTTTGTTCCTATTCTTAAAGCCGTGCCATACTCTTTACAAATTTGAATTAAGGGGACAAATTTCTGTCTAATTCGGTCTATTTCTTCTTGATACTGGGCATCTGTGTACTCAATCAAATCGAAGCGTTTTTTATCAGCATAATTACCCGGATTGATGCGAACTTTTTCTACTATTCTAGCTGCCATTTCAGCCGCATTGGGTGTAAAATGAATATCAGCTACTAATGGAATATTGACACCGTGTTGTTTTAACGACAATTTAATCTGTTCAAGGTTACGAGCCTCATTGATACTTGGTGCAGTTAGTCTTACCAATTCACACCCAGCTTCTACCAATTTTAAAATTTGAGCTACTGAACCTTTGGTATCCATGGTGTCTGTAGTAGTCATACTTTGAACACGAATTGGATAATCACTTCCTAAATATAAATCACCAATACGTACTTGAACTGTTTGTCTGCGTTGGTATTTTACTAAACTAGCGCTAAATGTTTTCATAACTTATTCAATATCCCCTAATTGTGGACGGATTAATATTTCTTCAACAGTTGAAGCTTCAGAAAGTTCTGAAGCTGCCAATACCATTTTTGCAATGTCTTCAACCGGCATAAACCTTTCTAAAGGCAAATTGGTCCCAGTCCAACTGTTGGTATAAGTAGGACCAGGTAATACTGCAGTAACTTTTATACCCGTATTTTTTAATTCTTCGCGTAAAACTTGAGTCATCCCGTACAAAGCAAATTTGCTCATGCAATACGAACCTCCATTTGGGTATGCTTTGATGCTGGCTGTTGAACATATGCTAAATATGTGTCCGCTGCCGTTTTGAACCATACTGGGAACAATGGCCCTGGTTAAATAATAAGCACTTGCTAAATTGGTGCTGATTTGTGTTTCGAAGGCCCCGTCTGATTCTCCCAAAACAGTACCTGGCATAAAAACACCTGCATTGTGGACCAAAACATCTATTTGACTGAACTCAGCCAAAACCCTTGATGCAAAAGCTTGAACTGCTGTTTTAACTGAAACATCACATGTTTGAAAATAAAACTTTTGTTCAGGAAATTGATTGCTCAAACGCGCTTGAAGCTCACTTAACTCATTGATGTTTCTGGAGCAGCCTATCACATCATAGCCCTTGGCTGCAAACTGCTCCACTATGGCCAATCCAATTCCTTTAGTACAACCCGTTACCAATAATGTTCCCTTTTTTTGCATGGTTTATTTGTTCTGCTTGCGAAGTTATTTGAAACGGGTCTATTTTTTTAATTAATTTGAACACAATAAAATATTCGCAAATAGGCAATCTTTTAATTTATTTTTGACCCAACAGATATTTGAATTACAGCATGAAATACCTCAATCTATTCGGCGAATACTTATTGTTTTTAAAACGCAGCATTGGTAAACCTGAAAAATTCAAAATGTTTAGAGAATTGTTTGTCCGTGATTTATATAAAATGGGCAACGATTCATTTGGCATTGTTTCAATCATTTCTATTTTCATTGGAGCGGTTGCAGCCATCCAAATTGGCTACCAATTGGTAGGGAGTTTAGTTCCGATGTATGTATTGGGGAGGATTGTTCGTGACTCTAATATTTTAGAATTTTCTCCTACTGTAACCGCCTTGGTCATGGCAGGTAAAATTGGTGGAAACATTGCTTCAGAAATTGGCACCATGAAAGTGAGCGAACAAATTGATGCGCTTGAAATTATGGGAGTAAACTCAGCTAAACATGTTGTACTTCCTAAGTTAGCAGCAAGTATCATTGCAATTCCAGCATTGGTAATATACTCCATGTTCCTATCTAATTTAGGCGGTATCATTTCTGTTAATTTTTCGGGAATTGTTTCAGTTAGTGGATACATTCAAGGTTTGTTAATGGATTTTGACGGATTCTCAATTACATATGCCCTCACCAAAGCATTTACATTTTCTTTTTTAATTACAACCATCTCTGCTGCCCATGGATACAAGACTGAAGGTGGTGCTTTAGAGGTAGGCTGGGCCAGTACTCGGGCTGTGGTTCAAAGCTGTATTGCCATCATCTTTTTTGATTTCATCCTAACACAAATCATGCTTTACAAATGATAGAACTTAAAAATATCAACAAATCATTTGAGGGGAAACAGGTTTTGTTTGATGTCTCTGCTCAATTCGAAAAAGGAAAATGTTCATTTGTGATAGGTGCAAGTGGCGGCGGAAAAAGTGTACTCATGAAAACAATGGTTGGCCTATTGGTTCCAGAATCAGGCAATATCAATTTTGATGGAAGAGACTTTTTGAATATTGCATACGAAGAAAAAAAAGTAATCCGACAAGAAATTGGCATGTTATTTCAAGGGGGTGCATTGTTTGACTCTTTATCAGTTGAAGACAATGTGGCATTCCCATTGAGAATGTTTACCAATTGGAGTAAAGAACAAGTATTGGAAAGAGTGAATTTCTGTTTAAAAAGAGTGAACCTAGAAAATTCTAATCAATTGTTTCCTTCAAATATCAGCGGGGGTATGAAAAAAAGGGTGGGTATTGCCAGAGCAATTGCATTGAATCCTAAATATTTGTTTTGTGATGAACCTAACAGTGGTTTAGACCCTATTACCTCACGCTTGATTGATGAACTCATTGCTGAAATTACACAAGAATTCAACATTACAACGGTCATCAATTCACATGACATGAAAAGTGTTTTTGACATGAGTGATCAAGTTACTTTTATGTACAAAGGAAAAGCCTGGTGGAAGGGGAATAAAGAAGCCATCAGAGATTCAAACTGTAAAGAACTCATAGATTTTATAAAGGCCAGTGAATTCTAATTTAAAGCTATGCATTTGAGAATAATTTCAACAGTTCTATTCGTACTTACTTTGGTACTAGGTTGCTCGCACTTAGACGAAAATGAGAATGATATTGAAGAAAGTACAGCAACTGAACATTCCCACAATACAGGAAAAAATTGTAGTAGCTGTCACAATTCAAATGGGAATGAGGCTAGTAGTTTGTGGTGGACAGTGGCTGGGAGTGTATACAACAGCAACAATAAACCTGTAAACAATGTTTCCATAGAATTGAGAGATAATAAAAACAGAACCGGAAATTTAATCAAACAAATTACCAGCGATTTGAGTGGAAACTTTTACACCAATCAGATTGTTAATTTTAAGAATGGATTGTATCCTGTAATTGTTAGTGGAAATACAGTTAAAACAATGCAATCCCCATTCAATGGTGGAAGTTGTAATTCTTGTCACAATGGAATCTCTACAGCTATTTTAAAAATCAATTAATATGAAATTACATTTAGCATTTTGCTCCTGCTTGTTTTTTGTTTTAAGCGCATGTTATTACGACAAAGCCGAAGAGCTTTATCCTAATAATTACAACCAAACCGATACAAGTGCAGCTACTTATGCCGCACATATTGCTCCTTTGATCAACACCAAGTGCATGAATTGTCACAATACAACAGCGCCTATTTTAGGAGATTACTCGAAACTAAAAATCATCATCGACAATGGCTCGTTCAACAACCGTGTCATGGTTCAAAAAAACATGCCTCCAAGTGGCTTATCAATTTCAGAGTTGTCAAAAATTCAAAAATGGTTGAATGCAGGAGCATTGAACAATTAAAATGTGATTAAAATGAAGAGAATTTTAGTTTTAATAGGCACGTTGGTAACTTTCAATTTGTTTGCTCAAGATGATTTAATGAAGGAACTGCAAGACATGAGCCCAAGTAAGCCCAACCCTATTTATGCCACTTTTAAGTCGACCCGAATCATTACAGGTCAGAGCATTGAACACATTGCTGCCAAACACTTAAACTTGGTTATACTTCACCGCTTTGGTGAAATCAATGGAGGAGCCTATACCTTATGGGGGATAGACCAAGCCAATATGCGCATTGCATTAGAATATGGCATCAATGATAAATTACAAATTGGTTTGGGCAGAAGTAGCATTGGTAAAACATACGATGGCAATGTGAAATGGAAAATTTTGGCACAATCAAAAGGCAAGGGCGGTATGCCTATAAGCTTGGGGTATTATGGCAATATTGCTATAAACACCTTGGAATGGGCCGATCCAACCATAGACAATTATTTTACTTCCAGATTAACCTATTTTCACCAATTGAACATTGCAAAAAAAATAAACGAATATGTGAGTTTACAAATTGCACCAACATTGGTGCACCAGAACATTGTAGATAAAATTGCAGACAAAAACAGCACTTTTGCAATAGGATTGGGTGGTAGTTTTAAACTATCAAGAAGTGTGCGATTTAACATAGAATACTATCCTAGACTTACAGCCAGAGAACAGTTAACAAACAATGGAGTCAGAGCATACGACTATTTAGGAATAGGTTTTGATATTGAAACAGGAGGTCATGTATTTCAATTGATGTTTACCAATGGTGATGGCATGCTAGAACAACAAATGGTAAGAGAGACCAAAACACAATGGAGCAATGCCGGGATTAGACTTGGCTTTAACATTGCACGTACTTTTTCTTTTGACAATCAAAAAACAAACAAAACATGGTAACATTTAAATTGAACGTATTAGCCAAACAAACCTTAATTGTATTGGCTTTGTTATTGTTTTCTAATTCAACAAAGGCTCAATTGTATATCACACAAAGTGGCATTGTGAGTTTTTTCTCAGCAACTGCAATGGAAAATATAGATGCCACCAACAAACAAGTAAAAACAATCTTAAACTCAAAGGGGGAATTGGTTTTTTTAATTGCCAATACAGAATTCATTTTCCCGAACAAACTCATGCAAGAACATTTCAATGAAAAGTACATTGAAAGTGAAAAATACCCACAAAGTTCCTTCAAAGGAAAAATCAACGAATCTTTTGATTTAACTAAACCTGGCGAATATAATGTTACCGCTACCGGTAAGTTAAACATTCATGGTGTAGAACAAGAAAGAACCATTAATGGTAAAATAGTAGTAACAGATAAAGATGTACAACTTGTTGCTATTTTTATTGTAAAACTAACCGATCATCATATCAAAATACCAAAGTTAATCATGGCAAAAATTGCAGAAGCTGTAGAAGTAAAAGTAAACTGTACTTTGCTCCCAAAGAGCAAATAAGCTGTTACATATTTCTTCTGTACTGGCCTCCAACCTCAAACAATGCCTTAGTGATTTGTCCTAAAGAGCAGTATTTTACAGTTTCCATCAACTCTTCAAAGATATTTTGATTTTGTATGGCTTTGTATTGCAATGTTTTGAGCATCTCCTCCCCTTTGCTTGCGTTACCCTTTTTCATGTCATTCAACAATTGAATTTGGAATTCTTTTTCTTCAGTTGTTGATCGGATAACTTCTTTTGGCAATACGGTAGGAGAACCTTTGCTAGATAAAAATGTATTTACCCCAATAATTGGAAACTCACCTGTATGTTTGAGTGTTTCGTAATACAAGCTTTCTTCCTGAATTTTGGTTCGTTGGTACATGGTTTCCATAGCACCCAAAACGCCACCTCTTTCAGTAATTCTATCAAATTCACTCAATACAGCTTCTTCAACCAAGTCGGTTAATTCTTCTATGATGAATGAACCCTGTAATGGATTTTCATTTTTAGTCAATCCCAATTCTCGGTTAATGATTAATTGAATGGCCATGGCTCTTCTAACTGATTCCTCAGTTGGTGTGGTAATAGCTTCATCATATGCATTTGTATGTAACGAATTACAATTGTCATAAATGGCATACAATGCCTGAAGCGTGGTTCTGATATCGTTGAAATCAATTTCTTGTGCATGCAAAGACCTACCAGAAGTTTGTATATGGTACTTTAACATTTGGCTGCGTTCATTTCCTTTGTATTTGAGCTTCATTGCTTTAGCCCAAATTCTTCTGGCAACCCTTCCTATGACTGCGTATTCAGGATCAATACCATTTGAGAAAAAGAACGATAAGTTTGGTGCAAAATCATCGATGTTCATCCCCCTACTGAGGTAATATTCTACAAAAGTAAAACCATTAGACAAGGTTAATGCCAACTGTGTAATAGGATTCGCTCCTGCTTCTGCAATATGGTATCCACTTATAGAAACAGAATAGAAATTTCTGATGCCGTTTTCAATAAAATATTGTTGCACATCGCCCATTACGCGCAACGAAAACTCCGTACTGAAAATACAGGTATTTTGTGCTTGGTCTTCTTTTAGAATATCAGCCTGTACTGTACCTCTAACTTGTTTGAGTGTTTCTGTTTTAATTTGTGTGTAAACTTCATGAGGCAAAACCATATCGCCTGTAACACCTAATAAAAGTAATCCTAAGCCATCATTCCCTTGAGGCAATGAATCGTTATAAACCGGACGTTCAACTCCTTTAGCTTTGTAAATATCATTTATTTTCTGATTGACTGCTTCTTCTAATCCATTCTTTTTGATATACAATTCGCATTGTTGGTCAATGGCTGCATTCATAAAGAAAGCACAAATAATTGCAGCAGGCCCATTGATGGTCATTGAAACAGACGTCTTAGGGTCTGCCAAGTTGAATCCTGAATATAATTTTTTGGCCGCATCTAAATTCCAAACACTCACGCCTGAATTACCAATTTTCCCGTAAATATCTGGGCGATGGTCTGGATCATTTCCATACAATGTAACTGAATCAAATGCAGTACTCAAACGCGCAGCTGGCATTCCTAAACTTACATAATGAAAACGTTTGTTTGTTCTCTCCGGACCACCCTCTCCGGCAAACATGCGTGTTGGGTCTTCACCTTCTCTTTTAAATGGATAAATTCCTGCAGTATAAGGAAATTCACCTGGAAAATTTTCTTGTAAAACCCATTTTAAAATGTCGCCCCATGCTTGAAATTTTGGAACAGCAACTTTTGGAATTTCTAGTTGAGACAAAGAGGTAGAATGTGTTTTAATTTTAATTTCTTTGTCTCTTACCTTAAACACATAAAACTCATTGGTATATTGTGCTCTTTTCTGATCCCAATTTTCTAAAACCTTTTTGTTTCTTGGATCTAAATCCAATTCCAATTGTTCATAGGTGGCTTTCAAAGATTTTACGATTCTATCTTTGTCTTCTAATTTGCCATTTTCAAGCAATTGAATGGTGGAATGCAAACCATGTAATTGGTTCGCAATTTGCACTTGGTTCTCTACCCATTGGTCATAAGCTCTGTTGTTTTCTGAAATCTCAGATAAATATCTTGTTCTTGCAGGAGGGATGATAAAAACTTTCTCGCTCATTTCATTGGTAACAACAAAATTTGAGTGCAAATCTGTTTTTGTTTTTTCAATGAGTTTGTCCATGACAGCCTTGTACAAAGTATTCATACCTGGGTCATTGAACTGAGATGCAATGGTACCATAAACCGGCATTTCATCTGGATTTTGATCGAATAACTGGTGGTTGCGTTGAAATTGTTTTTTTACATCTCTCAATGCATCCAACGCACCTTTTTTGTCGAATTTATTAATGGCAATGATATCGGCAAAATCCAACATGTCTATTTTCTCAAGTTGTGTTGCAGCTCCATATTCAGGTGTCATTACATACAAAGCCACATTGCTATGGTCCATGATTTCTGTATCACTTTGACCAATTCCTGAAGTTTCTAAAACCACCAAGTCAAAGCCAGCAAATTTCATAATATCTACTGCTTCTTGCACGTGTTTTGAAAGGGCAAGATTACTTTGACGTGTGGCCAATGAACGCATGTAAACCCTGTTGTTTTTAATGGCATTCATTCTAATTCTATCACCCAATAAAGCACCACCTGTTTTCTTTTTACTTGGATCTACAGAAATAATGGCAATGGTTTTATCTGTGAAATCATTCAAAAACCTTCTTACCAATTCATCTACTAAAGACGATTTTCCTGCACCACCGGTTCCTGTAATGCCTAAAACTGGAATCAATGATTGATGCGCTTCATGGGTAATTTGTGCATATAATTTTTCAAAGTCTTGAGAATTGTTTTCTGCGAATGAGACCATTTGGGCAATGGCTTTCCAATTTCTTTGTTTTAACAATTCAGGCTTAAAATCTTGAATGATTCCTGTAGGGAAATCACATTTAGAAAGCATGTCATTGATCATACCTTGAAGGCCCATGGCCCTCCCATCATCTGGATGGTAAATTCTGCAAATACCATAATTGTGAAGTGCTTCTATTTCTTCAGGTAAAATGGTTCCTCCCCCCCCTCCAAAAATTCGAATGTGTTCACAGTTTTTTTCTTTCAATAAATCATACATGTATTTGAAGTACTCTACATGTCCGCCTTGGTAGCTGGTCATGGCAATGGCATTTGCATCCTCCTGAATAGCGGTATTAACAACTTCTTCTGCACTTCTATCATGTCCTAAATGAATGACTTCTGCGCCACTTGCTTGAATGATTCTGCGCATGATATTGATTGCCGCATCATGCCCATCAAACAAACTGGCAGCAGTAACTACTCTGATTTTATGTTTAGGAACGTATTTTTCTACCAAGTCCATATTTCAAAATTTGTGACAAAAATAAGGCTTTAAGGGCATTAAACAATTCAAAAAAGCTCGTTTAAACGACAGAACTTAGGGCTTGAAAAGTCATAAATTTTATATTTGAAAAATTTATACCCATAAAAGTGAATTTTAAAAATTATATCGTTGGCTGCATACTGCTGTTTAGAGTGTTGAGTATTTCAGCTCAAACTCCTGAAATTTCATCCTATACACCAAACAAAGGGCCCATAGGCTGTTTAATCAAAATCATTGGCAAAAACTTAAGCCAAATTGATACTGTGCTCTTAGGTGGACAACCATGTATTTTGGTAAATAAATCTGCAAACAGTATCAGTATCATGCCTATGACAAAGTGCCAGAGCGGTAAAATATACTTGGCTAACGCATATGGCAATTGTAACAGTTTAGGGGATTTTGAAATCACAAAAGCCGCAATTCCCTCTGGTCAACAAGGAGAAAAATTAATTTTCAGTGACAATACTGGTTTTTCTTTTATGGGTCATTCAGTGGCAATTGGAGCAGACGGCAACAATGCCATTTTTGGTGCTCCACGCAATAACAGTTACAAGGGTGCAGCATGGGTTTTCACACGTAATCAAACAGAATGGAGTCAGCAGGGAAATAGATTGCAAGCAACTAGCAGTACTGAACAAGCTCACACAGGATTTTCAGTTGCCATGAGCGCAGATGGCAATACAGCTGTTGTAGGGCAAGTATTTGATGGAGGAACCTATTATGTTGGCGCTGCTTTGATTTATGTAAGAACCGTTAGCACATGGACGCTTCAGGCAAAATTAATTGGCTCAGACTATATTGGCTCTAGTCACCAAGGATATTCAGTAGCAATGAGTGCAGATGGCAATTCAGTTATTGTTGGAGGAGAAACGGATAACAATGGAAGCGGTGCTGTTTGGTTTTACAAAAGAACAAATAATAGTTGGTCACAAATAGGCCATAAAAAATATCAAGATGGTGTAAATTTTAAAAGGCACGGATTTTCTGTTTCTATGAGTGCAAATGGTAAAATGGCAATTGTTGGGGAACCATATAGTGCAGAAAACGGTTCATTTTGGACCTATATGTATGCTGATACTGGTTGGTACCAAATTGGCAATAAAATAACCAATCCTGACCCTACAAATTGTGATAATTTCGGAATTCAGTTGTCCTTGAGTGCAGATGGAACAACTGCTATCGTTGGAGCCGCAGAAAACAGACAAAATGTATGTGCTTGGATTTATAAATTTTCTGACAGCACATGGACTTTTGCCAGTACAAAATTAAAGGGAAAAGATGCAACTCAAAGCAATGGTTTGTTTGGCCTTTTTGCTGGAGTTGGCATCAATGCCAATGGAAAAATTGCAGTGCTTGGAGATGCCAATGACAACAAAGGCTTAGGGGCTGTTTGGGTTTTTAGTGAAGAAAATGGTGAGTGGACACAATATGGAAACAAACTAGTTGGCAGGTCTTCAAACAATATTTATGGATCACAGGGTGCTGCTGTTGCAATTAGCGCAGATGGCCAAACCATTTTATTGGGTGCTCCAAATGACCGTGGAGATATAGGTGCTGTATGGGTATTTGTTGAATCGGAAAACGCGCAATTGGAAAGTATCAATTTGAGCAATACCCAGTTGGCAGCAGCTTTCAATTCAGAAAAATTAGATTACGATATTGAAGTTGAATATGAAACCAAGTTCACTTCAATGGGTATTAAAAAATTAGAACCTGGAGGTAAAATCCTCATTCAAATCAATCAACATGATACCATTGATATTACCACAAATCCTGTACTTGATAGCATTCCATTGTTTCCTGGTAAAAATCTTATCAAAATTTATGTGATAGCAGAAAATAAAATCAAGCAACTTACTTATACCATCAACATCAACAGATTGCCACCAAGTGCCGATTTAAGTTCATTAGAAATAGGTGGAATTACGCTTGATCCAATATTTACACCACAACAAAATTATTATGAAGCTTCCATCTCTCATGACTTTCATGCTAGCACAATAAGAGCAACTAAAAAAGGGAGTGGAGCACAAATGAAATTGATTGTTAGAGATTCCATAGCTATTGAATTGGCGAATGACATTGCTTCTGATTCCATCGAATTTTTCAAGGGTGAAAACATCCTAAAAATTGAAGTGATTTCGGCAGATTCAATAGTTAGTAATAGCTATCAAATAAAAATCAACAAAGCAGTACCAATTGGGCTTGAAAAATTGAATGCCAACAAACAATTTACTTTCTTTCCTAACCCTGTTTTAGACGAATTAAATTTCAACTATTCATTCTCAGAAAATACACATTTTGAAATATTAGATAGGCAAGGTAAAATTGTCAAAACTGGTATGCTCTCCGCAAGCGAGCAAAAAATCAATGTAAACGAATTAGCAAAAGGACTTTATGTATTGCGGTTGTTAGAGGAAAATTATTTGAGCAGAAAGTTTTTGAAATTGTAACATCAAATGCTAAAACTTATACACAAAAGCATTCCTAATACTGGTTGTTTGAGCAGGAATTTGAGTGGGTGGATTTGACTGATAATTTTGGCTGATACTGAACCTAAATTTCAAATTTTGAGAAAAGTAAAAATCCATTTTTATCTCTGAGAGCAATCTGTAATCAGCGGTGTTGATGATATCAGGCTGGTAATAACACACTCCATCTATTCCAAACTGACCTGTTTTATAAAAAGTTCCTGAAAGGTATAAACTCAATCGGTTGTGCACGTTTTTTCTTGATTCATCAGTTGTATTTTCATATTCATACATCCACATCGGACCTAAGTATAATTTCAGGCTGTCTTTTTCTACAATTCTGATGCGAGGGCCGGCCCCTATTAATCCCCTGAAATTCAAGCCCAATTGCTGGTTAAATTGAGACTGTACAAATGCCTCACCACATAACCACTCATTTAAATCTCTTTTGAAGCGCACATGTTGGTAGGTGTTGTAATTTAAATTTTTAGTGTTGGATTGTAAGAAATTAAATTCATTGATGACCAAATAAGTGGTGAGGTTACGCTTCCACATCAAATCTATGGTGTTACCAATATTTAAATAGGTATTGGTATTTTTAAAGTATTCAAAATTAAGCTGAATATTGCCCTGAAGTGAGGTATCTCTGAGGTTGTACCTTCGGCTCTCAACATTTACAACTTGTTGAGCTCGAAGCATGTTGACAGATAAGCAACTGAAAATAATGGCAAATTGTAACCTCAAATGATTTTTTTTTACGCAAGATAATGGCAAGCATGTTTTTTTACTACATTTGTCATTCTACAAATTTAAATACATGGAATTAAAAGATTTAGTTGCCATTTCAGGCATTGGAGGTATTCATTATGTTACCGGAAGAAGTAAAAATGGTTTGATTGTTGAAACAATTGGAACAGGCAGAAAATTTGCTACCAACTTTCATGATAAAGTTTCTGTGTTACAGGATATTTCAATATATACAGAAGCAGGAGACTTACATTTATCAGATGTCTTCAAAACTATTAAAGAAAAAGGCAATACCCCTGAACCTAAAGCAGATTTAAAAGCTGTCAGAAAGTATTTAATTGATACCATTCAACTAGACAGTGAAAGGGTATACGATAGCGACATCAAAAAATTAATGAACTGGTACCATTTGCTACAAGACAAACTGGATTTCTCTAAATTGAGTAAAGAAATAGCTGAAGAGCAACATGAAGCTCCTGCTCAAACTGAAGCTTCAACTGAAGTTGAGGCGCCTAAAAAGAAAGCAGCTGCAAAAAAAGCAACTGCGCCTAAAAAAGAAAAAGAAGCAGCCACTGAAACTGCTCCTAAAAAAACAGCCAAAAAGAAAGCTGAATAAGTTTTATTTTTAACAACTTAAACCTGGCACTAAATGACATAAGTTTTTTAGTCGCCAGGTTTTTTTATGCCTTTAATTAGGCTTTATCTTAAAAAAATGAGCACTTGTTTATAGGCTTAATTCAATGGTATTAATTACATTTGAATAAAAAAACATGCTAACAATTGTACATAGAAACTTCTTACCTGATCAGTTAAAAGTAAATACTTGGAATGTTATTCAACCTTATTTTGATGATTTGTCCAATAGAGCTATCAATTCTGTGAAAGAACTAGAAAAATGGCTCAAAGACCGCAGCGAACTTGAAGCCTTTTTAAGTGAAGATTTAGCTTGGCGATATGTTAAAATGACCTGTAATACTTTATCAAAAGACCTGGAGGATGCATATTTATTTTTTGTCAACGAAATTGAACCTCAAATTGCCCCTTATACTGACAGCTTAAACAAAAAATTAATCGATTCCCCTTTTTGTAAAGAACTTCATGCTGATACTTATTTTGTTTACTTGAGAGGCATTAAAAAAGAAATTGAAATATTCAACGAAAAAAACATCCCTATTTTTGCGCAAATTGCTACAGCGTCTCAAAAATATGGAAACATTGTTGGAGGACTCACCGTTGAATTTGAAGGCAAAGAATTGACATTACAACAAGCATCAAATTACCTGAAACATACAGACCGCTCAGTCAGGGAAAAAGTTTTCCATTTGATACAAGAAAAAAGATGGGCACACACCCAAGCATTGGATGAGTTGTTTGATCAATTGACTCGGCTCAGACACCAAGTAGCCATCAATGCCGGATTTGAAAACTACAGAGATTACAAATTTGCCGAACTAGGCAGATTTGACTATACCCCTGAAGATTGTTTTTCTTTCCATGACGCTATCAAAAACGAAATTGTGCCATTGGTAAAAAAGTTGAACCAAGAACGCGCAAAAAAACTAGGTCATGCTTTAAAACCATGGGATTTAGAGGTTGACACACAACAAAGAAGTGCATTGGAACCTTTTACGAGCGGTGCTGACTTGTTAGATAAAACCATTCAGTGTTTCAAAAAAATTGATGACTATTTTGCATGGTGTATTGCCACCATGGACGAAATGAACCGCTTAGATTTGGAGAGTAGGAAAGGAAAAGCGCCTGGTGGTTACAATTATCCAATGGCAGAAACCCATGTGCCTTTTATTTTTATGAATGCAGCAAGTAGTACCCGTGATGTAGAAACCATGGTGCATGAGGGTGGACATGCGGTGCATTCTTTTTTATCAAAAGACTTGAGCTTAGCTGCTTTTAAAAATTGTCCGAGTGAGGTAGCAGAGTTGGCTAGTATGAGCATGGAACTATTGAGCTATGAAGGCATGGATGTTTTTTATCCAGAACCAGAAGCTTATGTCAGGGCCAAAGAAGAACACCTTGAAGGCATTATTAAAATTCTTCCTTGGATTGCTTGCATTGATAAATTTCAACATTGGATTTACACACATCCAACACATACAGCAGCTGAAAGAAATTTGTATTGGGCGCAGTTGAGTGATGAGTTTGGGACTGGAGAAGTAGATTGGACAGGCATCGAACATTATAGAAATACTTCATGGCAAAAACAATTACATCTTTTTGAAGTTCCTTTTTATTACATAGAATATGGCATTGCACAATTGGGTGCCATTGCTGTTTGGAGAAACTTCCAAGAAGATAAAACAAAGGCAATTGAACAATACAAAAAAGCATTGAGCCTAGGCTATACAAAACCCATCAAAGAAATTTATAAGGAAGCTGGTATTGCATTTAACTTTGAATCCAGTTATATCAAAGAATTGGTGTCATTTTTAGAAAAACAATTACACAAGGCATGAAAATAATTTGTATTGGTAGAAACTACGCTGCACACGCAAAAGAATTAGGTAATGAAGTTCCTGAAAGCCCAGTTATATTTTGCAAACCCGATACAGCGTTATTAAAAAATGAGGAGGCATTTTACCATCCAGAATTTAGCAACGAAATACAACATGAATTAGAATTGGTGATTCGCATTCAAAAAATGGGCAAAAAAATTCAAAAGCAATTTGCGCATTTATATTACAACGAAATCACTGTTGGGCTTGATTTTACAGCAAGAGATAAACAAAATGAATTGAAACAAAAAGGATTGCCATGGGAGTTAGCTAAAGCATTTGATGGTTCAGCATGTGTAGGAAAATTTATCCCATTGCCAACAACAACCAATGGCATCGCTTTTTCTTTGAAGAAAAATGGACAATTGGTGCAAGCAGGAAATACAGAACAAATGATACATACTTTCGATGACATTGTAAGTTTTGTATCTAATTATTTTACACTCAAAGTTGGTGACCTTATTTATACAGGAACTCCTGCAGGCGTAGGTAAAATTGAAATTGGCGATGTACTGCAAGGTGCTATTGGTGATCAACAATTGTTGCATTGTGAGATAAAATAAATGCTTAACCTGAGAACATATTTGGTTATTTTTTTGTGTTGGACATTGAACACCTTACCTCAAATAGTTTATGCACAACTAAAAAAAGAAGGCTTGTTTAGGTATCCGCTTGATTCATTGCCACATTTTATCTCTCCTTTTGGTGCCATCAGAGAAAATCATTTTCACAGTGGAGTCGATTTAAAAACTCAAGAGCGAGAAGGTTTACCCGTTTATGCTGCTGCTGATGGATACATTTCTAGGGTAAAAATTGCTGCCAATGGATATGGTAAAGCAATTTATGTTGATCATCCCAATGGGTTCACTACTGTATATGGACACTTACAATCTTTCAAAGAACCCTTCGCTTCTTGGATTAAAAATGTGCAATACACCAAACAACAATTTGCATTTGACAGTATTTTAAAACCAGGAATACTCAAGGTTCAACTAGGAGATACTTTAGGTTTATCTGGCAATTCAGGTGGCTCAACAGGACCTCACTTACATTTTGAAATCAGAGAAAGCAAAACTGAAGAAACTTGGAATACAGGCTTATTTGGCATGCTACCCTATGATACATTGAACCCATTTTTAAATACTTTACATTTTTACCAATTTGTACCAGAAGGTATTTTATTAGAAAAAAGAATCGAAGGGATTCCTAAAAAGCTCGTTAAAAACGATGCAGATTCAGTGTTCGGCGACTTGTATGTGTACACTGACACTATTTTTTTGAAAGCAGATGAATATGGTATAGGCATAGAGGCTTTTGATTGTATACACACTAAAAAAGAAACCAAAGGCGTTTATCAATTTGGGTTGATTTACCATTTAGAAGAAATTTTCAAATTCAAATTGAACAAGTTTGCCTTCAGCGAAACCAAATATGTGAACCATCATGTTGATTACCCTTGGTTCAAAATCAAAAAAGAAAAAATACAAAAATGCTTTGTTGATGATGGCAACAAGTTCAGTCAAGCAAGCAGTCATACAAACAAGGGAAAGTTTTATGTAAAACCTAATTGCTTAGATTCTATTGTTGTGTTCATTGGAGATATTAACGATAACATGAGCTTTACCCAATTCTATATTTGGGGTGATAGCAGTGGTGTACCCAACAAGCAAAAAACCGAGTATTTTAACCGAATTCAAAACAAACCCATTTGGAATCCTAACCTGCCTTTTCATTTTGAAGTTCCTGGTTTCAAGCTCAATGCCATTGCACACGCAACATACGATACCATTTACTTTGACTTTGAAGCTTTGAACGGATTAAAAAATTCGTATGCTACAGTATATAAAATCCATCAACCTTATACTGCCATTCACCAACCCATTCAAATTGCAATTGAATGCAATCAAAACAACCCTTTGATCAATCAGTATTTATGTCTAGCAACAGTTAGTAAAAACAATGAATTCAGGTATGCTGGCGGTAATTACCATCAAGGTTGGGTGAAAGGAAATATTAGCAATTTTGGAAACTATACAATTGTAGCTGATAGTATTGCACCAACTGCCATTTGGAGTAAAAGCAATCAAAATGATACTACTGCAGTAAGAATGGTCATAGATGATAATTTTTCAGGAATTAGCAGTTATGCATTGTATCTGAATGAGCAATGGGTATTGGCCGAATATGATGCCAAAAACAACCTACTAACCTATTCTTTTGACGAGGTTTATACCAAACAAAGGTTAGCAATTGATGTGAACCCAGTAGCTAACTGGAAATTAGTTATAACAGACAAACAAGGCAACTTAGCAAGTTTCAATTGGCAAAGTACTTGGAAATAAAAACCAAATAAATAATTCTTTGTTAAATACATTATGAGTATTACATTAAAAGTCGGAGACAAAGCCCCTGCGTTTAAATGCAGCAACGAACACAATGAAATGGTTCAACTCAAAGATTTTAAGAACCAAAAACTGGTTTTGTATTTTTATCCAAAAGACGACACCCCAGGTTGCACTGCTGAAGCCTGCAACTTAAGAGACAATTATGCAGCTTTTCAAAAAGCAGGCTACCATATTGTGGGCGTTAGTCCGGATTCAGCAACCAAACACCAAAAATTCATTGCCAAGTACAATTTACCATTTTCATTGTTAGCAGATGAAAACAACGAGGTAGCTCTAGCCTATGGTGTTTGGGCAGAAAAAAGTATGTATGGGAGAAAATACATGGGCATCTTACGCAGCACATTTGTAATAGATGAAAAAGGTATCATCAGCAAAATCATTGAAAAAGTAGATACCAAAAATCACAGCAATCAATTACTTTAAGTTTAAATCATTTAACCATGCCAAGTTTAATAGCTAGAATTTTAATGCTCGCAATGGTATTCATGGCTTCAAGTTGTGGCACCTTGTTTTTGAAAATGTATGGCATGAAACAAGCTTCTAGCTTTGACAATGATGGTTTAGAAAACCTTTGTAAAAAATACAATATCCCAATTGCGAATGCCTATAGTTTAGATACGTCATACATGACATTTCTTAGGCAACAAGACACGGTTCTGTTTGAACAACAAATTCAAAATCATTATCAACCTTTACAGGTATTATACTATGACCAATCTGGCAAATTGTTGTCCTTCCATATCAATTGTTATGCAGGCGGATTTCCCAATTTAAAATGGTCGCAAATTGAAACACAAATCAATTCAATTCCTCTTACTCAAGCACCTATTGATAGCTTAGTCCCTTTCCATGAATTAAAAAAATTCATGAAAAAAATTAAAAGTCAAAGTGATTTGGAGCAAAGTAATGTACAATACCATATTGTTGTTTTATGGAACAATTACATGGGAAGGCAAAGCAAAAGACTGCTCGAATTGGTTAAAAGAAAATCATCCGAAAATTTATACAAAAATCAACAATTGTATTTTGTAAATACTGATAATTTTGTTGCTAAATACTACAATTAAATATTGGGATCATGCACGTTTGGCCCTTTCCCAATTGGCAGATTGCTTTCCAGAAATGTATTTGATAAAGCCTAAATACATGCACAAATTCATGATAAAAAAGTAATAAGGGACAAACAATACTTTTACTTTTATCTGCTTATTTTCCATGTACCAACCTAACAGTGCAAAGGCATAAAATACAACTTGCAATGTCATTAAAACAGTAAACAGTAAATCAGTTTGCTGAATTACCAATAGGGCATTACAAACAAAAACCAACAACAAACAAAGTGGCGCCAATGTCCAACGAGATACTCTGTGCGAAAAAAATAAAAAAAACACTTTAGGATGTAAAAAAGGATTGAATGCTGACTTTAAGCGGAACATACTTTGCCATGCACCAGCTGCAATTCTTACTTTTCTTTTGAGTTCTTCTTCAACATTGGCACTAGCGGTTTCTGATGCACAAGCTTCTTTTTCATATATAACCCTGTAACCTGAAAGCACTATTCCCATACTTTGCATCAAATCATCTAGTAAAGTATCTTCTGGTAATGGCTTATACAAATTGGTTCTGTAACTCATTAATTCACCAGCAGCGCCCACAATGGTATAAAAATCAGAATCCATTTGTTTAAGAAAACTCTCATATTTCCAATATATACCCTCTCCTGCTCCACTGGCATTCTCTTTGTGCTTAACAGCTATTCGCTTTTCTCCAGTAACTGCACCTACATCTGCAAACTGATAATGTTTAACCATTTCTTTTAAGGCATTTGCATTGAGATGGGTATTTGCATCACAAAAGACAACTATTTCTGCATTGACATATTGCATGGCTCGGTTCATAGCTGCAGCCTTTCCTCTTCTTGCAGACTCATGTAAAGCCATTACTTGATTATATTGTTGTATAATGTTGGGTGTTTCATCACTTGAACCATCACTGATAAAAATGAGTTGAAGTTTTTCAATCGGGTAATTTAATGCCAATGAATTTTTAATTTTCTCTTCAATGTAGCCAGCCTCATTGAAACAAGGAACTATAAGGGCAACCGTAGGCTCATAGCTGCTATTAAAATGTTGTTTTTTAGCTGGTTTTAACTTGTTAAAAAGCCATAAAATTAGCCCATAACCTAAATAACTGTATGCTATTATTCCAAGTCCAATCCAAAAAATAGTTTCTATACAATACATACTATTTCTTTTTCCATGAGGTATAAAATCCACCTGAGAGTTGTCTTGGTAGGAAATCAATCATCCAACAATCAAACTTTTGAAGCAACCGAATGCGTTTTGTTAATAAAGAAATTGGAAATATTCTTTCTAAAAAATCGCCATTTTGGTATTGAAAAGAAACAAAACCTTCATTGTTCATCATACGAGTTAAAGCAGCATATGTAAAAAAATGAATGTGCGTTAAATCCTCATTAGAGGATTGTAAAGTAGTTGCATTGTAACCTAAAAACTTTTTTAATGCGGTAATACCTTTATCTAATTTCCGGGCAGTTAACCATTGCATAGGTCGTGTAATTAAAACTTCTCTTGGTCCAAAACCATTTGGCACAGTAGCAACAAATACTCCGTCCTGATTGAGCATTTTGGCAATCAATTGAACCATTTGCGCAGGTGCTTCTAAATGTTCTAAAACCTCACTACAAATAACAGCATCATATTTTTCTGTTACAGTCAATTTGCTTACATCTAAAACCTCAAATCTTACTTTTTCAAATGTGTTTTTCTTTTGAGCATTTGCAATTGAATGTGCATCTATATCTACACCAAGCACATCATAACCAAGAGAACCCAAAGCTAAACTGATATTGCCATTCCCACAACCAATATCTATAATTTTAGCACCTACTTTACCCAAGCTATTAACTTGTGCTACAATAAAGTCGAGTCTTTTTAAGTCCTCAACATCTGAATAGGATGTATATGAATAATATTCTTTTGACATATATTATTGCTTTAACCTTGAATTAAAATTTGATAAAACATATTCATACAATTGAATTGTTTCTGCAGCATTTTGTTTCCATGAAAAATGTGCAGCACGGGCTAGACCATTGTGAACCAATTGTTGCTGAAGCTTATCATTGTTCATCAATTGTAAAATTGCATCAGCTATAGATTTAGGATCAGTTGGATTGATGAACAAGGCTGCATCGGCTGCAACTTCAGGCATAGAAGAAGTATTGGATGCTATTACCGGAACACCACATTTCATGGCTTCTAACATTGGTATGCCAAAACTTTCTCTTAATGATGGATATAAAAAAACTTTAGCTTGATTCAAAATTACAGGTAACTCTTGATTGGGCACATAAGGTAAAATTTGAATATGCTGTATTAATTCATTGGCTTTAATTGAAGACAACAATGATTGAATGTACTGCAAATTGATATCTGGCATCACTAATTTAAAATACAAATTGCCTGCTTGCTTTAACAGATGCATTGCTTTTAAAACACCAATGACATTTTTCTTTGGATCTGTATTACCAATAAAGAAAACAAATTGATCGGGTAAATTATACTTCTTGGCTGATGAATTTAATTGAACTTGATTGTTTATTCTAAAAAAATGAGCACCTACACCGTTGTAGATACAACGCACAAAATTTGATTCAAATTTAAAAAATGCATCAATGTTCTTTTTTTCAAAATTAGAAACAGTAATAATTCCTACAGCCTTCCTAACTATTTTAGGAACGAGCCAAGCCCTGTATCTGTTGCCAAATCTTTGGTAAAATGAAGTAGAACTACCTGTTTTATTTTCAAGGTAAATAATGTCATGCAGTGTAACTAAGAGTGGAACTGAAACAAAAATTGGTGCGGTATTGGCTGTACAATGTAACAGGTTCACTTTGTATTTTTTAACCGCCCAAGGCAAAATCAATTGTTCCCAAATAGGATACGGCGCATTGGGTAGTGTTACTATTTTAATTCCGCTAATACCTGATAAACATTTATTGTCAGAACCTTTTTTAACAAATACAACAAATTCTAATTCAGTTTCACAAGTACGCAAATGCCTAATCAATTCTAAAGCAACAATATCCATACCGTGCTTTTTTTCTCTAAATAGCCGTTGTGCTTCTATTCCTACTCTCATTATTTAGAACTAAATTTATACAATACCCCTTTTAATTGATTACCAGTTTGCTGCATATCTGACTCAATTGGTGTAATTTCAGGCTTTACCAATGATGAATGTTGAGTATGTAAAAAAACCTTACTCGCTCCTTTACTTTTAAAAAAAGCTAAAACCATTATTAAGAATGCCTGTGGCAACCTGAATGCTGCAAACAATGTATTAGAAGTAAAAAAATATGAAGGCACAGCAATCAAATAACTAATGGCACAAAGTAAGAATAAAACAAAAAACCATGTACTCAAAATAGAAAATGGAGCAAACAACAGAAAAGAACAAAAGAATGTAAAGCCTAACAACAATACCCTAGGCAATAAAATTCTTTGTAAAGCCTTGTCAAAAAAATCTATAGAACCTTTACTAAACAAGTTATAAAGTCCCTCCAAAAAAACCGCATTGAAATCAAAAAATTGTGAAGCAATCCAACGTTTTCTCTGCTTTAAAAATACGTTTGAGTTCTGTACCTTTTCGTCATAAACCAAGGCATCCTCTTCAAATAAAACTTTTACCTGATTCCTGATTAAATAAAACTCCAATTCCTTGTCTTCTACTGGCGATTCAATGTTTAGCATGGCTTCTTTGTAAAAGGCATACTGTATTGCCTGACCTGATCCTGATAAAGCACTAGATAACCCCAGCGATACATGACCTCTTCTAAAAACATGGTTATTGATTTCTTCACTTATGCCATCTAGAATAGCAAATGTTGAATCTAAATTTTTTGCTGTACGGTGTCCTTGTATTGCAATTTCATGGTCCTGTAACCTTAAATTAATCTTCTTTAAAAAGTCTAATTCTAGAATATTGTCAACGTCTAATACAATACAATAATCGTATCTTACATCTGGAATTAAACCCAAAGCAGCATTGATTGACTTAGCTTTTGTACTCGATTCAAATTCAACTTCAACTACCGCAATAGGCATTTCCAATAGCTGATCAATGGTTGATTTTTTCAAGTGATCGGCAATAACAACTACCTGAAACAATTGATTAGGATAATTGAGCTTTAAGGCATGGTAGACTGAATTGACAATCACTTCATCGCTTTGGTAAGCTGGTATCAATATTAAAAACTTGTTTTGTTTTGTTTGAATGAGCGATGAAAAATCAGTTTTTTTATAAAATGAACCCGCAATGGAAAATACAAAAATGTAAATGACATTCAATCCTAAAACAATGAATATAGCAATTTCAATGATATGAATAAATTGAATCATAACTTTTTATTGGGTTGAAGATCATTGTAGATATTGAAATGAAATAAGTTCCAAAAGGCTCCTCTTAACATTGCATAAGCTAAACTAAACTGAAACTTCAAAGCATGAACAAAAATGCCTTTTGGAAGGGCAACAAACCAAAAAAACATCATTGCTGCCATTTTTTGAAAACCTCTTGTATTGCGCCTAGTAAACACCAACCTATTGCGTGTTAAATAATAAATTTTGAGTGGACTTTTCTTTCCTGTAGACATTGATTCTTTATGTAATACTTTTGAAAGGCCACAAAACCAAACTTCAAATCCAGCATTTTTAATGCGTTCGTAATAATCTGTTTCTTCATAATACAGAAAAAACAAATTGGACATGTTACCTACTTTTTCAATGACAGCTCTGCTAAACATACACGCTGCTCCATGTATTGCATAAGTAGGATAATTTTGAGAATACTGATCACAGTCAGTCTCTCCATAACCTATTGCAAAACCTCGACCTGTATACAAATTTATTCCTGTACCACCAGCAAACTGCACTTTGGATGCATCATCGAAATACAACAATTTAGCTGTAACTGCACCTATTTGTGGCCGTTCTTCCATTAGCGCCACCATTGGCTCTAAAAAATCTGGTGAAGGCTCTGTATCATTATTTAGCAGTAAAATATAATCACCTTTTGCATGCTGAATACCCAAATTATTTCCACCCGCAAATCCTAAATTTATATCACTCTTTAAAAGCGTAATTTCGGGATATGTCACTTTTAAAACTGAAGCATCTTCTGCAGAAGCGTTGTCAATAACAATTATTTCATAGTTTGGATAAGATACCTTTTGCATTGCAGCTAAAAAAGCTTGGGTGTGCAATAATCCATTATAATTGACTGTTATGATACTGACAAGTGGCGAGTTCATGATCAATTAGGGCTTAAAGAAACTTCAGGCTCGTCAAACAAAGTGGCTGTACTCAATATTGCCATTGAGATATACATCAATGCCCCTAATGGTGCTTGTCCGAATACTGGATTACCAAAACTTGCTGCTAAAATTCCTAAAAAACCACCATACAAGGCAATGATTTTTTGACGGGTATCTCTATTTTTCAACTTTCGAATATTGACTACACCCATCACAATTACCCACGCAAGGGTCAAGGCATAAATACTCAAACCAACCACACCATTTTCAGCCCAAATTTTTACGAACCAACTATCTGTTGGTAAACTTGCCAAGTACGAACCTGGATAATACCTTCTTGCCCAAACGTCTGTAGTTCCAATACCTGCACCAAAAGGTTTATCAACTAAATATGTTCTTAATTTAGCTTGATTTGCTAAACGTACAAGTAAAGATGCCTCTTTAGGGTCAATAGCTGTTCTAATACGATAAATTTGATAATTTGTATTTCCTATGTAAGTAAACTTCAAAAAAGCAAATACAATTAATACTGCTCCTAAGCCTGGTACTAAAATTTTAAAGTTTCGTGCTAAAAACAAATAACATAAAATACCAACAAACACCACGAAAACGGGCCCCCTACTACCAGAAGATCCCATTCCAACCAAACACAACATTGCCCCTAAAGCATAGAGTATTTTTTTCTTTCTTGAATAGGGTCCAAAAGATAAAATTAAATAGATAAGCGCAGTGTATGACATGGTTACACCAAACTGACTCGCATCAGAAAAAAACGAGAACGCCCTCAACTGATTACCCAAGATATGTGTTGTTTTACCTTCACGGTCTAGCCAACCTTTCTCATAAGCATCAACCCCAATATAAATTTGCTTCATACCCCATAGAGAGCTTACTATTCCCCAGCCCATCAAAATATTAAAGAAGGCATTTAAATTTTCTTTTTTAGTAAATAAAATCAAAGCCAAAGGAATGGTTTGGATGGCATAAAATGAGATACCCCTTACTGCGTATGCCCATGCTTGTAACTTAGGTGCTTCAGGATTAAATGCTTGAAACAATGTATATAAGAACCACAAGATGGTTGTATAAAAGATACCATTGTGTAAATGCTTGATATTGTCTTTAGTTAATTTAAAAACAATGGAGAGGGTAGTAAGAAATAATACACCATCAACTGTCAAGCCTAGCGGAGCTCCAATGATGTATCTGTTGAGTCCGATAAAGAAGTAAGAGTAATTGATGTAAAACAAAATACCAATAAATGGATTATTAAAAATTAGTACAATCAATCCAATAACAGCTGGTAAAAAGGCTACTAAACTTCCTACACCCACACTACCAATAGCTAGAACCAACGCCATTGATACTCCTGTTATAAAAATAAGGCCAGCAATAAAGTAATTGCTAACCTGAGGGGTCATAAAGCCTTGTGAAACTGGTCTAACGGCCATTTGCAATTATCTTTTTAGTCCAAAATTTAAATTCATCCCAACCATATATAAATACATTACGGATTCTAATTCCTAAATGTTTTTTAAGATGGTAATAACCAAAAACTACACCCGCCAAAAATGTTAAGGTAGAAACAAACGCCACAGCCTCTAAATTGCCGAAAATTAAAATACCAATACAATCTCCAACCACATTTACTAAAACCATCAAAGAAACTTTCATAAAATTAATATGTGGTTTATTGATGGTATCTAACAATACACCTGAAAATTTATCCAATGGCAATATGGCCATGTAAGGTGCAAAAAGTCTGAGTATAATAACTGAATCGGTATAACCTAAACCTCCAATTAAATAAATAACCCAATTGGCCAATAAAAAACTGAACAAGGAAATGGGAAATAAAATAAAAAAAATTAAACCCGTTCTTCTTTCAAATAGTTCTTTTAACTCTTTGTGTTGTCCATTTGCAAACATTTTTGCGTACTCAGGTAAAGCGGTAACAGCAAAACTCCTGAGAGGCATTTCAATGATTTCGTTTAAACGGGTTGATACATTGTATGTAGCAACACCACCAGAACCTAACATATTACTAATAATGAAAGTATCTGAGCTTCTGAGTAAATTTGCACCAATTAGCGTACCCATACTGAATTTACCAAAGTGAAATATTTTAGACAATACTTCTTTGGTTGCTAAATAAATGTGCTTGATACCAGACCAACCTAAAAAGATACAAAGTAAACTGACTATAAAATGTGTCAGTGTGTAACCAAGTAACACGTTTTCAATATGAGCGTCGGTTTTAACAAAAAACCATACAAAACCTAAGAATAGCAATTGATTGAGTATACGAATAAAACTCATTGAGATAATTTTGAGTTTGGCATTCAATAACCATGTAGCAAAATTATGAGGCAAAGTAAAGAGCGCAACCAACACAAACCATTTAAAAAAGAACAAATACTCAGGTAGCCACTTAAAAGTATCACATACAATGTAACTCACAGCAACTATCAGCAAATAAATACCTGTTACTAATAAACTGATTAAAAAAGAAGAACCAATGATTTCTTTACCACTTTCTGGAGTTTTAGCACCTGCTAAATTTTTCACCAAGGCATTTAAAACTAGACCTATTCGAAGTGTATCAAAAATCCCGTACAATGCTAAAAAAACAATCCAAGAACCAAATTCAGACTTATCTAAAAAACGTGCAAGTGAGGCAAATGTGAACAAGCCAAGCAAAGCACCTACGCCATTCCCTATAAGGGAAGAAAAACTTTTGCTTCTTATCACCTGTGTAATTGCACGCATTCAATCAAAAATTATTGCTCCAATTCGTGCCTAACAACTTTCTTCTTAGACTTATTTGTTTTAGGAAAAGCTCCAACTAAGTTTTCAAGATTTTCAATTTCTACATGGTTTAACCACATCATGATTTTATTGTCAGCAGTAGATGCCTTTCTAAACAACTGTAAAATGTATTCATCAGATTGGGTCCAACTTCTTCTTGCATCAACCACCATCAATGACAGACGGCTATTGCGAATGAGCTGATTTGGCAATGCATTGACACTGATTGCAGGTATTTCAACAATGATAAAATTAAATGCATCTTTTCTAACTCTTGATAACTCTGGCAATAAATTGTCTTCTGTTCTAGCAGTGAATAATTTACTAGTAATGTCATAGTGAATCATTCTAAACCTTCTGTCTTCAGTTTCCGCATCCTCTAAAGCATCGTCATTAGATAAAAACAAAACAGAATAATCTAAGCTATAAAGTTTTTCTGCAAGTTTTTGTGCTGCATAGGTTTTACCTTCAAACTCTTTAGAACTCAAAACTGTTATTAAATAATTGGTTGTTTGCTCTGGTGCATTGTCCAGTTCAATTTTCAAATTTGAAACTGCATAATCCAATAAAGTACTTTCAACTTTACCTATTTGTGGATGCTGCATGCCCGCTCTATTTGGCAAGGCAGAAAATGTTTTTAATTCAGTAAGCATTTCGCCTCTTTGAGTATTCTTGATAGAGCTATCCAGTAATTCTTTTGCTACAAAATAAATGAGTAACAAAAAGAATGCTCCCAAGAATGACAAAATAATTAACAATGCCCTTCTTGACGCCAGTGGTTTTGTTGGAAACAATGGCTGGTCCATTACTTGCAAATTGTTAGACATTTCTATATTCTGTTGTCTCAATTTAGCCAAGTGTAAACCGTGTAAAATTTCTAAGTATTGTTTTTCAGCAACAGAAATCTCTCTTTCCAACCTGCTTACTTGCATGTTTAAAGGTGAGAATTCATTGTATTTTCTGTCAAATTCTTTTCTTCTGTCTATATAAACTTGTAAGCGTGCTTCAGATGCATCAGCTCCTATAACCTCTTTTAGCCAGTTTTCTAAAACTACATTTGAAGGTACCGATTCTATGGTATTGTTGATGCTGTAATACTGTAATACCCAAAGTTTCATTTCTTGTTTGATAACATCCACTTTGGATGCCAACTTAGAAATTTTTTCATCATTGTTACTGTATAACTTAGCACGTTCGTACTCCTCATGTGCATCTGCAAGCTGCTTCCTAAGCCTATTTAATTCACTGTTGTTTTTAAGTAAAATTTCTCTCGACTCTAACTGATCTTCTAGTCTGGCAATGGCTCTTTTATGAGATTCATAAGCCATTAATTCTTTGTAATATTCAGTTTCATTGGTCTCGTTCTCAATAGCCACAGCTTTAGCTTGCTCATAGTAATTGATGATTTTATTACGAATACCAAAATCTTTTAACTTATTTTCAGAGTTATTCAACTCAATTGCAGCATCTTTTAACCTTGCTTCAAACCACTTTACAACATTTACTGTTTCCGACCCTTTTAATAATTTGTATTTTTCAATGAATACTTCACTGGCAAACTTTACTGTATTCCAACAAACACCTTGATCGCTAGATTTGAATTTTATATCAATAAAATCTGAATTTGATTTACGCTCAGCAGATAAATTAGAGGCTATTTTTTGTAAACTGTAATGCGAATTAGACTCAGATAACAAACGCATCACAACATTGTCTGTTGAACTATTTTTTTCCTTCCTGAGACGCTCAACTGTTGCAGAGAAATTGCCTGGAACAATTAATTTAGCCCTGGTTTCTTCGCTGATTTCTTTTTTGAGTTTTTCAAAGCTTTCCGGTCCCAGATACAAAGGATCTGGCATTTCTAACAACAAATGTTGTGCAAGTAAACTCAATGCAACATCTTCTAAAGTTTGCCTTGCTTTGATGGTTGCCAATAAGTTATCAAATGCGTTGTTAACTGCAAAGTAATCGACTCTATTTACCTCTTCTCCGCTAGTAATTCCGTAACCTGAAGCAAAACCTGTGTAAATACTGGTATTGGATTCAAATTCTTTTGGCATTTTAGCTGTCAAAAAATACACCAATAGTGCCACTAAGAATGGAAAAATAATTAACCATTTCAGATTTCTATTGAAAATACGTAAGAACTGGGATATTGTCATCTTACTTTTTTCTCCTTATCAAACTTACAAGTGGTACACCTAAAACTGATTCAAACTGTAGAATAGAACTGTAATAAAACCTAAAGGATTCTTGGTAAGCAGCTTCAGCATCTGCCATTACGTTTTTTTGCCTGGCATATTCAGCAATGTGAATGGTACCTTCTCTCCACTCTTTTTCTGCCACACCACAAGCAACAGTTTGTGTGATTAAATCTTCATTTCTTCCTTTATACAGCCTGTTATATCCCACCATATCGGCATAAAACATTCCTAACTTTCTCCTTAATTCTTGAGCTTCTGCTTCTTGTTTAAATTTAGCCAAACGTATTTTTTCTTTAGCTTCATTTACACGACCTCTGTGACCCATGACATCAAATACTGATAATTGAATATTGAAGCCTGCTCTGTAACCCTCTTTAATTTGTGTCAAACCTGTTGGTTGAGATTGATCTGCATATGCAAAGAAAGGTAAGTTACCAAAAGAATAATTATAAAACACACTTAAGTTACCAGCCCATAACCAACGAGTATATCGTTCGTTCCACATAGCCGATAACATTGCAGCATGCTCTTGCTTTTGTGTTGCATTGTTAATCATTGCAATTTGAAAAAGCGAATCGAACCGAGGTAACAAGACTTCAATGTCTACTTTAGGATCTAAAAAAACAGGGTCTACAGCTTGCGCGTTCAAAGGCTTAGAACCTGAAAGCGCAATTAGTACAAACACTATTTTAAAAAACTTTTTAATCATAAAGAGTGGTGCGGTATGGGTGTAACCAACACTTCAACAAAGTAAAGACAGAACACCTATGTATATGAAAGCAGTTATTAACCCCAATTTTAAAGTGTCCAATATTTTGACATTGCATTTAAAACGACAGGTTTGCAACGGAATTGTAAACGCACATGAAACTTTTAATCCGAACAAGCAAATCATTATTTTAAAAAAACAGGGTCGGCCTAAAAGCCTTTAATTTCTGAGTCTTACAGCTTAAGAACTGTTGACTCTAGAATAGAAATTCATTTTAAAAAAGCTTGAGCAACAACTACTGCTCTTTTTAAAATAGCTTCTTGAAATAGAATTATAACTTACATTTTCTGTAATATTGAATTAAATATCAATAGAAACAGATGGGTATTCAACAAATTGTCAAACAAAATATTTTTCTAAAAAAGCTTGTTCATTATTTATTAATTCCAAAAGAGCAAGCCAGACCCAGAACATGGGTTAAGTTGTTTGTGAATCCATTTTTTCATCAAAAGGGGAAAGCGGCTGTCATATGCAAAAACACCAGAATGGATGTGCTACCCTTTCAACATTTTTCATTAGGAGACCATTCAACAATTGAAGATTTTGCTACTGTAAACAACGGTGTTGGGGCTGTTACCATTGGATCATATACACGAATAGGAATTGGAAATGTTATTATTGGTCCTGTTCAAATAGGCAACCATGTTATATTGGCACAAAATATTGTAATCAGTGGCCTGAATCATCAATATAAAGACATTTCATTACCTATTTCAAAACAGGCTGTCACTACTAAAATGATTCAGATAGGTGATGAATCATGGATAGGTGCCAACGCAGTTATTACAGCAGGAAGTACTATTGGCAAACATTGTGTAATTGGAGCAGGTTCAGTAGTCACAGGTATCATTCCTGATTATTCTGTTGCTGTTGGCAACCCCGCTCGTGTTATAAAGCAATACAATTTCTCGAGCAAAAGCTGGGAGAAAATTTAAACATTTTCTTTCTGCAATAATGCCGGAATTGTTTTCAGTATCAATTTAATATCACTCCAAAACGAATTTTGCTTGGCATATTCATTGTCTAAGTTCATTCTTTCTTCTTGACTCATTGGACCAGACTTACCTCTTTCTGTAACCTGCCATAAACCAGTAATTCCAGCAGGAGCTAAGAACCTTAAAGCAAAATAATCTGTGGTTAATTTTTCAGCTTCATACAAAGGTAGTGGTCTATTTCCTACCAAACTCATGTCACCCTTTAGTACATTTAACAATTGAGGAAGCTCGTCAATGCTGGTATTTCTAATAATTTTACCCAATCTTGTGATACGTGGATCATTTTCAATTTTTATGAATTTCGAACCTTCTTTCAGCTTCTTAACATCTGCAAAAATTTTCTCACAAATCATGTCTCCATCCATGTACAATTTTCTCCTGCAAGATGTCTGATTGATTCTACAATCTTCACACAAATAATTACGGTATTCTTCCATTTTATTTGCATCTATATTGATGTTGTTAGCAGATGTATACTGATTTAAATGTTTAATTTCATCTAACAACTCATCAGCATCCTTTCGCATAGACCGAAACTTGTAAAAATCAAAAATAGCATAACCCGTCCCCACTCTTTTTGATGCATAAAATACAGGTCCCTTAGATTCCAACTTAATCAGAATGGCTATGATGAGGAAGAATGGAGACAATACTAACAAAGCCAATGATGCAACTGTTATATCAAAAATACGTTTGGGCAAAGGCATTCTATAGTGTGGCAAGTTGAAATCATTGTGCTTATGCCCATGTGAAAACATGGGTGGATTTTCTATGAGATAATAGGCTCTGGTTAAAAAATCTTCAGCATTGATAGGCCTTTCAAAAATATCTGCATAATGCTCAGACATTGCAATTGAACGGTTAGAAAAAGTAATTCTGTCAAAAATGGCAATAAATGGAACAAATTGAGTGTTTGGAATATGCTTACAATTTTGACGTAAATTAATGCCATTCACATCTAACAAATCAGAATGCGTTACAATTAGTTTTAAAGGCTCATTTCTATTGGCCCAATAAATAAATTGAAAAATATTTTGAAAATAATGGATTTCAAAATGCTCCCTAAACAAATGAGAAAACTCTACAATTGAATCGGGGTGATTGGAGATATAAGCAATACGCGGCTTTCTTTTGTTAATTTCCATGTTAGATTTTTCTGAGTCGTCTCAAAATATTTTCTATTCTAACCTCTAACTCTTCCGGATTGAATGGTTTAATTAAATAATCATCAGCACCAGCCTTCAAGCATTTTATTTTCTCTGAACTTTCTTCATTCCCAGACAAAATAACCAATGGAATTTCTTTAAAAAAACCGCTCGATCTGATTTGTCTGATAAATGCAATACCATCTAATTCTGGCATATTGATATCTGCTACAATGACATCAGGAATAACGCCTTGTTGCATCCATTCCAATGCTTCTTTGCCATTTTTCTTTGCAACCACATTGAAACTTTTGCCAAAATAGAAATCAAGTATTTTTAAAATACTAATCTCATCATCTAATGCCAGTAGGGTTTTTTTCATTGCTTATTTCTATTTCTTATGCAACTGCTGAAAGGCAGGAGTTTTCATAATTCTATAAATGGTAGATTTACCAACGTTCAATTTTTTAGCCACAGTGATCACATTGTCATCATACTTTTCTAAATACGTTTTAATGATCAAATTGGTATAATCGTCTAAGGTCATTTCTTTACTCATTAAATTACTCATTGATTTTTCCATATTGTACACAATGTCTTTCACATCAATGGTATTGTCATCACACATTACACATGCTAGTTCAATAATGGCTTTTAGTTCTCTGATATTACCAGGATAAGTGTATTCCAATAACTTTTTCTGAGCATCTGCATTGATGGTGATTTTCTTTACTTTATTTTCTTTGCAGTACTCTTCAACAAATGAACGCGCAATGTAAATGATATCATTGCCTCTTTCTCTCAATGGCGGCAATGCAATTGGTAAACCTAAAAGTCTGTAATATAAATCTTCTCTGAAACGACCTTCTTGAACCTCTACTGCTAAATTTTTGTGCGTTGCAACAATCACTCTTACATCAATAGAAATGGTTTGATTACCACCAATTCTGGTTATTTCTCTTTCTTGTAAAACCCTTAACAATTTTGATTGAAGACTCAAGTCAAGTTCTCCAATTTCATCTAAAAAAATTGTTCCTTTATTGGCTTGTTCAAACTTCCCAATTCTTCTTGCATCAGCACCTGTAAAAGCACCTTTTTCATGACCAAACAATTCACTTTCAATTAGGTCTTTGGGAATAGCGGCTACGTTTACAGGTACAAAAGCTACTTTTTTGCGTTCACTGTGGTAATGAATGGCTTTTGCTACCAGCTCCTTTCCTGTACCAGTTTCTCCAGTAATTGAAACCGTAATTTTACTATTGGCTGCTTTTTCTATCAACGAAAAGGTTTTCTTTATGAGGTCACTGTTGCCAACAATTGTCTTACTAAAATCGTATTTTTTACCTAAATCTTCTTGCAATGCACTGATTTGTGTTCTCAAATGCGTATTAGTGAGTGCATTCTGAATAGAATTGATTAGGCGAGGTTTTGTATCTTCATTTTTAATAATGTAATCGAATACCCCTAACTTCAATAATTCAACAGCAGTATTGATGTCTTCTTGTCCTGAAATTACGATGACCTGAATTTGATCGTCAATTTCTCTGATTTTTTTGAGCAATTCGGCACCATTCATGCCTGGCAATGAATAGTCAATGGTAATCAAATCAGGCTTTTTATGCAGATTTGACAAGCAAGATTTAGCATCTTCGAAAGTCTCTACCTTGTAATCCGGATTGAGTCCTACTGAATAAGACAAAAAATTACGGTACCAGGTATCGTCTTCAACTATGAATATGCTAAAATTTGATTTTGTGTCAGCCATGCCTGCTTAATTGTTTCAGACAAAGATGGTTAAAAATCTATACTTTGTACACTTAGTTCCTAACTTGTAATGTTAGTTGTACGATTTTGTATAAAATCGGCATACGCCAGGGCAATGCCATCTTCCAAATGAATAGATGGCTTCCAACCTAAATTAAACATAGCTGAAGAGTCCATTAACTTGCGTGGAGTGCCATCTGGTTTACTTGCATCGAATTTTATTTCCCCCTCATAACCAACAACTTTTGCAATAACTTTTGCCAAATCACGGATGCTGATATCAGCGCCATATCCTATATTCAAAAAGGGTTTTTCATGGTACTTTTGCATCACCAATAAAGCGGCCTCAGCCAAATCATCCACATATAAAAATTCGCGAAGAGGTTGACCTGTTCCCCAAATTATTACTGCTGCAGCATTGTTTATTTTAGCCTCGTGAAACCGTCTAATTAAAGCGGGCAATACATGTGAATGCTCGGGGTGATAATTATCGTTAGGACCATACAAATTGGTAGGCATTACGGATACATAATTGCAATTGTATTGGTCTCTGTATGCCTCACACATTTTTATTCCAGCAATTTTTGCAATGGCATACGGCTCATTGGTAGGCTCTAAAAGTCCTGTTAACAAAGCACTTTCTTTAATGGGTTGTGGTGCTAATTTTGGATAAATACAACTTGAACCAAAAAACATCAATTTTTGAACACCACTCACATACGATTGGTGAATGACATTGTTTTGAATCATCAAATTGTCGAAAATAAACTCGGCACGATAGGTGTTGTTTGCCAGAATGCCTCCAACTTTTGCAGCGGCTAAAAACACAAATTGAGGTTTTTCTGAAGCAAAAAAAGCGGCAACTTGTTGGGTATTTCTCAAGTCCAACTCAGAAGATGTTCTATGAATAATATTGGTAAATCCTGCTTTTTTCAAACACCTCATTATGGCAGAACCCAACATCCCTCTGTGTCCGGCAATATAAATTTTATCGTTTAATTCCATTTCTTAAAACTCTTTTAAATCCAAATCAAATATAACTCAATTAACCTTTTTGATTCCGGAGTGAAACACTTCCATCAAATTTAACTTATCGTGCTCTGAAAACTTTGCATTGTATATCATGCCAAATTCGGAACTGTACTCTTTGGCATCATATACAGGGATTGAAAGTGGTCTTTTATAAAATATAGCAATCAGCTCTTGGTGTAAGAAAACCAATTGTAACCTTATTGTAAAGCAATTTTGGATAAAATCATACTGTTTAGTTACAAACGGGACATAACCCAAACAAGTATCTTGTTGCTCAAATCCAAATTCTTTGAAATACTTTTCAAAAAAGTTGACTTTTTCATTGTTACGTGCAAACTTCATCATGTTGGTTAATGCCAATTCAGGAACAGATAACGGATCTATGGCTGCTTTATCAATGAGTGCAACTATAAAAATTTTAGTACAAGAATCGTTAAACGCCATTCCATTTAATGGTATTAATTCTTGTAATGACTTACCTATTTTTCGGAATGAAAAATCAAACAACAATGTATTTTTTTTGAGCGTGAGACCATCAACCAATTGTTTGTTCTTAACTATGCAAACCAACAATACTTTTTCATGCCTTGGAGAAAATGGATGACTGTAAAATGAAGTATTTGTTTGCAATTCAAGTAAGTTACTCAAATCTGCTTCAGCATATAAAGTAGCAATCCCCGCAGTTTTTTCAGCTTTGAGTTGGCAAAAAAACAAGCAAGCAATACAGGCAAGAATGAGTTTATTTTTTAGCAAATTGGTGTTTAATCACTTGGAATATAATAGGTAAAACAGAGACAAATACTATACCTAACACTACTTTTTCAAAATTATGTTGAACCCAAGGTATATTTCCTAGGAAATAGCCAGCCAATGTGATACTGCATACCCAAATGAGTGCACCAACAATACAAAAAGTTATGTATCTGCTGTACTTCATGCTGCCAACTCCGGCAACAAAGGGAGCAAAGGTTCTTACAATTGGAACAAATCTGGCTATGATAATTGCAACAGAACCATGCTTTTCATAAAAGGTTTCGGTTTTACGGATGTATTCTTTTTTAATGGTAAACAAGCCAAATAATTTGGCGCCTTCACCTTTTTGAGCTAAAAATCTACCTATCATGTAATTGGTATTGTCCCCTAACAAAGCCGCTAATATTAATAACACAATCACCAACCAAACCTCCAAACCATTTGCTGGATTGCCTGCAAGTAAACCTGCAGTAAACAGAAGTGAGTCGCCCGGCAACAATGGCAGTACTACTAATCCTGTTTCACAAAAAACAATTAAAAAAAGCAAGCCATAAATCCAAATTCCATGATTGGCTACAAATGTTTCTAAAAAGCCTTTTGTATTGGTTAGTAGCTCTTTTATAATTTCTAAAAATTCCATCTTGTTAGTTTAAAACAGCGCAAGTTTAATGAAATCTCATTGCTTTTTATAATTTTGTATGATGACTTTCAAGTATAAAATGTTTTTGGCAGTAATGGTTTTGATGATGGTATTTGCTGCTGCAGCTTGCAATACTCACAAAGGAATTGCACGCAATAAAAAATGTAACTGTCCGGTATTCTAAATGAATAAACAACCATTATTGAGTTTAATAACCGTTTGCTACAATGCGGCTGAGGTATTAGAAAACACCTTGTTATCAGCCATGAATCAAACTTTTCAGGATTTTGAGTTAGTTATCATAGATGGCGGATCTAAAGACAACACGCTTGAAATAGCAAAAAAATTTAGCCCTAAAATTGGTTACATCGTTTCTGAAAAAGACAGTGGCATTTATGATGCCATGAACAAAGGCATTAAAGCAGCCAAAGGCAAATGGGTTTACTTTTTAAATGCAGGTGATGCATTTTATTCTCCCAATGTTCTCAGTAATATTTTTGACAAACAACTGCCAGCAAACATTGAATTGTTGTATGGGCAAATTGAAACCAAAAACGAACCTACAGGCATCAATTACATTGCAGGTAAACGAGTTGCTATTAAGGACTTTTATCATAGCTATCCTATCTGTCACCAAGCAACTTTCAGTCAAAAAAAATTATTTAACGAGATTGGTTATTTCAATACCAAATACAAGTTAGCAGCCGATACCGAATGGTTTTATAGGGTATTCAAACAATTACCAAATGCAACATTGTTTATAGAGTTACCCATTGCCTTTTACGACATTCAAGGAACCACCTATTACAAAAGAATGGCAGGTTACAGAGAATACCTTGACTTTGGAAAGCATCATTTTCCATTTTACATTAGCTTCAAAAATTACCTCAACTATCCTTTACTTTGGATGAAAGTGAAAGCAATCAGGCTATTAACTGACACTGCTATTTTTAAAGTTTACCGTAAGTTAAAATTCAAAAACAAACAAGCACACAACCAATGAGTTTGATTATACCACACAAGTTTCGCTTTTTACCAAAAAATTATAAAAACAAAGCATTTAACCTCTTGGATGTAGGTGCTGGCAGTCACAGTGCCACCAAAACCAAAAAAGAATACCCGCTCTGTAATTATTTCGGTATTGACATTACCAAATCGTATGAGAATGACGAAGCTGATTTCAAAGCAATGTCAGGATTCTACCAAATGGATCTGACCCAACTCAATTTCACTGAAATTCCCGATAACTTTTTTGATGTAATTGTAATGAGTCATATAATTGAGCACCTTAGTAATGGAGACAAAGTGATTGCAGGCTTGATGCCCAAATTAAAAGCAAATGGATTTGTGTACATAGAATACCCGTGTGAAGCCAGTACACGCTTGCCAAGCATGAAAAGAACATTGAACTTTTATGATGATCCTACACATGTAAGGATATACAACACCAAAGAAGTTTCTAGCATTTTAAATGAGGCTTGCGTAAAAACTATTAAAAGTGGAAGAAGAAGGTATTGGCCATATATTATATTGTTACCACTTACACTTTTTACTGAAACATTGAAGTATGGTTTTGTACCTGGTGGTGTTTTTTGGGACATTGCAGGATTCGCCGAATATGTATTTGCAAAGAAGATAAGCCAAACAAATGACAACATTTAAAACCATTTTCAATTTCTTTGAAAAAATAGCCCCATTTTCCCTTCAAGAATCTTATGACAATTCAGGCTTGATTGTAGGAGACCCTGAGCAATTAGTAAAGGGGGTACTGGTTAGTTTAGACTGTACCGAAGCAGTAGTAGCAGAAGCCATCCAAAAAAATTGCAATTTAATCATCTGCCACCACCCTATTGTTTTTCAAGGCTTAAAAAAGTTGAATGGCAACAATTATGTTGAAAGAACAGTAATCAAAGCCATTCAAAACCAAATAGGCATTCTGGCAGTTCATACCAACCTTGACAATGTTTACAATGGGGTAAACCATGTGATTGCTAGTAAAATTGAATTGGAGAATTGCCAGATTCTAAAACCAATAACTGGAAACCTGGTTCATTTGAGTGTTTTTGTTCCGCAAGAAAATGCTGAAACGCTAAAAAAAGGCTTGTTTGAAGCTGGCGCTGGGAAAATAGGGAATTATGACCAATGTGCTTTCCAAACACTTGGCAATGGCAGTTTCAGGCCAACAGCCAACAGCAATCCATTTGCTGGTGAAATAGGGAAAACCTCATTTGTAGATGAATATAAAGTAGAAGTAGTATTCCCTAAAAATCTCACAAACAGTGTTTTATCAGCAATGAAGCGCCATCATCCTTATGAAGAAGTGGTCTATCAATGTATTGAATTGTTGAATACGCATCAGCAGACCGGTGCAGGGATGGTAGGAAATTTACCTGAAGCCATGTCTTCAACTGCTTTTTTAACCTTGCTCAAGCAAAAAATGGAATTGCAAGTCATTCGTTACACATCACTTGAAAATCAATTGATTAAACGTGTGGCAGTTTGTGGTGGAGCAGGGAGTTTCTTGCTTAAAGATGCCATTGCCAAAGGAGCCCAAGCATTTATAACTGCTGATTTTAAGTACCACGAATTTTTTGATGCCGAGAACAGGCTGTTAATAGCTGATATTGGGCATTTTGAGAGTGAAAAATATACGAAAGATTTAATAAGCGACTTGATTGTCAAAAATTTTCCTAATTTTGCCGTTCTTTTATCTCAAACTAATACTAACCCAGTAAACTACTTTTACTAAATATGGCAGCTGCAAAAGAAATAAGTATTGAACAAAAATTGAAAGCATTGTTTAAGCTTCAATTGATTGATTCTAAAATTGACAATCTTCGTTCTGTAAGAGGCGAACTTCCAATGGAAGTAGCTGATTTGGAAGACGAAATTGCTGGTTATGAAACCCGTTTGGTAAACCTACAAGCAGATATCAAAAAAATGGACGAGTCAATCTCTGCCAACAAAACAAAAATTACAGATGCCAAAGCTTTGGTTAAGAAATATGAAAAGCAATTGGAAAATGTAAAGAATAACCGTGAGTATGAAGCATTATCAAAAGAGATTGAAATTCAGGGTTTAGAGCAACAAGCTGCTGACAAAAGAATCAAAAACATTCAGTACGACATTGAGCAAAAGAAAACAACTTTGGAAAACTTGAAGACTGATTTGGAAGGTCGTAAAGCTGATTTGAAAACTAAAAAATCTGAATTAGATACCATAGTTAAAGAAACTGAGAAAGAAGAAAAAGATCTACTCAAAGTACGTGATGGAGCGCTTAAAGTAGCAGATGAACGCTTGGCTATGTCATATGAAAGGATCAGAAGAGGCATTAAAAATGGCATTGGTGTAGCTAATATTCAAAGAGATAGCTGTAGTGGATGTTTTGCTGGAATCCCCCCTCAAAGACAAAGTGATATCAAGCAAAGAAAGAAAATCATTGTTTGTGAAAACTGTGGCCGTGTATTAATTGATGCCGGACTTTCTGAAGAAGTAGAAGCAGAAATGCATTTGTAAACAAAATTGATTAAAATTGAAGCCGCTTTATGCGGCTTTTTTTATGCGTAAAATCTACCTATTTATTCTGCTCGTATTGATTAGCTTTTCAAACAAAGCTGAAACTGGATTCAAGATTACTCCCAGAATCATTACTATACAGGACCACATGGTAAAACTTCGCCTTAAAAAAGCTGAACAACTGATTCAACAAGAATTACAAGCCGACCCTGGAAATTTAGCCGCTATATTTTATCAAAATTTTTTAGCCTGTTATCGAATTTTGATTACCCAAAACCAAGATGCCTATCAAGCCTACAAAAAGAATGCAGCAGATTGGATAGAGAAATTTGAAGATTGGGAAACAAACTCCTCATTTAAAAATTATGCCATTGCGCATATGCATATGCAGTTGGGGTTTTGTGAAGTTTTATTCAATAATTATTTAGGTGCAGCCTACGATTTTAGAACTTCATTTAAAATGAGCCAAACTTTGTATCTGGAAAAACCAGATTTTTTACCCAATCATAAATTATTTGGATTGTTAAGTGCTGCATTTGGTACTTTTCCAGAGCAGTACAAATGGGTCATTCGGGCCATTGGAATTGAGGGAAATTATGAAAAGGGCTTACAATTACTCAAAGACTATATTCTAAAAAGTAATGGCAACCCTGCACTCAAATGCGAACGAGGTGAAGCGCTGTTTGCTTATTCATTTTTAAAACTGAATTACAGCAGGCACAAAGAACAAGCATGGGAATTTATCAAAAAAAATAGTCAAGACTACACAGAAAGCCCTGCAATCGCTTATTTAAGAGCATACGCAGCAGAAAAGTCTTTCGACCCAAAAGAATGCATCAATACTTGCTTAAAACGACCTATAGGGCCAGATTACGAGGAAATACTGTTGTTTGACTATTTACAAGGATCAGCCCGTCTAAATTTATTGGAAAAAGATGCCGCAATTTGGTTGAAGAAGTATGTTACTTTTCATCCAGGTAGTTTTCTAAAAAAAGATGCCTACAGAAAATTAGCTTGGGATGCATTACTGAACAATAATCTTGAAAAGTATAAAACATACAGACAGCTGTCTATCAAATACAATGCCCAATCTGAAGAAGAAAAATGCATTGAACAAGATTTAAAATCTGGTATTTATCCATCAACCACATTGATCAAAGCCCGCTTGTTATTTGATGGTGGTGATTGGCATGAGGCCTATAAAACGATTGAGTCTGGTTCAGAAAAAAGTTTACCTTCTCAATATCAAAAATTAGAATGGCATTACCGCAAAGCAAGAATCTTTATTGAATTGAAGAATTATAAATTGGCACAATACCAATTCAACCAGTGTATAAATTATCAAAAAAACTGCAACTCATACATGGTACCAAATGCTTATTTACAAATGGGTTATTTGTATGCTATGAATAACCAAAAACAACAAGCTTTGTCTTCAATAAAAAAAGTATTCGATTTTGACAATTATGATGGTAAACGGGTTTTAGAACAAGAGGCTCAAAACGCAATTCATGAAATAACAGAATGAATATCCCAAAGTGGGAATTCATGTGCTATTTTTAACCAATTTAGCTGTTTCTATACAATCTAATCTTCTGATTTTTTGAATTTTAAAAAAATGGCACCATGTTCGGTGCTTTTGGATAAAGTTTCACAACAATTGAGTGTTTTTTTATATAAATTGCACAAATAATTAAAAAGCGTAAAGCCATTTCAATGATTACAGAAAGCCAATTTGCAAAAGTAGTTTTGATAGATGATGACCCTATCAATAATTTTGTGACCAAAAAATTATTGTTAAAATTTCAGCCAATGTTAAACATTGTTGAATTTTTAGATGCAAGAGAGGCGCTAACTTATTTGGAGAAAGAATCTGCTGATTTTATTTTCTTGGACATTCATATGCCAAGCATGGATGGATGGGGATTTCTAGATGAATTAAAAAAACGTAAAAACGATATTCCAGTGCTCATGCTGAGCTCTTCAATAGACCCTAACGATCACCAAAAATCCATTGCTCATTCAAGTGTAAAAGGCTTTTTAATTAAGCCCTTGATGAATTAGTTTTAAAATCGTTCGATACCCCTTATTTTCGTGCCTTCAATTATGGATGCACTTAAAAACTTAAGCGAACCCGAAAGAATTCGCAGACAAAAACTAGCCGATTTACAGCAATTAGGAATTGATGCTTATCCAGCAGAATCATTTCCTGTTAATTATTACTCAACCGATATAAAAACAAGATTCAACCCAGAAGACGAACAATGGAAAAATGTTTGTATTGCAGGAAGAATCATGGGTGTAAGAGACATGGGGAAAGCGGCTTTTGTTGTAATCCAAGATGACAAAGGAAAAATTCAGGCCTATGTAAGAAGAGATGATATTTGCCCAGACGATGACAAATCACTGTATGACAATGTATTCAAAAAACTTTTCGATATAGGTGATTTTATTGGCATACATGGCTATGTATTTACAACCAAAACTGGAGAAATATCAGTTCATGCTTCTAAAATACAAATGCTCAGCAAAGCGCTTCGTCCTTTACCAATTGTTAAAGAAAAAGAAGGTGAAACTTTTGATGCAGTAACAGACCCTGAATTCAGGTATAGACAACGCTATGCAGATTTAATTGTCAATCCGCACGTAAAAGATACCTTCCAAAAAAGAAGCTTGATGATCAAAACCATCCGTGATTTTTTAAACAATCATGGCGCTTTGGAAGTAGATACACCAGTATTACAGAACATACCAGGTGGTGCGGCTGCACGTCCATTCATTACACACCACAACGCCTTGGATGTTCCTTTTTATTTAAGAATTGCCAATGAATTGTATTTAAAAAGACTCATTGTTGGTGGATTTGATTGGGTATATGAATTCAGCAGAAACTTCAGAAATGAAGGCATGGATAGGACACACAATCCTGAGTTTACCATTTTAGAATTTTATGTAGCCTATAAAGATTATTTCTGGATGATGGATTTCACTGAGAAAATGTTGGAAGCCACAGCCATAGCATTACATGGAAAAACTACTGTGCCTTGTGGAGACAAAACCCTTGATTTCAAGGCCCCTTTTAAACGCATCAGTATATTTGATGCCATCAAAGAAAATACTGGAATAGATGTCTCAGCAATGAACGAAGATGAACTCAGAGCAGTTTGCAAACAATTGCATATTGAAACAGAAGCTTCAATGGGCAAAGGCAAATTAATTGATGAGCTTTTCAGTGAGAAATGTGAAGGCACTTTTATACAGCCAACATTCATCATAGATTACCCTGTTGAAATGAGTCCATTGACCAAAAAACACCGTTCTAAACAAGGTTTGGTAGAGCGTTTTGAGTTAATGGTGAATGGCAAAGAAATTGCCAATGCTTATAGCGAATTGAACGACCCTATTGACCAACGCGAACGTTTTGAAGAGCAAGTAAAACTCATGGAAAGAGGCGATGATGAAGCCATGTTCATAGACCATGATTTCTTGAGAGCCCTTGAATACGGCATGCCACCTACAGCTGGAATTGGTATTGGCATTGACCGCTTGTGTATGCTCATGACCAACGAAGTTTCTATACAAGACGTATTACTATTTCCACAAATGAGACCTGAGAAAAGGGATGAAGAATTAAACGAAAATGCTGAATAAGGTCGAATTCACAAACGCCTTTAAAAAAACAATTAAATTGTTTGCTAAATGAGACCGGAGAGGAATAATGATGCTGAAGAGATTACTGAATGAGGTCGAATTCAAGAACACCAATAAAAAACAATTTACAGGTTCTTAAATGAGGCCCGAGAAGAGGGATGATGAAAATTTAGAAGAAACTGTATAGGGCCGAATTCAAGAACACCAATAAAAAACAATTTACAGGTTCTTAAATGAGACCGGAGAGGAATAATGATGCTGAAGAGATTACTTAATGAGGTCGAATTCAAGAACACCAATAAAAAACAATTTACAGGTTCTTAAATGAGGCCCGAGAAAAGAGATGACGAACCTTCTGAAATTGATGAATAGGGCCGAATTCACGAGCACCTGAAACCAAGATCAAAATACCCGAAAGTAATTGCCAATAGCAGCTTTCAGGTATTTTTTTTAGCCAATTCCTAAATCTTATCAATCATCAAAACTTGTAATTTTTGCAAGTTTTGATGATTTTGAACAAGGCTTTCCCATGGGAAGCTTTCTATCTGCAAAATAGTAATCCATACATACTTTCAAACTAAAAGCATGTGAATGGAATTTGCTTTTTAAAGCATGCCCACAGCATGGTTGCTTACCAGCACATTGTTGCTGTTACGAATAACTGCTTGGTAGCTCATTTTGTCAAGGGCTTGGGCGAATAGAAAATTACTCAACAAAAGGCTTGCAAATAGAAAGAGGAATAGATTTTTTATTGAAATTGATGGTAACTTATTTTGATGAGGGTATTGCTTTTGACTAGTCAATTGGCATTTAAATCATTGAAATGAATGTCTGTAAACCTACAATTAACACCATAAAATTTCCAATGAAGTTGTCATTTAAAACAATGAATCAACCATTCATACGCTATACCTTGAGGATTGCATTTTGATACTTGTCTGGCAATCAAAGCTACTAAAAGCATTCATCCACCACAAAGTTTCCCCAATCACATTGAATTTACCTCAAAATAGATAAATTTGCAGTATGGTTAACCTCAATAAAATAAAATCAGTAGTAGTTGATGACGTGGACATGATTCGCATGACCATGAAGAAATTGTTGCAAAATTTTCCTGTAATTGAATTGGTTGGTGAAGCGGCTGATTATGAAAGTGCGAAGGAACTCATCAACAAAACTAAACCCGACTTGGTATTTTTAGACATTGATTTGAATGGAATCACCTCACTTGATTTGGTTAACGAAGTAAATTGCAATCCTAAAATAATTTTCATTACTGCGCATCCTGATTTTGCTTTGAAAGCATTTGAATTGAACGCTGTTGATTATATCATGAAGCCGATTAGTATTGACAGAATACGCAAGGCGATTGAACGCATTACCAGCACCATGGTTACAGCAGAAATTGAAGCAAATCCTGAAGAACCTGTTGCTGGATTCAATGAATCTGAAGAAGGGAAATTAGAAGCCGATCAATTAATTTTATTGAACTTCGATAACAAAATGAACTTCATCAAAATCAAAGACATTCATTACATTGAAGCATTTGGTAACTACACAAAAATCTATATGATGGATGGGAAATTGAGTATTACCTATAACTCAATCAAAGGATGGGCCAGTCGTTTACCAGAAGACCTATTCATTCAAATCCATAGAAGCACTATGGTAAACTTAAGCCAGATCACGAAAATTGAGAGAGCTGCTAACGATACAGGTAGATTGCAATTAAATGGAATAGAAAAACCATTTGAGATTAGCCGAAGCTATTTCTACCAGATGAAGAAGAAATACAAATTGTAGTTCTTACATGTGAATGGCACGGTTTGCAGTTGCTGCAAGTGCCGCTTCTTTCACTCCTTCTGCATAAGTTGGATGTGCATGGCTCATTCTTGCAATGTCTTCAGCACTTGCTCTGAACTCCATAGCAACAACAGCTTCAGCAATTAAATCTGCCACCCTTGGTCCAATCATGTGAACGCCTAAAACTTCATCAGTAGCAGCGTCTGCAATTATTTTCACAAAGCCATCAATGTCCATACTTGCTCTGGCTCTTCCTAAGGCACGCATTGGGAATGAACCTACTTTGTATTGAACACCCGCTTTCTTTAATTCTTCTTCAGTTGAGCCTACACCAGCTACTTCAGGCCAAGTATAAACAACACCAGGAATCAATTTGTAATTGATATGTGGTTTTTGACCTGCAATGATTTCAGCAACAAATACGCCTTCTTCTTCTGCTTTGTGTGCAAGCATTGGACCAGCAACCACATCACCAATAGCATAAATTCCCTTGATAGCAGTTTCTAAATGTTGATCGGTTGGGATGCGGCCTCTTTCATCTAATTTTAATCCAATTTTATCTAAGCCCAATTTATCGGTATAAGGTTTTCTACCTACACTTACCAAGCAATAATCTCCTTTTAGAACAACTTCTTCTCCTTTAGGGTTGTCAGCAGTAACAACCACTTCTTTACCTTTGGTAACAGCTGATTTTACTTTATGGCTAAAATGGAATTCAAAGCCTTGTTTTCTGAGAACACGTTGCAATTCTTTTCCCAATGCAGCATCCATTGTTGGAATGATGGTATCTGTATATTCAACTACAGAAACTTTAGCCCCCAATCTTGCATAAACGGAACCCAATTCTAATCCGATAACACCTCCACCAATAATAATGAGGTGTTTTGGAATTTCTTTCATATTCAATGCTTCTGTTGAGGTAATGATGCGCTTTTTATCCAATTCAATTCCAGGTAAACTTGCCGGCTTTGAACCAGTTGCAATGATGACTTTATCAGTTTCTATTTGTTGTGATTTTTCCCCATCAATGTGTATCAAATTTGCACTCACAAACGAGCCCATACCATGAAATACATCGATTTTATTTTTTTTCATAAGGAAATCAATGCCATCACAGGTTTGTTTAATTACTCCATTTTTACGCTCAATCATTTGAGCCAAATTGATTGCTATTCCTTTGAGTTCTAATCCATGTGCTTGAAAATTATGGGTAGCGTTATGGTAATGCTCTGAACTATCTAACAATGCTTTTGAAGGTATACACCCTACATTTAAACAGGTCCCTCCTAGGGTTGCATATTTTTCTATTAAAGCTGTTTTAAATCCAAGTTGAGCTAGTCTGATGGCAGCTACATACCCGCCGGGTCCAGAACCAATAACAGTCACATCGTATTTCATGCTATAAAATTTGTACAAAAGTAAGTTTTAATCTCAAAGGTTTTAAAAAAATAGCTTCCAAACTGCTAACTTTATGCTGAATTTGTAAAAATGCTGCTTAAAATTGTACCATGTTCAATAACCAACTATCAGTTGTAATCATTGCAAAAAATGAAGCACACCAAATTGCGAAGTGCATCCATTCAGCTAAATTGGTTAGTTCAGACATTTGGGTTATAGACAGTGACAGTTCAGATGGAATGCCTGAAATTGTAAAAAACTTGGGCGTTCATTATGCAAACCATCCTTGGAAAGGGTATGCCGAACAAAAAAACTACGGCAACTGTTTGGCAAAAAACAATTGGATTTTTTCTTTGGATGCAGACGAAATGTTAACGGATGCTTTGGCTCAAGAAATACATCAACTCCATTTAAACGACGATAAAAAAGTATATGCCTTAAACAGGCTCAATCATGTTGGGAACATTCCCGTTTATCATGGCAACTGGAACCCCGACTGGCAAAATAGAATATTCAATAAAAAAATTCAACATTGGGATACCGCATTGGAGGTACATGAAACCCTGTTATTGCATCAAAAAACAGAGGTCATACAGCTCAAAGAAAGGTTGTTACATTTTACTGTTGTTGACTTGGCATCTTACCAAAAAAAATTAGATCATTACGCCGCTATATACAGGGCTAAAAACAGGCAAATTGGAAACTTCAAGTTATTTATAAAACAACTCTTCTCTCCAAGTTTTGGATTTCTAAAAGAATTCATATTCAAACAAGGATATAGAGACAAAAATGTAGGATTTGAATTGGCCAAACTACATTTCAGTTACACACAAAAAAAATACAGGAAATTATAATCCAAGCACCATTTTATGAGGGTCTTGACCTCCTGTTAACAACAAGGTTGGGTTCTCCAAACATTGTTTTACTTTTACCAAGAAGCCTACACTCTCGCGTCCATCAATGATGCGGTGATCATAGCTCAAAGCCAAATACATCATAGGTCTGATTACTATCTGACCATCTCTGACAACTGGTCTTTCAACAATGTTATGCATGCCTAAAATGGCTGATTGAGGAGGATTGATAATTGGCGTGCTCATCATAGAACCAAACACACCACCATTGGTGATGGTAAATGTTCCACCTGTCATTTCTTGCAAGCTCAATTTATTGTCTCTGGCTTTGCCAGCTAATGTGGCTACTTCCTTTTCTATTTCTGCCAAGCTCATGCTTTCAGCATTACGAATAACCGGAACTACCAGGCCTTTTGGTGCACTTACCGCAATTGAAATGTCACAAAAATCATGGTAAATAATTTCTTCTCCATCAATGTAAGCATTTACTGCAGGGAACTGCTTTAAGGCCACACAAACTGCTTTTGTAAAGAAACTCATAAAACCAAGGTTCACACCAAACTGGTCTTTGAATTGTGCCTTGAATTGGCTCCTCAAATCCATGATAGGTTTCATGTCAACTTCATTGAAGGTGGTTAACATGGCTGTTTCATTTTTTGCAGCAACCAATCTTTTACTAACCGTTTTACGCAAAGAGGTCATTTTTTCTTTTCTTTCTTCACGTGTTTTGGTTTCGTTACTTACCACTTTCAAAGTAGCATTCATGGCATCTGATTTGGTAATACGGCCATCTTTTCCGGAGCCTTTTACATCGGTTGCAGCTATGCCTTTTTCTGATAGTATTTTAGCTGCAGCAGGACTTGGAGTTCCACTTGCATAGCTATCGTTTTTTTCAGATTTAACAGGTGCAGGCTCTTCTTTTTTAGCCTGAGTTTTTGGAGCTTCAGGAACTGCTGCACCAGCAGGTTTTGCGGCTGTGGTATCAATACTGGCAATGAGCGCTCCAATTGCAATGGTATCTCCTTCATTTGCAATGACCGTTAATATTCCAGCTTTTTCAGCGTTCAATTCAAATGTTGCTTTGTCTGATTCAAGTTCACAGATGAGTTCATCCATTTCTACATAATCTCCTGTTTTCTTATTCCAGCGAGCAATGGTTACTTCATTGATGGATTCTCCAACTGTAGGTACTTTTATTTCTAATGACATGCGCTTAATTTTATGGGTACAAAAATAGGAATCTAATGTCTTTAATCAAGTTACAAAATAGAATTGGTATCTTTTGCTTTTTATTTTGAAGATAATGAATTTAAATCAACTGATTATTAAATAATTACATAGCAATAGCCCATTTGAATGCAATTAAATAAATCTATTTGAAAATTATAGCAATGCTTCTTTTCTAATTCAGTTGTTTTATACTATTTTGCAAGCTTAGCAATATGAAAAGAGGATTATTCATTTCATTGATTTTACTGATAACAAGCTCAACGTTTGGACAAAACTTGGCTAGCATTACCGGAAAAATCATCGATAAAAAAGACCAATCAGAATTGATTGGAGTAACCGTACTGATACAAGGTACCGGCTTTGGTACTGCAACAAATGTCAATGGTCAATTTACCATTAAGGGCATTAAACCTGGAGAATACAACCTTGAAGTATCTTACATTGGCTACAAAAAGGTTATTCAAACAGGTATTCGTTTAAAGGCAAATGAAACCAAGGATTTAGGTACCATTCAATTGGCAGAAGCTACAGCAAACATTGACGAAGTAGTGGTAATAGGTAAAAAGCCATTGATTGACATAGAAAAAGGTCAATCAGTCAATGCCATTTCTCAAGAAAATATTGAATTAGCCCCTGCTCGTCAATTACAAAAAATCATCAATACCCAACCTGGAGTTATTCAATCTCCTGCTGGCGTTAGCATCAGAGGAAGCAGAACCTACGAAACAGGTACATACATTGATGGGGTTTCAGTTACCGACCCAATGGCCGGAACCGGATTTGGTTTAGACATAGGGGCCAACGCAATTGGAGAAATAGAAATTACAACAGGTGGAATAGGTGCTGAGATTGGGGATGCAACTGCAGGAGTAGTAAGTGCTAAAACTAAAACTGCTGGTAATAAATTGGATGTGAGTGCAACCTACAAGCGAGACCAATTTGGTTTCAACAACAATTACAAAAGTTGTTTCAATAGTCAATTGGCAGAATTAACAGTGGGGTCTCCTCTTTTAAAGAAACTATTCGATAACCGACTCAAAGGCAACATGGCGCTTAGGGGAAGTTTTACAGATGAATTTTACAAAAACCCAGCCAATCAGCTCAATTCTTCTATAATGGCAGAACAAGGTTTTGGCGCAACCAATTTGTCTCCATACCAAGATAACCGATGGAGTGCTTTGTTCAAATTGAACTATGATTTCAAAAAAGGGAAAATATTGACGGCAACTGTCATGAAGAGTGTCACCATTAACCAAGACATTAACATGTTGCGAATTTTTGGAAATGATGTGCCTTACCAACCAGGTTTTCAATACCCATTTAGTCAACAAATGGACAATGCCAATACATTTACGCATGATGCCGCAATGCAGATGTTAAATTTCAAACACTCCGTTTCAAAAAGGTTCAGCTACAATGCAACAGTATCCAGACTTTGCGTACAATTACGAGCAGATGCAAATGGCTTACCTTGGAGGCCTCAATCTGTTAACCAAGTATTTGATCCAAGTTCAATCAATACCTATCCAGTAGAGATTTACCCTACAGGATCCGGTTCTGTAGTATGGGTGAGTAACCCTTCAGGATTTTTCAATAACAATGGCATTGCTACCTTGTGGCATCACCATTACCTAGAAGAATATGTAGTGAAAGCACAAGGAAATCTTTTTAGCAAGAATTCACTTAATAAATTGAGTTTTGGCTTTGAAATGAAATTCCAAGACATGCTTTGGATAGATGTTCAAAGACCATGGATAGGGGCACCACTTCAATTACCAGATGGTAGTTTTACCCAATCAGATAGATTAGGATCACAAAGTGATTTATGGACAGTTAAACCTAGAAGAGGTGGTTTTTTCTTAACCGATCAAATCAAATATAAAGGATTAGTAGCAAGTATTGGCGGCCGCTTTGAGTATTGGGCACCAGGAAAATACATTGACGAAGCAGTAATGAATCCGAAGTCTCCTATTCTTGAATCCATGCGTCAAGATTACCTGAACTCGAGCACCAAGATTGGAGACATGAGATACAAATTCAGATTTTTACCTAAAATCAATGCAACATTTCCAATTGCTGAAAACCAAATGCTGTATTTTAACTATGGACATACTACTATTTTGCCTCATCCCAGCTTTATTTACCCTGGTTTAGATCCAAATTATCAAGATAGATCCACATTGGCCAGAGTGGGCAACCCCAATTTAAATCCTGAAGTTGATATCAGCTATGAACTTGGACTAAAAAGTCAATTGACAAGTAATGATGCATTAACTGTTGCTGCATTTTGGAAGGATAAATATGATTTTGTAAGCGCTGCGTCTGTGGTCATTCCAGATATCACTGGGCGAGATGTAACAAGAACCATCCGCATCAATTCTGATTATGCACGTTCAAGAGGCATAGAGTTGAATTATATCAAACGAATTGGCTCACTCTATCAAGGACAGGCCTCCTTTACATACATGATGACCAGTGGACAAAGTGCCTCTGCCAATGACAAGCTCAAAGATTTATTAGCAAGCGGTAACTCAGAAGATACACGTGAATATTATTTACCTTGGGATGTTCCATATGATTTTAAAACAAATCATATCTTTAAATTTGAAAATAAAAATGGTTACCTAGGAAAAAGTTGGTTGAACCATTTTAGCATTTACATAGAATCTGTGTTCCGTTCGGGAGTGAGGTATACGCCATACGTCTTTGACAGAGAAGACCCCAATACTGGAAGGCCAATTTATGTGATTGACCCTGATCCAAATGCCAGATGGAGTAAAAGAGGAACCGACTGGTTTTGGGTTGATTTAACAATCTCTAAATGGTGGAAAACTAAATCGTATTACTTTGCCATGAACGTTCAAATTACCAATTTGTTTGACAATAAAAATGCAGCAATCATTAATCCAGTAACTGGCAAAGCCTACCAAACAGGAGACAATGTTCCAGATTCTTGGATGGACCCTCGTTACAACGATCCTAGATTGGGTTCCAACGGGCCTCCTCCCTCCAATCCGGCGCGTTACTTAGAACAAAAACACATTATGCTTGGTTTGAACTTAAAGTTTTAATCAAAACATCTCAATACTATTTGTTATTTATGAAAAAACAAGCTTCTTATTTTATAGAACTTGAGCACCATTATGGAGCTCACAACTATCATCCAATTCCTGTTGTCATTGAAAAAGGTGCCGGCATTCATGTTTGGGATACGGAAGGTAACTGCTATTTTGATTTCTTGTCTGCCTATTCAGCAGTAAATCAGGGACATTGTCATCCAAAAATTGTAGAAGCCTTGGTAACACAAGCCCAAAAAATTACACTAACCAGTAGGGCCTTTCACAACAATTTGCTAGGGGAATACGAAAAATACATCTGCAACTATTTTGGTTATGATAAAGTATTGCCCATGAATACGGGTGTAGAAGGAGGAGAAACTGCAATTAAACTAGCAAGAAGATGGGGATATCAAATCAAGGGTATTGCTGAAAACAAAGCAGAAATACTTTTTGTTGAAGGTAATTTTTGGGGTCGTACAATGGCTGCAATTAGTTCATCTAATGACCCAAGTTCATACGCAGGTTTTGGCCCATACATGCCTGGTTTTAAATTGATCCCTTACAATGATTTGGAAGCACTAGAGCAAGCATTTGCGAGCAATCCAAACATTGCAGCATTTATGTTTGAACCTATTCAGGGAGAAGCAGGCGTTGTTGTTCCTGACAATGGTTACTTGCAAAAAGTAAGAGCCTTGTGTAGCCAATACAATGTATTGATGATTGCTGACGAAGTACAAACTGGATTGTGCAGAACAGGAAAATTATTGGCTTGCGATCATGAAGATGTGAAACCAGATATACTCATTTTAGGGAAAGCTTTATCTGGAGGTTTGTTACCTGTTTCAGCAGTACTTGCCAGTGATGAAATTATGTTAACCATACAACCCGGAGAACACGGCTCTACTTATGGGGGAAATCCGTTGGCTTGTGCTGTTGCCATTGCTGCACTTGAAGTTTTAAAAGAAGAGAATCTTGCTGAAAATGCAGCTAAAATGGGAGTTATATTTAGGTATCGGATGGAGCAACTGATGCAAAAAACGAATTTAATTACTACAGTTAGAGGAAGTGGCTTGTTAAACGCCATCGTTATCAAACCTTTTGGAAACAATCAAACTGCTTGGGATGTTTGTTTGAAATTGAAAGAACATGGACTTTTGGCAAAACAAACGCATGGTGACATCATTCGTTTTGCACCACCCTTAGTAATCAATGAAGCACAAATGCATGAAGCTTGCAACATCATTGAACAAACAATTTTAAACCTAAACTAGGCACATGAAATCAGACATTGAAATTGCACACGAAAGCAAATTGAGACCCATTCAACAAATTGCCGATTCAATTGGCATTAGTGCTGAAAATGTTGAACAATATGGCAAATACAAAGCCAAGGTTTTGGTAGATTTTAATCCTTTTAAAATTGCACAAAGCAAACTAATTTTAGTAACAGCCACTACACCGAATAAAAGTGGTTCTGGTAAAACAACTACATCTATTTCTTTGGCTCAAGGGTTACACAAATTGGGTAAAAATGCCATACTTGCATTGAGAGAACCCTCATTAGGTCCTTGCTTTGGCATGAAAGGTGGCGCCGCTGGAGGTGGTTATTCGCAAGTACTACCAATGGAAGATATTAACCTGCATTTTACAGGAGATTTTCATGCCATTACAAGTGCAAACAACACTTTGGCGGCCTTAATTGACAACTACAATTATTTTAACAAAGGTACGCCAAAAGCATTGAAACAAATTTTGTGGAGACGTGTATTAGATGTAAATGACCGCTCTTTGAGATACATACTCTCAGGACTAAGTGGGAGTACCAACGGAATTCCTACAGAAACAGGATTTGACATTACGCCTGCAAGTGAAATCATGGCAATCTTTTGTTTAGCCAAAGACCTCAACGATTTAAGAAACAGAATTGACCGCATTTTAGTAGGTTATACTTATGAAAATGCACCTTTTTATGTGAAAGATTTAGGAGTTGGTGGTGCATTAATAGCATTACTCAAAGATGCATTTCAGCCTAACTTGGTACAAACTATTGAAGGTGGTGCCGCGTTTATACATGGTGGACCATTTGCAAATATTGCTCATGGTTGTAATTCAATAATGGCAACAAAAGCTGCATTAAATTACGGTGAATATGCCATTACTGAAGCTGGTTTTGGCAGCGACTTGGGGGCTGAAAAATTCCTCAATATCAAATGCCGTGAAATGGGCTTAAAGCCTGCAGCAAGTGTATTGGTTACCACTACTCAATCTTTAAAACTACATGGTGGTGTTGATGAAAAACTCATCAAACAACCAGATTTAAATGGACTACAAAGTGGTTTAAAAAACTTGGAACGTCACATAGAAAACTTACAAAGTTTTGGTCAAACTGTTATTGTTTCATTGAATAAATTTGGTTTTGACACTGCTCAAGAAATAGCATACATTGAAGAGTGGTGCATAGCCAAAGGTACGCATTTTGCCATCAACGAAGGTTTTGCAAATGGCGGTAATGGTGCCATTCAACTGGCTCAGAAAGTGGTTGAAATTTGTGAAAACAATTCCTCTAAAGCCATCAACCACACCTATGAATTAGATGACGCAATTGAAGTAAAGTTGCATAAAATTGTCACCAAAATTTATAAAGGTAAAGGCATTACACTCAGTAAACAAGCCAAAGCATCATTGAAAAAAATACAAGAGTTGGGCGCAGAAAAACTTCCAGTATGTATTGCTAAAACACAATTCTCTTTTACAGACAACGCAGCCTTGGTTGGTGCAGCTGAAAATTTCACTATCCACTTTGAAAACTTAGTACTTAACAATGGTGCGGGCTTCATTGTTGCAGTTGCAGGTGAAATTATGCGCATGCCGGGTTTACCTAAAATACCTTCAGCTATGCAAATAGATGTAGTAAATGGTGAAATTATTGGTTTGAGTTAAGCAGCTAACAATGCAAATTTACCAAAGTATCAATCCTTATACTGAAGCACTGATTGCAGAGTTTCAATTGTGCAATGACGATGAAATAAAAACCGCATTAGTCCAAGCCAAAAAAGCACAAAAAGCATGGGCTAGTGTTTCATTAGAATCAAGGGCCATATTTTTGTTTCAATTAGCTGATTTATTAAAAAAAGAGGCCAACAGATTGGCAGAAATTGCCAGTAAAGAAATGGGTAAAACTCTTGAACATGCAAAAGCGGAAATTCTAAAGTCGGCTACTGTATGTAATTATTATGCAATAAATGCTTCAAGTATTTTAAAAGCAGAAACTGAACTCATAGAGCCACAATTAAGTATCGAGAAAATTTATGAACCTATGGGAACTGTGCTTGGAATTTATCCATGGAACTTCCCTTTTTGGCAAATCATAAGAAGCGCTATACCAGCTGTAATGGGAGGCAACGCGGTACTAATTAAACCCGCACCCAATGTTCCTATGAGCAGTCTTGCTTTGCAATTACTTTTTGATAAAGCTGGATTTCCTCCTGGTGTATTGCAAACATTATTTGTATCTAATGCACAAATAGCCGAGCTAATTACCAATCCAAATATTTCGGCAATTACCTTAACAGGAAGCAATAAAGCAGGTGCAGCAGTTGCAACATTAGCAGGTAAAGCCATCAAACCATTAGTGTTAGAATTGGGAGGAAGTGATCCTTTTATCATCTGTGAAGATGCCGATTTAGAGGCAATCATAGCGCATGCTGTTTTTTCGAGGTTTCAGAACAACGGTCAAAGTTGTGTAGCGGCAAAACGCTTCATTGTACATGAATCTTTGGTGGCCCAATTTGAACAGTTACTGATACAAAAATTACAACAAATGAACTATGGCGACCCATTGTTGACAAGCACTGATATTGGTCCTTTGGCCAGAAAAGATTTAAAAGAGCTTTTAGCACAACAAGTAAACCAAAGTTTGCTAATGGGAGCAGAAGTTGTGTACCAACACAACAATATGCCTGACAAAGGTTTTTTTTATCCAGCAACCGTATTAAAAGCAATTCATAAAAACTCACCGGCTTATACTGAAGAATTGTTTGGACCCGTTTTAAGCATCTTTCCCTTTCAAACTATTGAACAAGCCATTGATTTGGCAAATGACACTGTTTATGGACTGGGATGTAGTATTTGGACCAAAAACATTGAACTAGGTAAAAGTATTTCAAACCAAATAGCATGCGGAATGGTTTACATCAACCAACTTGTTAAAAGTGATGTGAGATTTCCTTTCGGGGGTTGTAAACAATCAGGATTTGGGAAGGAATTAGGACCAGAAGGATTGAAAGCTTTTTGTGTTCTAAAAACTCGTTGGATCAATGCTTAAATTTTACCTTTTTTTCTGAGCCAATACAAGAAAAAAACAATGGCTAGAACAAAAAACAAGTAAGCTTTACCCTGAACAAAATTTTCAAAAAAAGAAATCCAAAATCCTACTATTAGTGAGGAGATTGAAAGAATGAGCCAATTTCTGATGATCCAGTTGTCCATGAACTTATTTGTTTAAGTATACGATTCCTTTGATATTGAATATTTTGGGCTGTTTGAAATCTGTTTTGGTTTCTAGGCCAGTTCCATAAATAATTTTGTCTTTACTATGAATGCTGACATACTTGTCTGTTGAAATCAAGTCTCGGGTTTCGTCCCAAATTAATTCTTCAGTTTGTATGGTATCTCCTTGATCATTTACTACTACTACATTGTTTTTAACTAACATGCTTAAGTTGCGCTCATCTCTTCTTGCGTATTTAGCTTTGATGAAACTTGAAACTTTCCCATTTTCCTTATAGAAATAGGCTGTAATACCCTTGTTCATTTCAGAATAATTCAACTCTTCGCTGCTATATCTTTCCAGCAATGGAGCAAAAACCCTTGCCTTTAAATAGCCGCTATCTGTGTAATTAATTCCAATATTGATTCCTCTCTCAGTAGGAATCAAACCTGAATTAGATGAAACTTTAACCTTGTCTATATCTTTGTTTGTACAAGCAACAAAAAACAGCACAAACAATAACCAAAATAAAAAGTGCTTAATCATACCTGTACCTATTGAACCAACGGTCTGCAAAATTGATTCCAAGTACCAGTTTAAAATAATTTTCTTGAATTTGATTGGTACTCAAATTACCTCTTCTCATAAACTCAACAGCAATGTTTAAAGTAGATTTAGAACGGCCCATTGGAAATCCTAATCCACAACTGATGGCCATCTCTTTTAACGGTTGATTGTTAATATTAATTGGTGTTTGATCAAACCTAAAACCCGTCCTGTAAGTGGTTCTTTTAAAAATATTTTTGTATTGATAAGCATCAGGGCAATAAGAAACACCAGCACTGAAACCAAATGCTTTTTGTAATAAATCTTGACTTCCAAATAATTTGTATTGGGTCCAATCAGCAAATCTAAAATCTGATGCTATTAGCCACTTTTCTGCTTTTCCAAAACTAAAACCAATTTGAAACAATGAAGGCATGTTTAAAGTTCCTGTCTGTTGTGTTTGGTTACTAATGGTATCTTTGGTTCCGATTCCTAAACCAACAGGCAAAGTTCTTATTAGAATTTGCTGATCAGCTTTTAATGCTGCTTGAGGTCTGAAATTTGCACCCACTACAAATTCTAAGCTATCTGAATAATTTAACTTAACAGGGTATTTAAAATAGCGATGGTATTGAGCCGCTATACTAATTACTGAACCAGATGCATAGCTATCCTTGTCTTGATTCATTCCAAACATATTGTATTGACTAGGAATGATTAATTGATTGGTATGTTTGAGTTGTCCAAAAATAAATTGATAATCAATGCCCACAGAAACATGTTTAAAGAGTCGCATTCCTATTCCGAAATGCACTTGGCTCAAACCTCCTTTACCAGAAAAAATTTTAGAAACAGGAACCATGAACGTATCATTTTTGACACTGTCTATTGAGTTTATTTGGTAACCAATTGATGAAAAAGGCGCCAATCCAAATGACAACCCTATTTCTTTTTTAGTCGACAAAGGCATTCCAAAATTGATATAGGAAAGCCATGCATTGCTATTGGTTACTTTTTGATTAGCTGTTGCTATTTCAGCATTGCTTAAGGCAGCACCTGCTTCAATATTGGTTTGTTTTAAAGCTCCAAAAGATGCGCTATTGGAAACATTGATCAGAGATTGCATGCGTATACCCTGGCCTATTTGTCCCATAGACAAAAAATTGGCATTGCCAGTATATACAATTTCACCTATCCCCAACATAGAATAAGGAGAAGCTGTAATGTTTTGAGCATACACAAACCTACATGTCATAGTCAAAATAGCCGCAAAAAATAAACAGAATCTGTTTTTAAACATTCAATTGCAAAATTAAATGAAGCCCGTACATCATCAGGTTTCTCTCAACAAATAAAGGGCTTTTAAGTTGTTTTGACAAAAGTTCTGCATTTCCACCGCAAAGCAAAACTTGTAAATCAGGGTATTGCACTCGAAGTGCCTGAATGTGGTATTCAATTTCTGCAATCATACCAAAGTAAGCGCCACTTTGCATGCAATCTATTGTGTTTGTACCTATTTGTACTTCAGGAATTTTAGCTGCTAAAAGTGGCAATTTACCAGTAAAATGATGCATGCTATTTAAACGCATTTGTAAACCAGGACTGATTGTACCGCCAATGTATTCATTTTTTGCATTTACCAAATCCAGCGTCAAACAGGTTCCCGCATCAAACACTAAACATGATTTTCCCTTGTGAAAATATTGTGTTGCAGCCGCCAATGCAATTCTATCTGTGCCCAAGGTTGTAGGACTTGAATACTTATTAATAAAAGGTAATTTGAGGTCATGGTTTAGCAAAAGCAATCCTTTAATTGAAGTAAAATCTTCAACTGATTTAGAAGTTACGTTACTGGCTATAGCATGATTTACATTGTTTACATCCATGAGCATTTGTAGCTCAGTTGCTACTAAATTGTCAAAAGTCTTACACCATTCCAATTGTGATCCTTTAAAAAGAGCCACTTTGGTGCTCGTATTTCCAATATCAACTGTCAGTTTATTCATTGCTGCTATTCAAACTACAATATACAAGCTCTTTGTTCAAAAAACTCAAAATCTCCCCATCAATCATAACATGTAACTTACCATGGTTACCGATTCCCAATATTTGACCTGTCTGTTTGATACCTTTAATGATAAATTCGGCAGACTCACCTTTTTGCAGTAAATGACTTTCATACAAACTTTTCAATGGTTCAAATTTTCTCATTTGCAGCATGCTATAAAAATGATCTAGACACTGACAAAGGGCTTTTCTGAGCATTGGTAATTCAAATTTTGTACCACTTAGTTGAGCCAATGAAATTGCGAATGCGTTCTCAAAGTTAAGTTGATTGACATTGAGCCCAATTCCCACTACACTGTTTTTGAGTTTATTACCAGCAATGGAATTTTCAATCAAGATACCCCCTATTTTATGCCCACTCACTACCAAATCATTGGGCCACTTAATCCAAACTTTTTTATCAGGAAGAAAGGTGGCTAAAAACTGCCTGCAGGCCAAGGCAATGGCAAAATTCAAATACATTTGTTCCTCAATCTTTAAAAAATGAGGGTTATACAGTACGCTTAATAATAAGTTTTGTGAAGGCGCAGACTCCCATTTAGCATTTGCTTGTCCTTTCCCTTGGCTCTGAAAATGAGTGTAAAGTAAAGTCCCCTCAGGTATTTTATTAAACTGTTCTTCCAATTTCAATGCTTCATTGGTAGAACTTGTTTCTTCAATAAAAATAACGTGATTACCTGTAATAGAGTTCATATTGAGGAAAAAGGTTATTTTGCATAAATTTTAGTTCCTGTAAAAATGGCCAAAAGCACCGAAAAAAAAACACCTTTGAAAAAAACACCTGCAAAAAAAGTTGCTGTAAAAAAAACACCTGCAACAAAAAAAGCAGCTGTAACTGCGGCTAAAACCGCTAAATCTTCCCCAAAAACAAGCAAAGTAGCGCTTAAAAAAGCCGAAAAAACCATTGAAAAAATGGATGATGGAACCTTGTTGGCTTTGACTGTAGCACAAGGCATGTTTGAGAAAAAAGCGGAAGACATTCGTATTTTAGACATGCGTCAATTGAAAGGAGCATCTGCAGACTTTTTTGTAATCAGCCACGCGAGCAACGACAAACAAGTAGAGGCTATTTCTAAAAGTTTAGAAGATGAAGTAAAAAAGAATCTCAATCAAACTCCTTGGCACCGAGAAGGATACGAGAATTTAGAATGGGTACTTACTGATTATATTGATGTTGTTGCACATGTTTTCCAAAAAGACCTAAGGGGTTTTTATGACATTGAAGGTTTATGGGGAGATGCTGTTGAAGTTCCATTTGAAGGAAAATAATTTCACTTTCAATTTTGCTGATTTCATGTTAAAAAAATACTTGATTTTAATAGGGTTATTTGTTCTAGCTTTCAATACATTAACGGCACAGACAGAGAAAACTCAAGAAAAAGGAGAGTTTTCAGGCAACTTCCAAACCAATAACCAATTTTATGTTAAAGATAGTAGCATTGGAGCCAATACCACCCAATACCAAAAACAACTATCAAGTACAGATGCATGGTTATTGCTCAATTACAAATACAATGGCTATGCAGTAACTTTGAGATATGATTTGTTTAATAATTCGCCGCTAATGAACCCACAAGAGGCGTATACAAAATCAGGATTGGGAATTTGGAGCATTAGTAAACAGTTTGACAAACTAGATGTAACCGCTGGTTATTTTTATGACCAAATTGCTTCAGGGATGGTATTCAGAGCCTACGAAGATAGAAATCTTGGACTAGACTTTGCTGTTCAGGGGGCTAGACTCAGATGGAACCCAACTGAAAATACCAGCTTTAAAGCATTTACTGGATTGCAGAAATACAGATTTGATTTGAGACCTGTTGTAATAAAAGGAGCCGATTTAGAACATTTGGTTGAAATAAATGAAAATCTTAGTTTAAATCCAGGTGTCGGCATAGTCAATAGAACCATTGACAACAACACCATGGATGTAATTGCCGCTAGTATCAACAATTACGCCATAGAAAACCGTTTCTTACCTACTTACAACGTGTTTGCTGTATCATTGTACAATACCCTTCGGTATAAAAACATTACATGGAGTGTAGAGTACGCACAAAAAACTGAAGAAGCAATTGTCAATCCTAGTAATAGCAGAATGGAACTGCATGCAGGAAAAGTATTTTTAACAAGTTTTTCATATTCTCAAAAGGGATTTGGATTGAATGCCCAATACAGGTACATCGATAAATTTTCATTCAGGACCTCTCCACTAGAAAATCAGAACTTAGGAATGATTGCATACTTACCAAGTATTACCAAACAAAATGTTTACAGACTTTTAGCCAGGTACAATGCTTTTACGCAAGAATTTGGTGAAAACGGACTTCAAATAGAACTCAGCTACAAACCAAAATTTTTGAAAAAACACCAAAGTCAAATTAATTTCAACTATTCATTAGCAACAGCATTGAACAATATGAACCTGCAAACACTTGGTTTTTCAGGTGCAGATAAACGCAGGTATTTTAGAGAATACAATATTGAAGTACAACACAAATTTAATAAATCGTTTAAGTTGAGTTTGGGCTATCAAATGATCAACTACGACCAACAACTCTATGAAGCTAAACCAGGCGTACCATATGTTCAATCTCAAACATTTTTTGGCGAAGCAACTTATAAACTTACCCCTACCAAATCTATCAGAATAGAAGGTCAATACTTGACATCCAAACAAGATTTAGGAAGTTTTGTAAACGGCTTAATCGAGTTAAACATAGCACCACATTACTCTTTTAGTATTGGAGATATGGTGAATATAGAACCCGGTTACATCAACAAACCAGCTTCAGGTAAATCATTTGAATTGGTTCATTATTACACTTTTTTTGGGGCTTACACATATAAAAACACCCGCTTAACAGGTGGCTATATCAGACAAGTTGAAGGGGTTAATTGTACAGGAGGAGTATGTAGGGTTGAACCAGCTTTTAATGGTGTAAGAATTGGTTTGGTTACAAATTTTTAAGCATATGCATTTCAAACATATTTATTTTTTTATTGCTGCTTCTTTATTCATTGTAGCTTGTAAAGAAACACCACCATATATCAATTTAACACCATCTAATGTCAATTCAGATACAACTTTTGTTGTGCAACAAATTCCTGCTGCCCAAGCATCTACAGTATTGATAGAAGATTTTACAGGGGTAAGGTGTCCGAATTGTCCCGATGCACAAGTGGAAGCTAAAAATCTAATGGCAAACAATCCAAATAGAGTGAATGTAATTACCATTCATCCTTTGAATTTATTGAATTCACTTACTACTCCTTTTAGTAAGGAATTACGTGGCGATAAGGTTACCAGTAATTATGATTTTAGAACACAAGCTGGTAAAGAAATTTTCAGTTTGATTGGTATCTCTAATTCTTTACCAATAGGAACCATCAACAGAAACTTATTTTCTGGTGAAACAAACAGAGTCATCGATTATCCTAAATGGGCTGCTTATGTAAATGCTGAATTATTAAAATCAACACCTGTAAACATTGATGTAAAATCGTATTACACACCTAAAGACTCCATAGCTATTGATTTAACTTTAACTTATACAGAAGCTGTTGCTGATACTAACTATTTTACTGTTGCCATCATAGAAAACAAGTTAAAAGATGTTCAAGAAAGAAACACAGGAACGGGTGTAATTTATGATACAGCTTATATTCATGAACACATTCTAAGAGCTGTTGTTACCAGTTTCCAAGGTGATTTATTAAAGGCACCATTGGTGAAAGGACGTGTTTTTAAAAAGATTTTATTGTATAAAACTGATCCTGCATGGAACAAAAACAATTTAAAAATCATTGCTTTTGTGCATGGAAATACAACCATTAAAAATGTTATACATAGCAAAGAAGTTGATATACAATAGTTGGTTAATTGTTGCTGGCTTATGCTGTCTTTCAATTGCATGTAACAATGCAAAGGATGATGCTTATGTGAATGGCATTGCTGCTGAGCGTTTGCAGGAGCAAGCCTTATTTATAGATCCAGTAAACAGCCCACTTGATAGTATTGAGAGGATTGGTTTTACAAGACTTAACTACTTTCCCATTGATATGGCATACAAGGTAAATGCCAATTTACAAAAATTCACCCAAGTAGATACATTCGACTTACCTCATTCCAATAACTTTAGAAAACCCTATCAAAAATATGGGGTAGTTCAATTTGAACTCAATGGACAAACATTTGAATTATTGGTGCTAGAACCCGTAAAACATAAACCTGGTTACGAAAACTCATTGTTACTTTGTTTTACAGATGCTACATCCGGGAAAACCAGCTACCACAATGGACGTTACCTCGACTTGGTTAAACCAGACTCAACTTTAATTGAACTAGATTTTAATAAGGCTTATAATCCATATTGCGCGTACAGCAAAAGGTACCATTGTCCAATTCCTCCTGCAATGAATCGCTTAAATATTGCCATTGAAGCTGGAATGAAATTTGAATCACACTAAGGCTTTCTCTGAACCCAATAATAAATGGGGATACCCGCTAATACAATGCCTAAACCTGGGTAACTGAATTCTGGTTTTAACAACAACAAACTGATACAAATGCCCGTTGCAATAACAATGTACAATAAGGGAATAAACGGGTATGCCCAAACTTTGTAAGGTCTATCCAAATCGGGTTGTTTTTTCCTTAAAACAAAAACAGCAGCAACGGTTAAAATGTAAAACAACAACACTGCAAAAACAACATAGTCGAGCAAGTCTCCATAAGAACCACTAAGGGTTAACAAGGCTGCCCATACCCCTTGAATGAGCAATGCAACTTGTGGACTTTGGTTCTTGTTGAGTATTGCCGCTTGTTTAAAAAACAAACCATCTTTGGCCATGGCATAATAAACCCTTGCACCACTCATTGTAAGACCATTGATACAACCAAAGGTAGAAACCATAATGAGGATAGCCATCATATAAGCCCCATATTCACCAAAAAGGGTTTGCATAAACAAGGTACCTACCCTGTCTGAAGGTGCATGCTGTATGGCATCAAAAGGCAGTACTTGAACGTACATAAAATTGGCCAACACATATAAAAGCGTTACCCCACTTGTCCCTATCACCAATGCCTTAGGTAAATTCCTATCTGGCCGATTGATTTCTGATGCAGAGAAGGTAATATTGTTCCAAGCATCACTGGAGAAGATTGACCCTACCAAAGCTGCAGCAAACAAAACAGGACTTAAGTTTGAAAATGAAACATTTTGGCTATTGAATTGCCATTGACTGCTGTTATTACCCATTAACCAATACATGCCACTACCAATTAAAAAAAGTAGGGCCAATACTTTACTAACCGTAAAAATGTTTTGCAAAAAAGCTGCTTTTTTAACCTCTCTGAAATTTGAAAGTGTTAACAGAAATATAGTAGAAATTGCCAATACCTGAACAGTACTCAATTTAAAACCAGCAACTGAAAACAAAATTTGTTGTTCAGAAATCTGAGGTATAAGTACGCCAGTGAAACGGGCAAAGGCAACAGCAACAGCAGCAATGGTTCCTGTTTGAATAACTGTGAACAAAGTCCATCCGTATAAAAATCCAAACAGCTTACCATAAGCTGCCTGTAAGTATACATATTGACCACCCGCTTTAGGCATGGCTGCCCCTAATTCAGCATAACTTAATGCAGCAAGTAAAGTAAACAACCCTGTTCCAACCCAAGCTAACAAAAGCATTTCAGGGCTTAACAATTCTCTTGACATGCCAGCTGAGACTATAAAAATGCCTGAACCAATCATACTGCCCATGACCAACATGACAGCATCAAATAAGTTCATTTTTTGAATATTTTTCATGAGCAGATTTGTTTGGCAATGGGCACCCAATTTTCATTTGGCGCAATTAAAAATCCTTGAACACCAACGGCCAATCCACAGTCAATGTCTCTTTGCTTGTCGCCTATAAAATAAGATTGAGTAGGGTCAATACCGTATTTAGCAATAGCTTTCTCTACTAACAAAGAGGCAGGTTTCCTACACAAACATTTGCTTTGATTGGGATGATGCGGACAGTAATAAATATGGGTCAATTCAATGCCAGAATTGCCTAAATAGTTCTTTAAATAACTGTGCATGGCATGCATTTCAGTACGTCCATATTCCAATTTGGAAATACCACCTTGGTTGGTAATAACAATGAGTAAAAAACCATTGTCTTTAAAAAGTTGTAAGCCTTCAACAACATGAGCTAACACTTCAAAATCAGAAAGTTTTTTGACATAATCGCCTAGTTCTTTATTGATTACACCATCTCTGTCTAAAAAAATTGCTTTGTTCATGTTGTCCTTAAATTCCTATTAAAATGCAAGTAAAGAAATTAAGTGCACAAATAGAAAAACCAAATGAATAGAACAAACAATAAAATAAGTCTGCCACAAACTCAAGTGTCAGGTCTTATTAATTTGGCATTTTAACTTGTATCAATTAATATTGAAGAACGTGGGCAAAAAAATTGTTATCATACCAACTTACAACGAAAAAGAAAACATCCGAGAAATTCTGCAGGCTGTTTTTAACTTGAATCAAGATTTTCATGTGTTGGTTGTTGACGATAATTCTCCGGATGGCACAGCTGGTATTGTGAAAGCCCTTCAAGAACACCACCCAAATCAACTCCATTTATTAAATAGAAAAGAAAAAAACGGCTTAGGTACAGCTTATATAGATGGATTCAAGTGGTGTTTGAACGCAGGCTATGATTTTATTTTTGAAATGGACGCAGATTTTTCTCACAATCCATCTGATTTACCTAAGTTACTTTCAGCATGTGAACAAGGTGCTGATATGTCTATTGGTTCTAGATATAAAACTGGTGTAAATGTGGTTAACTGGCCCATGAGCAGAGTAATGTTGAGTTATTTTGCCTCTTCTTATGTAAGGCTCATTACTGGTTTAAAAATTCATGATACCACCGCTGGATTTGTTTGCTACCAAGCACATGTATTGAAACACTTGGATCTTGACAAAATCAAATTCAGAGGTTATGCTTTTCAAATTGAAATGAAGTATACCACTGCCATGCATGGATTTCAAATTGAAGAAGTTCCAATTATTTTCACAGACAGAACCAAAGGTGAATCAAAAATATCAAGAGGCATCATTAAAGAAGCCATTTGGGGCGTATTGAGCATGAGACTCAAAAGTTTTTTCAGAAAGTATCCAAGCTACAAATAAGCTTTCCCTATTTACAATTTGGATTTACCATGCCATTGTTTTCAAAATAAGAACTTACATAAGGAATACCTAAGTTCAAACCTCTCAATATAAAAAGTATGCCCATGAGCAATAGCATATAAGGTGTAAATTTCAATATTTTACTACGTTATACAATTGGAATAAGTAGACCCTTCATCATTCAAATTGATTGACATTACTGCAATCAAAAAACATATAAACTAAAGCTTTGCTATTTCAGATGTAATGGTATTTTTAGTGTATTCATAACCGCTTTCGAATATTTTTTGAGCAGCGGAAAGCTTGAACAAATGGTATTGCATTAAACCTGGTGGTTCTATAAATAAATCGCATTGGGCAATTGCGTTTTGAATATTCGCCCTGATTCCAATATGAATGAGCCTATCAGTGTAATTTCTAGCACTGTATTTTACTGGCTCTACTTTTACAGGGTTGACATTGACACCAATAACTTTATCTACTTTCCCTAACAATGGCTGAACAGGTAAGTTATTCACCAAACCTCCATCTACAAACAATGTGCCTTGAATGGCGTATGGCCTAATGATCAATGGAAATGCAGATGAAGCCATGATGGCATCAACCAAGTTCCCATGTGAAAAAACATGTGCACTTGCATCTGATAAATTGGTTGCAGTTACATACAATGGCATTTGTAGGTCTTCCATGTTTTTGTTTGCTAAAATTCTTTCTAAATTTTTTTTGAGGCCGTCTGGTTTAAAGATTCCTAAACGCGGTCTTCTGAGGGAGAGCAATTCAAACAAATCCAGATCATGAATCAACTCAAAAATAGTATCAGGAGAATTGCCTGCTGCATACAATGCACCTACAATGGCACCTGCACTGACGCCAGAAATCATTTGCGGGTAAATTCCAACTTCATTCAGCGCCTTTAAAACTCCTATATGCGCAATGCCTCTTACACCACCACCCGAAAGCGCAATGCCAATTTTGTAGTTACCGTCATTAAACGGAAGCATGAGAAATTTTTTCGAGTGCAGCCCTGTTCATGATTCTTATCTTTTTACCTTCCATGTCTATGTATTTGTCGTTTTTAAATTCTGACAACAAACGGATAACTGTTTCGGTGGCAGTACCAACAATATTTGCAATGTCTTCTCGAGGAAGCGTAACAGTAATTAAATTTTCAGACTGTAGGTTTTCTTCATGGAAAGTTTTGTGCAAAAACAACAAGGTTTCAGCCAAACGTTCACGCACACTCTTTTGTGCCAAACTTTGAATTTTCTCATCGGCTATGCCCAAGTCATGACATAACGACTTTAACATCATTTTATTGATTTGAGCATTCTTTTCTACCAATTCTAAAAAAACATGCTTGGGTATAAAACAACAAATGGTATCTTCAATACAAGTTGCAGTAGCTACAAACGGTTCGTCCGCAATGATTCCGCGGTAACCTAAAAACTCTCCATCTTTTGCAAATCTTACAATTTGCTCTTTCCCATCTTTATTAGAACGTGTCAGTTTAATGGAGCCTTTGCTGATACAATAAATACCCAATGGCAAATTGTCTTCATAAAATAAAGCTTGACCCTTTTTATAATGACTGCAAGTTTTGGACATGGTAATTTTTTCTTTTTCTTCAGGTGTACAGTATTGAAAAAATGATATTTTACCTGCATCACAATTTTGGCATTCTAAATGGATTTTCTGCATAGTGGTATAAAGCTAATCAAAAACGAATCAGTAAATTTAACTAATTCGGCTCAAGCTGACAAGTTTAACCACTTTTTAAATAGCTGTAATTGTTCTGGAGTCTGATCTAATTTGATTTTAATACAACAATCCACCTGCCCATTTTCTGCTAATTGGGTTTCTATTTCACATCCAATCCAAGAGAGCACTGCTGCTAATTGAGCGGTCATCTTTCCTTTACCTTCAATGATGTCTTGAAAATACCAATCCATGTTTTGGCCACTCCATTTCTCAAGCAATTGTTTGTACAAAGCTTTATTGTAGCCTTTCTGTTTCAAATAAGTTTGTGCATACATATCAGAAAGTACTTGATTTAATCTGTACTTACCATTGCTTTGTTGAAGGATGTACAAATCTGCTATCAAAGCAGCAACCAAGCCCTCTGTATAAATGGAAACTTTTCTTCCTGGAACGCCTGGTACATAGCCATCAACCCATGTATCAAAACTAGCATCTTCTAATGAATAGTTGAACCGGCCTTCATTGTTGATATGTTTTTTTAAATCATCAGACAAAGATTTCAAATAGGTTTCTTGACTCCAAACACCTGCATGTACCAATGTCAAATCTCCGTAATAAGTGGTAATGCCTTCGTATACATATCCCATTTTACTGTAATTTTCTTTGGTAAAATCGTAGGGTAACATTTCTACTGGGCGCATCCTTTTGATATTCCACACATGAAACAATTCATGCGAGCTGATGGCCAATAAGTCGTTGTATGCAAGCGGCTCAATCATTGATTTGCCAGGCCCCATGGCAATAACAGTAGAATTGGCGTGTTCTACGCCATGTCTGAAAACATCCGCTCTAAACAAATACAAGAAATGAAAATCTTTCATGGGCAATGCCCCAAATATTTCTTCTTGAATGTTGGCATATGCAATTGTATCTAACTTCAATTGTTCCCAATTCATTGCAACTTCACCTGCTGCCCAAAAATGAATGTTACAATTACCATGTTGAATGGAATGGTGGTGTAAATTAGCTGAAATAAAAAACGGACTATCTGCCAATTGGTCGAAGTTTTCAGCATGCAAGCTATTTCCATCAAAAGGAAGCTGACATGCTACTTGAGCTGATGCAGACATGGGCAATTTTATTTCGCAAGGGAGGTGTTGCATGCCTTCTACATAAAGTAAACAATTTACTGGGTTGATATAACACAATTGCGTATTCACAAAGGAATTACCTGCATCAGGTTGCTGTGCGTAATATTCATAACTGACTGTTATTTCTACATTCATCGAAGATGGTAAAGCCCATTTTTCTTTGGTTATTTTATCATAAGGAATAGCTATTCCTTGTTCATTTTTAATACTGAAATTTTTAATATTTCGGGCATAATTTGCCAACTCATAGCGCCCGGGTCTCCAAGCAGGTAATTGTAAAACAATGGGGGTATTGGATGCAGCCTTGAACCTCATTTCTATATGAACAAAACCATTTGATGGCTCGTAAGTACTGATGCTATAATGTATCATATCTAAATCTAAAAAATGAAAACAAACATACTAAAACAATCTTGACACCCCTGCTCCAAATAAAGCAAAATCGAATTTAACGGGATCTTTAGGATCTAGTTTTCGGAGTGCAGCAGTTAATTCTAAGGCGGCCTGCCAATCATCTTGGGTTCTTTCTAACAAAGCAAATGCCCTGGCTACCCTACCCGAATGAAGGTCTAAAGGACAAACCAATTGTGAAGTTTTAATAGTTTTCCAAATACCAAAATCTACCCCATGATTGTCTTTTCTTACCATCCACCTCAAATACATGTTGATGCGTTTACATGCCGATTTGTAAATTGGTGCTGCAATGTGCTTTCTGGTTCGCTGTGGCAAATCTGACAGCCCAAAAAATAAGGCATTGAAACCATTTAATCCATTTTCAATGGTTTCATCTTTGGGATGAAGATGCTTGGTAAAGGCCTGTTCAAGTGATTCATTTTTTGTGTACCACTGGTGTAAAAAATATACAAAATACAACAAATCGGTATCGTTGAAAGTACGGTGCTTAAACCCCACTAGTTTTTGCAAATCTGATTCTTGGTATTGTGTAATAAACTCATGAGGAGAATGGTCCATACGCTGCAACAAATCGGTGCATTTAAGGATGATGGTTTTGCGCTGACCCCATGCAAAAACAGCTGCAAAAAAGCCCGCAATTTCAATGTCTTGCTGCTTCCTAAACAAATGTGGAATGGAAATAGGATCATTTTCAATAAACGCAGGTTGGTTGAATTGTTTGTATAATGTAACCAATTGCTTTTTATGTTGAATGAATGCTTCCATGAAAATTTTACCCGAATTATTTTCTGTAAAGTAAATAAGTATTGGATTGAATTGAAGCCTTTGAAAATAAAAAAATAGTATTGTTAGCTAGTTAAAGCACATTGACAGCACATTTAGCAAAGAAATACAGCTTCAGGCTAAATTTTTTTGAACACTTAAAGCCTTCCCCCGATAGGCCCTTGTTTTGAATTTTGTTTTTATAAAACATTGTATTTCATTTGAAATCCATTCTGAAACATTAAAAAAATGAAAATAAAACAATTCATGTTGATTTCTACATTAGCTGCAGGAACAATGATGTACAGCTGTTCTTCTAACCAGAACAAAGCGCATGACCATGACGATTTTGATGTAAACTGTGACCAGTTTGCAGATTTACAAGTATTACGTTACCAGATTCCAGGATTTGACGAGTTGACGCCAAAACAAAAAGAATTGGCTTATTACTTATATGAAGCCGCCAATGCCGGTCGTGATATTATTTACGACCAAAACAATAAAAACAATTTATTGGTACGTAAAACCATCGAGGCCATTTTTGAAGCAAATCCTAAACACGAAGCAACAGAAGATTGGAAAAACTTTGAGATTTACGCCAAACGCTTTTTCTTCTCTAACGGTGTTCACCACCATTATTCAAATTTAAAATTTGTACCTGCTTGCAGCTTTGAGTTTTTTGCTGATTTGGTAAAAAAATTAGATCCTGCAAAATTACCAGTAAGTGGTAAAACTGCTGATGAGTTTTTGGCAATGATCAAACCCATCATTTTTGATAGCAATTTTGAAGCAAAAAAAGTTGATTTGGCATCAGGCATAGACAATGTGGCTGCTTCGGCAAACAATTTTTACGAAGGTGTTACGCAAAAAGAAGTAGAAGATTATTACAATGCGCGTATCAAGAAAGACGATACCGAGCCTATTTCATGGGGATTGAACAGCAAAATGACCAAAGTAGATGGCAAAATTGTTGAGCAAGTTTGGAAAGTGGGTGGCATGTATTCAGCAGCCATTGAAAAAATTGTTTACTGGTTAGAAAAAGCTGCAAGTGTTGCTGAAAATGACAAACAGAAAAAAGCCCTAGATTTATTGGTTGAATATTACAAAACTGGTGATTTAAAAAAATGGGATGAGTACAATATTGCATGGGTAAACGATACTGAAAGCAGATTAGATGTGGTGAATGGTTTCATTGAAGTGTATGATGATGCCATTGGTAAACGCGCCAGCTTTGAATCGGTGGTTTCTATTAAAGACATGGAAGCAACCAAAAGAATTGCAACAATTGCAAAAGAAGCACAATGGTTCGAAGACAATTCACCTATTGCAGCTGAACACAAAAAGAAAGAAGTGAAAGGTATCACTGCAAAAGTGATTACTGTAATTCAAGAATCAGGTGCAAGCGCACAATCAACCCCAATTGGAATTAACCTTCCAAATGCAAACTGGATTCGTCAAAAACATGGTAGCAAATCTGTTTCATTGGGAAATATTGTTCATTCCTACAATATTGTTGGCGCAAAAAGCCCAGTATTGAAAGAGTTTGCTGAAAACGAAGCTCAAATTGCCAGAGCTAAAGAATATGGCTCATTGGCAGGTGATTTACATACAGACATGCACGAAGTAATTGGACATGCAAGTGGTCAAATCAACAAAGGTGTTGGAGATCCAGATCAAACTTTGAAAAACTATGCAAGTACACTAGAAGAAGCGCGTGCCGACTTAGTTGCATTGTACTATGTTTTAGACCAAAAACTGGTAGATATTGGGGTGATGCCAAGTTTAGATTGTGGTAAAGCTGAATATGATGGCTATATCATGAATGGTTTGATTACACAATTGACCCGCTTGAATATAGGCGAAAACTTGGAAGAAGCGCACATGCGTAACCGCCAATTGAATGCCAAATGGGCTTACGAAATGGGTAAAAAAGACAATGTGATTGAGTTTATCAAACGTGATGGCAAAACTTATGTAAAAGTAAATAACTACGAGAAATTACGCGATTTATTTGGCCAGTTATTGAAAGAAATTCAAAGAATTAAATCCGAAGGCGATTACAAGGCTGCAACGGCTTTAGTAGAAGGTTATGGTGTAAAAGTTGACCAAGAATTATTGAAAGAAGTAAAAGAGCGTTTCAACAAATTAAATGTTGCGCCATACAAAGGATTTATCCAACCAAAATTGGTTCCTGTCATGCAAGGTGAAAACATGGTAGATGTAAAAGTTGAATACCCGAACGATTTCCTTAAAAACCAATTGGAGCAAGGCAAAAACTACGGCTTGCTTCCTGTTAAAAACTAATTGTTAGGTTTCCTTAAAAAGGATAAGGGCGGCAACCATAGGTTGCCGCCCTTCTCCTTTTTAATAGGGTAGTGATTCAATAAATTATTTTTTAGTGGCAAATACAGAGTAGGTATAGCCAGTGTATGGACCTTCAATCATCTCATAGCTGTAAATAACAACTTTTTGCGCAGCTTGAAAGGCAAACTGTTCATCGTTTGCACCTTTCCCTCTGATTGAAACTGTTTGTCCGCTTATCTTTCCAGTTTGAGTTGGAATAATGCTGTAGAAGTTATTACCTGAAACTACAATTGCATCTGTTGTAATGGTAATTCCATCCTCTGTTATGGTTACAGAATTGCCAGCGCCTTTGGCAATCACAAATGTAGTAGTAGTATCATAGACAGTATTTCCTGCTGTATCTTTAATGTTTGCATTACCAGTATAGGTTCCTACAGCTAAATCGCGCACATCGGTTTGTGTAGATGCAGGCGTAGCAGTTTTGTTGTCTTTTGAACAACTTACAAAAGTGAAGCAAGCTACAACAGCAGCAAGTACAAAGAATGAATAAATTGGTTTTAAATGTTTCATTTGTAGTATCTGAATTTGTAAAGATTAGTTAAAAGTATAATTAATACCTGCGTTAAACAGACCGTTCATACCAAAGCCCAATTCAGCATAAGCTCCAAGTTTAGAAGACTTGGTAAATCTGCCTTTGTAACCAATTGCAGTCAGATGGTAACTTACTCCGCTGCTTAAACTGTTGTATTTGACTGCGAGGTCTTTGTTCCCTGATATAATTTCCAACTCTCCCTCAACAGAAAAAGAACCAGCAGAAACGCCAGAATACAAAACCATTGCTTGTTTCTCATTTTGATACCATGCATAATTCAATTGAGTCATTAACATTGAAATATTCATATTGGTTTTAAATGAAACAGCATCAGTGGCTGTAACTATTGTTTGTTTCCCTGTAGAAGCACTTTGGTAGGAATAGGCCAAGCCAAGCATGAGCTTGTCTGTCAGATGGTATTGATAGCCTAAAATATATGGACCAAAAGAATTGGAGGCATCTTCTCCAACGGAATTCAAAGCTTTTGCTACTGTATTAGAAGCTCCAACACCCGCAAATACACTCATATTTCCTTTTTGAAATACTTGTGCTGATAATGACTGAAAAATCCCTGCACATAGCAAGGCGGATAGAATTAGTTTTTTCATGTTTTGTTTACAATTTCAAACGAAACTAATTCTCACAATACCAATGCCTGTAGCTTTCTTCCAAACAGTTTGTTTCAATTACCCAAAACAGCATATGAATCTCCTAGCCAAACAATGTGGTGTTCCTGAACCATTCTATCAATTTATTCTTTGAGCGATCTGTTATCGCAACAATTAGTTGTCCTGTTAACTCCAATGAATTGCCTTGTTGTTTGATAAACTGCTTTACATGCGCAGGATTGATCATCCACGACCGATGTACCCTAAAAAATCCTTCTGGCGATAACAATTTATCTATCCAAGCCAAAGGCTTACTGATAATGATTTTACCTTGCTCTAAAGTGTAAATCACACAATAACTCCTTTCGGCTTGTATGGCAATGATGTCTTTTAATTTAACCAATATCTGTCCGTTGGAAACAGGCAATGCAATTGCTTCAATAGCGCTTTTACTGACATCATCTAGCATAGATTGGTATTGGTTCATGTATTGTGGCTCTAACTTACGTCTTCTGTGCAATGCAATTTCAATGCTCTCTTTTAAGCGCTTATTTGAATAGGGTTTCATAATGTAATCCACTGCATAAAACTCAAATGCCTTGATGGCAAAATCTTGGTTACCGGTTATAAATAACAATTGCTTGCCCTCAAGTGGAATGTCTTTGAGTGCGTTAAAAACCGGGACCCCATTAATCAGAATATCTAAAATTGCCAAGTCAAAATCTCCATTTTTAAGAACTTTCTTTGCAGCATCAAAATCACGTACACCCAAAACCTCAAATTCAGAGAATTCTTTCTTTAGAAATTCCATTAAACCTGCCAATTGTGCTGGCTCGTCCTCAATAATTAAAACCTTCATGCGCTTGTTTTTGCAATGCTCAACACCAATTCATTTCCCTCTATTTGAATTGCTTTTAAATAGTTACAACCAAAATAATGGTTAAAATAACTCAACCTGTTTTTAAGACTGTATAAACCATGACCCATTTTAGGATATTTGATAACCTCATTTTGAGGCAAATCGTAACCACTCAAAGAAACCCTCATTGAAAAATAATTCGAACTGATATTTATATTTATCTGCTGACTATCTGATTGTACAAATCCATATTTCAAAGCATTTTCAACCAATACTGCTAGAGAAAAAGGAGCAATTTTATTGTACAAATCAGTACCTTCTACCTCTAAATGGATTTGAATATTAGACTGATGAATTCCATTGTGGGCAGCTATGAGTTCGTTACAGCATGCCAATTCTTGAGCAATTGAAATGGCTAATTGATGCTGTTGTTTGTACACATAATTTACTATGGTACCTGTATTTGAAATAAACTGTTGTAAATTGTTATGACCTGATTGATACGATATATTCTGCAACAAATTATTTAAAGTATGTTGGGATAAAAACCTACCATTCATAAAATATTGACTTTTTTGGTAGTAATCTCCAAACATGAGTATAACAAAGCATAAAAATAGCAGTAAATAGGGATTGCTATTGGAGGTAAAAAAAGTTTCAGTAAGCATTTCCGAAAATAAGTTAAAAAAACACTTGGTTAGGGATAAAGATTTCCGAAAACAGGTTATTAATTTCCGAAAATGGTAAATTTACTTTTAGGATATAAATCAGTTTCATGTAAACAATAATTCAAAAAGAAACAGCTAATTTTATGCCACCAATCTACTGCGCTATGAAAAAAATCAACTTATTGATCCTCTTCCTTGCAACTACAACATGTTTAAATGCACAATCTCTAGAATTTGGATTGAAAGCTGGAATGAATACTGGGAAATCTCAAATCAATGAATTGAGCAGTTATTCGTTTTCAAATAACGAAACTACCATTTTACAAGCTGGTGTTTATTCTCAATTTAAAATTTGGCTGATTGGCACCTATATACAACCAGAATTGTTGTTAACACGTAGAACCAACTCAATGGAAATTAAAGGCATCCTGAACAGTGGGAGTCCTCAAGCCAGTGCTACAGTCAAAAGCAATGATTTGTACTTGAATGTTCCAATTTATATTGGTAAACAATTTTTTAAACTGTTCAGGGTATACGCTGGTCCTAACTTTCAAATTTTACTCGATCCACAAACAAGTTTACCTGAAAACGCAGACCTGCTCAGCAAAACCGAAATCAGTAAGTTTATCACTGGTTTTGCTGTAGGTGCGGGATTGAACATTTTAAAATTTAGGGCTGATATCCGATGGGATTATTCGGGTAATTTGGGTAGTCATATTCAAATCAATCAAAACCTTCAACCTACCCTAAGCAATGGTATGATTTCAATTCAATTAGGTTACAAACTATTTGGCACATTGTAATGAACATTGAACATTTCAGAGATGCATGCCTCAGTTTGCCGTATACAGAAGAAACATTGCCTTTTGACGATCAAACACTTGTTTACAAGGTTGGCAATAAAATGTATGCCCTCATTGGCATGGATAAGCCCAATGCATGTAATTTAAAATGCAATCCAGCATACGCCATTGAATTGAGGGCTAACTTCGTAGGTATCTCCCCTGGTTTTCATATGAATAAAAACCATTGGAACACCATTAAATTCAATGAAGATGTTGGAGACCAACTTATTTTAGAACTGTTAACGCACTCCTATCAATTGGTTTGGGATAAATTGCCTAAAAAGGTAAAAGCAACCTATAGCAGAGGCGCTTTTTAAATTGAACATTTGTTGTCAATCGTTTAAAAAAATATTTATATTTCTGAAACAGATTTACTTATTTGCCCTTTCAGATGCGTATTTTTCAAAACATATCACTCAAACCATACAATACCTTTGGTATCGAGGCAAAAGCAAGTCAATTTGTTGAACTCAATACTTTAGAGGAAGTACAAGTACTCTGCAAAACATTCAACCTTTCTGAACGAAAGCTTTTGATTTTAGGAGGAGGATCCAATATTCTTTTGACCAAAGATTTTGATGGCATGGCTATTAAAATTAACCTGAAAGGCATTCAGGTGCTTCAATCAGATGAAGACACAGTTTTGATAGAAGCCATGGCTGGTGAGGTTTGGCATGACTTTGTAATGTATTGTGTACAGAACAATTTAGGAGGTGTAGAAAACCTTTCCCTCATTCCAGGCTGTGTTGGTGCTGCACCCATGCAAAATATAGGTGCATATGGTGCTGAAATCAAACAAGTGTTTGATTCATTAACAGCTGTTGAAATTGCAAGTGGCGAATTGGTTACTTTTACCAATGAACAATGCGAATTTGGCTACAGAGAAAGTGTTTTTAAAAATGAACACAAAGGCAAATACATCATTGTATCTGTTACTTTCAAATTAAACAAAAAGCCTGCTCTGAATCATAGCTACGGAGCAATTCAAGAAGTACTTCAAAAAGCAGGTATTGCCAAGCCTGGCATTCAAGATATCAGCAATGCAGTAATTGAAATCAGAAAAAGCAAACTCCCTGACCCTGCTATACTAGGAAATGCTGGAAGTTTTTTTAAAAATCCAGAAATCACAATAGATGCCTTTAACCATCTCAAAAATCAGTACCCCGATATGCCAGGTTATATTACTACTGAAAATACTATGAAAGTGCCAGCAGGATGGCTCATTGAACAATGCAATTGGAAAGGTAAAATGATAGGAAATACCGGAGCGCACAAAAATCAAGCCTTGGTATTGGTAAATTACGGGGCAGCAGATGGCAATGAGGTATTGAACCTAGCCAAACAAATTCAAGAATCTGTACGCCAAAAATTTAATATTCAAATTCAAGCTGAGGTCAACATTATTGAATAATACTGAACAGATTTGGTGCATTCAAACATGCGCAGCATATTTGTGGCTATAAATGGCAAGAAAAAAGAAAGCACCAAAATTTTATCCATCATTGGAAATAACCAACGCCGGAAGTGAAGGTAAATGCATTGCACGCGTTGATGGGAAAGTGATATTGATAGAAAGGGCTGTACCAGGAGACATTGCAGCTGTTAAAACAACCTATCAAAAACATAAATACGAAGAAGGTCATATTGAAACATTGATTCAGCCTTCACCCGATAGAACAGATACCTTTTGTGAACATGTTCAAGTTTGTGGCGGTTGCAAATGGCAACAAATGAGTTACCCTGCGCAATTGAAATACAAACAACAACAAGTAGTTGATGCATTTCAAAGAATTGGCAAATTTGATTTTCCTGAACCATACCCTATCATTGGTTCAGAGAAAATCCATTTTTATAGAAATAAATTAGAGTTCTCTTTTACCCACAAAAAATGGCTCACACAAGTACAAGACAAAGTGTCAATGTCAGACAATGAGCATCCCGGTCTAGGGTTCCATATTCCTGGCCGATTTGACAAAGTATTTGATGTACAAAAATGTTGGCTTATGGACGACCTCAACAATGCCATCAGAAATGAAATCAGAACCTATGCACTCGCCAACGAACTCAGCTTTTTTGACCTGTATAACCAAAGCGGTTTTTTAAGAACCTTTACCATTCGTAACAATTCAAAAAACGAATGGATGTTGATCCTCTCGTTTGGCTATGATGATGCAATGCTAAGAGATGGTCTATTGAAGCAATTAGCTGAAAAATTTCCGGAAATCAGTGCATTGTTATATGTCATCAATGACAAAAGAAACGATACCATTTTTGATTTACCCATTCAAGTATACAAGGGCAATGATTTTTTGATAGAAACATTAGAAGGAATTCAATTCAAAATAGGGCCAAAATCTTTCTTTCAAACCAATACAGCACAAACTTTAAATTTATACGGGAAAGCAAGAGAATTTGCGAATCTAAGCGGAAATGAAATTGTCTATGATCTTTATACTGGAGTAGGAACCATCGCTTTGTTCATGGCAAAATCTGCTCAAAAAATAGTTGGCATTGAATACGTGCCACAAGCCATTGAGGACGCAAAAATAAATGCTGCATTGAACCAAATTACACATGCTCATTTTTATGCTGGCGACATGAAAGATTGTTTATCAGATGAGCTCATTGAATTGCACGGCAAACCAGATGTAATCATTACAGATCCTCCAAGAGCCGGCATGCATGCTGATGTTTGCAAAAAACTTTTGGCACTCAAGTCACCAAAAATTGTTTATATCAGCTGTAACCCTGCTACACAAGCAAGAGACATTGCTTTGCTCGATGAATTGTATCAAGTTACAAAAGTGCAGGCCGTTGATATGTTTCCACACACACATCACGTAGAAAGTATTGCTTTACTAGAATTAAGATAAATGGACCAACAACAAATCTTCAACAAACTACTAGAAAGTCTTCAGGATGATTTGGCTTTTTACGCGCCCATGATCAAAGAGGTAGCTGTAGAAATGATGAAGGAGAAATTTACAGCCTATCCTGTTTTTATTGCACACCAACATGAAGTTAAAATTGGGGAACTAATATTGGCCAAAGAAGACTTTGCCAGAGATTTCAGCATCAATGCCAGTACTTTGGAAGCATTGGTTGAAGCCAAAATGATATTACCAGAGCGCAAAGACGATTTTATCCGTAATTACCAAAATCCTAAAACAACCATGTGTATTTTATTGGTTTTGGTTACAGGGGCCCATTTCATATTTGTTCCATATGCCATCAAAGCCAAACCAAAGCATGAGTCAAACTAAAATAGCGGTTGTTATCATTCATTGGAACAACAGACATTTGCTGGAACAATTTCTTCCTAATTTAGTGAAGAACATACCCTCTAACGCTTGCATTTATTTGGCAGACAATGCCTCTACCGATGACAGCATTGCATATACACAAGCCCATTATCCAAACATTCAAATTGTTCCGCTCAAGGAAAACTACGGGTATGCCAGGGGTTACAATGAAGCGCTTCAACAAATAACAGCTGATTATTTTGTTTTGCTCAACAATGATGTAGAAGTTCGACCAAACTGGATAGAACAGGTTATTGCAGAGATGGAAAAAGACCCCAATATAGCAGCAGCCCAACCAAAATTGCTTCAGTATAAGAACCCTAAAAGTTTTGAATATGCGGGTGCAGCAGGTGGCTATATAGACCAATTGGGTTACGTATTTTGTAAAGGACGCATATTTGAACAAGCTGAACCTGATTCTGGTCAATACCAACAAACCGATAGTATTTTCTGGGCTTCAGGCGCATGTATGTTTATCAAAAGTGCTGATTTCTTTGCAGCAGGAGGTTTTGATGCTGATTTCTTTGCACACATGGAAGAAGTAGATTTATGCTGGAGATTACAATTATTAGGAAAAAAAATCATCGCTGTTCCTCAAGCTGAAGTGTTACATTTAGGTGGAAGTACTTTGCAAAAAGCTAGCCCACAAAAAACCTATTTAAATTTCAGGAATTCACTCATCATGTTGCTCAAAAACTTACCTGGAAATCAGTTATGGTGGTTTATTCCATTCAGGTCTTTTTTAGATTTAATCAGCTCGGTATTTTTTATCATGAACGGAGAGTTTAAACATAGTTGGGCCATTCACAGAGCTCACGCACATTTTTTCTTTAGGTTCAACCATTGGTTCAAAAAAAGAAAATCAATCAAGCGGTATAAAAATTTAGCTGTAAATGAAAATGTATACCCGGGTAGTATTGTCTTTGAACATTTTATTGAAAAGAAAAATACCTTTAATGAGCTGAAAAATTGGTCGTCAAGAACCTAATAGCCATTTCGTAAGACTGCAATCCCATACCACAAACCAACGCTTTTGCATGTTTACTGATATATGAATGATGTCTGATTTCTTCTCTTGCAAATACATTGCTCATGTGAACTTCAACCACAGGAATTTGAATGGCAGCTACTGCATCTCCAATTGCTAATGAAGTATGGGTATATGCACCTGCATTCAAAACAATGGCATCTTTGGTTTTTCTAGCATCTTGTATCTGATTGATGATTTCACCTTCAATATTGCTTTGGTAATATGAAATTGTCTGTTCAGGAAATTGTTTTTTGAGCTGTACCATGAATTCATCAAAACCCATTTTACCATAAATTTCAGGTTCTCGCTCCCCTACTAAATTCAAATTTGGCCCGTTGATGATGATAATTTGCATACCACGAATATCTTAAATATTCCTTTAAATCAACTGAAAATACCAAGCACTTGATTTTCATTTAGAAATTTAGCATGGTATTTGTATATTTGGAAAGTAAACAAGGTCCAAATGAAAAAGTTAATTGTCAGTTTATTTTTGGTTGCACTCTTCAAAGCGAGTCTAGCTCAATTCACTATTAATCCAAGAATTGCAAAGATTTCAGGCTCATGCTCAAAATTTTTGTTAGAGGCAACTTCTCAGTTTGCAAAAACAAGCAATGATACACCATATATGTGGGAAGTACTTGAAATCAGTGTTCCTTCCGGTTGGGAATTTGGTCTTTGCTCTCCGTTTGAATGTAAAAGTAGTTTAATGGTTGGTAATACTGGTAAGTTCTATGATGAGGGTGAATTCAAAGGTGATTTTTCACCCAATAACATTTCTGGAAGTGGCTATGCTAAGGTATTGTTAAGTTCTGTGAGCAACCCTTCGCTCAAGGATACACTTACATTCATTGCCAACGCTTGGGCTGTAAGTGTTAAAGAAATCAACAAAAACAACAGCGATTTCAGTTATTACCCAAATCCTGCAAAAGACAAATTGATCATTAAATTCAATGTTAAAGAGCCAATTACCATTCATTTATTCAATATTTTAGGAACCAAGGTAAAGTCATTTGTTCATTCAGGAACAGAATCAGAAATAAACATTGCCGACTTGCAAAATGGTATGTATTTCTTAAGGTTCAAAGAAGGCAACCAAACCATTTCTAAGTCATTTGCCAAAACCGAATAATTTTTAATGGTTCATATAAATACCAAAAGAAAAGGGGCGGAAAACAAAGTTTTCCGCCCCTTTTCTTTTGGTGTAAACTAAAACTTCACTGACATTCCCATGGCAAAAAGTACCCTGGTAAATTGTGTTACAGCAGTGTATGCATTGGCTTCATATGATTTGGTATAATTTTTACCTGTTATGTAATTCATGGCAAAGTCAAATGATACCTGTTCATCGAATGCAAAACCTAGTCCTGCACTGTAAAGTCTTCTACTGCCATTGGCTTCACTGACTTCATTCGGGTTATAAGGACTTCCCAAATAGCCATAGCCTGCTCTAAATTTCATGTAATCAGCTTTAATTTCTACTCCAGCCCTATAATTTGCGGCCATTTGGTATTTCTGATTCATTTCTATGTTTTTTGACAAAATGTATTGTTGACTGCTACCATCAGATGCAAGTCTTCCGGTGCGATAATCAACAGCATCATAATCAAAAGAAAACAATCCAATATTTGGTATGATTATGGCTGTTTGAACGCCAAGCCTACCCGGAGTGGTAATTCTGTATTCAAAAAAGTCGACTCTTTTTTCAGCTGGTTGAGAATAAATGTTTCCCTCACTGGTAGCTACGCTCAAGGAATTATAATACTCGTCTTTTAAATTTAAAATAACAGGGGTTTGGTATGAAAAACCAAGTCTAAAAAAGTCATTAGGGCGAATAATCATACCTATTCTTCCACCAAAACCAGAACCTCTGGTGGTAAGACTCGTATTGACATTGGTTGATTGGTAAATATTTTTGGCAACACTTGTTTGAACCAGGCTTTCTGTAAAAGACATATCAGAAGTAAAATTCACATCCTGAATAACAAACGACGCTCCTAGGTAAATTAAATTTGAAAAATTTAAACCTCCTGAAATATACCATTCATACATTCTTCCTCTGTTTTTGAGCGACTGTGCCTCTGACATCACATAGTCTGTATCATTTTGAAGCTTTTGAATAGAGGCATATGTTTTTCCATCAGTTACATTTTGTATCAATCCAACCCTTCTTGAAAGTGCATAAAGTGTGTTGTCATAATCTGAGTTAAAAAAAACAGCACTGTCTTTTCCTTTTGCCAATTGTGCAAAATAATCTGAAATGGAATTGTTTTTTGTATTGCCTAAAACAGTAACGTTCTGATGAAAATCAGCCAATCTGTTCATTCCAAATGCCAATTGATATGCAACCAGACCTTGCCTTGTATCTTTGCCCATATAAGGATTGGTTTGGTTCAAAACAAAACCAAAATTCGGGATATTGAAACTGAGTTTATAATCGTGTTGATCTTGGTAAGCAGAAGTGCCATAATTGGCATCTGCCGAATATGAATTGAACGAAACAGCTGTTAACAATTCGTTTCTTCTGTACAATGCAATACCTGCTGGGTTAATACTTGCTGATGACAAATCGGCTCCAACAGCGCCCCATGCACCTGCAGTTGCCATGGTTCTTGGGGTTCCCTGGTAATTATACAAAGAGTACCTAAATACATCTTCATGATTTTGAGCATTGGCATTTACAAAAGCAATACAACTAGCCAATAAGATGATATGTTTTTTCATAAATTTAATTTTAACGAGGACGAGAAATTGAGCCACCAGATCTGTTACCAGAACTATTAGAACCACCACCACCTGAACCATTTGAAAATCCATTGAATCCACCACCATTCCTTTGTGGAGATGAAGCCGGCGCTTGGTATTCTATTCGCTCATGAACCCTTGAGGGAAATTCATTTCTAGGTGCTGGAGATTGAATTTGTTGGATAGATTGGTTCCTATCTGGTATATACCCTCTATTTGGTTGCATTTCTTGGTTCCCTATTCCTTGAATGCGATTGGGCTGTGTACTACGTTCAGGCATGGTTTGAGACACGTTGTCTCTTGGTGGAACATAGATAGGTCCATTACTTCCATTGATTAATTTACCCCCGTCTTGAAGGGACTCTTCACCCCTGAATGATTTATCCCTATAGTTACTCGGATCTGCATAAACAGGATTATTTACAGGAGGTATTCCATTGACAGATGGTTGTGTGTTGTCTGCTGGTTGTTGCATTGGCAAACCAGGATTGGTGTTTGGTTTAGCTTCAATTGGAACAGAAACTGCCGGAGCAGCTTGTTGTTTTGGCAAAGCCATTCCAGGATTTCTCATTTTCCCTTGGCCAGAAACAGTGGCTTCATCGCTTTCCTTTTTACCTAAAAAGGGCCTGGTTCCCGGGTTAAGCATGCCTCCATTAGGATTTGAATGATCTTGACCTGAACTCCCTATGGATTCTCTTGGTCTTGACCTTGAAGGATTGAGGTTGCGTTCATGTGTTCTAAACCAAGGAGAATAATAACCTATCCAAGGATTGGCATATCCAAAATAATTGGGGTAAAAAGGATTGCACCAAGGACTGTAAAATTGGTTATAAAAACCAAAATTGTTAAAAAATGGATTGAAGCCCCAATAATTCCCAAAAGGTTGATGCCATAGTGGAGCCCCCCACATTGAATTGAAAACTGGCCACTGATAGCCGAATTGCCAGCCTGAGAAATCATTCCATCCAAAATAGCTATTGCCAAAATAAAAGTCATTCATTGATGGATTCAACCACCTTGAGTTGTAACGTAAACCTGTTCTGAATGAACGGTTATTTGAAAAATAGTTATTGTTATAGTTGTTGACTGTAAATGGTTGAGAGTTTTGAGGAGCAGTTGCGGGTTGTAATTCTTGTATAGTGTTGGTTTGAGAATTAGCTGTACTGTTTTGATTGTTGCTTAATCTTTGTTGATTCCATGCTTGATAAGCAGCTTCTGCTCTTGCTTCATCATTGGGTTCAACCCCAACAGCCTCTTCTTGAAGAGATGATTCCTGAAGCTGTTTGGGTTGTCTTGGTTTTGACGGTTGTTTTTGAGGAGGTGTTGATGGGGCTTGTTCAAATTTAACATCATCTAAAGATTTCTCTTTTTGTTGACTGTCTGAACTTTTCCAATACACATCATCAGGTTGTTCATGCTGCAAGCGATAGTTAGGATAAGAGCAAGAACTTAATCCAATAAAAACCAAGTTACTGAATAAAAAAATGAGATTTTTCATAGCATGGATTTTGAATAGCCTTCACAAAGTAACAAAAAAAAGTATTTTCGCATTGGATTATCATTAATCAAATACTATTCCAAAAAAAATGGACATCAAAAAAATTAAACGGAGTGAAGATTACAGTGCATGGTACAACAACCTGGTAAAAAACGCTGATTTAGCAGAACATTCAGCTGTTAAAGGATGTATGGTAATTAAACCGTATGGGTATGCAATCTGGGAAACCATGCAGTCAGAATTAGACAGACGGTTCAAAGATACTGGACACCAAAATGCCTACTTCCCTCTTTTTATACCTAAAAGTTTCTTTAGCAAGGAAGCTAGTCACGTAGATGGTTTTGCAAAAGAATGTGCCGTAGTTACCCATTACCGACTAAAAGTAGACGAAAAAACAGGTGAAATAGTTGTTGATCCAGAAGCAAAATTAGAAGAAGAATTAATTGTAAGACCAACCTCAGAAACAATTATTTGGAATACTTACAGAGATTGGATTCAAAGCTACCGCGATTTGCCAATTTTAATTAATCAATGGGCTAATGTGGTGAGATGGGAAATGAGAACCCGTTTGTTTTTAAGGACCGCTGAATTTTTATGGCAAGAAGGACATACTGCTCATGCATCAGCGGAGGAAGCAATTGCTGAAACAAAGCAAATGTTAGATGTTTATGCTGATTTTGCTGAAAATATTCTAGCAGTTCCGGTAATTAAAGGTTTTAAAACTGCCAACGAACGTTTTGCAGGGGCACTAGAAACCTATTGCATAGAGGGCTTAATGCAAGATGGCAAAGCGCTTCAAATGGGAACGTCTCATTTTTTGGGTCAAAATTTTGCAAAAGCATTCGATGTGAAATTTGTAACAAAAGAAAACAAACAAGAATATGTTTGGGCTACCAGTTGGGGAGTATCCACCCGATTAATGGGCGCATTAATTATGAGCCATAGCGATGATGAGGGCTTGGTACTTCCTCCCCGTTTAGCACCTATTCAGGTTGTTATTGTTCCTATTTTCAGAAAACAAGAAGAGCAAACTTTGGTATTAGACAAAGCCAATGAGATAGCGCAATCATTGAAAGCGTTGGGAATAAGAGTAAAATTAGATGCCAAAGACAACCAATCTCCCGGTTATAAATTTGCCGAATACGAATTAAAAGGAGTACCTGTTCGTATTGCCATCGGTCCGAGAGACGTGCAAAATGGAACCATTGAAGTTGCTCGAAGAGATACCAAGGAGAAACAAAGCATGGATGCCAGCGATGTGGCGCATAAAATCTCGCATTTATTAGAGCAAATTCAACAGAATTTGTTTCAACGTGCACTTGATTTTAGAGAAGAACACATTACAACAGTTGACACTTGGGATGAATTCTTGCATACACTAGAAAACAAATCTGGATTCATTTCGGCACATTGGGATGGCACAACAGCAACTGAGTTAAAAATAAAAGAAGCCTGTAAAGCAACCATTCGCTGCATTCCACTTGACAACAAACAAGAATCAGGAAATTGTGTTTTTACAGGTAAACCCTCTTCACAAAGGGTACTTTTTGCTAAAGCTTATTAAAAAAATGACACCTAAAATTGAAAAAGTAAAACAGATTTTACTAGAAAAATCATCAGTAAAACAATTGGCATATCGTCAAACCATCAAAAGTTTTGATGTGCTAAGGGAATCTGTCAAACAAATAGCTATGCAACTCAACCAAGAAGTTGCAAAAACAGATCCATCTGTAGAAATTAAATATTACGAAAAATCTGATTTTGAATTTCACTTAAAATTTTCGGGTGATACATTGGTATTCATGATGCACACCAATGTATTTGACTTTGATTCCAGTCATTTTATACACCAAACACCTTATGTAAAATCAGATTCAACAAGAGAGTTTTGTGGCATGATTCAGGTATATAACTTTTTGGCTGATTCTATTAAATACAATAGAGAAGGAGATGTTGGTTACTTGGTGGGCCGTTTGTTCGTCAATAAAGACCAACATTTTTTCATAGATGGCAACAGACCTTTGTCTTTTTTGTACAGCAATTTTGCCGAAAATGAAATCAGCGAACAAAACATGGCTGAATTGGTAACTGAGTGTATGCAATATTGCCTACATTATGATTTAATGGCCCCGCCTATTGAAGCTGTTTTTCATTTAACAGTTGAACAAAAAAACTTCATGAGTTATAGCAGTGGCATCCCTACTTCAAAAACAATGGGATTCAGAATGGAATCCTCGGACAATAAATAATTTTTTTCTTTTTTGTTTCGGTCATTTTGACCACTTTTTGGGATTGGCTTGATTCATGTCATTCTCTTGCAAAGCTGACATTTTTTTGAAGGCACAATCCCTTTTTCTATTAATTAGCTGAATTACAGCTAAAAAAAAGGAAATTTCTTTGCCCATTAAACAAGGTGAATCAGCCAAAAAGATTTAAATTTACACCCTATACGAGAACATAAAGACAGCACAACATGATTGGTAACATTTTCAAAGGTTTAACAAAAATTTTCGGCAGTAAATCGGACAGAGATTTAAAAGAATTGTATCCAATAGTAGAACAAATCAATGAGCATTATGCACAATTGAACAGTTTAACTGATGATCAACTCAGAAACCGTACTACTGAATTCAAACAAAAAATTCAAACACATTTAGGCACCATTCAATCTGAAATAGCTGAACTCAAAGCCCAAACCCTCCAAGAAGACATAGATCTTAATAAAAAAGATGAACTTTTCAAACAAATTGAACAACTTGAAAAAGATGCCAATGCCGCTTTAGAAGTTGTACTGCTTGAAATTCTACCTGAAGCATTTGCTGTTGTAAAAGAAACAGCTCGAAGATTCAGCGAGCAAAAACAAATGGTTGTTACCGCAACCGAATGGGATAAGCAACTCAGTGCTTACACTAGGTCAAAAAAACCAGTACAAATTTCAGGTGAACAAGCCATTTGGAACAATACTTGGGAAGCTGCTGGCAATGCTATCACTTGGAACATGGTACATTACGATGTGCAACTAATTGGTGGGATGGTGCTACACAAGGGCCAAATCTCTGAAATGGCAACTGGCGAAGGGAAAACGCTTGTCTCAACACTACCAACATACCTGAATGCGTTGGCAGGGAAAGGCGTTCACATTGTTACCGTAAACGACTATTTGGCACGAAGAGACTGTGAATGGAATGCACCAATATTTGAATTCCACGGACTTAGAGTAGATTGTATAGACTACCATCAGCCCAACTCAACTGCCAGAAGAAATGCCTATTTAGCTGATATTACATACGGAACCAACAATGAATTTGGTTTTGATTACCTCAGAGATAACATGGCTAGTAATTTGCAAGAATTGGTGCAACGCAAACACCATTTTGCAATGGTAGATGAAGTAGATTCTGTATTGATTGATGATGCAAGAACTCCTCTCATTATAAGTGGGCCTGTTCCAAAAGGCGATGACCAACAATTTCACCAACTCAAACCTCGAATTGAAAAATTGGTCAATGCACAAAAAACATATATCAATACCGCTTTGGCTGATGCCAAAAGATTAATTGCAGCTGGGAATGACAAAGAGGGTGGATTTAAATTGTTGCAAGCATACAGAGGATTACCTAAAAACAGTTCTCTGATTAAATTTTTAAGCGAGCCTGGTACCCGTCAATTGCTTACCAAAACTGAAAACTTCTACCTGCAAGATCAGCAAAAAGAAATGCACAAAGTAGATGCTGATTTGTTTTTTGTGATAGATGAAAAAATAAATGCTGTAGACCTCACAGAAAAAGGAATTGAACTGATTACCTCTTCAGGAGAGGACCCACATTTCTTTATCATCCCTGATGTTGGTAGTTCTATTGCTGAAATAGAGAAAAGTACAATTGCAGAGGAAGAGAAAATCAAACACAAAGAACAATTGATGCTAGACTTTTCTATTAAGTCTGAGCGCATTCACACTGTTAATCAATTACTCAAAGCCTATTGCATGTTTGAAAAAGATGTAGAATACATCATTCAAGATGCCAAAGTGAAAATTGTGGATGAGCAAACAGGTCGTGTATTGGATGGTAGAAGGTACAGTGATGGTTTACACCAAGCAATTGAGGCCAAAGAAAATGTTAAGGTTGAAGCAGCAACGCAAACCTATGCAACCATAACTTTACAAAACTTCTTTAGAATGTACCACAAATTGGCTGGTATGACTGGTACTGCAGTAACTGAAGCTGGTGAGTTTTGGGAAATTTATAAATTAGATGTAGTTGAGATTCCAACAAATAGAGCTATTTCTAGAAAAGATGAAGAAGATGTGATCTACAAAACGAAAAGAGAAAAATTCAATGCAGTCATAGAAGATGTGATTCGTTTAACTGAACTAGGTAGGCCAGTTTTAGTAGGAACAACCTCTGTTGAAGTATCTGAATTGTTGAGTAGAATGTTAACCATGCGTAAAATCAAACACAATGTTTTGAACGCAAAACAACACCAAAGAGAAGCTGAGATTGTTGCTGAAGCAGGTCAAAAAAGTGCTGTAACCATTGCCACTAACATGGCTGGTCGAGGTACAGATATTAAATTGGGTGAAGGAGTTAGAGAAGTTGGAGGTTTGGCAATTATTGGAACTGAAAGACATGAGAGCAGAAGGGTTGACAGACAGTTGAGAGGAAGAGCAGGTAGACAAGGAGATCCTGGATCTTCAAAATTTTATGTTTCACTTGAAGATGATTTAATGCGTTTATTTGGCTCTGAGAGAATTGCTGGAATCATGGACAGACTTGGCATGAAAGAAGGTGAAAACATTGAACATTCTTTGATTACCAAAAATATTGAAAGGGCTCAGAAAAGAGTTGAACAAAATAATTTTGGCATCCGTAAAAGATTATTAGAATATGATGATGTAATGAATTCTCAAAGAGAGGTTATCTATGCAAAAAGAAGAAATGCCCTTTACGGAGATAAATTGCAATTGGATTTACAAAACATGTTAGCCGATACCTGTGAAGAGTTAGTTGAAGTATACAGGGAACAAAAAAATTACAAAGAGTTTAATTTTGAATTGCTAAGAATTTTTGGTTTGGATACCCAAATCAATGAAGCAGATTTTTTTGCTCATAAGCATGAAGCTTTGGTTGACCGTTTGTTTACTGAATTGGTGAATCATTATCACCAAAAAATAGAGGAACTAGCAGCCTTGTCTTTCCCGGTTATTCAGAATGTATTTGTGAACCAAGGATCACAATTTGAAAACATTTCAGTTCCAATTACAGATGGTTTGCACCACATGCAAATTCCAGTGAACTTGAAAAAAGCATACGAAACAAATGCAAAAGAAATTAGCAGAACATTCGAAAAGTTTGCCAGTTTGTATGTCATAGACAATGAATGGAAAGAGCACCTAAGAGAGATGGACGAGTTGAAACAATCGAGTCAGAATGCAGTATTTGAACAAAAAGATCCTTTGTTAATTTACAAGTTAGAGTCGTTTAAATTGTTCAATGAAATGCTTTCTAAGGTAAACAAACAAACATTGGGTATGCTTTACAAAGCATTCATACCTATGGACGACCCAAATGAGGTGAAACAAGCTATTGAAACCAAAAAAAATGATGCGGGTAAATTAAAAACATCTAGAACAGATGAATTAGGAGATGCTAACAGAAGAAACCAAGAAGCCATGCAGCAAAGCGAATCTCCAAAGGTTCAACAAGTTAAAGGAGTTGTTAAAATTGGCCGAAATGACCCATGTCCATGTGGTAGTGGAAAAAAATACAAATCTTGTCATGGTAAAGATGAATTAACAAACTAAAGTATGAATAACCCTGCGGAAAATAGAGTACTGGCTCAATTTATTGAACACACTTTGCTTAGACCCGACTGCACAGTTGAAGAAATTACAAAATTGTGTGAACAAGCAATTGCTCAAAATTTTATTGGAGTTTGTGTTCCTCCCTATTTTGTGCAGCATGCAAAAAAAGTATTGAACAATTCCAATGTTAAAATTGTAACAGTTGTAGGGTTTCCCTTTGGTTACAACATTGTTTCCAGTAAGGTTGAAGAAGTAAAAAAAGCCATCACCTCTGGTGCTCATGAAATAGATATGGTCATGAACATTGCTGCACTAAAAAGCAAAGACCTCTCTACACTTCAAAACGACATACAGTCTGTTGTTACAGCTTGTCATTTACAAAATAGAATTTGCAAAGTCATTATTGAAACTGGTAATCTGACCGAAGAAGAGTTAAAATTGGCTTGTAAAATTTGTGTAGACTGTGAAGCTGACTATGTGAAAACTTCTACAGGTTACGGCAATGCCGGAGCAAGTGTTGATATTGTAAAACTGATGAGAAAAGTACTACCTGCCCGAACAAAAATTAAAGCTTCTGGGGGTATTAAAAGCCGCAAATTTGCACAAGAACTAATTGATGCTGGTGCAAATAGAATTGGCACTTCGGCTGGTATAGCAATTTTAGAGGAAGAAATTTAAAACTTGATACTATGAAACTATTGTTGGCTTTTCTCATGGGTCTGTTTACAATAAATTTTACCTTGGCACAAAAAGGCAGTTTAAAAATTGTCAATGATGTGTATTTAGACAGCTTGATTGAAAAAAACAAAAACATCCATAAAATCAAAAACTCAATGGATGGCTTCCGCATTCAATTGTTTTCTGGAACCGAAAGAAACAATGCAAATCAATTGAAAGCAAAGTTTTTAGCAGCTTATCCAGCGGTTCCAGCTTACCTCATCTACCAACAACCTTATTTTAAATTGAGGGTTGGCGACTTTAGAAACAAAATGGAAGCTCAAAATTTATTTCACCATTTAAACACTGAATTTAACCAGGCAATAATTGTAGCCGATAAAATCAACTTTCCAAAACTCAAATAACATGAAACTAATAACCTATACTTTTAAAGAAAATACAAGTGCTGGAATTTTACATGAAGAAAAAATCTGGCCTTTTGAGTCAATTTCAAAATCGTTACCAAGTTCAATTTTGGCATTGGTTCAAGCTGGCGAGCAAGCCATGAACGACTTGAAAAAAATCAACCAAGATTTAATTGAAGGCAAATTAAACATCCCTTTTATTTCAGTATCGGACGTAAAAATTGAGGCACCTATTCCCAATCCTACATCTTGTAGAGATGGCTACGCATTCAGACAACATGTTGCTGCAGCAAGAAGAAATAGAGGTGTTCCCATGATTCCTGAATTTGACCAATACCCTATATTTTATTTTACCAACCACAATGCCATTCAAGGACCAGGTCCTATACTGTGCATGCCTGATCATTTTCAAAAACTTGATTTTGAATTAGAGATTGCTGTAGTAATTGGTAAGAAAGGGAGAAACTTTACTGCTGCTGAAGCTGATGCATACATTGCTGGTTACACCATTATGAATGACATGAGTGCTAGAACACTCCAAATGGAAGAAATGCTATTGAATTTAGGACCTGCAAAAGGCAAGGATTTTTCAACAGTCATTGGTCCGTATTTTGTGACTCCTGATGAATTGGCTCCATTTCTTGTACCAGCAAAGCATAACCACACAGGCAACAATTACAATTTAGACATGAAATGCTGGGTAAATGGTAAACTGGTAAGTCAAGGTAATGTGGCAGACATGGATTGGACTTTTGCAGAAATTATTGAACGCTGCGCTTATGGGGTTGATGTGCTGCCTGGTGATGTCATTGGTTCTGGAACTGTAGGCACTGGATGCTTCTTAGAACTCAATGGAACGGGTTTACTCAATGACCCTAATTACCAAACCCAATGGCTTCAAGCAGGTGACATTGTAGAAATGGAGATAACTGGACTTGGATGTTTGACAAATACAATTGAAAAAGTGGCAACTGATTTTTCAATCCTTGCTTTGAAAAAACAAGCTTTGTAAGCTGTTCAATCTTTCTTAATACGCTCTAAAACATTCCGCCAATTGAATGGTTTGGTAGGTATGGGAATATATTTGGTTGCTGGCAGTTCGAGCGGAATAGGACTGTCTATTACAAAAAATTTACTGAATCAAGGACACCAGGTGATTGGACTCAACAGGACAATGCCTGATTTAAACAGCGATTTGTTTTCATTTTACGAGGTAGACTTCAGTAGCCAGGAAATTAACCTGCCAAATTTTGAACAACCTATAGACGGGCTATTTTATTGTCCAGGCTCCATCCAACTGCGTCCATTCAAAAATTTAAAAACCGAAGACTTTATCAATGACTTTGTTTTGAATGTAGTAGGTGCAACAATGCTCATCAAAAAATATTTACCCCAACTTCAACTGGCAAATCAACCGGGTATAGTATTATTTAGTTCAGTTGCTGCTCAAACGGGTATGAGTTTTCATAGCAGCATTGCAACTTCAAAAGCTGCGATAGAAGGCTTAACAAAAAGTTTAGCTGCTGAATTCGCCCCTAAAATTCGTGTTAACGCCATTGCACCCTCTTTGACCCAAACTCCATTGAGCGAAAAATTCATCAATACACCAGAAAAACTTACTGCATCAAAAGAAAGGCATCCCTTAAAAAATATTGGTACAGCAGATGAGTTGGCATCATTTGCCATTCAAATCATGCACAACAATTGGATGACAGGTCAAATCATAGGCATGGACGGAGGTTTAAGTAGCATCAGGTAAATGAAAACATTTCACAAAATAGAACTCGCGTTGCTCGAAAAACAACACAGAACCAATTTAATCAACGCGCTTTCAGGTATTAGGCCTGCCAACCTTATTGGCACTATCTCTGAAACCAAGGTGAGCAATTTAGCCATCTTTAATTCTGTCATGCATATTGGTGCGGACCCCGCATTGATGGGGTTTATCATGCGACCTACTCATGTCAACAGAGACACCTTTAAAAACATTGAAACAACTCTGGAATTTACCATCAATCATGTTCACATAGATTGTATTGCAGCAGCACACCAAACATCCGCAAGATACGAAGAGTCAGAGTTTGAAGCCTGTGGTTTTACACCTGAATACAGCAATGCAATTAAAGCTCCTTATGTTGCTGAATCAATCATACAAATAGGTTTGAGCTTGGCCGAAATTATTCCTATCAACTCTAACCAGACCAAACTAATTGTGGGTGAAGTTCAAGAAATAAGAATAAAAAATGAAGCCTGTTTGGAGCAAGATTTGAGAATCAATTTAACCACCGCAAACAGCTCAGGTGTGAATGGTTTAGATACCTATTATGCTCTAGAAAAAAAAGCTACCTTTAAGTATGCCAAACCCAACGAAAAACCTGAACAAATTTTTTAAAACCAGATGGCAAAATTACCTACCATTTGCATGCAATATTTAGTAGGTTGACTCAGTTCATTCAAAAAAACTGCCTCTTTTGCTTGGTATGATTTCAACTCCATTTTAAAAGCTGTGTTCTTGTATTTTTTTAATTGGTAAGAGCCTGTTAAACCAAAAACTTCGAAACCTGCAGCCCCTGTATTGACGTTGGCAACCATTAAATCAGGGTCACTGAAATACTCTGCTCGTACAGCAAATGATTGTGCTTTGTCTATGGCTATTTTACCTTGAATATTTGCATTGTACCATCTACCTTGGTGTTCAACGCCTGCAGCGTTTTTAGTTTGTTGAAACCCTAAATAAACGTCTCCTGACAAACCTAAAGTTTTATTGATGTTCTCATAAATGAAGTAACAATCCATGAATGTTCTGTTTCTAAAATCACTCCTTGAATTGGCATTTTGGGTATTTCCATAAAATACATTAAAATCAACTAATAACTGCTTAGATGGCCTATACTCAAATTGTAAAGCATACGACTTATCTGAATTAAGAGCGATGGTTTGTTGCCATCCATTCAAAACATAAAAACTTGATGACCATTCATTGTCAATTGGAATTGACAACCTAGCACCGGTTACAAAATATGGTGAGAATTCTGCACCTATTGAACGCGAATAAAGGAGTTGATCTTTACTTACTGGCGACTCATTTGTTATTGGTGAATTTAAAACTCCTACATCCAACCATATTTTTCTTTCTTTATGTAACAAAATACCCGCGTTTGCTTCCAATAAATTTTGTAATGTTTGTGGTTCTTTTGCATAATTGGCATTCATGTAAGTACCAAAAGCAGGCACAAAAGATGCCCTGTAATTTTCGCCGTGCAACCTAAAATCTGCATAAGCCAAATTGATATTGAGCTCATTGTGTCTGGCTGATGAAACCTGATAAGGGGTTTCTAAACTTTTTGGTTGGTTAAAATCAAAATTATAATAAGTGTCTATGAAGCCATGTATAGATAACTTTGAATCTGTTTCAGCATAACTCGTATCTATGGCAGCTGTATTGATAACTTGCGCATTTGCAATTTTGAGACAGCTCAATCCAATTAAAATTCCTGTAAAATATTTGTTCATTTGTTGGCTATTAATTTTAGTTCCAAACCAAATGTACAAAATTCTGTTATTAATTGTATGAATACCCTTTTATTGTATCTGCTTCAGTTATCTTTGCTTGGCAGCAATCAAACCAAATTTAATCACATGCAACAACAAGAAAATCATTCTTTACAAACCATTGTTTTAGGTGCAGGTTGCTTCTGGTGCGTAGAAGCCATTTATGAACAAATTAGAGGAGTGATAAAAGTAGAAAGTGGCTATGCTGGTGGGCAAACTATAAATCCAACCTATGAAGAAGTTTGTTCAGGAGCAAGCAACCATATTGAAGTGTGTAAAATAACTTATGACCCTCAACAAATTACATTCCAAGATTTGCTAACGGTTTTTTGGGAAATGCATGATCCAACAACTCCAAACAGACAAGGAAACGATATTGGCACACAATACCAATCTGTTATTTTTTGCAACAATGAAACAGAAATGAAACAAGCACTTGAACAAAAAGCTGCACTCAATGCTGCAAAAAAATTCAGTAACCCTATCGTAACTTCAATTCGTAAAATGGAACCATTTTACAAAGCCGAAAACTACCATCAAAACTATTTTAATAACAACAGTACTCAACCCTATTGTAAATTTGTTATTCAACCTAAATTAGAGAAGTTTAAAAAATCTAAATCTCCGTACTTAAAGCACTGAATCAATCATAGATATATGTTAGCAACAGCAGCATCGGCATTGAAACAACAACTCATTGAAACGGCAATACAAGCATTGAAAGAACGAATTAGCAATGCTGAAAATGCAATGAAGGAAGCCCAAGAATCCGCCAATCAAGAAGAAAAAAGTAGTGCAGGAGACAAATATGAAACTGCAAGAGCAATGGGACAACTTCAAAGGGACATGAATGCCAAACAATCTATATTGGCTAAAAAAGAACTCGCATTCTTACAACAACTCAATCTAAATCCAAAGCAAACCGTTGGTAATGGGTCTATTGTTAAAACAGCAACAGCATGTTACTTTGTTTCAATTGGTTTAGGAACAATTGATTCAAACCAAGGAAAAGTTCACCTGATTTCCATAGAATCACCAATTGGAAAGGTTATGAATGGTCTAGGCATCAATGAACAGTTTAAATTTTTAGAACAAACCCATCAAATAGAATTTATTGGATAATGCGGTAAAAAAATTACTAATTTGCAGCATATGATACAAAGATTACAAAGCGTTTACCTGCTTACAATTATTCTAATCCTGGTTCTTTTGTGTAGCATGGATACCATTCATTACATTCAACTCATACCTGAGGGCAAAAGCATCGCCTACAAAATAAACTTGTTTTATTTCAACTATTTCGAAAACGGACAATTGATTGAAAGTAAATTGCAATTGGGCTTGATTGCACTCTGCGCTATTACCATAGGACTTTGTACAATGGCAATTTCATCCTACAAAAACAGGCCAAAACAAATAAAATTGTGTTGGGGTGTTTTTACCAGCCACTTCTTTTTAACGCTTTCATTTTTGGTTAAAACAATGGTTTATATTCCATCGTTTGATTCCAAAAACTTACTACTCCCATCTATGTTTGGAATTGCATTGTTGTTCTTCAATTTCTATTTAGTTATAAGAAGCATAGCACTCATCAAGAAAGATGAAGAGTTGGTTAAAAGTGCAGACCGAATCCGTTAATTCAATCTAGTCTTCTTTATTTTTAGCAATCATCATGAGCTGATACGCCCCTGTGATGACAAATTTTAAGCCATTGGTTTGCATGCCATTTTTTAATTCAAATGCTGTATAACCAGAGCCTGAAATGCCTGTTTCTACTTCCATCATTTCAAAAACTCCTTTGGCTTTCTCAACAAACACATAATTTTTATTGGCATATTGAACAAATGCTGATTCAGGTAAAACAGTTGAAGCAACTGGATTGGTTTGCATTTCCGCATTCATATAAGTTCCGGGGCTTAATAATTGGTCATATTCCTCAAAATGACAATGAATTGTGGTAAAACGCTCTTTGCTTAAATCCTTCCCAATTAGAATAACTTCACACAAATATCTTTTACTAGGATTGTTATTGGTGTATGCATACACTCTCTGTCCAATAAATACCTTGGCTAAGTCAGATTCAAAAACATTTAAACTTAAATGAATATCTGTAGGGTTTACGAGCTCAAATAAAACCTCAGTTGGTGATACATATTTACCAATATTCACATTTACCTTAGAAACAAATCCATCAATGGGCGATTTTAAGAAAATACTTTTAGACAATGTTCCTGCATTCAAGTGTATGGGATTGATACCTACCAATTTTAACTTTTCAGACAAAGATTGACAGGTAATTTTTTGGCTCTCATAATCATTTTGGGCAAGTTGAAATACCTTGTCACTGATGGCCTTACTTTGGTTCAAGGCTTGTTGTCTTTGAAAATCCAATTCTAACAATTTCAATTTTGATTGAGCAATCAAATAATCTTGTTGCAATTGAATGTATTGTTGGTCTTCCATTTCCGCAATCACTTCCCCTTTTTTAAGGTGCATACCAGGCAACAACTTAGTAGATTTTAAATACCCACCCAATGGCATACTAACAGATACCATATTTTGAGGAGGTACATCTATTGAACCACTCAGATTGAAGCTCGAAGACATTTCTTTGTTTTGTGCCAATGCAAGTTTGAGTTCAATGTTGTTCATTTGTGCGGAATCTAATTGAACAAGGTGCTCATTGGTGTTTTCTATAACTACTTCTGTTTTCTCTTTATTGCCATTTTGACAAGCTATGTTGAGTATTATGAACAAATGAATCAGTAACGTATATTTAAAATGGTTAAGCATATTCATGTATTTATTGAAAATAATTTAATTGAATAATGGTTTGATTGAGTTGAAATTTTGCATCCAAAGCCTCTAATTCATTAGCAATGGCATTGTTCATTAAAAGACTAAAATCAAGAAAATCTATAGCCCCCTTATCAAACAATTCCTTGCTAGTAATTATGAGTTGGCTGCGTTCTTGTACTTGACTGTACAGCTGGTTGATTTGTTTTGCTGCATCGTAACGGGCAAGTAAATCTTTGTATTTATTGGTTATCAAATGTGTTTTGTTGTTGAATTCCTGTTGCGCAATGGTGTAAGCAATTTTTTTGGCCTTGGTTTGTTGCAACTGGCTTCCAAAGAACAATGGAAAATTCAGCCCCCCTTGAATGGAATTGAAGCGAGTTTGTAAACCATAATTTTGATTGTCAGCACCCATTCCTTGTATGGTTACCGACTGAAATCCTATTTGAAAATCTGGTAAAAATTTTAATTTTTCCAATTGGTATTGTTTCAAACTGTGATGAACCAACTGTGCTTGTTCTCTTAATTGAGGATGCATTGCTGTTTTGTTAAGCATCACTTGCTCATTGAGTTCAAAATTCCAATCTGTGGCAGCTGGCTCTATGTCATTAAGGGTGTTGAGTAAATACTGCAGGTATAATTTTTCAGACTGAAGTTTACTTTGTAGGTTCAAGATTTCTTTTGATGCATGCACCTTTTGTATTTGCGCATGGGTCAATTCAGGCATAGCAGATTCGCCTAACTTGTTTCTTAACATGGCTTTTTCTAAGAATAACTGATACAAACTGTCTGCATAGGTCCAAATTTGTATCTTTCTAGATAGCAACAATAATTCATTGAATGTATTAGCTACTGCCTGTTTGAGTTCATTCTCTTTCCATTTAATTTGAAATTGATGCGCAGCTAAAGCACTAGATGCCAATTGTTGTTGTTTAATAATGGTGAATGGTGACTGAATATTTTGACTCAACCCAATGCGGTTGTCTTTGAAAGCAGAATTAAATTGACCATACTCTAAGTTAAATGTAGTATTGGGTATTGCTACTGCCGCTTTTTTCACATGAGTTAAGTATTGTAAATACAATTTATCGTTCCTAAACTGTAAGTTATTTGAAAGTGCAGAATCGATGGCAGTATTTAGTTTCAAAATTACTGTAGTTTGAGCATGAATTTTTGAATTCATTAACAGCACAAACAAAAGACAAATAGCTGTTTTGGAAAATTTCATTTTGATTTGACTTTTCTCTATTGCTAAATACATCAACGGCAATAAAAACAAGGTAAGAAAAGTAGCAAAGAGTAATCCACCAATTACAACTGTTGCCAATGGCCTTTGAACTTCTGCTCCAGCGCCATTGCTCAGTGCCATTGGTAAAAAACCCAATGATGCCACAAAAGCAGTCATCAATACGGGCCTTAAGCGGTTTTTGGTACCTTGAAGAATAATTGAATCTAAGTCTGATTGGCCTGCAATTTTTAATCGATTGAACTCACTGATCAAAACAATGCCATTCAATACTGCAACTCCAAACAATGCAATAAAGCCTACACCTGCAGAAATTGAAAATGGAATACCACGCAAAGCCAACGCAAAAATGCCTCCGGTTGCTGATAAAGGAATGGCAGTAAAAATTAAAAGTCCTTTTAACATTGATCCAAATGTTAAATACAATAACAATAAAATTAGAAACAGTGCAACAGGAACAGCTATCAATAGTCTGGATTTTGCTTCTTCTAAATTCTCAAAAGAACCACCAAATTTCACATAGTATCCTGGCGACAAGTGTAGCTGCTTTTTTACGCTTTCTTGCAATTCATTGACAACCGTTTGAACATCCCTACCGCGCACATTAAACCCAACCATGATTCTTCTTTTTGCGTCTTCTCGCTGAATTTGTGCAGGCCCTTCTTGTAAATCAACACTGGCTACTTGGTATAATGGCACATCTACACCTTTATTATTTGGAATCAATAAATTTTGAACCGCTGTTAAATTGTTTCTTTTTTCATTTTCTAAGCGAACCACCAAATCGAATCGTTTTTCACCTTCAAATACCAAACCCGCATTTTTACCAGCAAATGCAGCGTTAACACAAGTATTTACAGTTTCAACCGACAAGCCAAGTTGTGCCATTTTTTGCCGATTGTATTTGATAACAATTTGAGGCATTCCGGTAACCACTTCAACATAAATGTCTTTAGCTCCTTCTACACTATTTGCAATAGCACCAAGTTGCTTGGCATAATTTGCTAAAGAGTCTAAGTCTTCCCCAAATATTTTACAAACCACATCTTGTCTGGCTCCTGTCATTAGCTCATTGAAACGCATTTGAACAGGGTATTGAAAACCAAAATTCACACCTGGTATACTTGCTAATTCTTTAGCCATTTTATCAGACATTTCTGGAAATGTCTTAGCATTTTCCCAGGTAGATTTATCTTTCATGATTACCATTAAATCCATTGCTTCAATAGGCATTGGATCCGTTGGAATTTCACCACTTCCAATTTTTGCAACTACTTTTTCAACTTCTGGAAATTTAGATCTCAATAATTGAGATGCTTGGTTTGCTATTTGGATGCTCGATTGCAAATTAGAACCCGTTAATATTCTAGTTTCTACTGCAAAATCGCCCTCCTCTAAAACTGGTATAAACTCTCCTCCCATTTGAAACAACACAAGCAATGCTAATACAAAGAGGACAAAAGAACCTATGATCAACTGTTTTGAATAACGTATACTTTGTTTTAGTTTTTCAGAAAAAAATGTAGTCAAATGATGCATCAACTTTTCTGAAATGCTTTTTGGATTCACTTGTTCGCTTTTTAAAAAGAGTGCACACATCATTGGCACATAAGTTAAAGAGAGTATGAAGGCTCCCAATAAAGCAAAAGCTACAGTTTGAGCCATAGGCTTAAACATTTTACCTTCAATACCAGACAGAGAAAAAATTGGCAAATAAACTATTAGAATAATGATCTGACCAAAGACTGCGCTATTCATCATTTTACTTGCCAAACTTTGTACATTTTTATTCATCTGATCTTTGCTCAATTGAATACCAGGTTGAGTAATTGCTTGAATTTGTAAACCATGTAATACTGCTTCAACGATAATGACTGCACCATCTACAATTAACCCAAAGTCAAGTGCTCCCAAGCTCATTAAGTTGCCGCTTACCTTGAATACATTCATCATAATAATTGCAAAGAGCATCGACAAAGGAATAACAGATGCAACCAACAAACCTGCTCTCAAATTGCCTAAAAACAATACCAATACAAAAATGACAATGAGCGCACCTTCCAATAAGTTTGAACGAACAGTTCCAATGGCATTGTTTACCATTTTGGTTCGGTCTAAAAAGGGTTCTATAACAACCCCTTCAGGTAAAATTTCTTGAATACTTGCAATTTTACTTTTAACTTCTTGAATGACTGTGTTTGAATTTTCCCCTTTCAACATCATCACCACAGCTCCTGCTACTTCATCACCTCCGTTATATGTCATTGCACCATACCTTACAGCATACCCAAAACCAATTGAAGCAATATCTCTGATAAAAATAGGTGTAGCATTTGCTGTTTCTTTTACAACAATATTCCCTATATCTTCTGTTGATTGAATTAAACCTTCACTACGAATAAATAAGACTGAAGGCCCTTTTTCAATGTAAGCACCACCTGTGTTCTGATTGTTATGACTGAGTGCCAAAAACACATCATTGATGGACAACTGATAGGCACTTAATTTATTGACATTGATAGCAATTTCATACTGTTTGAGCTTACCACCAAAACTACTGACATCAGCAACCCCCTTTATGCCCAGCAATTGCCTCCTAACAATCCAGTCTTGTATTGTACGAAGTTGCATTGCATCATAAGTAGCTTCGTAGCCAGGTTTTGGCCTGAGTACATATTGGTATATCTCGCCCAATCCTGTAGTTACCGGACCTAAACTTGGAACACCAGAACCAGCAGGAATTTGGTCTTTGACATTGATTAAACGTTCACTGACTTGTTGCCTTGCCCAGTAAACATCCGTTTCATCATTGAAAACCAACGTTACCAATGACAAGCCAAATCTTGAAAAACTTCTGATTTCAATTAAACCAGGAATATTGCTATTTGCTTGTTCAATTGGAAAAGTAATAAGCCGTTCAACATCTGGAGCTCCTAATGAAGGTGAAACAGTAATTACCTGCACCTGGTTATTGGTTATATCAGGCACTGCATCTATGGGTAATTTTGTAAACTGTACAATGCCTGTTACAATCAATAACAGCACACCTGCACCTACAAGTAATTTATTTCGGACCGAAAATCCGATGATTTTTTTTAACATGTTAAATTGAAATTGAATGGAAATAAATCAGCGAAACAAAACCTCAAGCAAATTGGGGTGGCTGAAAAATTGATGTCAATTTATCAAAAGAATAAGAATCTGTATAAGCAAAACAAGGTTGTGTGAAACCACTCGATTGAATTGCTAACTCAGGAATGAATATAGAATTTGTAATGAGTACAAAACAAGCTGAACTATTTAAAAACAATGGCAAGTCGTCATGATTTTCTGCCGATCGATGGGATGAATTTTGACCATAATGCAATGCCAAAAAATCTAGGAATCCTATTTGTTCATTTTCATCGTAAACATGGTGATGGTAATGGGCTACCAAACTCGGAATTTTTGACAATTGCAACAGCAAGTCGGGTTTTACCGCATTTGCCAGCATTGCAAAAAGCATGAACTTTACTATGATTTGTTTCAAGAGATTCACTTATCAAATATAAGTATTTGCATATCAATAAAACAAAAAGGGGCGAACCATGGTTCGCCCCTTTTTAATAAAACACAACTAGAAAATTATTGGATGATAAATTTCTTGGTTGCAGTACCCCCATTTTGGGTATTGATATTGATAAAATATGCACCTGAACCAATTCCATTCAATGAAATTTCTTGAGTATTTGTATTGAATCCTGCATATGATTTTACTTGACGACCCAAAATGTCTATGATTTGGATATCAGTAATCTTAGCATTTGCATCCAAACCTATTTTTACACTTGAAGTAGCAGGATTTGGGTACAATGTAATGTATTTGTTGTAGTTAGCTTCATTGATACCAACTGCAGCACGTTTTGTTAAATTGATAGCGAAAGGTTGTACAGCCATTTTACCATACAAAGCATTTTTAGACATTACTGTCCATTTTAAATTTACTTCTTGGTCAACATTAACACCTAATGAAGTTAACAAGTTCCAAATTGTACTTTCTGAAAATACAATTGAGTCTGCTGTTACAGCAGTTGAGAACAATGGATCTGAAAAATCAGCGTTGATATTGTCAATTGCAAATACATAGTCTAATCCTTCAGTACCTTGCCATTTAGCAACCATAAATGCTGCAGTATCATCTTGTATATCAATAGACGTTCCAGTTTGAGGAGCAGTCAATGAAAAATCGTTGATTGCTAAACCTCCCATCAAATCCATTTGTACTGCAATTCTAGGAGCAACAAAACCTACAATGGTATCAATGTATGCTTTTCCTCTTTCTGCAGACATAAAAGGATTGGTTTTAATTGATAATGTATCAGCAGTAAAACCATTTGCAGGTAATGGAATTGCATCTCTGTACAAAACACTTTGTTTGGCTTGCATGCTTGGTCTATCCCACCACTCCCATGGTGAACCTTCAAATGGGAAAGTAGTTTCAAAACCAAATAAATTATTTACACCTTGAGCTACAGTGTAGGCTCTTTCGCTCATTGGGTCTAAATAAACATAGCTGTTTAATTTGTTGTTTACACCCAATGCATTTGCTTTAGGAATCACATCACCTGCACCTGAAGCATTTGGAATAACTGTTAAACCAGTTGTAGGAACAATTACGTTACCTGTATTGTATGGAGCAAATGGATCTTTTGTTGTGTGCATTGCAACCATAGGCTTGCTAGATGCTTTCATCCAAGCAGTATCTCCCATGGCACCACCAAAATTGAAAAACATATTTACATCAGATGAAACACTTGCATCGGCAGGATCATTGTATGGAAGTACGCCGCCTATACCAGTCCAATCACCTAGAGTATCCACGCTAACCATAGCTGAAGCATCTCCTCTTCTAAATTTAATGTTTGATTCAATGTCAGCTCTGTCACTTACTGTTGCGCCAGCAAGGGCAATATATCCACCAGTACCTTGTCCACCAAAAATGATTTTGCTTTCATCAATGCCATATATGTCTGAATTTCTTCTTAAGAAACGAACGCAGTTTCTCATGTCTTGTAAAGCCCTGTAAGTTGCTTTGATCAGTTGTTCAGTGGCTACTTCTTGTGAGGTAGCAGCTGGGTTCCATCCCAATCTGTAATTCATTGCTACCACTACATATCCTCTTTTAGCAAAACGATTGGCCAATTCAACGATAGAACTGTCGTCCTTGCTACCAGTTGTTTGCTTGTTCACCAATGGTGGCAAATAACTACCAGTATGTGCTAAAATGATTACTGGTCTGTTATTATTCGTATCGCCATCTGGTGTGTAAATATCACATTTTAATTTTTCACTCCAAACTGGAGATGATGTAAATTGGGCTGGAATTTGTGGATTAGGATTACCAAACAACAAATTAATGGCATAGTTGGTATCATACACCACATTGCTACTTTTGCTTACAGAAGTAAACACTTCATCTAAATAACGATTTTGTGCAGTTGCTTCATTCAATGCAAACATTGATGTAAAGAGAGCAAAAACGGAGAGTAATTTTTTGTTCATGATTTAAATTAAATTTTATTCAAGTTAAAACAAAAAAACAACAAATCAAACAAGCGTTTTTAAAATGGTATTTTCTGCTTACTTTTTTAGTTCAAACAGTATGGAAATATAAGCCATTCTACCTACTCTCGGACCACCATAAACCTGAATAACACGGTTATCTAGGAGGTTGCTCGCACCCATTTTGAAAGTGATTTTTTGATTCCAAAAAGACTTGTTCAATTGGGCATCTAACATCCCATAGGCTGGAACGGCTCCAGTAAACTGAGGTGAACCTTCAAAATTGAAGCCCTCTTGCCATTTCCAATTAATGCTGTAGCCAAATCCTGTGATTGCTTCATTTAAAAATTGAAAACCAATGTCACGACCATTGATACCTATATTGTATTTGTGTTCAGGGGTATTGAATGCAGGAATAAGCGGATCGGTTGAACCCATCCTGTCTAATTGATTCCAAGAATAATTACCTACAAAACCCAGGTATTTTTTGAAGTAATAATTGAGTCCAATGGTGAAACCTTGTGTAGTTACTGCATCTTTTGAATTAGTTGCCACCCTGAAAACCTGCAACCCATTTGGCAAAAATGTACCAACTGGCCAATCTATGTCTGCCCCAATTTTGTATCCAATAAAATTGGTATAATAACTAAAATACCAACTCATGTCTAAGTAAAACTTATCAGTAAAATTGGTTCTGTAACCCAATTCAATTGTTTTTACTTGCTCTGGTTTTATGGGGTCAACATCAAAATAACTCAGTTTGTCTCTACCATTGTTAAATGCATCTAACATAGAAGGTATGGTTACCAAGCTATCAAAACCATTCAGATTGCCTAATAAAACAGCCCTACCTACATTCAAGTTAATGTACTGATCGGTAAGAGTAGGATTGCGAATGGCTGAAGACAAAGAAAACCTTAATACATGGGCTTGATTGGTATAAACCATTGTTGCAGCAGGCGAAAACAAGAAATTAAAATTCTGGTTTTTATCAACCCTAAATGTAAAACTGGTTTTCAAATGCTCGTTTAAATCTTTCCTTTCTAGCCCCAAATATGCGCCAAATTCATGGTTGTAAATGCGTTGACTTGGAACTGTATCCAAGAAAATTGTACCTTTAGAAAAAGGAGCATATAACCTAAAATTAGCTCCCACTTTTACAATGTTTCCAAGTAGTATGTCCTGGTATTCGCCCATCACATGGTACAAAGCAGATTTGTCAAAAAAGCGCGAACCACCCTCTCGGTTTGTTCTTGAAATAATAGATTGATAAGCTTCATTGAATGCAGCTGTACCAGGGATCAAACGGTCAATTCCGCCTCTGGTACTTGAGAAGGAGGTGTCTGTTATTTGATTGTTGAGCCAATGGTAATAATTGAGTGAATCGGCAAATTTTTCTTGCATGTACTGATTGGCATAATCTTCGTAACGCACACCCGTTGGTTGAGAACCAATTTTAGGTCGGATGGTTTGAATGCGGTTGAAGATAAAACGGTTCCAATTTTCTGCATAATCGGCAGCCCAGTTATTGTCTGATTTAGCGGCATTTTGTAAAAGCAATGCTGTTGAATAAGCATCAAAACTATTGCCCGCATCTTCATGGGTTGCATAAGCTCTAATAAAATAATGGTTCTCTTTTCTAAACTCTATTTTATTCTGAAAAAAATAAATATCCTTTAAGCTAAAACGGTTGTCACCTTGGTAAATGGTAGTACCATTACCCATATTGGAAGCCAAGATCAATTCCCTTTCGTTTTTAAACTTCACATGAACGGCTGCATTCAATTTTAAATTCTTGGTATTGTAATCTACCAAGTCTTCTTCTTTGTAGCCTCTTCTGAGGGCATAACCATAACCTAAATAAGACAAACCTGTTTGACGGAACCTTGAATTTGAGTATTCGTCTCCATAAACATTTACTGCATCATAACCTCCAGGGTTATTGGTGCCAACTGGTGACTGCGCAGTAGCGTCATAATTTCTGGCCTGCCAGTCAAGTGCAGACATGCTAAACACATTGAGTTTGAATGCCAGTTTATTCGGCTTTAAAATTTCTGCATAACGTATGGCTGTTTCTATCAATTCTCGTTCGCCAAATCTGGTTTGTATACTTAAACCAGGAAACAAAAAAGGACTTTTGCTCTGCATATTAATAACCCCATTGAAGGCATTTGGGCCATAGTAAGCACCACTTGCACCAACAACAAGGTCTACTTTTTGTACATCTAGTTCACTGGCACCCAAAAAATTACCCAAAGAAAAATTCAACCCAGGACTTTGGTTATCAACTCCATCAATCAATTGCAAAGACCTAACCGGAGAAGTACTATTAAAACCTCTGGTATTGATAATTTTAAAACCAATACTGGCACTGGTCATGTCTACGCCTTTTAAATGAGCCAAACCTTCATAAAAATTTGCTGCCGGCGTTTGTTTGATAGCAAGTGCATCCATTGTTTCAATGGTAAGCGGTGCTTGTTTTTGCTTTTCAGTGATTCTAGAATCTTTTACACTCACTTCCTTGAGTTGCTTGGCATCTTGTTTTATTTTTATGATTAAGTCGGCACTGGCTTTGTTCAAACTAATTTCTTCTGTTTGATAGCCCATATAACTCACTACAATAACCAATGGAAAACTACCATTGTATTTGAGTTGGAAATGACCTTCGAAATCGGTACTGGTTCCAATTTTAGAATTTTTAATAGAAAGTACTGCACCAATAATGGGCTCTGCTGTTTTAAAATCCTTTACAGTGCCTTGAATAACGGAGGTCTGAACAATCTTGTTTTGAGCAAATAAACTGCTAATGCATGAAGCAACAACAACAAATAGAACCGGTATGATTTTTTTCAATGCGATGGTATTTTAGAACCAATATTACGCATTTGTATGAAAAAGTGAAACAGAAATTTGCGTTAGTCAATTCCAAACACCCGTTTTGCATTGGCAGTTGTTGTATTTGCCAGCAAATGCAAACCAACAGACTTAATTTCTGCAATTTTTTTTGCAGTTTCTATCAAATAAAAAGGCTCATTTCTTTTACCCCTAAATGGAGCTGGTGCCAAATAAGGGGCATCGGTTTCTAATACAATTTTATCTAATGGAATTTCAGCTACAATTTTATCCAAACCACTGTTTTTATATGTAACCACCCCTCCTATTCCAATATAGAAATTGAGAGCAATGAGTTGTTGGGCTTGTTCAAGCGTTCCACCGAAACAATGGAATATACCTCTTAATTTAGGATGTTTCAATTCAACTAAAATTGCAATGACCTCTTCGTTACTGTTTCTTGAGTGAATCACAACAGGTAAATCCATTTGAATGGCCCACATCAATTGTTTTTTAAATGCCATGATTTGCTGTTCTTTGAATTCAGTGCTCCAATAAAAATCGAGACCAATTTCACCTACTGCATAAAATTTTCTTTTTTTAAGCCATTTCTGAATTTGAAACAATTGAGCTTCCACATGCACATCAACTGAACAAGGGTGTAAACCCATCATTGGGAAACAATGTAAAGGGTATTCCCAAACCAAATCAAGCATGGGTTGTATAGAAGCATTGTCAATGTTTGGTAAAAACAAATGCTGAATGCCATTTTGTAGTGCTTTATCAATCAATTGTTTACGGTCTTCATTGAACTCCTGAGCATACAAATGGCAATGCGTATCTATAAAATTCATGTTAGTTAATTGGTTCGTTTTTAATAGAATAAGTTCTTTGTTTCCAATTCATTTTTAAAGGCAACACATAAAAAAATACAGTTGCCATGGCTATGATTTCTTGGTAAACAATAAACAAAGGTAATAAGTACCACGTTATTTGAAATGAGATTTGCCTACTAAAGCTAAAAATTTGAATGCATTGCAATACAGCCTTTACTAAAAAAACAAACAAGGCCAATTTAAAATTCACAAAAGCTACCGCAATCAAAGCAGGTAAAAATAAAGCCTGTAACAAGAATATACATTTCCAAATAGCAGGTAAATTACTGCCACCAATCAACCATCTCTTTCTTTGATGCAAGAGTGATTTGAAGCTATACTGTGCAGCAGAAATGTTCAAAGCATGAGTAGTACAAATGGTTTTATTTTGATACCCATGGCTTCTAAAAGCCATGGTAAGCGCTAAATCTTCTGTTACCGAGAAGGCAATATTGGCATAACCTCCTGTAGCCAAATAAGCCGCCTTTGTAAACGCCATATTGTTGCCAACTGCAGTACTTGGTAACCCCATTTTTTCGAACCCAAATAAATTGGAGAATCCCAATAACCACTCAAAACTTTGCATTTTCCCAAAAAAAGTTTGGCCTTTTACAATAGTAATGCCGCTTGTCATTGCAACTGTATCCAATTCAGGCAACAAAGCTTGTAACCAATTTGGGTTAACTTGAATATCAGCATCTGTTATACATACCAAATCTGTTTCTACATATTGCATCAAATGTTCAATCACATTGGCTTTTGCTCTCGCTTGGCCATGAACCTGATTTACTTTTATGCATTCAAAGTTTTGGAACTTAGACTTCCATTCCAATGCCAATTGATATGTATTGTCTGAAGAGCTATCGTCTCCTACCAAAATAAATAGTTTTTCAGGAGGATAATTTAGTTTAGAAAGCGACTCCAAGCACAAAGCAATATTGGAGGCTTCATTGCGAGCAGGAATTAAAACACTCACCGATGGATTGGCTTCAATTGGCAATAATTGTTGCTTTTTGTAAGCAAATTGCTGGTACAACAACATCAATTGAACTGCACAATAAACCCATAGCAACAACAAACAAACAAGCTCAATATATATCATGGCCTTTGTTCCAATGAATGAAAAAGAAAGCCCCTGTTGTGAAAATAGCTAAGTAATTCGGGCAAAAGCAACTGTAAATTAGAAAAAGATTTTTCACTGTCATGAAAAACAAAAATGGCTCCAGGCCCTGCTTTCTTTAGGGCATTCAAGCTTTCCTCTATGGCTAAGTTTGGTTCATAATCGCGACTCAGGTGACTCCACATGATTAACTCGTATTCCTTTTTCAAATATTTGGCTTGTGAGGGTTTCATTTTCCCATAAGGGGGCCTAAACAATTTGCTTTTAATAAGCGTTGCAGCTTTTTGAACGTTTTCAAAATACAGTTCATTGGATGTAATCCAACCTTTCAGATGGTTGTAAGAATGATTGCCAACTGTATGCCCTTGTTGTAAGATTAACTGGTAGGTTTCAGGGAATTTAGCAACATTTTCACCTACACAAAAAAAACTTGCTTTGGCATTGTACTTGGCCAATTCATTCAAAACCCATGGTGTAATTTGTGGGTGAGGCCCATCATCAAAGGTAAAATACAAGTTTTTGCCCTTTGTTTTTGCCCACCAAGTGTATGCTGGAGCAATATATTTGATAAATTGAGGGAATGAATATTTAAACATTATTTTTGCCTTGATTTCATCCAAACAAACAGATGGTACCTCAAATATTAAAAAAAAGAATTGGATTTTGTTTTTTTGTCTTGCTGTTATGTCATTTTACATACGGACAGCAGCAAAATAGCTGGACTTTACAAGCTTGCATCAAGCAAGCAACTGAAGCCAATATCAACATCCAACAAAAGCAAATTGAAAACAAAATGTTGAGAGCGAGCTTCATTCAAGCTAAAGCCGCTTCGCTTCCTTCAGTGAATGGTAATTTTTCAAACAGTTGGCAAACAGGATTTGCCATCAATCCAGAGACTAACTCTGCGCAAAAAGACCAATCTTTTCAAACAAGTTCAGCTGGTATCAATGCCAATTTGAATTTATTCAATGGATTTCAAAACAGCAACAATATTCGACTACAAGCCCAAAAACTCAATGCCAGCAAAAAGGATTTAGAACAAGTAATCAACAATGTACAGTTAAGCGTATGCAATGCCTATTTAGCTGTGTTGCAAAACATAGAACTCAAAGAAGCGGCTAAAGCTCGTGTAGAGGCGGCTAAAAAAATGCTAGAAAAACAAGAAAAAATGTTTGAACTAGGCAATAGCAATAAAGCTAGGTTGTTGCAACTAAAAGCTGAGTACAGTAATCAATTGTCAAACTTAGTAAATGCTGAAAATGCCTGTGAACTCTCCTACCTTGAATTGTGTAATTTATTAAACATCAAAAAAGATGCTAACATGCAAATTGCACCCATCAATGATGAAGCAAGTTTAAACGAAAATAGCAATCTGTCTGCCGATGAAATATTCGATAAATTCGTAAAAGTAAGTCCAAATATCAAAGCCAGTAACTTACGAATAGAAAGTGCCAGGCTTGAAAAATTACTTGCAATTGGTGGACGCTCGCCAAGAGTGAGTTTAAATGCAGGCATCAACTCATTTTATACTTCTCAGAGTAAATTTGGTGTTGGCACCCCTACTTTTGTTGATAGACCCTTTGGATATTGGTATAACAGTGGTAGCCCGGTTCCAGTTTATATGCCTTATCCAACCTACAGTGCCTATGAAACCAATTCTTTCAAAAATCAATTCGAACAAAACCTGGGCTCATCGGTTTCATTGTCTGTTAGCTTACCTATTTTTAATTCATGGAATGTGAATACAAACATTCAGAGGTCAAAATTAGGAATAGAAAACAATAAGTTAGCATTGCGTCAAGCAAACCAAAGCTTATACCAAGAAATAACAAAAGCGCATCAAGATTTAGCATTTGCGCAAAAAAAACATTTGGCTAGTAAAAACAATTTCAATGCCAACAAAGAATCTTATGAAATTGCTCAACAACAATTTGAAATAGGTCAGATGGGTATTACAGACTATTTAAATACCAAGAGTAATTTCACTTTAGCAGAAACAGAATATACCCAAGCCAAATACAATTTAATCTTCAGAAAAAAGATGATAGATTTTTACCTTGGAAAAGAACTTAACTAAATAAAGACATGAAAAATAAAATATACTATATCATAGGTGGCGCCGTATTGGTTTTATTGGTTTTAGCCATTGTTGGGAAAAAGGCGGGCTGGTTTGGTAAAGAAAAAGGATTAAGAGTAAACTGTATCAAAGCAGAGAAAAGAACACTGGTTGAATCAGTTTCTGCAAACGGAAGAATACAACCTGAAAAAGAGGTAAAAATCAGTTCAGATGTTTCTGGCGAAATCATGGAACTTTATGTAAAAGAAGGCGATTCAGTTTTTGTGGGCAAATTACTAGCAAAAATTGACCCAGAACTGTACTTGTCTTCTTTAGATAGAAGCGAAGCTTCGTTGAACAATACTAAAGCTAATTTAGCCAGCACAAGAGCCAGGTTATTACAAGCACAGGCCAAATTCAATGAAATTGAAAATGCATTCAAACGAAATGAAAAAATGCGTGCCCAACAATTGATTTCAGAAGCAGAATTTGAAAGTGCTAAGTCTGCCTATGAAAATGCAAAAGCAGAAGTTGAAGCTGGAAAGCAAAACATCATCGCTGCAGAATTCAGTGTTAAGAGTTTCAATGCCGCACTCAATGAGGCCAAGAAAAACTTGAGCCGTACCAACATCTATTCACCCGTAAACGGAATTGTATCTAAATTGAGTGTAGAAAAAGGTGAAAGGGTGGTAGGAACCTCACAAATGGCTGGTACTGAAATGATGCGTGTTGCCAACTTGAACCAAATGCAAGTCAATGTGGATGTGAACGAAAATGACATTGTTAAAGTTGGTATTGGCGATACCGTTAAAATTGATGTAGATGCATACCCGGGTCGTAAATTTACTGGTTTAGTGAGAGAAGTTGCAAACAGTGCCACTACCAATGCAGCTACTACATCTGATCAAGTAACCAATTTCATTGTTAAAATTAGTATCCTCAACTCTAGCTATGCAGATTTAAAAGCGCAATTTGGCAAAAGAAAATCTGTATTCAGACCAGGTATGAGTGCAAGTGTTGAAATAGAAACATCAAAAATTCAAGATGCATGGTCTGTTCCCATAGAGGCAGTAACAGTGCGCAATATAAAAGACATTGATTCCATTGAAACTGACGGACCAGATAAAGAAATTGAAGTGGTATTTATTAATAGCAACAATGAGGCTTCCATTAAAAAAGTTAAAACTGGTATCCAAGACGACAAATTCATACAAATTATCAATGGAATAGATTCATCTGATGAGATAGTTGCTGGACCTTACAATGTAGTTTCAAAGCTTTTGAAAAAAGGTGATAAAATTCAAAAAGTAAGCAAAGAGGAATTGTTTGAAAACAAAGAATAAATTCAAAAAACAGAACTAATCTTTTAAAACAATCACTGCTATATTAACCGTTATCAATTTAGAAAAGCTTTGACTGTTTTAACCATGGGCTTACTAACCATCATCCAAACATGAAATGAACCTATGGAAATATGCTATGTGAAGGCAATTTTATTTTGGGTTAATTAACCTTTACACGTACCCATCGTTTTAAGTCATCAAACACAAAATTGCAAACAAAACAGTTAGCACTAAATGCAATTAATCAATTTTAAAAATCTGGCATAGCTAACCATGACAACGTAATTGAAAATTAGCATCAATTAATTGGAAATGCTGCTTCAATGAATCATATGCTAGGTGAATGAACTTGTGTTGTTTCAAGCATGATTGTTATGCCTGTTTGAATGACAAACTTTATTTGCCAAGTATAAACAGTTTTAGCCAAGACATTAAATATTACTTTTTGAGAAAAAATAAATTACATTACTTTTGAATACCATGAAGCTAAATAATTGGTTCAATATTTTGGTAAATCCTGAGACAGGAGAAACCCTTAGCAAAGTTGAAGATAACACGCTCATTTTTGGCAAAAGCACCTTCCCCATTATTAACGGCAAACCAGTATTTATTAATTTTGAGAAAGGGGCGTTGTTTGAACAGCAAAAAGACAGGTTAGACCACATTAAAACTGTACTCAAAAATACGTTTGGCAGGTATTATATGTTTTTAATTTACATCATTGCTCCAGTTTATGTGCGTTTGCATTGGCCTACCCTTCAAACATGGTTCACGCATCAAGTAAAACAAATTTGTAAGCATAAAAAACATGTCATACAAATTGGAAGTGGCAACGACAGAATTAGTGAGAATGTATTGAATATTGATATTTTTAGCTACGCAGAAGTAGATATGGTTGCTGATTGCACAAAACTACCATTTGCTGATGGGAGCATAGATTGTGTGGTAAGCAATGCCGTATTAGAACATGTCACAAATCCTGAGGCTTTTATTAAAGAAGCATATCGGGTTCTTAAACCAGGTGGTACAATCATATCTGGGGTTCCATTTATTCAAGGATTTCATGCCTCTCCAAATGATTATTACAGATGGACAGATAAAGGCTTGGAATACATGCATGCCTCACATGGATTTACGAAGGAAAGTATTGTTGCTCAAAGTGGTCCAACAAGTGGATTTTTATGGATTCTACAAGAATGGTTAGCCATTACACTCTCTTTTAACATTCCTATTTTATACCTATTCTTCTGGTTCCTATTTACGGTTGCATTGATGCCTATCAAGTTCTTGGACATCTTGCTTATTCATTACAAACAGGCAAATAAAATCAACTCATTTTTTATTTATACTGGCACTAAGCCAATCAAATAAAATTTGGGTTAAACATTTTGAAAGTACTGTTGAATTGTATTGATGATCAATTCTTGTTGATCAAGTTCTAATTCATAATACATGGGTAACCTAACCAAACAATCGCTGTAAAAATCACTGTTCGGTAAAATTCGTCCATCGTGCTTCCCTTCAAAAAACGCAGACTTATGTAATGATAAATAATGAAAAACAGCCAAAACACCTTTTGATTTTAATGCTTGAATAAGTCCTTCGCGTTCATTTGCATTTCTACAAACAATATAATACATGTGCGCATTGTTAGTTGCAAAACTGGGTATGAACGGTAATGTAATTTTTTTAGCCTGTACTAAATTTTGTAAAGCTTGATGGTAGCGCTCCCAAATTTCTTTTCGACGTTTTTGAATATCAGATAAGTTCTCTAATTGGGCAAACAAAAACGCGGCAAGTATGTCGGAGGGAAGAAAAGAGCTCCCCATATCTACCCAACCATATTTGTCTATTTCACCTCTAAAAAAAGCTGAGCGGTTTGTTCCCTTGTCACGAATAATTTCTGCACGTGCTGCAAATTGAGCATCATTTATAACCAACATGCCTCCTTCCCCACTCATGATATTTTTAGTTTCATGAAAGGAGAATGCTGCTAAATGTCCAATACTTCCAAGAGGTTTAGATTTACCATCCTTGCCTATGAAATAGGAATCTATTGCTTGTGCGGCATCCTCAACAACATAAATTCCGTTTGCATTTGCCAATTCCATAATAGCATCCATATCGCATGAAATTCCTGCATAATGAACAGGAACAATGGCTTTGGTTTTAGGTGTAATGCATGCTTTTATTTTTTCAATGTCAATGTTCGGATTATCTGATGAGCTGTCAACAAAAACCAATTTAGCGCCTCTTAATACAAATGCATTTGCAGTAGAAACAAAAGTGTAAGAAGGAAGTATTACCTCATCTCCGGGCACTATGTTTAATAAAATGGCTGCCATTTCAAGCGCATCGGTGCAGCTTGTTGTTAACAAACACTTTTTAAAACCGAAGTTGTGTTCAAAAAAAGCATGGCATTTCTTGGTAAACAATCCATCACCAGATATTTTACCGCTTGCAACTGCTTGATAAATATAATGAGTTTCTTTGCCTGTGAGGTAAGGTTTATTAAATGGGATTGTATTTTTTACTTCCATACGTGGTAAATAAAATTACGGTTTAAAATTTCGAATTTATTTTTTTTATAAAAAGCCATGGCATTCAAATTTTTGCCTTGGGTTGTAACAGTCAATTCCTGAAATTTATCTCTTGCTAACAACACATTTAAGTAATTCAAAAGGGCGGAACCTACACCTTTACCTCTGGCATTTTCGTCAACAGCAATAAGACCAATATCTGGTATACCATTTTTTATTTCAAGAGTAGTAAATGCTAACATACTGTCTCCTTCTTGATACACAAATACCCTGGCTTTTTTAAAAGAATTGATCATCCATTGTTTGTACAATCTTTCAAATTCATTGTTTACAAAATGAGCATCTACATTGAACCTAGAGTATACGCCACTTTGAAGAGCCAATTGAAATAGTTCTGGAGTTGGTTCAAATACTTCTTTTATTTCTGGTTTAATTGAACCTAAGTTTTGATCAGCTACTTTCATTTTTAAAACTACCTTTTCATCAGCCAAAAAATAATTGGTAGGAACATTTAAAATGAGTTCTTGAGTAAACACATATAACAATTTAAATGAACTTTTTTGAATGGCATTCATTTCCTCGTTTGAGCCAGTAAAATCTATTACTTTGGCAACCTCATAACCAAAAAAATCACTGTCCCAATCCAATCTTATAAGTTTCATGTCAGATGGTTTCATCAACAAGGTACAATGGTCTACCTTTAACACTATCAAAAATTTTACCAATGTATAAACCTAAAATTCCGAGAATGAAAATGATTAAACCCGAAAAGAACCAAATTGAGATGATGATGCTTGCATACCCACTAACCTGAATCCACCCCAACATGTAAGCAAACACATTGTACAATGCGTAAAGAAAGGCCAGTAAAGAAATTGTTAATCCAGCTTTAACAGCTAACCTGAGTGGCTTTTCAGAATATGCTATTGAAATATCCAATGCCAAGTTTATCAACTTAGACCAATTATATGAGGTAGTACCCTCGAATCTTTCAGCATGTTGTACATCTATGGCTGTCCTTGTAAAACCAACCCATTTAGCCATTGGTGCAAATGCGCGCATTGGTTCACGCATTGTATTAATTGCTGTGATTACTTTTCTACTGTATATACCAAAATTGGCAATGGTTCCATCTTGTGGAACCCCAGATAAATAGGCAAAGGCTTTGTAAAACAACAAAGAACTCATGCGCTTTATCCATTTATCTTGTCTGATTACCCTTCGTCCAAAAACAATATCATAACCTGTTATTGCTTTTGTATAAAGTGATACAATTTCTTCTGGTCTGTCTTGTAGGTCACAATCCATCACAACTACCCAATTGCCAATACTAGCATCTAATCCTGCAGTAATGGCATGGTGTTGACCAAAATTTCTACTTAATTTTATGCCACGTACTTTGTTATTTCTTTTAGAATTAGCAACTATTTTTAACCAAGATGAATCCGGACTACAATCATCTACCAAGATAATTTCATAATCAACCTGCATGCTATTGAGCACGTTTTCTAGTCGTGACACCAACTCATCAACTATATTTTCTGCTTTGTAAACCGGACTTACAATTGAAACAATCATACTTCTGAATCATTTAAATTGGATGTCTCTGCCATTCGAGATAAAATGATGATGCTTATTACCAATGGAACCCAATTGAGGTAAAGATACGGAATGGTAACGAAAGCATAAAAAAAGGTGAGCATAAACTTCAGACTTAAAAGTGAAAAAAGATTAGCAGGCAATACCTTTTTAATTTTTGGAGTAAGTAATATGAGCGAAATCATTGTCAATAGTGACACCAAAAGTAAACTAAAATTTATGGCATTAATTTTATCTACCAAACTCCCCGGATACAATTTATAATACCATGATGCTACACCTACTCCATGAAATAATTGAAATGGATTGTCACCTGGTTGTTGCCATGATTGTCCCCCCCACTCTCGCAAAGCTGCTATCAAATAATTGGAATTGAACCCAACAAACATATCTGGTGTTTGAATAACAAACGGTCCAAGAAAAATAAGTAACAGCGTAATGCCACAAATACTAACCCCTAAAAATCTTTTGGGTTGAGAACTGATCCAAGAAAAAAAATGAACAGGTAACCAAAATAAAAATGAATACCTAGAAAGCAATGGCAATAGCATGCCAGATGCCTGCACGAGATAATGCTTAGAAAACAATGAAAGGCCAAGCATTAAATAATAGCCCATGATCATAATTTCAATGGTGTGTACTGCATCTTTTCCTTGGCTTTCAAGTATTGAAAAAACCAATAAAAATGGCAAAAACAACAAAAACATCATACGTTTAAGCGAGGTAAAATTTCGCAATAAAACATGTGTGTATGTAGCAATGGCTATCAAATAAATCAAAAATAAAATCCACCTGTGATCAAACGAAGCATAAAAACTTATTAAAAAACCCAACCAATGGAACGGCATGTAATTCGGGTGAAAAGGGCCATATCCAAAACCATCATAAATACTATATACTGGAATGGATTTGTCCCATCTTTTCAAAAACACATCATCAATAAAGGGTATGATATCGGATTGGTTTACGTCAATAGGAAACTTATCAATATAAAACTTTAACCACAAACCAAATACCATTGCTAATAGCACAAATAAACCAACAAGGTAATACCGAGTTTTAGGTTCTGCTCTGTAATGTTCATTGTTACTTTCTAGAAACAATTCTGTTGCAATTTTAGGGTTGTTCTTTATTAAAAAATAAGGATAAATACACATGAACAACCCAGCACCACTAAACAAAATGGCACTTAAATAAATGCCCAATTCGTTTTTTCTGTAAAATAAAAAAAACAACTCTATAAAAAAGGCCAGAAACATGAGGTATTGTTTATTATTCATCTGGATTTTGAATGAATTGCAGCTCTTGTTCTAATAGTGTGTCGTTTACTAATGAGTCTGACTTAATTACCAATGATCTAGCCTTACCCGATAAATCAACTAAGTGTGTTAAGCCAATTGTATCAGTTGGAAGTATCCATTGGCGGAAGAGCATTTTGTTGGCCAAATAATGGTAAGATTTTTCTAGATAGGCTTTCGCTGTTCCGTCAGTATTGAAGCGCCACATAAAACCTTTGGGTCTTGGAATAATGGTTGCCAAAAAAAGACATTCACTCAATGTCAATTGAGAAGGATGTTTCTTAAAATAAAATTGTGCCGCCTCTCCTATTCCATATACATTTGGCCCCCACTCAATGATGTTGAAATATACTTCCAACATGCGGTCTTTTGGAACAATGTAATTGTTTTCAAGAATGTACACCAATAAGATTTCTTCTAGTTTTCTTGCCATGGTTTTTTCTCTTGTCAGAAATACATTTTTGATTAATTGCATGCTAATGGTACTGGCACCTCTTTTGAATTTTCCAGTACGTATATTTTTAACAATTGATTGTCTGAATGCTTCAGTAACAAAACCTCTGTGGTAAAAGAAAGATGGGTCTTCAGTTGTCAAAACACATTTGGCTAAAAATGGTGAAATAAAAGCCAATGGTGTATAATTAGGATTTGACATCCCCACAACAATTGGTCTGGTAGGTCTGCCATTTTCGTACGGATAATGTACAAATTCTCCGTTCATTTTATTCAAATTAGCCGCCCCAAATTGTTCAATTTTCAACCCTTTTTTAATGAAATTACTTTCAAAAATCATTTCTTGAGGTTTGTTTTCATTGTAAACAAAATCAAGACGGTATGAAAAATCTCCAGCTGCTTTCATGCCTCTGGTATGTGTAAACAAGCCATCAGGCAATGCATTGATGAAATGCTGAGCAGGAGCTTCTTCTGTAACAACAGACAAGTAAAACACTGTATCTGTAGCGTTTTCAAACTTTATAAAAGGATGAATTACAAAGTTATTGAGCTGAATAGACGAGGTACTATCTAGCGATATAAATTGTGGACCAATGAGGTAATCAAAGTCAAACGCTGCCTGCTTAACTACAACATCTTGTGAGGCTATTTTAGGATGGTTGACCACTAGTTGACTCACTGATGCTTGTCCGTTTACTTTGAGTTCTTTACCTGCCATTTGAACCTCATCCAATTCTAAGCGAACACTTTGAAAACCAGCTTTTAAACCAAAACGTTCAAACAAATATGGTATCTGAACAATCTCTTTGTCAGCTCCTTCAAACAAGATATTTGCTGTTTTCGCAGATAAATTCACATCGCCCACCAACTGCCAATGTTGTTGAACTGAATTTGAGCTTACTGCTATTTGCGCATTGAGCTTTTGGTCTAACAATTTGGTATCGGTTAGTAAAAAGGAAAAGTAGCGACTATCATCAACGCCTTTAAAACAAAAATTAGTAAGTACAAGGTTGTTCGGAATTTTGTTTAAAAACCGACTGATCATTTTGTAAATCCTGGATGCGTAGTTTTTTTCTTTTGGTGTATCGTTTTCTTTTTTTAATTGTTGCTCTCCAAATGGGTGAAGCAAGGTTTCAAAATTTCTCAGTTTACCTTGTTTGATTAATTGAAGATAACCATCTGATAAGGTAAAACTATTGAGCTTTAAATTGCCAACACATGCATTCCAAAAATTAAAAGTCAGCTTTAAATCTTGAACTTTAAACAAGGTATCCATTTGATCAGGAACCATACTCACTCCTTTGATGCGTATGGTAGAGAATCCTTCAAATGCTGCTTCATCAAGTGCCAAAACAATTCTGTACTTTTCGTACATTTTAGTTTTTGCCTTGTTCAATCCCCATTGCATAACGCTGGTTCTAAAACCAAAATAGCCAACAAAGAACAATAGTAAAAGTAAGCCGATGAACATCAAACTTCTGATACCAATGGTTCTGAAACGATTCAACTGAACAGGATTGAACGCCATCTGAACTTATACGTGCATCACCTCTGCTTCTTTAGCAGTGGTTAAATCATCGATTTTTTTAATGAAAGCATCCGTGGTTTTTTGTACCTGTTGTTCAGCGCTTTTGGCTTCATCCTCAGGTAAACCATCTTTTTGTAATTTTTTCACTTGTTCATTGATATCTTTTCTGATATTTCTGATAGCTACTTTTGCATTTTCAGACTCTCCTTTTACTTTTTTAACAATCTCCTTTCTTCTTTCTTCTGTCAAAGGAGGCAAAACAACCCTAATAACTGTACCATCATTGGTAGGATTAAAACCTAAATTGGCAATAATGATTCCCTTTTCAATGGCTTGTAACATTGGTTTCTCCCATGGTTGAATAGCAATGGTTCTGGCATCGGGTGTATTAACACTGGCAACTTGGTTAATTGGTACCAGTTGTCCGTAATAGTCTACTTTAACAGCATCCAACATGGTTGGGTGTGCTTTACCGGCTCTGATTTTTGTAAATTCAGAAGCAGCATGGTCTACTGCTTTTTCCATCTGTTCTTTTAAACTGTCAAATACAGGCTTTAATCTTGGATCGCTCATAATTGGGAATTTGAAGCTGCAAAATAAGGATGGATAGTGGTTTATAACAAGATTTTTTGATTTTTCTTTTTTAAAGCCCCGTTCGGGTCAAAATGAAAGTTGATTTGGCTAAAAATATATATCTTCGCCCATCATTATGGACAGAAGAGTACGCGTAAGATTTGCACCAAGCCCAACAGGTGCATTGCATATTGGTGGCGTTAGAACAGCCCTTTATAATTATTTGTTTGCAAAAAAACATGGTGGAGATTTTATACTAAGAATTGAAGATACCGACCAAACTAGGTTTGTTCCGGGTGCTGAAGCCTACATCATTGAATCTTTGAAATGGCTATCAATCAGTCCAATTGAAGGAGTTGGTTTTGGTGACGGCCCTCATGCACCATACCGTCAAAGTGAGCGCAAACCCCTTTACAAAAATTATGTCATGCAGCTCCTGGACGCAGGTCATGCCTATTACGCTTTTGACACGCCTGAAGAATTAGAGGCCATGCGAGATAGACTTAAAGCCAGTAATGTTGATGCCAAGTACGATGCCATCACCAGAGGAAGCATGAAAAACAGTTTAACACTCTCTGAAGACGAGGTGAACAAACGTTTAACCAACGGAGACGCTTACGTAATACGTATCAAATTACCTAGAAAAGAGGAAGTAAAATTCCACGATGAAATTAGAGGTTGGGTCAGTTTCAACACCTCTCAAATGGATGACAAAGTTTTGTACAAAAGTGATGGCATGCCAACCTATCACATGGCAAATGTTGTAGACGATTATTTGATGCAAATATCGCATGTTATCAGAGGTGAGGAATGGTTGCCATCTGCTCCTTTACATGTATTGTTGTACCGCTATTTGGGATGGGAAGCACAAATGCCCAAGTTTGCGCACTTGCCTCTTTTATTAAAACCTGAGGGCAATGGAAAGTTGAGCAAAAGAGATGGAGATCGCCTTGGATTTCCAGTATTCCCATTGTATTGGAAAGACCCACAAACTGGTGATGTATCCAGCGGCTACAGAGAATCTGGTTATTTACCTGAGGCGGTTGTGAATTTATTGGCATTTTTAGGTTGGAATCCTGGCACACAACAAGAGCTATTCAGCTTAGAAGAATTAGCTGATGCGTTTAGCCTTGAAAGGGTGAGTAAAAGTGGAGCCAAATTTGACTTGAACAAAGCCAAATGGTTCAACCAACAGTATATAAGAAAAACCGACAATCATTTAATTGCCGAAGAATTGGGCAAACAAGCCAAAGTCCATTTGGGGGAGCATTTTGAAAAATACAATGCGGCATACATTTTAGAAACTGCCAAATTGGTAAAAGAAAAAATTACTTTTACAGCAGACCTTTGGAGCTATGCCAATTATTTTTTCGAAACTCCTGTCATGTATGACGAGCAAGTAATTAGAAAAAAATGGAACGACAAGAGCCAAATGGTTCTTGAGCAAATTGCCGAACAAATTGCTCAATCAAATACATTTGATGCCAGCCTGCTTGAAAACAGCTACAACAATGTGTTGGCACAAAACGGCATTGCATCAAAAGATTTCCTTCAGCTTTTCCGTGTTTGTTTAACAGGAGTAGCTGGTGGTCCACCTTTGTTTGAAATAGGCCAGTTATTGGGTAAAGATGAAACTTACAAGAGAATCCTCAATGCCATTCCATCAATTTTAAAAATCATTCAATCATAAACATATGAAACACATTTCTAAATTTTACAAACAGGTACTAACCATCATTTTAACAAGTTTCGTGCTAAGTTCATGTAACATGGCCAGATTTGACAGTATTCCTGGTAATCGGTTGACTGAAACACCCCAAAATATGTTAGGAGTATGGGGTAGTAAAATTAGTTCAACTAAAGGTGGCATTGATACCTTAACAATCATAATAAACCCAAACTCTATTGCAATTACAACCTCTTACAATTATCATGAACTTCAATTTGCAAAAGATTATGTCATTCATGCCTTGGGAAAGTATTACGTAATTGGTTTGAATGATCCTAATTTCAACTTATTTAAAAACATCATTATACTCGAGGAAAGTAAGAATGGATTTAAAATTTATCCCATCACAGAATCAACTGTAAAATTTGAAAACCGAGAAGATTTAGAAGATTTGTTTGAATCAAAACATTTTTATGGAAGTGGAGAAGATTTACCACCACAAACCAATACCTCAAGTATTGATTTTGACAATCAAGTTGCTGGGAAAATACGTCTTCAGTATTACAAAATAGATGAAAGTAGAATTGAAGCTTTGCTCAACAGTAGATTCAGAAATAAAAACTTTCTGTTAATGAGCACCGTTAAACAAAACATTCAATCACCATCAACCAAACCTAAGTCTTCAAAAAAATGAGTAAACCCATTAGAGTATTGGTTGCCAAAATAGGACTTGACGGGCACGACCGTGGCGCTAAAGTAATTGCTACTGCATTGAGAGATGCTGGCATGGAAGTCATTTATACCGGTTTAAGACAAACGCCTGAAATGGTTGTACAAGCAGCATTACAAGAAGATGTAGCTGTTATTGGCGTAAGTATTCTTTCAGGTGCACATTTAACTGTGTTCAAAAAGTTAAAAGAATTGCTACTGACCAATAACATGAATGATGTTTTGGTAACAGGTGGGGGTATCATTCCTGAGGAGGACATTGCTATATTGAACGAAATTGGAATTGGAAAAATATTTACACCAGGTGCCAACACTTCAGACATTGCAACTTATATCAAAGAATGGGTAGCTCAACACCCAAAGACTTATTAATTTATGGAATTTCAAAATATAGAAACCTTAGAAAAGGATGGTATTTTTTATATCACCATCAACAGAGAAGACAAACTAAATGCACTCAATATTCAAACATTGAGTGAAATAAAAACCGCTGTAATATCCATTTATGAAAACCCTTCTGTATTTGGGGTTATCTTAACTGGTAAAGGTACCAAAGCATTTGCAGCAGGTGCTGATATTGCAGAATTTGCAGGCTTTAATGTTGTTCAAGGCACTCAAATGAGTGCAGACGGACATGCTGTTTTAAAAGCAATAGAAAATAGTCCAAAACCTGTAATAGCGGCCATTTATGGATTTGCCTTAGGTGGTGGTTGTGAATTGGCCATGGCTTGTCACATGCGTATTGCAGGAGAAAAAGCAAAATTTGGACAACCCGAAGTGAATTTAGGTATTATTCCAGGTTATGCAGGCACTCAACGCTTGCCACAATTGATTGGCAAAGGTAGGGCTTTAGAGTATTTATTAACTGGAGACATCATGGATGCAAATACAGCCTTGCAGTTTGGTTTGGTAAACCATGTAGTAGCAACTGAAGAAGTCATGAACACTTGTGAGGCTATTTTAAATAAAATTAAACACAAAGCACCATTGGCAGTAGCCAGTGTAATTCGTTGCGTGAATGATGCATTTGAGAAAAAAGCTGATGGATCTCAAACTGAAATACATGAGTTTGGTAATTTCTTTGGCTCAGAAGATTTTATAGAGGGCACAACAGCCTTCCAAGAAAAGAGAAAAGCTAATTTCAAAGGCAAATAAGGATACTGCTATTGCATAAAAAAGGCGGCGCATCGAAGATGCGCCGCCTTTTTTATACACGGTTATTAAAATTTATTTTCCTGTTGGCATTGTTGGAGCCGAAGGAGCTGTAGTTCCTACAATTCCTAACTTCTTTTTAACCATAGCTATCACGTTGTCTGATTCTGGTTTGTATAAGAAACCAGCGGTGCTGCTATCAAAAATATAGCTGTAACCTGCTTCTTTTGCAACCTGTGAAATGGCATTCTTAGCTTTTTCAATGATTGGTTTTAACAAATCAGCTTCTTTCTTTCTCATGTTTTCTTGAGCTGATTGTTGAAACTCTTGAATTCTGGTCTGCATATCCTGCAAGTCTTTTTGTCTCATTTCTTTAATGGCCTCTTGCATGGTTTTCTCGTTTTTTTGGTAGTCCAACAATTTCTTTTGAAACTCATCAGACATCTTCTTCAATTCATCTTCTAAAGATTTACCAAAAGATTCCATATCAGTATTGGCCTTTTTGTATTCAGACATTTGCTGCATGAGCTCTTGTAAATCTACATAACCAACTTTTTGGGCATTCACTCGGCTACCTGTAAGCATCAATACTACAAATACCGCTACAATTGTTTTAATTAAGGTTTTCATTATTTGTTATTTTTCTTGTCTTATTTTTAATCTAAAATCATGCCAATTACTTGGCCTGTTCATTCTCATTGTCTTTATCTTTAGGTGCTGTTTTACCTGTTTTGTTATTTTTGGTAACAATAACTCCTAATTCCGATAAAACTTCATCACTTTTATCATACTTAGCATTGCTATACATCATAATCATTTCCGCACTTTTGGCAAATATAAAATCTAGCGCCGATTGTTTGGCTATTTTCTGACAAGCATTGAATACTTTGTCTTGAATTGGCTTAATCAATTCTTGTCTTTTGGAAAAAAGTTCCCCTTCGTATCCAAATTTCTTGTTTGTAAATTCTTTAACTTCTATTTCCTTTTGTTTAATTTCAGCCTCTTTTTTCTTTTTCAGTTCTTCAGTTAACAAAATTTGTTCGGCTTGGAAATCTTTAATCAGTTTGTCTATTTCTGTTCTTTTTGATTCAATTTCTTTTTGCCAACCCTCTGCAACTGCGTCTAATTGCTTTTGAGCAGAACGGTATTCTGGCAACATGTCTAAAATGTATTCTGTATCAACATATGCGAACCGCTGTGCATACAATTCATTTTGGTTGAAGAAACCCACAACCATTGTAATTAATAAAAGTATCTTGATTAACTTGTTCATTCGTTCAATTATAAGCTTTTTAAAATTGTTGACCCAACAAGAAATGGAAATTTCCTCCATTCACTCTATCAGGATACGGGTGGAAAGGTGGTTGATCTATTCCCCATCCATAATCTAAACCTATCAATCCAAACATTGGCAGGAATATCCTTACCCCTATACCATATGACCTATTTACATCGAAAGGATTAAAGTCTCTTTTGTTCATCCAAGCACCACCAGCTTCTGCAAAAACCAATGGGTAAACTGTTGCTTGCGGATTTAAAGAAACAGGGTAACGCAACTCCATGGTATACCTGTTGTAAATGGTAGCACCTGATTGGGCATACCTACCATCAATAGGATTTATAGAGAAAGGAGTCAATGTATTATCTTGGTAGCCCCTCAATGCTATCAGTTCTCTTCCATCTAAATTAAAACCTGTTAAACCCGATCCACCAACCCAAAAGCGCTCAAACGGGGTAACACCTTTGGCATCATTATAAGCACCTATGTAACCAAAATTGACACGGGTCATGAGTACTAAATTACCAACCAAACGGTTGAACCAAGTTGCATCAAATTTCCATTTATAAAATTCGAGCCATTTGGTTTTCTCTAAGCGGTCTAACTTTGAATAATCTCTCCCATCAATCAATGAATAAGGAGGTGTAAACTGCAAAGAGAAAGCTATGTTGGATCCTGATCTAGGATAAATAGGTTGATCTGTAGAATTTCTACCAAAAATGACTTTAAAGCTTAAATTGTTAGAACCTCCTGTGGGTATGGTAGAGTAAAAAGTTAAGCCGGTTGAATTAGGTACATTGTTATAATACTGGTAAGAACAAGCATACTGAATGGTAAAAAAGTCATCAGGCCATCTGAGTCTTTTCCCAAGCGCTATGCTTGCACCTGTTGTATACAAACCAGAAAGGTTTGCACCTGTTAAACCATTGGATTGGATTGAATGGTAAACAGATGTTGTTAAAGAATTAGGCCTTTTCCCACCTAACCATGGCTCAGTAAAAGAAGCAGAATAAGACTGAAAGAAACTTCCGTTAGTTTGTGCTCTGAGTGAAATCCTTTGACCATCACCACTTGGTATGGGATGCCAATACTTTCTCTGTAAAGATTTTTTAAGAGAAAAATTATTCAAGGTTACACCCAAAGTACCAACCACAAATCCTGCTCCCCAACCTCCAGAAAGTTCTACTTGATCATTGGCTCTTTCCTCAACTATGTATTCAATATCAACAGTTCCTGTAACAGGATTTGGCATCGGTTTTACATTGAGCGCCTCTGGATTAAAATACCCAATTTGTGAGAGTTCTCTCAAAGACCTTGTGATATCTGTTTTACTAAACAATTGACCAGGCTTGGTTCTTAATTCCCTGAGCACTACATGGTCACTGGTTTTGGAATTACCTTTAACTGAAATTTTATTGATTCTGGCCTGTTGTCCTTCATAAATTCTGATTTCTAAATCAATTGAATCATTTTCAACCAATGCCTCTATGGGTTCAGCTCTAAAAAACAAATAACCATCATCCATGTATATGGTGCTGATGTCCATACCGTCTTGACTACCATTCATTCTTTGGTCTAGCACTGATTGGTCATAACTGTCTCCGCGTTTGATGCGTAAAATTTTATGCAGTTCTTCGCTACTGTATTTTGTATTGCCAACAAAATTGATGTTTCTAAAAAAGTAACGACTGCCCTCAAATACATTCAACCGAATGACATATTGATTTTTGGCATCCCTCCATATAGAATCAGAGGTAATTTGAACATCACGGTAGCCCAAAGAAAGGTATTTTGCAATGACCGCTTGCTTGTCTTCTTGGTATTTTTCATCGATGAATTTCGATTTCACAAACAAACGTTTTTGCTTGGTATCTTTCATCAACTTCCTTACTTCTTTGTCAGATAGAGCTGCATTTCCTTCAATCTGGATGCTTGCAATTTTGATTTTGTTACCTTTGTCGATGGCAATTTTTAAACGTGCAGTATTTTTTCTTTGCTCATCAACTAATTGCTGAAAACTTACTTTGATATCGGCAAAACCCTTGTCATTGTAATATTTGGTAATTTCTCTTTCTGTTGAATTGAGCATGTTCTCGGTAATGATTTGACCCGATTTCAAAGTCAGTTGCTCTCTTAAATCTTCAGCTTTAGACTTACTCAGTCCTTTGATAGAAAAATTTGAAAGCCTTGGTTTTTCTCTCACAATAAATTGCAACCATATTTGTTCTCCATCAACCTTTTCTACATTGAGTTTGATATCGTCAAACAATTTCTGTTTCCATAAGTTATTCATGGCTTTTGAGAGGTCTTCAGAAGGAATGCGAATTTTCTGATTGGTTTGTAAACCACTAATAACCAACAAAACAGATTTATCGTAGTAATCAGTACCCACTATATCCAAACCAGCTAAAATATATTGCTTTGGATTGTTATAATTCATTTTAAAATAAGCTGAACTGTCTTGCGCATGAACAGCTACAACAAACAAAAACGAAAAAACGAAAAGGCATTTCTTTAAAAAACTCATTCTTGTTCGCTTACTTGTTCGCTAATTTTCCCGTACCTACGCTCTCTGTTTTGGTAATCCAAAATTGCTTGGTACAAATCTTCTGGGCTAAAATCTGGCCACAATTTGGGACTAAAATACAATTCACTGTACGCAATTTCCCAAAGCAAAAAATTACTGATTCTTTGTTCTCCACTTGTTCTAATTAACAAGTCTGGATGCGGATACGGGGCAGTACTCAAATAACTATTAATGGTTATTTCGTCAATTGCATCTGCCTTTAATGTTCCCTGCTTAACAGCATGTGCTATTGATTTTACTGCATGTGTAAGATCCCATTTAGCGCTGTAACTCAAGGCTAAAATTAGTGTCAATCCAGAGTTGGCAGATGTTGCAGCAATTGTTTGCTGGAGCTGTTTTTGGCATTTCTCAGGCAAAGCTTCCATTTGTCCAATGGTTACCAACCTGATGTTATTTTTCATTAAATCAGGTGTTTCCTTTGCAATGGTATCAACCAATAACTCCATCAATGCTTTCACTTCAAAACTTGGTCGGTTCCAGTTCTCTGTTGAAAAAGCGTACAATGTTAAAAATTGAATACCAATTTCAGCAGCCGCTTCGGTAATTTTTCTGACCGTGTGTACCCCATTTTGGTGACCAAACACCCTAAACATTCCTTTTCCCTTTGCCCAGCGTCCATTACCATCCATTATGATGGCAATGTGTTGAGGCAACTTATCTGGATTAATTTGTTCTTTAAAATTCTTCACTCACTCAATTTGTTAAAAAACCCTTGCACACTTTACCCTGCTATTGATACGGTAACACACAGAAATTGTTGAAGACATAAACCAATCATTGTAATCTGGATTGCCTCTTCTATATCCTTGTTTGTTTAAAGGTGTACCGTTATTCGACTCTATTGAACGGTCGGTCAGTGTTCCTGCAACCAACCCTTTGGCAAGTTTGGCATCAATGTCTGGGTATACCGAGCTTACATCATCTAAATAATCTGTAAATGTTTTACGGAAACCCAATTGCCACTCCAATGCAAAATTTTTGTTTACCATCCATTTTACACCCATTCCAAACGGAACTGCCATTGACGATTTACTGTAGGCCACATCCTCTGTTTGATAGGTTGCCAAGTCAACGGTATTGCCATTGATATCTGTTTGCGGATTGAACCTAAAGTAAGAAAGGCCTGTATAAAAATACGATGTAATTTTTTTATCTAGTACACCAGTACCATACTTTACGAAATTGAATTCAATTACTGAAGCAAACTCAGTTATTTTGGATTTGAAATTCAGGTTTCTGGCTTTGTTAAATTCAAAGTTTTGGTCGGTTCCTGATACATTGTGAAAATTCAATTCATTTTTCCAAGCAAAGCTGTTGCTGAGGTTTAATCTGGCAAACAATCCAGAACTCAAATTTGATTCAGACATTACCACCTTCGGAGCCAAATCACCCCAGTAATTGGAAGTACCTAATTGGTAACCCAATTCAATAGCCTGTGCCTTTAATTGTGCCTGCCATTGAAACATTGTCAACAACAGCAAACAAAATCTTGGCAATACGTTAAAAGAATGGGAACAATTATTTTTCATGGCAAAGTCTGTGTATAGATTTAAAACTGAGGGCAAGCCATTCCTTTAGACCTAATTACATATGACAAGGTAATTCCAGCCATAAAATACATGTCGGTATTGAGGTACTTTCTTACACTCCTTGCATCTCCTCTTTTGTTGAGGTATTCACTGTTTCCATTTGGCAAAATCAATTCAATTGACCTGTCAGATAAGATGCCCGCAACCCCACCATATGCAGCCTCTACAATTTGGGGATCAGCATAAACACCTCCTACATCATCAAGGTAGTTTGTGGTAGTAAAACGAACCCCTCCTTCAACACCGATAAAGAAATTATCACCAATTTTTTGTCTAAAGCCTAAGCCTATTGGAATACAAAGTGTGGTTAAGTCATATTTTTTTAGTTCATTCAAAGAGGTAGTCCCTTGACCTTCGGTACCTAATGGTTGTAACTCATATGTTTTCCCATCATAAACTGTTTTTGGGTTAAAACTAAATACCCCAATGCCGCCAAAAGCATAAGGTAAGAATGGCCTCGCTGAGATGCTGTTGATGTTGTTTTTTCTGAAATTGTATTCACCGTGCACAGAGAATTCATAAATGTCACTAGTAAAATTCAAATTACGAACAAGGTTTCTGTAGCTGCCGAAATTTTTATCATCTCCTGAAATTTGTCCATAACCCATGAAACCTTTAACGGCCCAGCGTTTGTTAATATTGTACCTTCCAAACAAAGAAGCACTAAAATGCGTTTCTTTGGGTACCAAATATTCATTCGACAAATCTCCGCTGTAGTTTGAACCACCCAGCATCAATCCGATTTCTACTTGTTGAGCGGATACAGGCTGCATCATTGAGCTGCAACAAAAAATAACTAATAGCAATTTTATCAAGCGCATACTCGCAAAAATATACAAATTCGTTGAACTACAAAGTAGTTTATGCAGTTTTAAGCAGTCTGCCCAAATCAATTGAACTGAGCACTCAAAAATGACACCTAAAATTAGTTTTTAAAATTGCGGTTGTCTATGCCCCACATGAGCTTTTCTCTGAGGGTTCTAAGGTAATCCTCATTGTTTAAACGGATCAATTTGAATTCAAAATTGGCTTTACGAATTGCCAATTGTGTTTTGTTGTCAATAGATTCAGACCTAGCATCAAGGGTTGCCAAGAAACTTGGGCTTCTTCCTTCTACTTCAAATGAAATGATGTTTTCATCAGAAATAATGATAGGCCTTACATTCAGGTTATGAGGCGCAATTGGGGTAATTACAAAACTTTCAGAAGTTGGGTACAAAATTGGCCCCCCACAACTCAAGTTATAACCCGTAGAACCCGTTGGGGTTGAAATGATGAGTCCATCACTCCAATATGAATTCAGGTATTCACCATTTACAAAAGCATGTATGGTAATCATGCTCGAAGAATCTTTTTTATGAATGACAAAATCGTTCAAGGCATAATTAACGCCTCCAAACATTTGTTTGTCACTTTCAAGTTGCAAAACTGTTCTAGAATCGATAGAAAAATGACCCTTTTCAATTTCTTTTAACATAGCAACTGCATCTTCAACTTGTACACTGGCTAAAAAGCCCAATCTACCTCGGTTGATGCCTATAACTGGGGTTCCTTTTTCTCTGATATACTCAAGGGTTTCTAAAATGGTGCCATCTCCGCCAATGCTAATCATGACATCGACTTCAAAACCAATATAGCTTTCGTAGTTGGCAAAAACCTGCGAAGCGTTAGGTAAAACCAAGCCCATACGGATACAATCATCGAAGAATTTCTTGTAAATGATACAAGTATGACCCGCCTGTTCAATGTATTTAAAAAAGCGTTCAAGGTCTTGAATGCCCTCTTCTTTTAAGTTTTTTCCGAAAATCCCTAAGTTCATTTTACTCTGCTATTATTTTCATGAGCCACTTGTACCTGTCATCAAAAGCTTCATTGTCATAGGTTCCAGCAAATTTATACGACACTTGGTACCCATATCTTTCAAATGAAGCCATCAAGCCACCCAATTCGTATCTGTCTAATTTCAACGCTACACGAACTACAGCACTTTCCTCAGATTTGTTCTGCAGCATAACTTGAATAATTTTCACATCATTGCTTTCTGCTATTCTTGAAATTTCTGCTAACGAATATTGAATCCATTCCATTTCAAGCACCACAATACCGCCTGGTTTTTTTAAATAAGTTTGAACCTGCCATTGCATACCTAAATTTGCAGCAGTCACAATACCTTTGTAATGGTCATTGGCATCAATTACCATTAATTGACTGGCATTGTTCTCGGCAAACAGCCTAACCAATTCAAACAAATGGGTATCTTCTTTTACCTCCATTTTAGGATCTCTGGGCAAACACAAACTACTGGCTGGTTCAGCTAAATTGAAAGCCTGCAACACTTGTTGACCCGAAATCCAACCCATTGCTTTTTGTTGATCTACAATTGGCAAAAGCGAATGGTTCGAATCTAAAAATATTGCTTGAACCGACTCCAAAGAGGCGGTATGTGAAATGGGGAATATATCGGTAGAAACAAGCTGTCCTGCAAACATCAAGTATGTAATATTCTCTTGTAAAAATGATCGGCAATTTGATTGAATTCTTGAGGTTTTTCCATCATTGGTGCGTGTCCACAACAATCAATAAAATGCTTCTCAGCATCAGGCATCAATTCATGAAATTCATCACAAACTTCAGGGGGTGTAATGGTATCTTGTTTGCCCCAAATCAAGCAAGTTGGCACATGAAAATTAGGCAAATCTTTGCGCATGTTGTGTCTGATTGCAGACTTTGCCATGGTTAATATTCTAAGTAATTTGCCTTTGTCTTGTATGGTATCGTATACTTCATCCACCAATTCATCAGTGGTTGAAGCAGGGTCATAAAAAGTAAGGCTTACACGTTCTTTCAAATAAGCTTTGTCACCTTTTCTTGGATAGCTTGCACCAAAAGCACTTTCGTACAAACCAGAACTACCCGTTAACAATAAAGAATTGACTCTTTCAGGATGTTTTTTAACGTAAACCAAAGCCACATGTCCACCCAATGAATTGCCCAATAAATTTACTTTTTGAAAGCCTTTGTATTCTACAAATTCGTGGATATGGTTCGACAATCCTTCCACACTCAGCTTTAAAATATTCATTTCAAAAATAGGCATGAGCGGAATCACCACCCGGTAATTTTTACTGAAATGGCTCAACACATCTTGCCAATTGCTCAATGCACCAAACAAGCCATGCAAAAGCAAAAGCACTTCTCCTTGTCCTTCGTCTATGTATTTAAACTTGTCTTCCTTCTTTAGCTGGTATTCCATTTCAAGAAAATCTACTCAAATATACTTAAATTTTGTTAGGGGCAATATTTTTTACCATTGACAGGAAGTTTAACACCATTTGCTTTCCATTTTCAGTGGCGCAACTTTCAGGATGGAATTGCAATCCCCACACTGGCAAAGTTTGGTGTTTCATAGCCATCACCTCTTTGTTGCATATGGCTGTAATGGCTAGCACTTCAGGTATATGTTGAAGCACCAAAGAATGGTACCTGGTTACATTAAAACTGGGCGCACAACCTTTGAACATGACTTGTGCATCTGTTTGTATAATGGTATCTATTTTACCATGTCTGGGCATTTTGGCTTTTACCAATTCGGCTCCAAAAAACTGACCAATAGCTTGGTGACCCAAACAAATTCCCAAAACTGGTATGTTATAAATATGCTTTTTAATAAGAGGCATCAATAAACCAGCTTGCTCAGGGGTGGATGGCCCAGGAGACAATACCAAAAAATCAAAAACTGCAATGTCTATTTCAAGCAACTCGGGTATGTTATTGCGGAATACTTCAACCTCAACCCCACATTGCTCAATGAGGTCTTTGAGTATGTATGAAAAAGAATCAAAATTGTCTACCAATAGTGCCTTCATGCTTTTACCAATAATGCATTTACCTGTTCAAATACCGCTTCAACTGTAATTTCATTAATTGAAACTACAGCATCAAAATCAGTAGCCTTGACCTCTAATTGTTGGTGATGCAACAGCTTTAAAAATTGGGTAGGATAAATGGTTTTGATCCAATTTGCAGTTGCTGGGTAAGGAGCAAATCGTCCATAATGCCTGCCCATTAACACACAAACAACTGGCGTTTTCACTGCTGCTGCTATGTGAAAGGCACTTGAATCATTGGTAATTAATATGCTTGCCGATGCAATGGCTTCACAGAGTTCAGGTAAACTTGTTTTGCCACAATCGTTGCTTACTGTGCCAGCTGGTAATGCCTTTTTAATTTGTTCGCCCATTTCAAATTCTTTGGCAGCACCACATACCCTTATTGGCAATTGGTATTGTTGATACAATTGTAACAGTAGCGCTGCAAAATTGGAAATAGGCCACTGTTTAATGGCTTCTCCTGCACCTGGAAAACAAATAATTTCTCGAGTTTCCTGCGTTTTAAGTACCGGAAAACTGGGTAAATGCAGGTCAATTGACGCGTTTAACACTGCTTCAAAAAACACCTTGTTCTTGTCAAACTCAAATACAACTGCATCATTTACGGTTAACAAAGTGCTGTACCAATCATCTGCAATGGCCTTGAAAATTGGCCATTCGTTGAGCCGATCTCCTTTTGAACCAATGCTGTATTTTGCCTGCGAGGCATTGATCAAGGAATCTCCAATTAAAAATTCTCTTGAGTAATTGGCTTGTATGGCAAATTCAACTTGCAATTGATTGACTTGCTGTAGTATTTGTTTGCGGTAAGTCCAATCTTTCACAAAAGCATTGCGCTTGATCCAAATAAATTCATCAATAAACTTGGCATCATAAGCCAATGCCATGTCTTTCCACAACTCGTTCCCAATCAATACCAATCGATAGCCTGCAAATCGGTGGGATTTTTTAACAACTTCAATAAAATTCCTGTATAAAATGTAATCGCCTATGGCTTCTGTTTTAATGAGTAGGAGCGTTTTTTCTTTGAAGTTTTGATGCGATTTGATCACGAACTTATCAAGCAAGAGGTTTTTAAGCAGGTGAAACAAATGTCTGATTCTGAAATATTGCTTGATGCTCATTTTTAAACAAGGCGCTTTTACAAAAGCAATGATAATAAAAAAAGCCCCGCATTTGCGAGGCTTTCAAATTATTTTACTGTATCCATGTGACAAATCAAGTCAACAACTTTGTTGCTGTAGCCCCATTCGTTATCGTACCAGCTCACAACCTTCACAAAATTATTGTTCAATGAAATACCTGCTTTGGCATCAAAGATTGAAGTTCTGGCATCACCCAAGAAATCGTTTGAAACCACCTCATCTTCAGTGTATCCTAAAATACCTTTCATTTCATTTTCAGATGCTTTTTTCATAGCTGCTTTGATTTCATCATAGCTAGCACCTTTTTCTAATCTGCATGTTAAATCTACTACAGAAACGTCTGGAGTTGGAACCCTGAAGCTCATTCCAGTTAATTTTCCTTTCAATTCAGGAATTACCAATCCTACTGCTTTAGCTGCACCAGTTGATGAAGGGATGATGTTTTGGTATGCACCTCTACCACCTCTCCAGTCTTTAGCCGATGGGCTATCAACCGTTTTTTGAGTAGCAGTTACTGCGTGTACTGTGGTCATTAAACCTTCCAAAATTCCAAAATGATCGTTCAATACTTTGGCAATAGGTGCCAAGCAATTGGTAGTACATGAAGCATTTGAAACTACTGTCATGCTTGCATTGTATTGGTTGTGGTTTACACCCATTACAAATGTTGGGGTATCATCTTTGGCAGGTGCAGACATGATGACTCTTTTTGCACCAGCTTTTAAATGTAAACCTGCTTTCTCTTGGTCTAAGAATAAACCTGTAGATTCTACCACGTATTCAGCACCAATTTCATCCCATTTTAAATTTGCAGGATCTTTTTCAGCAGTTACTCTGATTTTTTTACCATTTACTACCAAATGACCACCATCAATAGAAATTTCTCCTTTGAAAATACCATGCGTTGAGTCGTATTTTAACATGTAAGCCATGTAATCGACATCAATTAAATCGTTGATTCCAACAATTTCTACTTGCGGATTGTTCATTGCAGCTCTGAAAACCAAACGGCCAATTCTGCCAAATCCATTGATTCCTACTTTCATTTTATTTTTTTATTTAAATGTATTTCGAATAATTTATACTGATTATCAGCTACTTTTAACAAAAACCAGCATTTTTTTAGCGCTCACAAAGGTAGACTTTAATTTTTTTAGAAAAAAAGTTTGACCTTTCTAAAACTTCTTTTATTTTTGCACTCCCCAAAACGAATGGCCCGTTCGTCTATCGGTTAGGACGTCAGGTTTTCATCCTGGTAAGAGGGGTTCGATTCCCCTACGGGCTACAAAA